>NZ_CP119791.1:2214113-2952151 GCF_029338295.1 Haladaptatus sp. QDMS2
CTTCCTGTTCCAGATAGGCGGGAACGTTTCTCCCGGTGGTCGAAAGGGCGAAACCCTCGGTGGTGACCGCGCCCTCGGTTACGATTCGTGAAGCAAGGTCCCGGTCGGATTCGTCGTACGGACCGGCGGCTCGCCAGGTGAACCGACCCACAAGAGATGGCCCGAGCCTGCGAAGGGAAAGCCGATATCTGGGGGCATTGTCTGTACGTGTAACACACCCACCGACTGTGCCAATGGCCACCCCACCGAGCGAAGTCAGGAACGTCCGTCGAGACGGGGAGCGACCGCCGGGAGTAGCAGATGGCCGATGTGGAGGAACCTGCATACGACAAAATGTTAATCTGTTGGTAAATGTTTTCTCCCACTTCGACGCAAACCAAGTGGATTGGACCTCGAAATAGCCGCTGGTAGCGCGCGCTGGCAGGGGCGGGTGCCGCTGGAACCGCCAGAGCGCTTAATTGGCTCACGCGAGTGTGACGACTCACGAAATGTGTTCGTCTCCCCAGTCGCTTCGTGAGCCAGTGGTACAGCGCCGCGTCGCCGCCGAACTGGCAGCCGAAGAGACGCTCGCGCTCTGTCTCGACTTCGACGGGACGCTCTCGCCGATTCGCGCCGACCCGACCGCCGCGACGCTTGCCAGCGAGAATCGACGACTGCTCACCGCGTTCCGTGACCATCCGGCCACCGAAGTGGCCGTCATCAGCGGGCGGGCGCTCGCCGACGTGCGCGACCGGGTTGGCATCGAGGGACTCACCTACGCCGGGAATCACGGACTCGAACTGCAGAGAGACGGGCGAACGGTCATCCACCCGCTCGCGGCGGCGTGTGAACCGACCATTCGTTCGGTGGTCGAGACGGTTCGAGACAGCCTCGTGGACATCGACGGCGCGTTCGTAGAGGACAAAGACGTCACCGCGACCATTCACTACCGAGGGGTTGCAAGTCAGCAGGTCGAGGCAGTGCATCGAGCAGTGGACCGAGCGGTCGCGGACGCAGACCGTCCCGTTCAGGTCGGCGACGGTAAGGAGATACTCGAAGTGCGTCCGGCTGTCTCCTGGGACAAAGGAGCTATCGTCGAACTGGTCGACGAGTCCGCTGGCCCGGGTGCGACTACCGTCTACATTGGCGACGATACGACCGACGAAGCCGCCTTCCGAGCAGTCGGCCGGTCGGGCGCGTCGGTTCACGTCGGAACCACCAGCGAAACCACTGCCGCGTATCAGCTGTCTGACCCGGAGGCGGTGACCGCTTTCCTCGGTAGGTTGTGGGCTGAACTGGCGAGTTCGGCCGACGTTGAGGGCTGAGCGACGGCCGCTTGCTCGCTGTTCTCGCCGTCTTTCGGCGTCGACTGGCCCGCAGTTCTTTACGTCGTGAGAGTTGATTTTCCAACACAATATATGGGTGAAAATAGATGGCTTGCTGCGTGGGGACTGGGCTCGATTGCCGCCGGCGGTGCGTCGTTGCTCGTGCCGCTCTACGTGGTCAACCTCGGTGCCGGGCCCGGCGAACTCGGCGTGCTCGCGTCAATGGCGGCACTCGCTGGCGCAGTCGGGGCACTCGTCTGGGGACGACTCGCCGACAGGATGGGGCGTTGGCGACTGCTCGGCGTGGCTAGTCTCGGCGGCATCGGGCTCTCGCTTGCGACCATTCCGGTCGTTTCTGGAACGACCCTCATTGTCGCGCTGAACGGGTTGCTCTGGCTCTCGTTTTCCGCCGCGACGCCCGTGTTCACCATACTGACAGTGAACGACGCGAATCCCGGCGAACGGAGTGGACGGCTCGCCCACCTCAACCGAGTCCAGGGCTACGGCTGGGCGAGCGGCCTCGCCATCGGAACTGTCTGGACCGTCGTGTCGAGTCAAATCTTCGCACTCCCGGCGCTCGCGAGCCAGCGACTCTTCTTTGGGATGTGCGCCGCAATGGCAGTCGGAAGCGTCCTCGCCGCCGGGGTCTGGTTGCCTGTCGGTGGGGGGCGGACGCCCTCGAACGGAACGACGAACCGGCAGCGAAACCCTCGTCCGGTCGTCGCGTCCACGTTCCCATTCCTGCCGAGTCAGTTGTACTGGAAGGTCAGAGGGCTCCAGCCCCAGCAGTTCGTCACCCGATTCACCCCGGCGCTGGCGGCGTATTTTTTTACCGTGGCGCTGTTCTTCGCCGGATTCGGCATCTTCTTCGCTCCCCTGCCGGCGTATCTCACGGTGGTCGGCTACTCTGAGACGTTCATCTACCTGTTCTACGTCGTGTCGGCGCTCGGGTCGGCAGTCTTCTTCGGCAAAGCCGGGGAATTGAGCGCGACGCGCAATCGTCGGTCGCTCCAGGCGGGTGCGCTCTCTATTCGCGGGACCGCACTTCCCGCCGTCGCGCTCGTCGGCTCGGGCACGGCATTCGACGCGGGCGTCCTTGCACTTGGTGGCATCTTCGCACTCATCGGTGCTGCCTGGGCAGTCATCGCGCTCACCGCGACCGAGTTCATCTCGGACCTCGCGCCGTCGGTGATTCGGGGTGAGGCCCTCGGGATGTACACCGCGCTCTCCGCGCTCGCCGGCGGACTCGGAAGCCTGCTCGGCGGGGCGCTCGCCGACACGCTTGGCTACTCGCTCACGTTCACCGTCGCTGGCATCGTCGTGCTCGTGAGCGCCGTGTTCGTGATGAAACCGAAACTCCTGCGCGTCGGGTTCGGCGCGGGACAAAAACAGGAAGCCGGGTCGTCACTCGATTGAGGCGGCCTCGGCGAAGAAGCCGTCTATCCACGACTCCAGATTCTCCTCGCGGACGACCTCTCTGAGCGCACGCATCCTGGCGATGCGCTCTGCTTTCGACAATTCGATTGCCTGCTCGATCGTCGCGGCCATCGCGCCGGTGTCGTGGGGATTGACCGTGAGTGCCCCCTCACCGAGTTCCTCGCTCGCGCCGGCGAGTTCGCTGAGAACCAGGACACCGTCATCGTCTGTCTGGGCAGCGATGTACTCCTTCGCGACGAGGTTCATCCCGTCACGCAGCGAACTAACGAGGCCGATATCGCTGTGGTGATACAGCGAGACGAGGTGTTCGCGTGAGAGGTGCGCTCGCGTCTCGACCACCGGTTGCCAGTCGTCGGTCCCGAAGCGGTCGTTGATGCGCTCGATGGCGTCGGCCACGGTCTCCTGAAGATTCTGATAGGCAGGGATGCGACTGCGACTTTCGGTCCCCTTCTGAACGTAGGTTAGTTCCTCTCGTAGGTCGGGACGATGCTCGAACAGCGATTCGAGGGCGTCGAGGCGCTTTGGAATCCCTTTCGTGTAGTCGAGACGGTCCACGCCGAGGGCGACCTGCACGTCAGCATCGATGCTGTGTTCGGCACGGAAGTCGGCCCAGAACGATCCGTCTGCGGCACGGGCCTGCTTCCGGACGGATTCCTCGTCGATACCCATCGAGGCGTGTGTGACGGTCGTCGTGCCCTGCGCGGTGTGAACCGTATTCTCTTCCCAGTTGACCGTCGCTTCGGGGAGCAACCGGTCTGCACATTCGAGGAAGTTCGCGGCGAACCGCGGCGTGTGGAAGCCGAGCAGGTCGTTCCCGGTGAGGCCGTCGAGGATTCGTTCCGCGTGGGGACAGGCGCGGAAGACGTCCGGGGCGGGCCACGGGATGTGGAAGAAGTGCATCAGTCGGACGTCCTCGTCCAGACGATTTCGCACCATCCGCGGCACGAGGGTGAGGTGGTAGTCCTGGAACCAGATTGCACCGCCCGGCTGGGCGTGGGTGACGACCGCGTCTGCGAACTTATCGTTCACCTCACGGTAGGTCTGCCAGTCGCCCGTGTCGATGTCAATTTTCTCGGCCATGCTGTGACAGAGCGGCCAGAGCAGCTGGTTGCTGTAGCCGTCGTAATAGCCTCGAACGTCGAACTCGCTGAGCGAGAGCCGTTGCAGCGTGTATCTGGGTTGGTCGGGCGGGACCCGGACACAGTTGTCGTCGTCGGTCGACGCGGAGTCTGCGTCCCCATCACCCCAGGCGACCCACGTCCCCTGTATCTCCTGCATCACGGGGTCGAGACCGGCGGTGAGGCCGCCACACGGTCTGTCTACGGAAATCGTTTCGCCGTCCTCGTCGAAGGAGTGGCGATACGGCTGTCGGTTCGAAACCACGACCACGTCCGAAAACGCGTTCGTCGGGTCTGTGGCTGCTGACGTCTGATTGACTACAGAGCGCTGTGACATATGGTATAATTGACCACGAGCGCCACTCCTGTAGACCCGTGGCTTGCTTGTGAAAGCCGAACAGAGAAATTGCCTGCAGACCCGCCTCCAGTAGGTGGTCGAGACTGTTCAGAAACGTGCTAATAATCGTCTTTCAGGTAGACACCGTCGTCGCTGACCGACCCGACTGCGTGGAGTGCGAGCGGGTAGGTGTCCATCCCGTCTTCGCTCACCGACCACCCGAGTTTCGAACGCAGGAGGCCGGAAAGTCCGGTTTGCGGCGCGACGTACACCGTCTCCTGGTCTACGCGTGCGACTTCGCCAACCGTCTCGTCTCCCCAGAACACCGTCTTCCCCGAATCGATTTCGGCGAGTTGTATCGTCATAGCGCTACTTGGAGTCTGTCCCCCAAATTACTTGACCATGCAAATGCAGGCGATATCGCATGCCGGCGGCGACTTGCAAATGCAGGCACAAGAATAGTGCCTGCGCCGTCGGAACTGACGGCTGGGCTCTGGGACGGTTTCCACGACAGCGCTTTCCCGCTGTCGGACGAGATGAAATCATTGGATGGAGCTTCCGAAGGGGGACTCCGCCGCGCTGGGGGGCGCGGACCGCTTCTCTCGTCGCCATCTCAGAACCCGGTGGTTCTCTCGACGCCATCGAAAGCCGCTTAGCGCTGCGATTCGCGCAGGATGAGCGGTCCGATGGCGAGCGTTCGCTTCGCGATGGTTGCGATGCGGGCGATGTACGACACGAGCAACAGGAAGGGCAACAGCGTAATCGACAGCGCCCCGACCACGAGCCAGACGATAGTCGGGATGCCGAGCATCGTGCCTGGCACCGTTCCGCTCCCGATGAACGTGAGCATCCCACCCGAGACGATGAGCGCCGGAATCGCGGCGTAGAGAATCATCTGGGAGAGGTCGATGAGCGCCCACTCGAAGTAGAGCGTCTTGATGTGCTCGCGGGCAGGGCCGAACATCGTGAGCGTCGTCTTCAGTTCTTCGAGCAGCCCCTGGTCGTCGTCGGTGAGGACGTCTTCGTACTCGTGTTGAATCCGCTCGACCTGGAAAATCTTCCAGCCGTAATTGAAGTCGAGCGCCGAGTAGAGCACGTCGAACTCGCCGAACTTCGCGCCGTCGAGTTCGGACTTCACCTCGTCTGCGTTCCCGGTCAGACTGTCGGTGAACTCGTCCACCTCGTCGCGCAATTGGTCGTTGTCGTGACCTGAAATCTGGTCGCGGAAGGCCTTGGTCCGGCGCTGTGTGGCATGGACGAGATGCTGGAGGAACGCAGATGGGTCCGCCGGCACCGGGTGGCCGAGAAACTCCTTCGTGTAGGTGCGAAAGTCCATCGTGTTGCTCATGCGCAGGTGCTGGTCGCCGAGTGGGCCGTTCTCCTGTGAGACGACCAACTGGGTGATGGTGACGACGAGCGTCGTCCCGGTGATGATCGCCCCGAGCATGGTCGAGAAGATTGTCTCGATGGTGTCCCCCGACTGGAGGTCGGACTGGAACGCCGGGTAGAACACCGCCCCGAGGACGAGCAACGAGACGAACACCAGGCCGGCGAGCGCCCCCGTCACCGCGAGGCGGTTCGCGTCCAGCATCACGTACAGTTTGATGCGACTCTCGTTGGTCCGCTCGGTCATCGTGTTCGCGGTGCTGATGTCCGCGTCACCAGCGGTGTCTAACTCCGTGTCCGAGTCGGCGTCGCCGTTCAAGTCGGTCGTCGCCTGATCACTCATCACTGTCCTCTGTGGCCGGGCGTTTGAAGACCAGATACTTCGTCCCGCCGCCGACGTACGAGATAGATTCCGCGAGTTCCCACCCCTCGCTGCCGAGTTCGTTGAGTTCAGCTGTCGGGTCCGTCGCCTCTTTCTTCGTCGAACCACGAGGCGGCTGAATTGTCTTGTACTCCCACGCCACCGTCGAATCGCTCCCCATAGATTCTGCGTTGGGACGTGAGTTAAAAAGGCAACTGGCCAGCAGTTTGGCGTTGTGACTCTCAGGGTCGCGAGTGCGTCAGAAAAATCACGGCGTCACGTCACAGGATGAGCGCGATGATGGCGAGGATGAGGAAGATCGCGATGAAGATTTTCGCGATTTCCATCGTAATCCCCGCAATCCCGCGTGCTCCCACGACGGACGCGATGATCGCCAGCACGAAGAACAACAGCGCATACTGGAGGAACTGGCCGGAGAACGCCTGCAGCGGCGTGAGTAACTCCAACATCTCAGTTCACCTCCGAACGGCCGGATTGGTGTGCGGGCAAGTCGCCATCTGCGCCGCTTGGTAGTGGCACCATGGCGTCCTGTATTCTGGGCCGGATGCCCTTTGTTAAGCAGATGCAAAGATTACAAAATACGGACCTTATGTCCGACGTAAGGTGTGAAACGGTTCGTAGCGAACGTCCGATTCGAAGGCCTTAAGCGGCAAAGCGCGGAAGTGGCGAACAACTCGCTGGGCGACACGGGCACCAGCGGGCACCTGTGAATTCAGGTCGGAATGTGGCCAGGGTGGACCGTCCACCGAACCGCACGGCCCCGCGCCGTCGAGATGGCTGAACCACGCAACGCCCGTGGTGATACCCATGGCAAAAAGCTTCTACTCTCACATCCGAGACGCATGGAAGACCCCGAAGGAAGGCAAACTCGCCGACCTGCAGTGGGAACGAATGCAGGACTGGCGAAACCAGGGCGCAATCGAGCGCATCGAGCGCCCCACCCGCCTCGACAAAGCCCGCCAGCTCGGCTACAAGGCCAAGCAGGGCATCGTCGTCGTGCGCGTCAGCGTCCGCAAGGGCAGCGCCCGCAAACAGCGCCACAAAGCCGGTCGCCGGTCGAAGCGCCAGGGCGTAAACCGCATCACGCGCAAGAAGTCCATCCAGCGCATCGCCGAGGAGCGCTCCTCGACGAAGTACCGCAACATGCGCGTGCTCAACTCCTACTGGGTCGGTGAAGACGGCCGACAGAAGTGGTTCGAAGTGATTCTGGTCGACCCGGCACACCCGGCCATCCAGAACGACGACGACCTCAACTGGATCGTCGACGAAGACCACAAGGGACGCGCCTTCCGCGGTCTCACCAGCGCCGGCAAGTCCAACCGCGGCCTCCAGAAGCGTGGCAAGGGGACGGAACACAACCGTCCGTCCACCCGCAAAGGCCAGCGTCGCGACTAAACCGCAGTTTTTCTTTCGCGCTCAATCTTCCGTGACTGGCGAGACCCCCGTCCGGTAGGCTTCCGCGCCGAACTCCGGGTGGGTTTCGCGCATCCAGACAATCGCGACGCCGCCAGAGAGGAACATCGCGAGGGCGACCATCACGAAGGCTGCCTCGATGCCGAGGGCGTCTGCGGTGACGCCGATGAGGATTGCCCCGAAGCCGTAGCCAGCGTCGCGCCACATGCGGTAGACGCCGAGGCCCGTCGCCCGCCACGTCGGGTGGGCGGCGTCGCCAACCACGGTGATGAGGTTCGGGTAGAGCAGCGCCATCCCGACGCCGGTGAATCCGGCAGTCAGTATCCACGGCCAGTAGCCGGTGACGAAAACCGTGCCAAGCACGCCCGCCCCGGCGATGAACATCCCGAAGATGATCGGGATGCGCCGGCCGATGTCGTCTGCGAGTTTGCCGGTGTAGAGTTGGAGGACGCCCCAGACGCCGCCGTAGACGCCAACGACTACGCCGACCTGTGCGACGTTCAGCCCGTTGGCGGTGAGATAGAGGGGGTAGGCAATCCAGACGAGAGCGTCCACGAACTTCTCGACGCTGCCCGCCTGTGCGGCGGCGAACAGCGTTCGATCGCCCCACGTCGCACGCTTGAGGACGGCGGTGAAAGGGAGGTCTGCGTCAGTACCGTCGCTCGCGTCGGCCTCAGCCTGCGCGTAGGGCAGCGTCTCTTCGACGAAGAATATCGCACCGAAGAGGGCGAGGACGATGACCCCCGCGAGGAAGTAAAACGGTTCTGGCTGGAGGCTGTATTCGGCGGCGATGACGCCGGTAATCCACGCGCCGATGGCGACGCCCGTGTAGCCAAACGCCTCATCCAGGCCGACGGCGGTGCCGCGGGCGGCCTCACCCGCGAGGTCGATTTTCGCGTTCACGCTCATACTCCACGCGAGGCCCTGATTGACCCCGAGGAGGACGTTCCCGAGCGTAATCCACCACCAGTTCGGCGCGTAGATAAGGATGACCGGGATAGGAAGGGCAACTAGCCAGCCCGCGATGAGAATCGGGCGACGACCGTAGGTCTCCGACCATTTTCCCCCGTAGAGGTTGAGCAGGGCTTTGACGAAGCCAAAGCTCACGACGAACGACCCGATAATCGCGAGCGACTCGACGCCGAAGAGGTCTCTGCCCAACAGCGGGACGACGTTTCGCTCGGCCCCGATGGTGAGGCCGACGGCGAAGACGGTCAACAGTTGGAGGGCGAACTGTGCGCGATTCTGCCGAATACCCTGTGCGTAGTTCATTTATGTGAGAGCGGGGTGGTCACTGCACGTTCTCCAGCGGTGATTATATCGGTACCGTCCGCAGGCCAGTATTGTCCAATATGGGCACAACTATTGCATCCAACCTGATTACGGTGTTGCTTCCACGTGCCATTGGTATCTATTGCCACGCGCGACGAACGGGTAGTGATGGCTGACCATCCGCTGAAACAGCGATTCGTCCTTGACACGACGACGTTCATCACGGAGGAGATTCGGGTGGACGACGAAGGCGTTGAGGAAGCGGTCGACCGACTCCTCGACCTCATCGCCGAAGCCAAACTCAAACTTCACATCTCCTGTTACATCCCGCCGTCGGTGTACGACGAACTCGCCCAGATGCTCGAAGACCGGGGCGTCTCAGACGAGGTGCTCTCGAAACTGAACACCTGGCTCATCAAGAAGAATCCAGACCGGTACACCGTGATGATTCCGGCCGAAATCGTCTACGAGTTCATCGAGGAGATGAGCAATCGCGTGAACCGCGGGCTGCGCGTCTCAGAGAAGGCGGTGCGGAAAGCAGAGGAGTCGAAAGATGCAGCGACCGGCGACGTCATGAGCGAAGTCGATAAGGTCATCTCCGAACTCCGCTCTGAGTATCGCTCGACGCTTCGGCGGGGGATTCTCGACTCCCGGGAGGACTTCGACTTGCTGATTCTCGCCCGCGAACTCGAAGCCGGGGTCGTCACCGAGGACACTGGCATCATCCGGTGGGCGGAGGATTTCGGCCTTCGCTATCTGAAAGGCCGGGACTTCCCATTGCTCCTCGAATCGTATCTGAACGCGAGCGACGACGAGACGACGTAATCACCCGGGGACATAAAATCGTCGAGAGCCACGAATAGGACCCGAACGGGAAACGTTTTCCACAACCCCCTACGGCTCTTCTGGTTTCCCAGATTCACGAACGACGCTTACACGCCATCCGTTACATGGCCTTCACAACACGCCTTCCGGAAGGCGACGTTTGTGGGTTGCTTCGGTTCTCCTTCGGAGCGTTGACTTCGTTCTCCTTTCACAGAGACTCAGTTGTTGCCCCTAACCTGTTCCGTACTGTCTGAGATCAGAGTTTCTGGTTCAGATCGCTCGGTGAATCCTCGTGGTTCCCGATACAGCATATGATACGTCACATCATACCATAAAACTGCGTTCGTTTACCCAGACACGTTCTCTCTCAAAAGATAAGCACGTCTTCAGGCGTCAGGCCACCGCTCGATGTAGATGGTCTTGTCCGTGTAGAACTGAATCATGTCCTCGCCCTGTGCGTGCAGGTCGCCAAAGGCAGAGGCTTTGCGCCCGCCGAAGTGGAAGAAGGCCATCGGGGCGCTCGTCCCGACGTTCACGCCGAGGTTGCCCGCCTGCGCTTCGTTGCGGAACCGGCGAGCGTCCGCACCCTCGCGGGTGAACAGACTCGCCGCGTTCCCGAACTCGCTCATGTTCAGCGTCTCGATGGCGTCGGTCATGTCCGAGACGCGCACCAGGCCGAACACGGGGCCGAAGATTTCCTCGCGTGCGATGGTCATGTCCGGGGTCACGTCGCCGAAGATGGTCGGGCCGATGAACTCGCCGTCGTAGCCCTCGACTTCGACGTCTCGCCCGTCGCGCAGGAGCGTCGCACCCTCGTCGATGCCGCTCTGGATGTGGCCGCGCACCCGCTCTGCGTGGGGTGCAGAAATCATCGCGCCGATGTCGGTGCCCTCGTCAAGCCCGTAGCCGACGACCTGCTGGTCTGCGATTTCGACGACGAGGTCTGCGAACTCGTCGTACACCGAGTCGTGGACGAGCACCACGTCGTTGGCGAGACAGCGCTCGCCCGCACAGGCGCAGGCCGAGGAGACGGTCTGCTCTGCGGCGTGGCGGAGGTCCGCGGACTCCGCGACGATGATGTGGTTTTTCGCCCCGCCCTGTGCCTGCACGCGCTTGCCCGCGGCGGCGGCTTCCTTGTAGACGTGGCGGGCGACCGGCGTGCTGCCGACGAAGGAAACGCCCGCGATGCCCTCGTGGGTGATGAGCGCGTTCACGGTGTCCTTCCCGCCGTTTACGAGCTGGACGACGCCGTCTGGGAAGCCCGCCTCGTCGATGAGTTCGAAGATGCGCTGGGCAACCAGTGGGTCCTGCTCGGAGGGCTTCAGAATGAACGAATTCCCCGTCGCGACGGCGTACGGGAGGAACCAGAGCGGAATCATGCCCGGGAAGTTAAACGGCGTGATGGCGGTGAAGACGCCGAGTGGCTGGCGGATGGCGGCTTCGTCGATGCCGGGTGCGGCGTTTTCGAGGAAGCCAGCCTGCATCATCGTCGGGATGCCACAGGCGACTTCGACGTTCTCAATACCGCGGCGCAGTTCCCCGCGCGCCTCGGCGAGCGTCTTCCCGTGTTCCTGGACGAGAATCTCCGCGAGTTCGTCCTGATGTTCGTCGAGCAGGGCTTTCAGCCGGAACATCGGCTGGATTCGCTCGACGACTGGCGTGTTTCGCCACGTCTCGAACGCTTTCTGCCCGGTCGCGATTGCCTCGTCTAGCTGTGCCTGGCCGGTGAACGGGACGTAGGCGAGTTCCTCGCCAGTCGCGGGGTTGACGACTGGTTGGCCGTCGTCGCCCTCGACCGCGGTCCAGTTGCCACCGACGTAGTTGCGTACCTCTCCCGTCTGAGAGAGGGCGTCAAGTGAAACCATGTGCGTGAATGGTTCTCAGCCACCACTATAAAGATTCGTCGCGCTAAAATTCGATAGATATCGGCTTCTTTCGAACAGTGTTCAATTGTTTTCCGAAACTACACGAAAGAGTTGTCTAATCGAGCTATTGAGCAAAAGATTAACCATACATGAGAATCGATGTCAAGCCACATGACGAGCCAAGAGGCCGCGGATGGCATGAACGAAATCGAGCGGCTGGACAAACAGTACGTCTTCGGGACGTGGTCGTACCAGTCTGAAGTCAGACCGACGCAAGTCGTCGGCGCAAACGGGAACCGCATCGAGACGGCAGACGGGAACAGCTATCTGGACCTGTCGGGCCAACTCATGTGTTCGAACCTCGGGCACTCGGCCGACGCCGTCGCGGAGGCGATGGCCGAGCAAGCACAGCGTGCCGCCTACGTCGCGCCGGGCTACACCACGGAAGCGCGCGCGAAACTCGGGCAAAAACTAGCCGAGGTGACGCCGGGCAACCTCACGAAGACGTTCTTCTCTACGAGTGGGACGGAGGCAATCGAGGCGGCCATCAAAATCGCCCGCTTCGTCACGGGCAAGCACAAAATCGTCTCGCGCTACCGGTCGTACCACGGCTCTACCTACGGGTCGATTAGCGTCACGGGCGACCCCCGCCGACTGATGGCCGAACCGGGCATCCCGGGCACCATCAAGGCTCCCGACCCCTACGCCTACGGGTCGACGCTCGAACCGATGGAAAGTCTCGAATACATCGACGAGATGCTGATGCTCGAAGGCGACACCGTCGCCGCCATCCTGGTCGAACCCATCGTCGGGTCGAACGGAATTCTCGTCCCACCAAAGGAGTACCTCCCCCGGTTGAAAGAGATCGCCCACGACCACGGCGCACTGCTCATCGCGGACGAAGTGATGAGCGGCTTTGGGCGCACCGGCGAGTGGTTCGGCTGTGACGTCTTCGACGTGACGCCGGACATCATGACGATGGCGAAGGGCCTGACCGGGGCGTACGCACCGCTCGGCGCGACCATCGTCACCGACGAGGTGGCCGCCCACTTCGAGGACAACATGTTCTGTCACGGCCACACCTACTCCGGGCACCCGGTGGCCGTGGCCGCGGGTCTCGCCGCCGTCGAAACCTACGAACGCGAGGGTCTCATCGACCAGGCGCGCGAGCGCGGGGCGTACCTCGGCGAGAAACTCGAGGAACTCGCAGCAGACCACCCGAGCGTGGGCGAAACTCGCGGCGTCGGCCTGTTCCGTGGTATCGAACTCACGAAATCGAGCGAGGGGCGCGTGCCGTTTGGCCACCGCGAGGACAAGATTTCGATGGGCAAGACTGTCGTCGACGAAGTTTCCGGCGCGGCGAAAGAACAGGGCGTCTACGTCGCGAACATGATTAACACGCTCATCATCGCGCCGCCGCTCACCATCAGCGAGGACGAAATCGACGAGGCGGTTGCGGCGCTCGATACCGCGCTCGAAGTCTCAGACGCCGCGATGGAGGAGTGATGGACGGCGCCCCCGCCGTCTCGCTCGACGAGACAGACTTCGCGCTGCTGTCGGCAGTCGAACGCGACTTCGACGTGAGCCTGGAGACGCTCGCGAACGAACTCGGTCTCTCGAAATCGGCGGTCCACTATCGACTGTCGAAATTAAAAGAGAACGGGGCGATTTCGGGTGTCACGGCGGACGTAGACCCCCACGCCCTGGGGCTGTCGATGGTGACGATAACCGAAGTGTCGGTCACCCACGAACGAGGGTACGCAGAGGAAATCGGTGCCCGACTCGGCCAGATTGGCGGCGTCCAGCAGGTGTTCTACACCCTCGGCGACGTCGACTTCATCGTCATCTCCCGGGTCGCCTCGCGCGAACAGATGAACGCCCTCTTAGACGACATCGTCGCCGTCGAGGGTGTAGACGAAACGTCCTCACACTTCGTGATGAAAGAGATTCCCGTGAATCCAGAACGCCTGCTCAACCTCTCCAAGACGCAGGCGACGCAGTTGCTCTCCGGAGATGCAAATGACTGACGAACTCACCGAACTCATCCAGGACCTCGTCCGTATCGAGACGGAAAATCCACCCGGCAACGAAGCCGCCGCCGCCGAGTACATCCACGATTGGTTTCGCGACCAGGGCATCGAGTCGTGGCTGGTCGAAGAGCCGTACCCAGACCGCCCGCAGGTCGCAGCGCGGGTGGGCGACGGCGACCCCACCATCGTCCTGAACGGCCACATCGACGTGGTGCCGGCGGGCGACCGCGACCAGTGGACCTATGACCCGTACGGCGGCGAAATCGCAGACGGGAAACTCTACGGTCGGGGCAGCGTGGACATGAAAGCGCAGGTCGCCATCGCGATGGTGCTCGCTCGCGACCTCGCCCCAGAATTCGAATCCGGCAACATGCCGGGGTCACTCGTCGTCCACGCGGCCATCGGCGAGGAAACCGGCGAACCCGGCACGAAATCACTCCTCGAAGAAGGCTACGACGGCGACTACGGCGTCGTCCTCGAACCGACGAAACTGCGCACTGCGACCAGCGAGAAGGGCCTCGCGTGGTACGAGTTCTCCGTCGAGGGCACGCCGTCGCACGCGAGTCGCCCCGACCAGGGGACGAACGCCATCATGCACGCTCGCCCGCTGCTCGACGCCATCGAAGCCTACGACGCGGAACTGCGGACGCGGACCGACCCGCTCGTGGAGAAGGCCTACGCGACGGTGACGAAGTTCGAAGCCGGGACGAAGGAGAACGTCGTGCCAGAACGTGCCGTCATCACGATTGACCGCCGAATTCTGCCGGGTGAGCCGGTCGAGGGCGTCGATGCGGAAATTGACGACCTTGTGGCCGAGGTGGCCCGCGACCACGACGTGGACATTTCGTGGGAGCGAATTCGGACCTACGAGGCCGCGGAAATCGACGTAGACAGCCCGCTCGCCGACGTGTTCCGAAAGCACTCGGCAGAACTCGGCGGCGTCGACCCGGAGCCGTGGGGCATTCAGGCCTCGACCGACGTGCGAAACTTCGTCAACGACGCGGACATCGAGGCCATCACCTGGGGGCCGGGTGACCTCTCGCGAGCGCACAAGTTCGACGAGTACATCGAACTCGCGGAGGTCGAAACCGGGTACGACGTACTCGACCGCGCCGTCCGCGAGGTGCTCACCCGCTAGTCGTCGCCGTAGAGGTGACAGGCGATTGGGTGTGACTGCCCTCGCAGTTCGAGTGCCGGATTTTTTCTATCGCAGGGTGAGTCGAACCGCTCTGCGAGCAGGGCGGCCGCCCCCTGCTCGTTGCCCGCGGCGAGTTGGTCGAGGGCGTTCGAAAAAACTGCTTCTGCGGCGTCGTCGACGAGCGAGGAGAGGAAGTCGAGAATCTCTGCCTGCACGCTCACGTCTAAGGCACTCACGGGTTCGTCCGCGATGAGCAGGTCAGGGTTGACGACGAGCGCCATGGCGATAACCACGCACGCGGTCGAGCAGCGCGACCGCCCGGTCGCCTGCCTCACGCTTATGGTGCTCAACGTCTACGTCATCGAGCGACTGTTCGGCATCGGCGGCATCGGCCGGTTGAGTCTGTTCGCCATCCTTCAGCGCGACCTTCCGCTCGTCATCGGGACGGCGATGATCATCGTCCTCGCGAGCGTGGTCATCTCGCTGCTCCAGGACGTTGCGAACACCATCATCGACCCGCGTGTGGCCGGCGACGCCTGAGTCGGTTGGCCCGCACCGTTATCTGGGATTAGTGCTTTTGCCGGGGCATGGTAGACCTCTCGGGACACGTCGCGTTTGCCCTCCTGCTCTCACTGCCCGTCTGGCTGACGTTCGACCGACGCCACAGTCTCGTCTTTCTTGCCCTCGCCGCACCAACGGCGCTGTTGCCGGACTCTGACCTCTTTCTCCGGGCGGTGCTCCCCGTCTCCCACCACGGCATCACCCACACCGTCGTGTTCGCACTCGGACTGGCGCTCGCCATTGGTGGCCTCGCCGCCACCGGGGTCGCCCCGCGCATTCGGTCGCACCTCGACCGATATCTCGGGTCCGTGCCGAGTACGCGCGACGTGTTCGGATTCACCGCCGTCGCCGTCTTTATCGGGGCGTCAAGCCACCTCGTCGGCGACATCCTCTCTGCGCCAGACATCGCCCCGCCGATCAAGCCGTTCCTCCCCTTTACCGACGCGCCGGTCATCGTCGATACCATCTACTACAACGCGGACGTGTGGAACTACGGTCTGTTCGCCACGCTGGTGGCCGTCCACGGCGTCATCTACTGGTACGTCGGCGAGTGACACAGTAGTTTAGGCGTGCCAAAAAATCGGAATCGTTATAGTGGTTTAGGCAGGCCTAAACCCCATGGACAAGCAGACGTGGGCACCGACGCGACGAACCCTCCTCACGACCGGCGGCGCGCTTGCCGGTGCGTCGCTGGCCGGTTGTCTCGGCGGCGCAACCGACTCGAGCAACGAAGACGAAAGCGACGGCGACTCCGGTGACGGTCCCTACACCGTCTCGATGGCTCCCGTCGGCGAGGTCACCTTCGACGCCGTCCCCGAGACGTGGGTCGCGAACAACGGCAGTTGGGCCGACATGGGCATCGC
This sequence comes from Haladaptatus sp. QDMS2, assembly GCF_029338295.1. Lineage (NCBI taxonomy): Archaea > Methanobacteriati > Methanobacteriota > Halobacteria > Halobacteriales > Haladaptataceae > Haladaptatus > Haladaptatus sp. QDMS2. The sequence goes on from NZ_CP119791.1 coordinate 2,230,045, forward strand.
ACTCGGCCTCGAACCGCCGAAGGCGCTCTGGCTCACGAGTCGCTATCACACCCAGTACTACGACGAGATTCCGGGCGTCTCGGTGGACAAAAGCGACATGGTGTCGCTCTATCAGGACGGCGTGAGCAAGGAGTTGTTCTACGAACTCGACGCCGACGTCCACGTCATGGATCCGAACTTCCTCACCAATCGGTTCAAGGGCTGGAAACAGGCCGACGTAGACGAGATTACGGACACCATCGGCCCGCTTTTCGGCAACTGCATCTACGCCCAGCACTACCCGTGGCACGAGGACTATCGGTACTACTCGCTGTACGAAGGCTTCGAAAAACTCGCCCAGGTGTTCAAGCGAACCGACCGCTACGAAGCCTTCGCCACCCTCCACGACGAGTTTCAACAGCAACTCACCGACGTCGTCCCCGACGAGGGCGACCGGCCCGCCGTCGCCGTCCTCTGGGGCGTCGGCGAGGAACCCGAGGAGTTCTACCCGTACATCATCGGCGAGGGAACCGGCTTCAAACACCTGCGCGACCTCGGCGTGAGCGACGCGCTCGCCAATACCGACGTGAAAGACTTCCACGGAAGTCGCGCCGCCATCGACCTCGAAACGGTGCTCGAAGTCGACCCAGAAGTGCTCATGCTCCGGGGCTACGAGGCGAAGTCCGAGGCCGAGTTCCAGGACACCGTCGTCTCGGCGCTCGAGAACCACGAAACTGCGAGCGCACTCACCGCGGTCGAAAACGGCGACGTGTACCGCGCCGGCGGCCTCTATCAGGGTCCGATTACGAACCTCGTGTTGACCGAGCGGACGGCAGGACAACTGTACGACTTCGAGGGTGAACTGTTCGACCGCGACCGCGTCACGAGCATCGTCGACGGAGACGTCTAACCGTGGCGCACGAGCGGTCGGACGACGCAGACTACGACGTGGTCGTGGTCGGTGGCGGCCCCGCTGGCTGTTCTGTCGGCGTGTTCACCGCCCGGTACGGCCTCACGACGGCCATCTTCGACCGCGGACGCTCCTCGTTGGGGCTGTGTGGTCACCTCGAAAACTACCTCGGCTTCCCCGCCGGCATCGACATCGAGACGTTCTACGCGCTCATGCACGACCACGCCGAAGAGGCCGGGTGCGAGCGTATCCCCGACCTCGTCGAATTGGTCACCCGGCGTGACGAGGGTCGTGGGTTCGTCGTCGAACCACAGGAGGGTGAGCCGGTCACCGCCACGCGCGTCGTCGCTGCCACTCGCTACGACGGCGAGTACCTGCGACCCCTCGGCGGGGACGCGATGTTCGAGACCCGCGAGTACGACGGCGAACAGCGGGAGTTCTTCGACAACGACTACGCGGACGCAGACGGCACGACGCCGGTCGAGGGATTGTACGTCGCCTCCCCCTCTGCTGCGGCAGACCGGCAGGCAATCATCACGGCCGGGCGGGGCGCGCGCGTCGGGCTTGCGGTGGTCGAAGCCGGCCGCCGCGAGCAGGGCTACCCCGCCGAGATGGCCCCCCGCTACGACTGGGTGCGCCAGGAGTCCAGTCGGCCCCCTGAGTGGGACACCCGCGACCGATGGCGCGAGTGGGCAGAAGAGAAGCGACCCGAAGACCACGAACTGGACGAGGAGCGGTGGGTCGCCCTTCGAGAGGCAGAAATCGACCGCCGACTCGCGACCTACGTCACTGACGACGAACGCGACCAACTGGCGGCCCGCGGTCAGGAACGACTGCTCGAACACGTGGACGACGAGCGCATCCTCGCGTACGCGCGGAATCTCGAATCAGCAGGCGAACAGTCGCCAGCAGAACCGGCCGTGAGCAAAAAGCGCGAGCAATCGGTGGAGCACTGACATGGCGAGCGAGAACGACTCGGTCGAACTCGGGAACCTTGGCGTGCTCGGCCGCTTCGACCGGTCGCTCGTGACGCTCTGTCTCGGCAGTCTCGTCGTCGTCGTCGCTGGGGGCCTCGTGCAGGTCAGTTTTGGCGCGTACTCGATGAGTCTCGGGGAGGCGTGGCGGGCGGTGTTCAACCCGAACGTCATCTTCAACGTCCAGACGTGGCAGGCGTTCCTCCTCGGCGGCGAAGTGCCCGAGATGACGAAACAGAGCCTCATCGTCTGGAACATCCGCCTGCCGCGGGTGTTCGTCGCGATGCTCGTCGGGATGAACCTCGCTGTCTCAGGAGCCATCTTCCAGGCGGTCACCCGCAACGAACTCGCGAGTCCGTTCGTCCTCGGCGTCTCCTCGGGTGCAGGACTGCTCATCCTGCTCACGCTCGTCGTGTTTTCGGGACTTACCGCCTTCCTCCCGCTCATCGCCTCCGTCGGCGGGGCGCTCGCGTTCCTCGTCGTCTACGTCATCGCGTGGAAGAACGGGACCTCGCCCGTGCGACTGGTGCTCGCAGGCGTCATCGTCGGCACCGTCTTCGGGAGCCTCCAGACGGCGCTGTTCTTCTTCGCAGACGACATCGGCGTCGTCCAGTCGGCCATCGCGTGGACCACCGGGTCGCTCACCGGAACCGACTGGGAGCAAGTCCGTATGGCCCTCCCGTGGACGCTCGTCGCCATGTTCCTCGCGCTACTCGGCTCTCGCCAACTCAACCTCCTCATGCTCGGAGAGACCACGGCGAAGTCGCTCGGGATGCGCGTCGAGAAGGTTCGCTTCGCGCTGTCGGGCGTTGCCGTCCTCGCGGCGGCGGCGAGCATCGCCGTCGCGGGTATCGTCGGCTTCGTCGGCCTCATCGTCCCGCACATGGTGCGAACCATCGTCGGCAGCGACTCGCGGAAACTCGTCGTCGGCTGCATCTTCGCGGGGCCGGCGCTGATGGTCGCCGCAGACGTCGGGGCGCGCCTCGTGTTGAACCCCGTCCAGATTCCAGTCGGCATCGTCACCGGCCTCGTCGGCGGTCCGTACTTCCTCTATCTGATGCGAAAACAGGATTCGATGGGTGAACTCTGATGAGCGACAGCCACCACATCACCGAGCGAATCGACGCGGAAGCTGAAGCGGACGAGCGACCGCCGAGTGAACTCGTCGGCGAGGCGCTCGAAATTGGCTATCCCACCACGGACGAACCGGTCGTCGAGTGCGACACGGTCGTCCTGCCGGCGGGTGAGGTGACGGCGCTGGTCGGGCCGAACGGCAGTGGCAAGAGCACGCTGCTGAAGACGATGGCCAACCAGCTCGCCCCCGACGGCGGACACATCCTGCTCGACGGCGAGCGCATCCAGTCGTTCGACTCGAAGCAACTCGCCCAGCACCTCGGCTTGCTCTCGCAGGAGAACGACTCGCCGGGGACGCTCACCGTCGAAGAACTCGTCTATCACGGCCGGTATCCCCACCGGAGTTTCTTCGATTCGCTCTCCGCGGCGGACCGCGAGGCAGTAGACCGCGCAATCGACTTGGCTGGCGTCGAGAATCTCCGCGACGCCGAGATGGGAAATCTGAGCGGCGGGCAAAAGCAACTCGCGTGGATCGCGATGGTGCTCGCCCAGGACACGGACGTTCTCCTGCTCGACGAGCCGACCACGTACTTGGACCTCCACCACCAGCTTCGCGTGATGGAGGTCGTGCGGACGCTCAACCGCGAGAAGGGCGTCACCGTCGGCATCGTGCTCCACGACATCGGACAGGCAGCGCGGTTCGCGGACAACCTCATCGCGATGAAGGACGGCGCGTTGTACGACTGGGGACCGCCGCGCGAAGTCGTGACGGAGGAACTGCTCGCAGACGTGTTCCGCGTCGACGCGGACGTGGACGGCGAGAGCCCCACCGGCCCCCACATCGCCCCCCACCGCGCCATCGAACGGTGAGTTCAGGGCGCGAGCACAGACCGTATTTTTAGGCCGACCTAAAAATCGGAGCTGTTATATATTTTTAGGCTAGCCTAAAACTATGCGAGATTCACAGACGGGCACGGACGGCGTGACGAGACGGACCTACCTGAAATACGGGAGCGCGGCACTCGGAAGCGCGTTCGTCGCTGGGTGTACGGGCGGCGCAGACGAAGCGCCGGGCACGGAGGGGTCGGACGACAAACCGACCGCAGAAGGTGGAGACAGCACCTACTCGATCACCATGGAACCGATGGGCGAGGTCACATTCGAGTCGGTCCCCGAGCGGTGGGTCGCCTACGACGGCGGCTACGCCGACATGGGCGTCGCCCTCGGGAAGGGAGACGGCATGGCCGGAATCGGCAGTTCAGACCGCTACTACACGCAGGTGTACGACGAACTGCCGGGCGTGAGCGTCGACCGCGAATCGCTCGAAGCCAACGACCTGGGAGAGGCGGGCATGTCCAAGGAATTGTTCTACGAACTCGACTGCGACGTCCACGTGATGGACCCGCAGATGCTCGTAAACTGGTTCGACTGGAAGGAATCCGATGTCGAGGAAATCGAGACGGGCGTCGGACCATTCGTCGGCAACCTCATCTTCCGCCGGGAAGACGAGTGGCACGACTACCGCTACTACACCCTCTACGAGGCCTTCGAGAAGGTCGCTCAGCTGTTCGGCGAAGTCGAACGGTACGAGGCCTTCGAGACGCTCCACGACGAGTTCATCGCCGACGTGCAGGCGAAGCTTCCGCCAGCAGACGAGCGCCCGAACGTCCTCCTCGTCTACGCGGGAAGCGACCAGCCCGAGGAGTTCTCCCCCTACCGGCTGAACGACAAGGGGACGAGCAAGAAACAGTGGCACGACCTCGGCGTGAGTGACGCGCTCGCGGGAACGGACGTCGACGGCCTGAGCACGACCGACCGCGGGAAGATTGACTACGAGACGATGCTCGAAATCGACCCCGACGTCATCATGCTCCGGGCCCACGAGCGCAAGTCGGCCGCCGAGTTCCAGGAGACGGTGCTCTCGTTCATGCAAGACCACCCCGTCGCGCGCGAACTCACGGCCGTCCAGAACGGCCGGGTCTATCGCGGTGGCTACCTCTTTCAGGGACCGATTCATAACCTGTTTCTCACCGAACGGGGCGCACAACAACTCTATCCCGACGTGTTCGGCGAAGTTACGGGCGACGACCAGTTGTTCGACCGCCAGCGCGTCGCAGACATCGTGAACGGGGAGTTCTGACGTGAGCGAGACGGGAAGCGACCGCACGACTGGCCCGACTCGACGCCAATATCTTGTCTCCGGCGGAGCAGTCGTCGCCGGCGGCCTCCTCGCCGGGTGCACCTCGTCGAAGTCGCCTGACGAGACGACGGGAACGGCAATGAGTGGCCCGGATTCGTCGGTGAAACCATACACGGCAACCATCTCTCCCGTCGGCGAGGTGACGGTCGACGGTGTCCCGGAACGCGTGTTCACCGTCTTCCCGCAGTACCTCGACATGGCCGTCGCACTCGGCCACGGCGACGCGGTCAACGCGGTGTACGTCCCGGAGATGTCCGGGACGACGATGAACCACTACTACCACCACTTAGACGGCGTCTCTCTCGACTGGGAGGGACTTCACGACCCGCTGGCCGACGGGCTCTCGAAGGAACTCCTGTACGAACTCAACAGCGACGTCCACCTCGCCGACCCTACGTGGGTGGCCACTCAGGACAGCTGGACCGAATCCGACGTTTCCGAGGTGGCGACCCAACTTGCCCCCTGGTTCGGCAACTTCTACAGCGGGACGCAGGCCGCGCCGCCGTCGGGGGCCGACGAGTACGAGTATTACACGCTCTGGGAACTGTTCGAGAGGATGGCGGCGGTGTTCGACGAACGAGAGCGATACGAGGCGCTCGAACAGGTCCACGCTGACCTCGTCTCGCACATCCAGGAGAATCTCCCACCGAAAGTCGAGCGACCGACCGCGGTCCGCGCCACACTTTCTGCCGACGGGACGAAATTCTGGACGTACCACCTCAACGAACCGGGGTACTGGCTGGCCGACACCCGCCCCCTCGGCGCGAACGACGCGTTCGAATCGGCAGACTGGGGCGGTCTGTGGGGCACGGTCGATTACGAGGCCATGCTCGAAGCAGACCCGGACGTCATCCTCCACCTGTGGGGGCTGACGCCGAGTTACAGCATGTCCGAGACGCGCGCGACACTCTCGAACGACCCGGCAGGCAAGCAGTTGCGGGCGGTCAAAAACGACCGCGTCTACGCCGCTGGGATGCGCTATCAGGGGCCGATAATGAACCTCTTTCAGCTCGAGATGGGCGCAAAACAGCTCTACCCCGACGTGTTCGGCCCGTGGCCAGGGTACGAAGACGGCGACCACTACCCGGAGATACAAGAGGATGAACACCTGTTCGACCGCCAGCGCGTCGCCGATATCGTGACCGGCGAGTTCTGAAGAAGGAACCGATTCAATCGACCAGACCGGAGACGAGTTCCCGGACGGCGTCGATTTCGTCGTCGTTCACCGTGTGGCCCATGCCGCGGTAGATGCGTTCGTCGACTTCTGCGCCGAGTTCGGAGAGGACTTTGGTGGTTTCCTGGACTCGGTCGAGCGGAATGTGTGGGTCGGAGTCGGAGCAGCCGAGGAACACTGGCGTCTCTTCTAAGTCACCCTCGTAGTTGCGCGGCGTCCCCCGCGGGCCGATGAGGCCGGCGCTCAGCCCCGCGACGCCGCCGTAGCGTTTCGCGTTGCGAGCGATGTACTCGGTGGCCAGACAGCCACCCTGTGAGAAGCCGACGAGTGCGGTATTTTCGGCCGGGATGCCGGCCTCCTCGATTTCCGCGAGCAGGTCGGCGACGAGTTCGAGCGCAGAGGAGAGGTGGGGCTCGTTCGTCGAGATGTGGTTCATGAACGAGTAGGGATACCACGTGTTGTTCGCCGCCTGCGGGGCGAGATACGCGACGCCGTCGACGGCCAGTTGGTCGCCGAGCGCGAGGATGCCGGTGGCCATCGCGCCGCGCCCGTGGAGCAGGATGACGGCCGCCTCGGCTTCTTCGAGGGGCGTCCCGCCGCGGGAGACGTGCTGGCCCTGGTGGGGATGTTCGTCCGTCGTGCTCATTGTTCGGCCTCCATCGTGGCCGGGCGAGAGACGTCGAGCGGCGGCAGGTTCGCTTCGATTTCCTCACGGCGACCTTCGAGCCATTCGGGAAGCACGAGGCTCGTGCCGAGGGCGTCGAGTTCCTCGTCTACGGTGTAGCCGGGGTTCTCGGTCGCGATTTCGAACAGCACGCCGCCGGGTTCGCGGAAGTAAATCGAGTGGAACCACTTGCGGTCGATGATGTCGGTCACGTTCAACTGCCGGGCGACGAGCGCCTTGCGCCACGATTCGTGAACCTCGTCGTTCGGGACGCGGAAGGCGACGTGGTGGACCGTCCCCGCACCGGGAACGCCACGCTCACGGTCGGAATCTTCGACGATGTCCACGACGAAGCCGCGGTCACCGGACGACCGGAACCGCTGGCGTTCTGCGTCCACGTCGCCGACGCGCTCGTAGCCCATCGCCGAGAGCAGGTCGGCCGTCGGGCCGGCGGCTCTGAGCGCGAGCGTCACGCCGAAGAAACCGCGAATCTGGTTTTCTGCAGGAACCGGACTCTCGTCCCACGGGGTGCCCGCCGGGGCGTCCGGGTGGGCGACGAGTTCGAGTTGTAGGCCGTCCGGGTCACGGAACGGGACGACCGTCTCGTCTGCACGCTGTTCCGGGTCGCTGTACTCGACGCCCAGGTCTTCGAACCGTTCGACCCAGTAGTCGACCGCGTCCGGGTCTACGAGAAAGCTCGTCGTCTGCGCCATGCCCGCCCCGGCGCGGCCCGGCCGGGCGTGTTCGATGGGGAAGAAGGTCATCGAGGTGCCCGGAGAGCCGGCCCCGTCGCCGTAGAACAGGTGGTAGGTGTGAACCTCGTCCTGGTTCACGCTCTGTTTCACGAGACGCAGCCCGAGGGTCTCGGTGTAGAAATCGACGTTTCGCTGGGGGTCGCTCGCGAGCGCCGTGACGTGGTGGATGCCTTCCGTAGGGTCGAAATCTGATGTCACGTTACTCGCACTAAGCGATGGGCACGAAAATACCTTCGCAGACACCACAGCCACCAGGTGACGCCGATGTTAGCTGCAGCCCCCAACGGGGTCTACGGATCGAGGGCGGCAAGTCGGGGATTCTCCCCCGGCAGCGGATGCGGGTCGAAACCGTCGATGCCTGCGGCGAGGCCAAAGGAGTTGTCGAGCGTGAACACCGGGAGCGCCACCCGCTCTTCGAGCAGGGTACGCGTCGCCGACTCGTACAGGTCGCGGCGACGCGCCTCGTCGGTGGTTTTGCGTGCGTCATCGAGGGTCTGCATCACCGATTCGTTCTGGTAGAACGTCCCGTTGGTTCGCCCCTCCGCGTTCTCGTGGAACAATGGGTAGAGGTACGTGTCGGGGTCCGGCCCGCCGGCCCACGCGTCCACGAAGATGTTGTACTCGCTCGGCGACCCTGAGACGATCTTCTCGCGGAACTCGTCCCACGGGTACTTCTCGGTCCGAGCGCGGTAGAACCCGACCGCAGAGAGGCCGTGGACGAGTTCCTCCGCGATTTTCTCTCGCAGGAGGTCGTGTTTCGGCACGGCGATAGTCGGGGCCCACGACCCCACGTCGGCCTCGATGAACAACTGCTTCGCTTTCTCTTTGTTCTTCGCGCGCGGAATCGACCGCCACGCGTCGACCGGCAGTTCCCACTCGCTCGCGAGCTGCGGCGGGAGCAGACCGTACTGGCGTCTGCCAACCGGCCCGATGAACTGTTCGGTCACCTCGTCCAGGTTCACGAGGTAGTCGATAGCCAGCCGAACCCTCGGGTCGGCGGTCGGCCCCTCGTTGCAGTTGAAGCCGATGTAGTGAGAGAGATAGCCCTCTTGAAGAGCCGTTTTCGCGTTCGAGAAGTCCTTCGTCACGTCCCACAACCGCGGATTCACACGTTCGACGATGTCGTTTTGCCCCGTCTTGAGGCTGGTCGTGCGAGCGAGGTCTGAGTGGTTCTGGACGAACCGGGCGTGCGTGATTGTCGGGGCTGCGTCACCCCAATACTCCGGCCAGTGGGTGAGCGAGACGTGCTCGCCGAGCGTGGCCGTCTCCACCTCGTAGGGGCCGGAGCCGACGGGTTTCTTGTGGGCGAACTTCTCGGGGTTCGACTCTCGGACGCCTTTCGGCACGATGCCCCGAGTGAGCGCGTGGCCCATCGCCGGATACGGGTGCGAGAGGTGGAACGCGACCGTCGTTTCGTCGCGAACCTCGATGTGGTCGAGTGGCCGCACCTGCCACATATCGGGACGTTCCTCCTCGCGGACCGCGCGGTAGGAGTAAGCCACGTCCGCGGCAGTCACCGCGGCTCCGTCGTGGAACCGTGCGTCCGTTTCGAGCGTCACGACGTGGGTTTTCCCGTCGTTCTCGACGGTGGGTTCGCCCGCGGCGAGTTGCGGGACGAGGGTCATGTCGTGGTCGTAGCGGTACAATCCCTCGAACACGTTCGTCGCCACCGACTGCGACCACGGGTCGGCCATCCGAACGGGGTCGAGCGTCTTCGGCGCGAGTGCCTGGGCGTACCGGACTGAGGGCGCGGAGTCCCGCCCGAGGACGCTCGAACAACCGGCGAGTGCGGCGGTGCTCGCAAGGCCGCCGAGTCCCTTGAGCACGCTTCGTCTGCTGAAATCAGTGGTGTCATTCATGGTCATTCACCCGACATCCACGGCAGCACGTCTTCGATTGGTTCTCGTTCGAAGTACAGCAGTTCGACGCCGATGACCGCCGCGCCGATGAGCAGGACGGTCACAAACATCTCCGGACTGTTGAGATAGAGGTCGTAGAGCAACAGCGGGAAAAACGCCGCCGTGCCGAGGAGTCCGACCACCGGAATCGGCGTGATGAGGTCCAGCTGGTCGCGCTGTTTCAGGGCGAGATAGCTCATCCCCCCGAACACCGCGATGAAGGCGAGCGAGGCGAAGGAGGTGATGCTCTTCAGACTGCCCACCACGGCGAAACCGGCAGAAAGCGCCCCCAACACGACGACGATTCGTTTCGGTATCTCGCCGTCGCTGCTCCCGCCGATTTTTTCGGGGAGGAGACCCCGGTCGATGAGGTTCTGTGAGAATAGGGCGCTCGAAAATAGCGTGGCGTTCACCGCGCTCGCCGTCGAGAACAGCGCAGAGATGCCGATGATGAGCGCACCGATAATCCCCATGAACTGGAGACCGGCGTAAAGCAGCGACACCTCCGGGGAGACGGCGATGACCGAAATCTTGAGCAGGCTCACCGTCGTCAGCGCGACGAGTATGTAGAGCACCGTTGCAGCCGGAATCGAGATGTAAATCGCTTTCTTGATGTCTGTTTTCGGGTTGTCGAACTTGTCCTGGTCGTACATCAGGAGTTGCCATCCCTGGAAGGCAACGAACGACATCGCCGCGCCGAGGATGGGGTCGCGAATCGACATCGACGAGAGCCCGAACGTCAACTTCTGGACGGTGAATGCGTGGTACACTCCCCAGATGCCGAACACCCCGATGACGACGACTTTGATGAAGGTGAGCACGTCCTCTGCCTGCCCCGTCTCCGCGGCCCCAACGAGGTTGAGCGCGACGAACGCGCCGATGAGGAGGATTGAAACGGCGTTTGCAACGGGAATCCCGTAGAAGTGGAGGCGACCGAGCAGTTCCGAGAAGAACGAGGAGAAGGCGTAAGCGTAGAGCGCCATCGACCCAACGTACCCGAACAGTAGGGTCCAGCCGGTCATCCCCGCGAGCGTCGAGTTGCCGACGAGTTCCTCGATGTAGGTCGGTGCGCCTCCCTTAGCGTCCACGAAGGTGTTCAGTTTCACGTAGCTGTACCCCGCACACATCGCGACGATGCCCGCGACGAGCCACGCGAGCCACGATGCGTCACCGGAGATGGCGACGACGATGCCGAAGGCCGAGTAAATCCCCCCGCCAATCATGCCACCGAGCGCCATTGCAACGGCTTCTTTGAGTGAAAGCTGTCCCATGTGTCAGTCCGAATTCGAAAACGTCCACTCGTCAATCGGAATACGATACCCACCGTCCCCAACGCACGTCGTCCTTCTATTGGGCAGGACGGGCGCGGGTACAATAATGGCTACGGCCAACCGGTCAGGTCACCCCGCCCTGTCGCAGTTTGAACCTTTCATATGCAAGGTCATCGACGATTTCCCCGAGCATTTCGACGACGTGCCACACGTCCTCGAAGGTTGAGTAGAGCGGCGCAGGACACACGCGGACGACGTTCGGCGGGCGGAAATCGACGACGACACCGCGCTCTTTGAGCGCGAGCGAGATGCGGTAGGCTTCCGCGTGTTCGAGCGCGATGTGACCACCGCGGCGGGCGTGTTCGCGCGGCGTCCCAATCGCGAATCCGCGGTCTGTGAGTTTCGCATTCGCGAGCGCCACGAGGAAGTCGGTGAGCGCGAGCGACTTCTCGCGCACGGCCTCGATGCTCGTCTCCTCGAAGATGGAGAGCGACCCGTCGAGGGGGGCCGCGGCGAGAATCGGGATGGTTCCGATTTGCCACGCGCCCGCCGACTCGGCAGACGTGAACTCGTGGCGCATCTCGAACTGGGTGGCTTTGTCGTGACCCCACCATCCGGCGAGTGCGGGCGTCGTCCCGAAGTGTTTCGAATTGACGTACAGACCGGCGATGGCCCCCGGCCCGGCGTTCAGGTACTTGTAGGAACACCAGACGGCGAAATCGACGCCCCACGCAGACAGTTCGTGGGGAACCGCGCCGACCGAGTGGGCGAGGTCGAATCCGGCGAGTGCGCCGTGGTCGTGGGCCGCCTCCGTGATGCGTTCGACGTCGAGCAACTGCCCGCTTCGGTAAAGCACTGAGGGCATGAACACGATGGCCGTCTCGTCGTCGATGGCTGCCTCGATGTCGGCCTCGTCGATGGTGCGTCCGTCTCGACTCTCGACGGCGACGAGGTGGTCGTCCGGGTCGAGTCTGCGCAGACGGAGTTGGGACTTGATGGCGTAGTGGTCGGTCGGAAAGTCGAGGTCGTTGACGATAATTTTGCCCGGGTTGTCCGCGAGGAAGGTGCCGATGAGCGTGTGAATGTTGACTGTCGTGGAGTTGGCGACGACGACCGCTTCGGGGGCCGCGCCGACGAGCGGGGCGGTGCGCGCGCCGAGGCGTTCGCCGTAGTGAAACCAGTCCGGGTCTGCGTCCGTCCACCCCCGGATGGCGAGGTCGCGCCACTCGGCGACGGCGTCCGTGAGGGCGGTGTCCGCGTCTTCGGAGGAGATGCCGAGCGAATTGCCGTCCATGTAGAACTCGTCTTCGCGCGTGTGAAAGCGCGCTCTGAGGTGTGCGAGGCCGTCGGCCGCGTCGCGCTCGCGGGCGGCGGCGAGTGAAAGGTCCATATCGGGGGAACGAACCGGGCAGGGAAAGCCCTTGAGTGAAGTGAACGTTTCAGTCTACGGAGTAGTTATCCGGACGCCACCCGAAGTGCTACCAATGCGCTTGCACCTGCCCGCGTTCCTCTTCGGCGAGGAACCGGCCCACTTCCTTCCGCTGGTGGTGCTCGCCGTCCTCCTCGCGGGGGCGACGACGGTTGCGTACGAACTGGTGTTGCACCAGATGCTCGGCGGTGTCGTGTTCTATCCCGGGCCGGTCGCCTTCCTCGGCGTGCTCGCCGCCGGACTGGCGGGCCTGCGAAACAGCGGGCTCGTGGTAGGCATACTGCTCGGCGCGGCCCCAGCGTTCGGATTCAACGTCTTTCACTACGTGCTCTCCATCGGCCACCGGTCGGTGCAGTGGGGACTGGTCGAAGCCGCGTTGAGTCCCATGCTGGTCATCGGTGGCGTCATCGGCGTCGTGGGCTTCTTGCTCGGGCGCGGCCTCGACCGGCTCAGTCCCGAACTCGCGCGAAAAAGTGGCGTGTGACTTCAGAGACACTCGTTTACGAACCCGCTCGCCAGCCAGGATTCGGCGCGCTGGAGGCGATACTGGAGCGTCGATTGCGGGACGCCGATTTCGTCTGCAAGTTCGGCGAGCGTCGTCTCGCGGGGGGTCTCGTAGTAGCCGTGCGAGACGGCGAGTTCCAGCACCTCGCGCTGTTCGAACGGGAGTTCGCAGGCCGTGATGGCCTCGTCCGTCCAGTGGGTCGGATTCGAGAGGTGTGAGAGCGACACGCTAACGCCACCAGAGAGGTGCGCCTGCACCGCGTCGAACAGTTCGCCGACGCTGTCGTCAGAGCGCATGAGGATACGCCATTCGTAGGCATTCCCGCGGCGCTGGGTCTCGTAGAGCAGTCCCGGACCGAGGTGTTCGTGGGCGAGCGAGGGGAGGGTGCGACACTCCTCGATGCCCTGGCGGTAGGTGTAGATGGTTGCGCTCGTGGTGTCCGCCGCGAGTAGTTCGTGTTCGCGATACGAATCGCAGGTCGGGTCGTTCAGACACTCGTTACAGCGCGAGGGGTCGGTGAGAAGGTCCGTGAGCGCGGAGACGGCAGGTTCCGGACCGGTGATGCGGTCTAACCGCCACATGTCGTTCCCAGCGACGGCGCAATCGAGTGACTTAGACAGCGCGGCCGGATATTCGATGAACACGTCTGCGACAGGGTCTACACCCGGTTCGTACGTGAGGCTGAACACGAACTCTCTCATTGCCCCAAGTTGGTGTGTACCAAGTAAAGAGCGTATCGGTCTGCACAGTTAGGCACAACATTTATAGTAGGTTATGACCGGGGCATGTATGCGGTTTCCCCTAAATTTCGCCGCGTTACTTACTGTGACGTAAGCAGGTGACACGAGTGTTATTTGGTCTATACCAAACGAGGTTATAACCCCAAACGGTCCCTACAATGTCGTGTATAGAACCGCGTAGCTACCCCCATTTCCCACTCCAGTGCAACAAGTAACCTCATACAATCAGTCGGAACGGACGAAGCGCACGCAGACTCGCGAACAGCAGGCCGAAGTGACCTGTCCAGAGTGTGGGAGTCTCCTCACGACTGACCACGAACACGGCGAACGCCACTGTGAAGAGTGTGGCCTCGTCGTCGAAGAGACAGAGCTCGACCACGGCCCAGAATGGCGAGCGTTCGACTCCGCAGAGCGCGACCAGAAGTCCCGCGTCGGTGCCCCGATGACGAAGATGATGCACGACAAGGGACTGTCCACCACCATCGACTGGCAGGACAAGGACGCTCGGGGGAACACCCTGAGCGCGAAAAAGCGAAAGCAACTCGGTCGCCTTCGGATGTGGGACCGCCGGACGAAGACCCGTAACGCCCGCGACCGCAACCTCAGACAGGCGCTCGGCGAAATCGACCGCATGGCAAGTGCCCTCGGCCTGCCGAAGGCCATCCGCGAGACCGCTTCGGTCATCTACCGCCGCGCCCTCGAAGAGGACCTGCTGCCGGGCCGCTCCATCGAAGGGATGGCGACGGCTTCGCTTCACGCCGCCGCTCGGCAGGCCGGGAACCCCCGAACCGTAGACGAGATGGCATCGGTCACGCGCGTCGGCGAGATGGAATTCCAGCGCGCCTACCGCTACATCGTCCGCGAACTCGACCTCCAGATTGCGCCCCCGGACCCCGTCAGCTACGTCGGTCGGTTCGCCTCTGGTCTCGACGTGAGCGACGAGACCGAACGCCGCGCCCGCGAGTTGCTCGAAACCGCAAAGCGCGAGGGCATCCTGAGCGGGAAGTCGCCGGTCGGCCTCGCCGCCGCGTCGATTTACGCCGCTGGCCTGCTCACCAACGCCGAAATCACGCAGGCAGAAGTGAGTGAGGTCGCAGACATCAGCGAGGTCACCATCCGCAACCGGTACCGCGAGCTTCTGAAGACGGAACAGGAGGCCGCCGCCGCGTGACGACGCACCGACCAGCACTCACGTGCTATCGGTGTGGCCACCAGTACGATTACCTCGGCACGACACCGCATCCGGGTCGCTGCCCAGCGTGCGATTCGCGTGCGGTCACGCCAGCAGGAAACCTCGTCGTCGTGGGAACTGAGACTGACACGGACGGCGACCCTCCGGTCGTCCGCCTGCAAGCGACCGACGGGAGCGACCGAACCTTCCGGTTCACGTTCGAAATCACGGGCGAAGGAAAGGTCGCACTCCGGCGGTTGCTCGTGGACAACACCCTCATCCGCAGTCCGGACGGGACGTGGCCGGAGGCCGTCGTTGCCGAACCGATTCGAGAGACACTCGCGGACGCGGGCTACTCGCTCGCCCCCACCCAGTAAGTTTCATTTTGTAACCTGGTTCCAATCCGAACCTCTATATCGAATGGGACCCCAGGTATGACGAGAACGCCCATGCAAGGCCAGGACGCAGAAATTGACAAGTACTCGGAAAATGCGTGTGTCGTCATCGACTCACTCCAGCAAATCGGGTCACAGTGGCGACTCATCGTCCTCCACGACCTCCAGGAGGGCGAAAAGCGGTTCAACGAACTCAAGCGTTCGACCGACGCGAGTTCGCGCACGCTGTCGCGGGTGCTCGACGACCTCCAGGAAACAGGGTTCGTCGACCGCCGTCTTGAAGAGGACGCACCGGTCGCAACGTACTACAGCCTCACCGAGAAGGGAGCCTCGCTGTTTCCCGTCTTCGAAGAGATCGAACGCTGGGCGAACGAGTGGCTCGACACGTCCATCATCGAGCCAACAGCCGACTGACAGGGCCGCGTTTTCGTTCCCGATGTGACCGCGTGGCTAGCCACGCGTACCCACGGAAATCGGGCGCATACGGGCCGCTGTCGCCGGAATCGAAACATTTTGCATCGACCCGTCCTGACCCTCGACTGGAGGCACCATCGATGCGAGGCACACAGCAATCTCCCACCCATCCCCCGGAATCGACGACCGCCTCGCCCGACATCGACTACCTCATCGACTGGGACGCAGACACCCAGGGTCGAATCCACGTCACGCTCCCCCGGTGGCGGCGATTCGGCGCGTATCTCGAATCTCACCTGTTCGAGTGGGGCGAGTCGGTCGGCGACACGGTCGAAGTACACTACGTGAAATCCATCCACCGAAACGGACAGACCACGCGCATCTACCGCGACCCAGACATCGTCGCCGCGCTGCAGCGCGAGCGGAACGTCGTCGTGAGCTGGTAGACGCGACCCCATCGATAACCCACTGTTCTCGCACCCACCCGGCAGGCTAAGTACGTCGCGCAAGTACAGTTGTCAGTGACAGCCACCACGCCAGCGAAACCAGACCGGCCGGTCCGCCTCGAATCGGCCGCCGAGTTAGACGCCCTCGTCGCGGACCACGACCTCGTCCTCGTCGATTTCTACACCAAGGGCTGTACCCTCTGTCAGAGCATCGAACCGGTGCTCGGGAACGTCCACCGCGTCTCGGAAGCCGTCGTTGCGCTCATCAATCCCGTGAACGACATCGACCTCGTCGAGACGTACAACGTCCGAAGCGTTCCGACTCTGTTACTGTTCAAAGATGGCGACGTGGTGGGTCGCCTCGCCGAGGGGTTCCAGAGCACAGAACAGATTCTCTCGTTCGTCGAGTCGGCCTGACCTTTTTATCCGAAGACGGGGCCAGGTACCCGTGCCGTGTCCCCAGCGCAGCACCCCCAGCAAGCAGCACAGTCACCCAGCACAGCGGAGCAGTGGTAGCAGATGGGTCACCGTGCCCTCGTCGCCTACGAACAGGCAGACGGGACGTTCGACCTCCACTACTCCCAGTGGGGAGCCCTCGGCTTTCGCCTTGCATACACGCTCGCCGAAACTGACCCCTTCGGCCCCGACGAGACGGTCGAACCCACTCCCCGGGCCACGGGCCTCTCGTTCGACGTCATTCTCACCGATTACCTCGATTTCCTGTTACACGAGGCGTTCTACGTCGTCTCGCCCGGGTTCGACGTGACGGCCTACGTTCCCGTCTGGTTCGGGCTCGAAACTGACGACGAGGTGGTTGGCAACGGCGCGCTCGTGCCCGTCATCTGGCGGAACGGGACTCCCGTCGATGTGGAGTATCTCGAAGGCTGGGTCGACGGCGCAAAGACCAGCCTCCGCGCCCACCACGAGCAGTGTGCGCTCACCCCGGCTGCCATCCAGGAATTCTTCGCAGAGACACTTCCCGAGTGGTTCGGCAACGACGTGATACTCGCCTCTGAGGTGCGCTGAGTCCGGCGCTCAGCAGGCGGTTTTTATGCGCCGAGTGGCAACGCTCACGCAGTGACCGCGACAGACGAGGAGCAAGCAGGCCCACCCGCGACGCTCTCCCAGCCGACGCCAGCGGCGGCCACCGACTTCCTCGAAACCGCACTCGCCCGCGACTCGTTGATAACCCTGTTCGGGCGCTGTACGGTCGAGTACGACGGCCGGGCGGCGAGCTATCTCGGCCCCGGCGACCGCCACGTCATGCTCAAACCCGACGGGTCGTTGCTCGTCCACACGGGCGAGGGGCAGAAACCGGTCAACTGGCAACCACCGGGCTGTACTCACGAGCCACGGCTCTGTGAGGGAAGTCTCCAGATTCGAAGCGTACGGTCCAACCCCGCCGAAGAACTCCTCGTGACCTTCGAGTCCGTGGTGCAGGTCGCCGCGTTCGACCCGACCGACGAGAGTACGCTCGCCGTCGAAGGGACCGAAGCAGACCTGAAACGACGCATCCTCGACGACCCGTCGCTCGTCGAACCGGGCTTCCAGCCACTGGCTACGGAGCGCGAGACGCCTGCTGGCGCAGTGGACATCTTCGGGCGGGACGCCGCCGGCCGGATCGTCGTCGTGGAGTTGAAACGCCGGCGCGTCGGCCCGGACGCGGTGGGGCAACTTGGCCGCTACGTCGAGGCGCTTCGGCGGGAGTTACACGCGGACGCCACCGTTCGTGGCATCCTCGTCGCTCCCTCCGTGACCGACCGGGCACGCGACTTGCTCGCAGAGAATGGGCTCGAATTCGTCGCGCTCGACCCGACCGCGTAATCAGTCGAGGTCGTTTTTCAGCCGGTGGAGGACGTTCATCGCTTCGAGTGGCGTCGTGTTCGCGAGGTCGACCTCACGGAGGAGGTCGGCGAGGTCGCCATCGACAGCGGGTGGTTCTTGCTCGGCAACGTCTGTCTCGGCGAGCAGTTCCTGCGACCGGGTAACGACCGAGGCGGGCAAGCCGGCGGCCTTCGCGACTTCCACGCCGTAGGAGGCGGCGGCCGCGCCGGGCGAGAGGTCGTGCTGGAACACGACTTCGTCGTCCACCTGCGTCGCTTCGAAGTGGAGGTTGTGGACGCCCGCAAGGCGGTTTGCCATCGCCGTCAGTTCGTGATGGTGAGTCGCGAACAGCGTCCGCGCACCGATATCGTCGTGGATGTGTTCGGTTACCGCCCGGGCGATGGCGAGGCCGTCTGTGGTGCTCGTCCCGCGGCCCACTTCGTCCAAAAGGACGAGCGATTTGTCGGTCGCCTCCCGCAGAATGTCGGCAACCTCAGTCATCTCGACCATGAAGGTTGACCGCCCGCCAGCGATGTCGTCGGACGCTCCGACTCGCGTGAAGATGCGGTCGACGAGTTCGATTTCCGCGCTCGCCGCGGGGATGAAACTGCCCACCTGCGTGAGAATCGTGAGGAGCGCCACCTGTCGCATGTAGGTGGACTTCCCGCTCATGTTCGGCCCGGTGAGGATGGCGAACCGGTCGGTCGCGTCGAGGTGCGTGTCGTTGGGCACGAACGACTGTTCGGTACGTTCGACGACGGGGTGGCGACCGCCTTCGATGTGGATGCCGTCGGTTCCGATGTCGGGCCGGGTGTAGCCGTGATTCGCCGCGACGTCGGCGAGCGAGACGAGCACGTCGAGCGCCGCGAGCGTGTCCGCGACGGCCTGAATCCGCGCGGATTCGGCGGCCACCTCATCGCGGATGTCGCGGAACAACTCGTGTTCCAGGTCGTCTGCGCGCTGTTCGGCCCGGAGGATTTCGTCCTCGCGTTCTTTCAGGTCGGGCGTGTAGAATCGCTCTGAGTTCTTGAGCGTCTGGCGGCGCTGGTAGTCGTCTGGAACCTTCTCGAGGTTCGGGTTCGTCACCTCGATGTAGTAGCCGTGGACCTGGTTGAACCCGACTTTCAGCGACCCGATGCCGGTGCGTTCGCGCTCGGTTTCTTCGAGGGCGTTTATCCACTCCTTGCCGGAACGCTCGGTATCTCGGAGTTGGTCTAAGTCGTCGTCGTAGCCGAGTTTGATGACGCGCCCCTCGGTGATTTCGACCGGCGGGTCTTCGCGGATGGACTGGGCGATGAGGTTGCGAATCTCGGGCAGGTCGTCGAGGCCCTCGTGGAGCGACTGGAGTTGCTCCGAGTCGGCGTCTCGCAGGAGGTCTCGGAGGTTGGGAACCACGTCGAGGGTCTGTTTGAGCGAGCGCAGGTCCCTGGCGTTCGCCCGCCCACGAGAGACGCGTCCGATGAGTCGCTCGATGTCGTAGACGTCCCGGAGGTGGTCGTGGGCCGCCTCCCGCACCTGGAGGGCGGTCGTGAGTTCCTCGACCGCGTCGAGCCGGTCGTCGATGCGCGTCGAATCGACGAGCGGGCGGCGAAGCCACGCCTTCAGTTTGCGACTGCCGAGCGCCGAGGCCGTCTCGTCTAAGATGCCGACGAGGGTTGCGTTTCGCGCCGCGTGGACCGCCCGCGGCTCGAACAGTTCGAGGCTTCGGAGGGCGACGGGGTCGAGCAGGAGGTACTCCCGGGGGTCGTAGCGCGTGAGGTGGTTGAGGTAGTCGAGGTGGCCGTCCTCGCCGCCGCGAGTGTATTCGGCGTAGGCGAGCAGCGCCCCACAAGCCTGAATCTCCGCTTCGCCCGCGAGCAACGCCTCCGGCGGGCCAAAGTAGGTCGAGATGCGGTCGCGGGCCGCGTCTGACTCGAAGATATCGTCAGAGACGGGCGTTACCATGCAGTCTGCGTCGAACAGGTTGTCGTCCACGCCGGGGCCGACGATGGCTTCGGTGGGGGCGAAGCGACCGAGTTCGTCGCGAATCGAGTCGAGCGACTGGGCGCTCGTCGCGAGGAACTCACCGGTCGAAACGTCGAGCAGCGCGAGGCCGTACCCGGCGGTCAGGCAGGCGACGTAGTTGTTGTCGTCAGTCCGAAGAAGTTCGTCTTCGGTGAGCGTCCCCGGCGTGATGATGCGGGTGACCGCGCGGTCGACGATGCCGGAGGTTTCAGACGGGTCCTGCACCTGGTCTGCGATGGCGACACGAAAGCCCGCGTCGAGCAGTTTCGCGACGTAGGAGGACGCGTTGTCGATAGGGACGCCGGCCATCGGGTAACGGCCCGTACTGTCCTCGCGGGCGGTGAGCGTGATATCGAGGAGCCGGGAGATGGTCTCTGCGGCGTCGCAGAACGCCTCGTAGAAGTCGCCGACCTGAAACAGCACCAGACAGTCTTCGTACTGGCCCGTCAACTCGAAGTACTGACTCATCATCGGCGTCAACTCGTCTGCGTTCTCGGCCATCTGTGCGGGTTGCCCAAGCGCCCCTTCCATGTGAAAGGGAGTCGCCTTCAGCGTCAAAAAGATGCTCGGG
The DNA here is from genome assembly GCF_029338295.1 of Haladaptatus sp. QDMS2. NCBI lineage: Archaea > Methanobacteriati > Methanobacteriota > Halobacteria > Halobacteriales > Haladaptataceae > Haladaptatus > Haladaptatus sp. QDMS2. The sequence continues at coordinate 2,250,443 of NZ_CP119791.1, forward strand.
TTGGGCCGTCGGTCGCCAGGTCAGTAGTGGCGCGGTGAGTGATTGAGGCGTTCGTGGCCGTTTTCGGTGACCACGACGAGGTCCTCGATGCGAATGCCGAATTCGTTCGAGCGGTAGACGCCGGGTTCGACGCTGAACACCATGCCGGGTTCGAGTTCCATCTCGTTGCCGGCGACGATATAGGGGTCCTCGTGAACGTCGAGGCCGACACCGTGACCCGTCCGGTGGATGAACTGCTCGCCGTATCCCGCTTCCGTGATGATGTCGCGGGCAACCTGGTCGATGCGCTCCGCTTTCACACCGGGTTCGACCGCTTGCACGGCGGCTTCCTGGGCCGCGTTCACCGCGTCGAAGGCGTCCTCGAACCCGTCTGGCGGGTCGCCCGCGAACACGACAGTGCGCGTCTGGTCGCTCGGGTAGTGGTCGCAGAACACGCCGAAGTCGAGGACGACGGGGTCGCCCGCCTCGATTTCTCGATCGCTGTGGCGGTGGTGGGGCTTCGCCCCGTTCGGTCCCGACCCGACGATGACGTCGAAGGAGAGCGCGTCCGCGCCGGCGTCGCTACACAGAGTCTCGATGTGTCGGGCGAGTTCGGCCTCGGTCATGCCGATTGCCTCCTCGCCCATGGCCCTGATGCGCTCGCACACGTCGTCCGCGATGGCGGCCGCTCTGCGCATCGCGGCCAGTTCGGTCTCGTCTTTGCGTATTCGGAGCGGGGCGAGGGCTTCGCTCGCGAGGCCGAATGTGGCCGTCGGTGCGGCGGCTTCGAGGTCCTGGGTGAACTGCGCCCACAGCTGGTCGTCCACGAAGAGATTTCCGGCCACGATGTCGAGGTCGATGAGGACGTTCTCGACGAGGCGGCGCGGGTCGTCGCCGTCGGCCCAGGTTCGCACGTCTTCGACCCACGAGGCGTCTCGAATCTGCGCTTCGTACAGTTCGGGCGCGACGAAGATGGGGTCGCCCTCGCGGGCTACGAACAAGAAGAGGTGACGCTCCATCGGTTCGTCGTGAAACCCCGAGAGATAGTACATGTTCTCGCCGGGAAAACAGACGACAGCGTCCGCGTCGGCGGCGGCGAGCGCCTCCTGACAGGCACGGGTGCGTCGCTCGAATGCGTTCATACGAACCGTTTTCGCGGCAGGGTCAAAGGGCTATCCACCGCTCAGGCGAGGATGAGGTGTGAGTCGCCGAATTCGTGCCAGAGGTAGCCCTCGTCTATGGCTTCTCGGTATCCGTCCATGATGCGCTCGCGTCCCGCAATCGCGTAGAGCATTGCGAGGTGGGTCGTCTGGGGGTCGTGAAGCCCGGTCAGTAGGCCATCGACGACGTGAACCCCGCTATCGGGTGAGATGAACCGACGGGTGAATCCACCGGTCGCCCGGACCTGTTCGCCATCCCACGCGGTTTCGACGGCGCGGACGACGGTGGTCCCGACGGCGACGACTCGACCCCCGCGCGCTTTCGTGGCCGAAATCGCTCGCGCCGTCGCGGCGGGAACCGAGAACGGTTCGGGATAGAGGGGGAGGCAGGCGTCCTCCCGGCAGCCGAGTTCGCACTGGTCGGCTTCGACCTCCAGACTCGACACGCCGGTGTGGAGAGTGAGCGTCGCGATACCCACCCCGCGGGCGCGGAGACGGTCCACGACGCGGGCGGTGAACGGCCGGGCGGCCGAGGGCATCTCCGCGCTCCCCGGCGTCGTGGCGAAGTACGTCTGGTAGGCCGAAAGCGGAAACGCGCGGTCGAGGTAGCCGTACCGGATGGGCGAGCCGTGCGTCGCCATCGCCGCTCCCACGTCGCCGGCTATGCGGACGAACGTGAGTCGTGGAATGTTCGGGAATACGGAGACGACCCGACCGTGGAGGCCCGCAACTTCGAGTCGGTCGCCCGGTGAGAGGGAGAGCGGGCCGGGTTCGCTCGCGCTTCGTCGTGGCTCAGTGAGCCAGAGGCCGTGTCCGTAGTCGGTACACAGGTTGAGGATGAACGCGCCGTCCGGACCGGTCGCTGGGAGGGTGGCTGGAATCGTCGCACTCTGGTTGACGATGAGCAGGTCGCCCGGACGGAGGGCGTCGGCGAGATGAAGGAACCGGTCGTGGTGGTGGCTCCCGCCTTCGCTCACGAGTAAGCGCACTTCGTCGCGTTCGAGCCCTCGTTCCTCTGGCGGTTCGGTCGCCTGCAAGGCTTGCGGGCGTTCGAACTGCAGGTCGGTCAGTTGCATCACGGCGCGGCCTCCCAGTAGTCCGCCTGCGCCTGGAAGCGTCGCCCGTTGATTGCGAGCGGGTCCTGCCCGAGCAACCAGCCCCAGAACGGGAGCGTAATGTCTGGCAGCGGACGGTCCGTGATGTCCTCGCCGGGGTACGCCTGCTGGTGCATGTCGGTTCGCATATCGCCGGGGTCTACGATGACGACGCCGACCTCGCCTTCGAGTTCCGCGGCCAGTGTCTTGCTCAGGAGTTCGAGCGCCGCTTTGCTCGCACCGTAGCCACCCCACCCGGGATAGCCCTCCACGCCCGCGTCGCTCGTAATGTTCACGACGAGTCCTGACCGCGCGGCGAGCGCCGGAAGGAGCGCCTGAATTAGCGCGAGCGGGGCGACCGCGTTCGTCTCGAAGACGGCTTCGAGGTCAGCGAGGGGATACTCGGCGAGCGGCGGAAGCGGAGACGGTCCGAGCGTCGAGGCGTTGTTCACGAGCAGGTCGAGGCCGCCGCGTTCGTCTACGTACTTGCGTAACGCGTCGCGGTGGGCGAGGTCGGTCACGTCGCCGACGACCGTTTCGACTGGTCCCTCGAAACCCATCGCCTCGATGTCGCGGGCCGTCTCGGTCAGGTCGGCCGCCGTCCTCGCGGTGAGCAACAGGTCGTAGCCATGCCCGGCGAGGAAGGTCGCCACTACCTTGCCAAGACCCTTGCTCGCGCCGGTGACCAGGGCGAGGCGCGCGTCGCCACTCGCTGTCGTCGAATCCATGCAAGAGATACTCTGTCAATGCGGAAAAGGTGCGCGCAGTGACGAGTTACGGGGCGATTTCGACGGCGACCTCGTTTCGCCGCATGAACGGGGGCGTCCACGGCGCGTCGTACTGGAGGACGTAGGGGTCGCCTTTCACAATAATTTCGTTGTCCGTGAGCGTCCGAAGCAGGGCGCGTTTCTCGCGTTCGATGCGGTCGTCGGTGGCGTACCAGCCAAACGACCGCACTGCAAGCGTTCGGGGCACCTCCACGACGAGCGAGACGGTCGGGTTCGTGGGTTTCGGCACCGCTGCGGGGGTGTATTCGCGTGGCAAGAAAAAGCCCATCGTGACCTGCGCTTCGTCGGTGACGGTGCGAACCGGTGCGGTCATCGAAATCTTCCCGCCGTGGGTCCGCACGGGCGCAGTCATCGAAATCTTCGACGCGCCCTCGTTCTCGCCGGAGATGTACTCAAACAGCCGGCGGAACGCGACGTTTTCGTTTGGGGCTCTCGTCTCCGCGACGATGACCTCGGGGTACTCCCTGAGTTCTACCCCGTCTACGGTGCTGCGTATGGTGTAGGGGATGCGGTCTGCAGCCCGTTTGTTGTAGAGTCCCCACGCTGCCCAGATGGCGAGGAGACCGGCCGTCGTGGCCGCCGCGAATTTGGCCGTGCGATTCACGAACGATGTAAGCCCCGAGAGGCGATAAGTACCGGTGGCGAATCAGACGCCTTCGACGAGTCGGTCGAGTTGCTCGGGCGGCACCGCACCGCGGGCGGCGTAGCCGTCGTAGGCGAACGTCGGGACGCCCGTGACGCCGTACTCGTGAGCCTCACTGAACTTTTCGAACACCTGCTCACGGAGCGTTTCGTCGTCGAGCGCGAGTTCGATTTCCTCGGGGTCGATGCCCGAAGCTTCGGCGAGCTCGAAGAGAACCTCCCGGTCACCGATGTCCCGACCGTCCTGCCAGAGCGCGGTGAAGATGGCCTCGTCGAAGTCCAGCCACTGCTCGGGATACTCCTGTTTGACGTAGAAGGAGGCGACTTGTGCATCGAGGGAATCGATGTCCGTCGCGAGGTCGAGGGTCATCTCGACGTCGTACTTTTCCTGCAGGCGGCGGACGTTCTCCTTGGCCTGGGCGTAGTAGTCTTCGTCCTTGCCGTCGTCGACCGAGAAGTCGATGGTGCCGTCCGGGTTGCGCTTTTGGCTGCGGAGGTCGAACGGATGCCAGTCGACGTCGAGTGGCTCCTCACGAGTTTCCTGGTACTTCGAGAGGGAGTGTCGGCCGAGGTAGCAAAACGGACAGACGTAGTCCGAGAACACGGTAATCTGGTCGGATTCGGAATCGCTCATATGGCCTTACTTGGGCGACGAAACAAAAGGCAGTTGGTCGGGTGTGTACTTGCCGCGGACGACCGTGTTCAGTCCGTGGAGTGCACCATTCCGCCAGGAGCGTCCTCGCCGGCCGATTCGCGGGTATGCAGCCAGTAGAGGGCGATGAAGACGACAGTCGCCAGGACGTTCAAAACGAGTTTGTAGTTCATCTCGATTTTCACCTCGGCGACCTGTGCGGTCGAGGGGTCTGGGATGAGGCCCAGTCCGAGGAACAGGAAGTGGATGACCACGCCCACGAGTACCGCCGCGAGGAAGATCATCCCCGAGAGCATGGCGGCGAATTTCGTCCCGTAGTACTCGCGGTAGGCGTCCATAATCGGCGGGACGATGAGGTCCGCGTAGATGTACGAGAGCACCGACCCGAACGGCAGGCCGTTCGTCCAGAGGACGGTTCCGAACGGCACGTTCCCGACCGAACAGACGAACGTCGCGACGCCGACGATGGCCCCGAGGGCGGCCGTCCAGACGATGAAGACGGGAGCGCCGCTCGCACCGCCCGAGAAGAGACTCGTCCAGACGGTCTGTGGGATGAATCCGGCGATGAGGCCGGCGAAGACGAACCCGATAGCGATTTCGTCCCAGAGCATGGCCCACTCCTTCCACTGCTTGTCGGCGAGGGCTTTCCAGCCCGCTTTCGAGGTGGCCTGTTCGACGATGGTCGTGTTCGCTTCCTCGGGGTCGAAACTTTCCTTGCACGACTGCGAGCAGAAGTGGTAGGTCGTGCCGTCGTGCTGTATGTGATAATCCGTTTCTTCGGGGTTCACCTCCATACCACAGACGGGGTCCTCTGCGGTGGGCTCGCCGTCGCGCTGGGCGTTCTCGCGGGCCTGGTCGATGACCTCGTCCGGGACGAGGTAGACGAACCCGACGGTCATCAGGCCGATGAGCAGGAAGCCACCGAGGAAGTCAGCGAGCAGGAATTCCCACCCCAGCAGAATCCAGATGACGGCCCCGATTTCGATGACGAGGTTGGTGGAGGCGAACATGAACGCGCCGAGCGCGGCGGCCGCCGAAGCCCCCTTCTTGAAGAGGTTCTTCGCGGTCGCGATGGCGCTGTAGGAGCACGAAGACGAGACGAACCCGAAGAACGTCGCCGCGCCGATGTCTCGTGGTCCGTGCCCGGACATGAGGTCGGCGATGTCGTCGGAATCGACCCACGCCTCGACACCGCCAGCGATGGCGAACCCGAGGACGAGCGCCCACCAGGTAATCCACGCCATCGCGACGGTGGTCGTGGCGGCCGTCGTCGCGCTCTCGACGAAGAACGTGGAGAGTGGTTGATTCGTGGTCGCAACGCCAATTCCGACCACGGCCAGTGCGATCGTCGTTAATAGGGCGTACTCCCAGCGGTCCATGAGTCTCTCGTCTAAACAAACGGGAGCGGACTCTAATGCGATTGTGGCTTGGAAACCGAAACACAGGACGGCATTCGGTTTGGTTTCCAAACCGGAGCCGGAGAACAACTGGCGATGGCAAATCCGGTTCGACGAGCGCGAACGCCGTCAAATCACCTCGAATCGGCTTCGAGGCGGTGTTTTCGCGTCTCGTACTCCTCGTCGGTCAGGTCGCCGCGTGCGTACGCGAGTCGTAATTCGTCGAGCGCGGAATCGGTTCCACTGTTCGATATCGACCGCACGAGCAGATAGCCGCCGGCGACGATGGCGGCGAGAAACAGGAGTTGACCGACGAACGCTACCGCGAGCATCCATCCGGGAATCGCCCCGCTTCCCATCCCGAAGCCACCACCCCAGAACCCGCCCATCATCGACCCGAAGCCCATCATGCCGAATCCCACGAAGAGAATCGGGAAGAGGAGGAGCGCGCCGAGGATGACGAGTACAATCGAGCCCACTCGTCGGTCCGTTGTTGATGTCGTCATTATCGCACTCACGTATTGTTAATTGTAGACAATACCACACGTAGAGATATGCGAGACTGCTTGAATACGTTTTTCCCTCAGAAACCACGGTTTTTCGCCCCTTCGGCATTGAAATCGAAAGTCGATACGCGAGACCCGACCCACGGTTTCGTGCCGGTTCGTCGTCGCCCGTAGCGTCGGCCGACTTTCCATTGCTGGTTCAGCCCGCAGTGAAGAAGGCGGCAAGGGGATGAAACGACGCGACAAATATACACCATGGGTAACACTTCGGCACCCGGGACCGATGCGGAGTCGTTCGGCCCCGAGGGGAACGCCAGTCACGGAGCGCACGGGCACAACGTGGTCGAGCGAGACGGACGGCCTGCCGGCCACGGAGGGCACGCAGGACCGGCCATGCACACTGCCCAGCGTGCCCACACAGACCACACCGGTCACGAGGCGATGTTCCGCCGCCGATTCCTCGTGTCACTCGTCCTCTCGGTTCCGGTCGTCTTCTGGAGCGAGTTCATCCAGGATACCCTCGGGTACGCGGCGCCAGTGTTTCTGGGCAGTTCGCTGATAACGCCGGTCCTTTCGGTCGTCGTCTTCGCCTACGGTGGCGTTCCCTTCCTGCGGATGGCCCGGACCGAGGTCGATAATCGCGAACCGGGGATGATGCTACTCATCTCGCTCGCGATTACGGTCGCGTTCGGTTACTCGATTGTGAGTCTGGTCCTGCCCGGAACCACGCCCTTTTTCTGGGAACTCGTCACCCTCATCGACATCATGTTGCTCGGTCATTGGCTCGAAATGCGTTCGGTGCGACAGGCCTCGGGCGCGCTCGACGAACTGGCGAAACTCCTGCCCGATACCGCAGAGCGCGTCACCGCGAACGGTGGGACGGAGGAAGTCCCCGTCGCGACGCTGACAGAAGGCGACGTTGTCCTCGTCAGACCGGGCGCAAGCATCCCCGCTGACGGGATGGTGGTCGAAGGGGCTTCGTCCGTAGACGAGTCGATGATTACAGGCGAATCGAAACCGGTGGATAAGGAGGCCGAAAGCGACGTCGTTGCGGGAACCGTCAATCAGGACGGCAGCCTTCGCGTTCGAGTGACGAAGACGGGCGACGACACGGCCCTTGCAGGCATTATGCGCCTCGTCGACGAAGCCCAACGCTCTACGTCCCAGACACAACTGCTCGCAGACCGGGCGGCGGGGTGGCTGTTTTACATCGCTCTCGCTGTGGCGGCGTTCACCGCCGTCGCGTGGGTGCTTGCGACTGGATTCTCCATCGACGTGTTAGAGCGGGTAGTGACGGTGCTTGTCATCGCCTGTCCTCACGCCCTCGGCCTCGCCGTGCCGCTCGTCGTCGCGATCAATACCTCGACCGCCGCCCGAAACGGGATTCTCGTTCGCAATCGCAAGGCGATGGAGGAAGCGCGGAATCTGGATGTCGTGGTCTTCGACAAGACGGGAACGCTGACGAAGGGTCAACAGGGAGTGGTCGGCGTCAAAACCGAATCGGGGTGGGACGAAACGCGGGCGCTCACTGTTGGGGCGGGCGTCGAGGGCGACTCAGAACACATGATCGCTCGGGCGATTCGAGCGGCGGCGACCGACCGCGGACTGGTCGGCGTCACCGTCTCCGACTTCGAGAACCTCCGTGGGCTCGGCGTCCGCGCCACCGTAGACGGGGCAGTCGTCCACCTCGGTGGCCCGAACCTCCTGACACACCTTGGCATCGAACCGTCGGGTTCCATCCGCGCGTTCGCCGCGGAGGCCGGGGAAAACGCCCAGACCGTCGTCTATCTCGTCGAGAACGAAACGGCTATCGTCGCCGCCTTCGCGCTCGCTGACGTCGTTCGCGAAGAGAGCAGACGGGCCGTCGATGCCCTCCACGCGATGGACATCGAGGTCGCCATGTTGACCGGCGACAGCGAGGACGTGGCGCGCGCGGTCGCCACAGACCTCGGCATCGACCAGTATTTTGCGGAGGTACTCCCCGACGAGAAAGACGCAAAAATCGGCCAGTTACAGGCGGCGGGCAAACGCGTCGCGATGGTCGGCGACGGCGTCAACGACGCACCGGCCCTTGCCCGTGCCGACGTCGGCATCGCCATCGGCTCCGGCACGGACGTGGCAATCGAGTCCGGCGACATCGTCCTCGTCGAGAACGACCCGGTCGACGTGGTGCGACTCGTCGAGCTCTCGCGTGCGAGTTACCGCAAGATGCAGGAGAACCTCGTCTGGGCGACGGGTTACAACGTCGTTGCACTCCCGCTCGCGGCGGGCGTGCTCGCTCCGATTGGAATCTTGCTCTCACCCGCCATCGGCGCGGTGTTCATGTCCGTCTCGACGATTATCGTGGCCGTCAACGCTCGCCGGCTCCGTGGGGTCGCGTTGACCCCGTCGTGACCGACTCTTCACGCGAGAAGTAACTCGCAAGCGCCGGCCCAGTGACGTTGTGCCAGACGCTGAACAGCGCCGGGACGAGCGCCGCCGTCGGGCTGAAGAAGGCGGTGGCGAGCGCGACGGCGAGGCCGCTGTTCTGGAGGCCCACTTCGAAGGTGGTCGTCCGAACCCGGTCTTCAGCCATCCCCGAGAGTCTGCCAACGCCGTACCCTGCGCTGAGACCGATGGCGTTGTGGGCGACGACGGCGACGAGCACCGCCGCGCCCGCGGTGAGGATGTTTTCGACGTTCAGGCCGACCACGGCCGCGACGATGGCGACGATGGTGGCGACGCTCACGAGCGGGAACACGTCGAGGCCGACCTCGGCGGCGGCCGGCGCGTACTCGTCTAGAAGGAAGCGAACCCAGAACCCGACGACGACGGGGATGAACACGATTTGGACGATGCTCACGAAGAGGTCCATGAACGTGACGTTCAGCGTCTCGCCTGCGAGGAAGACGACCCATGCGGGCATGACGATGGGTGCGGCGAGCGTCGTCACCGTCGTGATGGCGACCGAGAGCGCGACGTCGCCCTTTCCGAGATAGGCCATCACGTTCGAGGCCGTGCCGCCGGGGGCCGCGCCGACGAGGATGACGCCGATGGCGAGTTCCGTGGGCAACTGGAGGGCGATGGTCAGGCCATAGGCGGCGAGTGGCATCACAATCCACTGGGCGACTGCGCCGATGGCGACGTCACGCGGTTCTGCGGCAAGCCGGCGGAAGTCGGCGGGACGAAGCGTGAGACCCATTCCGAGCATGATGAGGCCGAGACCCGGGGAGATGAGGCCGCGCTCTGCAATCCACGTGAACAGGCCCGGTTCGAGGAGTGCAATTGCCGAAAACAGGAGCACCCAGACGACGAAGTATCGGCTCGCGAGGTCGCTTACCCGGCGAACCGCGCCGAGGGCGCTCATCGTGACTCGCTCCGGCGTGCCCGAGTAATGTCATGTTCTGTCATGCGCGTATATCAATCGAATCGACAGGTTATGTGTATCGGTTTCGGCAACGCCATCAGCACGGCTTTTACCCGACACACCCACACTTTTGCGTATGACCGACCTCGGCAAGGTGGACCGCGCCTTCTTCGACGCCCTCATTTACCCGCATCTGGGGGCAGCCCGCGACGACGTGACTCTCGGCCCGAAACACGGCGTCGATTTCGGCGTGCTCGACGTGGGCGGAGAGGCACTCGTCGTCGCCACCGACCCCATCTCGATTCTTCCGCAGCTCGGCTTCGAACAGGCCGCTCGCTTCGCCCTCCACATCGTTCTCGCGGACGTGGCCGTGTCCGGAATCGCCCCCTCGCATCTCGCCATCTCGTTTTCCCTGCCGCCGGAGATTACCGACGAGCAGTTCGCGACCATCTGGGAGACCATCGACGCCGAGTGTCGCGAACTCGGCATCAGCATCGTCACCGGCCACACCGCCCGGTACTCGGGCATCGAGTACCCGTGGGTGGGCGCGGCGACCGTGTTCGGCGTCGGCGACCACACAGACCTCGTCCGGCCCGACGGAGCGAACCCGGGCGACAACCTCCTCGTCACGAAAGGTCCGGCCGCCGAAGCGGTTGGCCTGCTCACCAGCCTGTTCGGCGACCAGATGAACCTGGACGACGAGACACTCGAACAGGCGCGAGCACGCCTCGAAGACACGAGCGTCGTTCGGGACGCGCTCGTCGCCGGAGCGGCGGGCGGCGTCACCGCGATGCACGACGCCACCGAAGGTGGGATTCACGGTGGTCTCGTGGAACTGGCCCGCGGAGCAGGGGTGCGCATCGACTTCGACCCCGACGCGGTGCCGATGCTCCCTGGCGTGGCAGAAACCTGCGCGTATCTGGACATGGACCCGTGGGCCTCGACGAGTTGTGGGACGCTCCTCCTGACCGTCGAACCCGGAGCCGTGGCCCGCGTCGTCGCCGCCCTCGAAGCCGAAGACATCCTCGTCGCGGAGGCCGGAACGGTCACCGAAGGCGAGGGCGTGTACGCAGCCGGCGAGCGTATCGAGCATCCCGACGTGGACCCGTCGTGGGCCGTCTACGCGAAATACGCCGAAGACCGCTAACGTCGCCGACACCACTACCAACTAATAGCACCCAGTTGTAATTCGAGGTATGGCAGAACTGGGTAAAGTAGACCGGGAGTTCTTCGAGGAGTACATCTATCCGAATCTGGGCGCCACCCGCGACGACGAGACGCTGTCGCCCCAACACGGCGTCGACTTCGGCGTCATCGACGTCGGCGGGAAGGCGGTCGCCCTCGCGACTGACCCCGTGTTCCTCATGCCGTCGCTCGGCTTCGAACGCGCGGCGTGGTTCGCATTCCACATCCTGATGAGCGACGTGGCCGTCTCGGGGATGACCCCGACGCACCTCTCCATCGACTTCAACCTCCCGTCGGAGATTACCGACGAGCAGTTCGCGACGGTCTGGGAGACGTTCGACGCGGAGGCCAAGGAACTCGGCGTGAGCGTCGTGACCGGGCACACTGCGCGCTACGCCGGATGCAACTACCCGATGGTCGGCGGCGCGACCGCCATCGCCGTCGGTGAGTACGACGACCTCGTCCGGCCGGACGGCGCGCAGGTCGGTGACAAAGTCATCGTCACGAAAGGCCCAGCCGTCGAAGCGACCGGCCTGCTCTCGATTCAATTCGAGTCGCTCATGGTCGACGAGCTGGACGCAGACACAATCGAGGCCGCCAAAGACCGCTTCTACGACATGAGTCCGGTCCAGGATGCTCTCGTCGCCGCGGCCGCCGGGCCTGTCACCGCGATGCACGATGCAACCGAGTGTGGCATCTTCGGCGGCCTCTACGAAATCGCCCGTGCCGCCGGCGTCGGCATCGAGATGGAGACCGACGCCGTGCCCATCCTGCCGGGCGTCCGTGAGACCTGCGACTTCTTCGACATCGAACTGTGGCACTCCATCAGCGAGGGGACGCTGCTCGCAACAGTCCAGCCAGAGGGCGTAGACGACGTGCTCGCCGCGCTCGACGCCGAGGGGATTCCAGCCGCGGAAGTCGGCGAAGTGGTCGCAGACTCCGGCCTCGTCGTCGACGGCGAACCGACCGACCACCCCGGCGTGGACCCGTTCTGGGGCGCGTTCGAGGAGTACATGGGCAAACTGCAGGAGGCAGAATGACCCGGCGAGCTTCCCCCGTCTCGCCACCCGTGTGCCTGACCATCGCGGGGAGCGATTCGGGCGGCGGGGCAGGGATTCAAGCGGACATCAAAACCATGGAAGCCCACGGCGCATTCGCCACGAGCGTCGTGACGAGCGTAACCGCCCAGAACACACAGGGGGTGACAAGTTCGTACACCCTCCCCGTCGCAGAAATCGAAGCGCAGTACGACGCCGTCGTTTCGGACTTCGACGTGCGCGTGGTAAAGACGGGAATGCTCGGGACCGCCGAGGTCGTCGAAGCCGTGGCCGACCGACTGGCCGACTTCGACGCCCCACTCGTCGTGGACCCCGTAATGGTCGCCACCTCTGGGGACCGGCTGCTCGAATCTGCGGCGGAGTCGGCCTACGAGCAATTGGTCGCACAGGCGACGCTCGTCACGCCAAACGCGGACGAGGCGACGGTCCTCACCGGCGTCGAAATCGAGACAGCAGCAGACGCAATCGAGGCAGGCGAGCGACTGGTCGAGATGGGCGCGGACGCCGCGCTCGTGAAAGGCGGCCACCTCTCGGGAGCCACCGTCGTTGACGTGCTCGTGGCAGACGAAGTGACGAGATTCACCCACCCGCGCGTCGAGACGGACGCGACCCACGGTTCGGGGTGCACGCTGTCAAGCGCCATCGCCACCAGACTCGCCCACGGCGACCCGCTCACCGACGCCGTCGGGGCGGGCGTCTCCTTCATGACGCGAGCGGTGCGGTATCCACTCGATGTTGGGGAGGGTCCGGGCGCGGTCCACCACCTCGTCGACCTGCGAAACCGCGCCGCCCGCGAGGAGACGGCGGAGGCCGTGGAGGGGATTGTCGAGCAGTTCGTCGCCCGCGACGTGAGCGCGCTGGTCCCCGAAATCGGCATGAACGTCGTCGGCGCGACGCCCTTCGCGGAGGCCGTCTCCGAGACGGCGGCAGTCGAAGGACGCATCACTCGCACGCTCTCGGGCGTGAAACCGAATCGGGGCGTGCGCTTCGGCGCGTCGAGCCACGTCGCCCGGTTCCTGCTTGGCGCGCGGGAAAGCGTCCCGAACCTCAGATTCGCGGTCAACTGTCGGTTCGACGACGAGGTGGAAGCCGCACTTTCGGAACTGGAGTGGCCGCTCGCGGAGTTCGACCGGAGCGTCGAACCCGAGGACGTGAAAGCACGAGAGGGCAACACGATGGGGTGGGGCGCACGCCGGGCCTTTGGCGGTGCGGGCGAGACCCCGGTAGCGGTCATCGACCGCGGCGAAGTCGGCAAGGAGCCAATCGTGAAACTGGTTGCAGAAGACGCGGAGACGCTTGCAGAGAGGGCGTTCGAGTTACTGGGTGCGCTCGATTAGGCGAGTTCGTCGAACAGCGCCACGACGCGCCGCTCGATCTCGTCGCGAATCTCGCGGACTTCCTCTGGCGATTTTCCGTGCGGGTCATCTAGGTCCCAGTCGCGACTCTCGCCGCCCCAGCCGAAGGGGCAGACGTCGTTCGCGTCACAGCCCATCGTGATGACGTAGTCGTACTCGGCCAGGTCGTCGGGCGTGACTTCGTGGGGGTCCCGACCCGTGATGTCGATGCCGAGTTCGGCCATCGACTCGGCGACGTTCTCGTGGACGCGCTCTGCGGGGTTCGTGCCGCCGGTGAGCAGGTCGATATGGTCGGCGTTGCGGCGGCCGCGTTCGCGTTCGGCGAAGGCCATGGCCATCTGGCTGCGCCCGGCGTTCTGGACGCAGACGAAGGCGATTCGGGTGGAGTCGGTGGCGGTCATTGGAAGTTGTGTAGGGACTGCTGGTTGATTATCGTGACTGAAAGCAGGAGGGTGACGTACGCAGCCCCGGTGGGTGACGGATGGTAGTTGGTATGACAGCAACTGCCTCTGGATTGACTGGTTCGTGGGCTGTGTCTGATGCCTGTCTGACTCGTACGTCATCTGCACGTTTCGATAACGGGGCTAAATAACTCGCTATGAAACCTATAGAGTCGTACAGAGCCCGCAATACGACTCCCCGAAACGCGGTGTCCGGGCGAACCCACAGCGTTTTACACTCCCTCGCGGAGAGGTGAGAGTATGACTGAGGCGACGGGCATCGTCGGCGAATTTCTCTCGCTCAAGGAGTCTACGGATGCCGATATTCTCGCGATGCAGTGTGGCGACTTCTACGAATTCTTCGCGGACGACGCCGAACTCGTCGGCGAGGAACTCGACTTAAAAGTCTCACAGAAGTCCAGCCACGGTTCTTCGTATCCGATGGCCGGCGTCCCGCTCAAAGAACTGACCCCGTACCTCAAAGCCCTCGTCGAACGCGGCTATCGCGTGGCCGTCGCAGACCAGTACGACACCGAAGACGGCGGCCTCGCCCGCGAAATCGTCCGCGTCGTCACCCCCGGAACGCTCCTCGAAACCACCTCGGCTGACGCCCAGTACCTCGCCGCAGTGGTTCGCGGTGACGACGCCTACGGGCTGGCGTTCGCGGACGTGACCACGGGTCACTTCCACGCCACGGAAGTCGAAGATGCAGACGCCGCGCTGACCGAACTCTACCGCTTCGCGCCCGCCGAAATTCTCCCCGGTCCCGAGGTTCGGGGCGACGAGACGTTCCTCTCCGACCTGCGTTCGCGAACCGACGCTTCCCTCTCGTTGCACGCGGCAGACGCGTTCGCGCCGGGCCGCGCCCGCCACACCGTCGCCGCGCAGTTCGGCGACGAAGCACTCGCGAGCGTCGGCTTGGAAGAGGCAGAAGCCGCGATTCAGGCGGCCGGAGCGGTGCTCGCTTACGTCGACGAATCTGGCGTCGGCGTCCTCCAGTCGATGACGCGACTGCACCCCTACCGGGCCGACGACCACGTCGAACTCGACTCGACAACCCAGCGCAACCTCGAACTCGCGGAGACGATGGGTCGGGGCGGCCAGTCGCTGTTCGAGACGCTGGACCACACCGTAACCAGTCCGGGCGGTCGCCTGCTCAAATCGTGGCTCCAGCGCCCGCGACGCTCGACGCAGGTCCTCGAAGTCCGCCAGCAGAGCGTCGCCGCGCTCGCCGAAACCGCTCTCGCGCGCGAAGAGATTCGAGACGTGCTCGGCGATGCCTACGACGTCGAACGCCTCGCAAGTCGCGCCGCGTCCGGGAGTGTTGGTGCGAGTCAACTGTTGCAGGTGCGGGATACGCTCGCGTTGCTCCCCGACCTCGCAGACGCAATCGACGCCGACCCGACGCTCTCCGACTCGCCACTGGCGAGCATCGTGGCGAACCCCGACCGCGAGGCCGCAGCGGGCCTCCACGACGCCCTCGACGACGCACTCGCAGACGACCCACCGGCGACGGTAACGCAGGGCGGCCTGTTCCGGTACGGCTACGACGACGAACTCGACCGGCTCATCGAGCGCCACGACGACGCCTTAGACTGGATCGAGACGCTCGCCGGGCGGGAGAAGTCGAAGTACGGCATCTCTCACTTGCAGGTAGACCGCAACCGGACGGACGGCTACTACATTCAGGTCGGCAAGTCACAGGTCGAGAAGGTGCCAGACGCGTACCGCGAAATCAAGACGCTCAAGAACTCGAAACGGTACACGATTCCCGAGTTAGAGGAGAAAGAGCGCGACATCTTGCAGGTCGAAGAACAGCGCGGCGAACTGGAGTACGAACTGTTTCAGGACCTTCGCGCTGAAGTTGCCGCCGAGGCCGCCCTGTTGCAGGACGTGGGTCGCGCCCTCGCCGAGGTGGACGTGCTCGCGAGTTTCGCCGCCCACGCCGCGAAGCATCGCTGGGTGCGCCCCGAACTTGCTGACCACGGGCCGGTGGACATCGAGGCGGGTCGCCACCCCGTCGTCGAACAGACCACGGAGTTCGTGCCAAACGACGCGATGTTGGACGACGAGCGGTCGTTCCTCATCGTCACCGGACCGAACATGAGCGGGAAATCCACCTACATGCGACAGGTGGCGCTCATCGTCCTACTGGCGCAGGTGGGGAGTTACGTACCCGCGAAAGCCGCCCGCATCGGTCTCGTCGATGCCATCTTCACCCGCGTCGGGGCGCTCGACGAACTCGCGCAAGGGCGTTCGACGTTCATGGTCGAGATGCAGGAGTTGGCCAATATTCTCCACTCCGCGTCCGAAAATTCGCTGGTCATCCTGGACGAAGTGGGTCGCGGAACTGCAACCTACGACGGCATCTCCATCGCGTGGGCGGCCACGGAATACCTCGTGAACGAGATCTCGGCCAAGACGCTCTTTGCGACCCACTACCACGAACTCACGAGTCTCGCGGGTCGGCTTCCGGGCGTCCACAACGTCCACATGGGGGCGGACGAGCGCGACGGCGATGTGACCTTCCTCCGGACGATACGCGAGGGGGCCGCAGACCGCTCCTACGGGGTTCACGTCGCGGAACTGGCCGGCGTCCCGCGCCCCGTCGTGAGCAGGGCGGACGACGTGCTCTCCCGACTGCGGACGGACAGGGCCATCGACGTTCGCGGGAGTGCGAGCGGGACGAAACAGGTCGTCTTCGACCTCGGGTCGGGGCAGTTGCGCGAGTCCGACGACAACTCGGGGAGTGACGTGCCGGACCAGGAATCGCTCGACCCCGCCGCGAAAGCAGTGCTCGACGAACTGGGTGGAATCGACGTGAACTCGATTTCGCCGGTCGAACTGATGGCGAAGGTCCAGCAGTGGCAGGATTCACTCGAAAAATGAACAGCGGGAGTTAGAAGTAGAGCGACGCGATTTTGTCGGCGGTGCGCAGGGCGAGCGCCTGCCCCGAATTCGTCGGGTTCGGGCCACCGAGGCCGTTGGCGAGCGCCGAGTGGTCCGCGACGAACAGGCGGTCTACGTTCTTCGCCTCTGCGTTCGAGTCGAGCACCTTGCCCATCCGCATCGACGACTGCATGTGGAGGAGCAGCGGCGGCCAATCACAGCGGTGGACGTGCTCTGCGCCGGCTTCCCGGTGGATGCGAGCGGCGATGCGACAGAGTTCGTCGCGCTTCGCGTCGTCGTCCGGATGTGGCGACCATTTGATTTTCGGCACGGCACCGTGTTCGTCCGAGAACGTGTTGTCGAGCGAGACGCCGTTGTCCTGGCGTGGCAGGTCGTCGGTGAGGATGAGTAGTGCCTTCGTCTGGCGGTAATCCGACATCCGCCGCTTGAGTTCTTCGCCGACGACGTAGCCGCGGGTGTCCCACGGTTCGTCCGGGTCCACGGGCGTGTCGAAACTGTAGCCCGCCTGGCTGAACAGGTAGTCGGCGTAGGAGACGAGGCCGGGTGACATTCCGATGTCCTCCATCCCGCCGACGCCCGGCTTGTCGAAGCGGACGGCGGAGTTCTGGCCGATGTAGGGGTCCATGTGCTCGCCGTCGGGGTTGATTTCGGCGATAGTGTCGTCGTCGTAGACGCCGACAACCCAGTCGAACCAGTGGGTGGTGAGGCCCTTGCCGACCCAGCCGTCGTCCGGCAGGCCGGAGTTGAGCCAGAGGCGTGGCGACTCGATACAGCCGCCTGCGAGGACGACGGTGTCCGCCTCGACGGTTTGGGTCATGCCGGACCAGCTATCGCGGAAGGTGACGCCGCTCGCCTCGATGCTGCCCGGCCCGCCCGTCGTCTCGATGTTCGTGACGTAGGCGTTCGGCCGGATGGCGACGTTCCCCTTCTCTGCGTCCTTGTTCGTGTCGAGCGCGGGTGGCACGTAGCTCACGTTACTCGACTTACGGGCTTTGTCGCGGACCGGCGCGTCCACCGGCGTCGAAGAGCCCTGGAAGTGGTCGCCGACGAGCGTGTCGCCGCGGAAGCCGTCGTCGTAGCTAAAGGAGCCCTCGTAATCAGCGTCGAGTGGCTGGCCGTTCGAGGTTTCGCGGCCCGGCACCTCGACGGCGTTGGCCTGTGGCCGCCACCCCGTCTCGGTGACGTTTTTGCTGTCGATGAGTGGGTAGCCCGCGTTCGTCGCCCCCTCGATGAAGACCTCTTCTTTGCCCGTCATGGGTGCCTGCTGGGTGCTGGTCATCTCCTCGTTTAGCTGGTAGTAGGGAACGAGTTCCTCGTAGGAGATGGGCCAGTGGTCCTGCGTGTCGATGGCGTAGGGGTACGCCCGGGGGTGGTTCGCGAAGTAGTGCAGCGACGTGCCGCCCACGGCGCTGATTTGCCAGATGAACGCGTTCTGGTGGAGGTTGCGGAACCACGGGGCCCGGGAGTGGTCCGCAGGGCCGACCCGGAGGTACCCCCAAGTCGGGTCGTTCGCATCCGCCTCGAGGTGGGTGAACTGTTCGTCTAAGAGCTTACCGTCCAGGTCAGCGGGGTCGGTGCTGACGGTGCCGCCTGCGTCGGCGTGTGGTTTCGGCCACTGCTTGTTGCCGTGGAACGCCCCACCTTCGAGAATGAGCACGTCGAGACCGTGGTCGTCTGCGAGTTTCCACGCCGCCGCCGGGCCGTCGGCACCCGCGCCGACGATGATGACGTCTGGATTTTTCATTGGGAGCCACCTCCGAGACCGTCGATGACGTCATCGCCAGCGAGGTCGTCGGGTAAGTTCAGATTCTTCGCTTTCGGGTCTTTGAAGCCGCCGGGAACCGCGTGCCGCCAGTTTGCGGCGTAGCCGGGTGCGGGGCCTGGGTAGTCGGTCTGGGTTCTGCTCTGTACCTCGCCTGCGGGAACTTCCATCTCGCGGTCGTTTGGCATCTCTGCCTTCGTGCTGCCGTAGCCAGACCACTCGGTGTAGTAGCCAAAGCCGTGGAGGCCGTTTACGGCCATCACGACGTACTTGAGAATGCCTACGTCCGGAAGCATCGGTGAGAGCAATTCGTCGAGGTCGTCCACGGCGCCGCCATCGACGATGGTCCAGAGACAGCGCAGTCGGTCTTCGGGTGCGAGGCGGGTGAACGTCCCGCCAGCCGGGAACTTCTCGTTTGGTGCGGGCGGCTCCTCGTTTTTCCCCTTCGCGAGGAACTCTGCGGCCACGACGTCGAACGCGAACGTGAACACCGGCGCGTATGGGTAGTTCTGGAGCACCTGGTGGTACTGTTCGCCGTCGGAATCGACGGTAATCTCGAAGTTAGCGATGCCTTCGGTCGAGGTGTCGAGGTCCGCGAATCCGACGTCGATGGAATCGACCGCGCCGAAATCGAGGTGGTCTTCGAGGGCGTCGGGGTTGAGGCCCAGGTCGAGTAGGTCGAGCAACGTGAGGTCGGCGAGGTCGAGGAGCGCGTCAAGCGGGGAGCCGAGGCCGCCGAGGTCGAGGTCGAACTCGAACAGCGCGGTCGGCATGGAGAGTCCCGTCTCCGATTCGACCTTCTCGGTCACCATCTCGGAGCGAATCTCCTGGAAGTGGTTGAAGTCCCAGATGAGGAATTTCTCGAGTTCGGCGTCGAGGCCGCCAGGAACGTGTTCCGGGCCGAGTTCAGCTTCGAGCTGCGGGGTCCGCGGAATAATCGCGTCCACGATTGAGCGGTAGGTGTCCGCCGTGTGCGGGTCGCTCGGAAGCGGGTCGGTCAACGCTGCCTGTGCGTCAGCGATGGTCGCGTTCGACATCGAGAGGGCGGCGATGCCACTGATGCCTTTCATGACGCCTCTGCGCGTCATGGAGCTGTTGTTTTTGTCCATGGTTGTCACTGAATGAGGGCGATACCAACAACCGTCAGCCAACTGCTGGCGGCCCGTATTGCAGCCAATATAACCGTGGTTAAATAAATCTTGGTATTGATTGATAACTTATAGATGTGCGCGATACCTTCGCATCCACCGTAGAGGGGAAGAGAACTTCCGTGCTTCAGAAGTCGAAAATGAGGTGATTTAGCGTTTCGGACACGTCTCGAAAACGAGCCAAATTTAATGCGTGTTTTTTGGTAATTTCGGGTGTGAAGTTGTCTCACTATCCGGCTCGAACGCACGTCTGTCCCACATCGTCGAACAGAACTAAGTGTGGACCGCCCGAGCGAGAGGCATGGACGAGCCAGTTGTTCCCATCAATTCGATAAAACGGTCGTACGAAATCGTCGGTGAGATTCGCGACCGGGAAGGGTCGGGCGCGACCGAACTCTCGGGCGCGCTCGACCTTCCGAAGAGCACCGTCCACAATCATCTGAAGTCGCTCGAAGCGCTCGGCTACCTCGTCAAACGCGGCGGGGAGTATCGGCTGAGCACCCAGTTTCTCCACCTCGGTCGGGAGTCGCGCAACAGCAACGAACTGTTCATCCACGGCCGACAAGCGTCGAAGGCGCTCGCCGACGAGACGAACACCTACAGCCAACTCGTCGTCGAAGAAAACGGTCGCGGAGCCATCCTGCTCGCGACGCGCTGGGAGTACGAGGACCTCCCACCCTCCGCCCGCCACGTCTACCCCACGCACGAACACCTCCACACGAATGCGCCGGGGAAGGCGATTCTCTCCGCGTTCACCACCGACCGCGTCGAGAAAATCGTCGCACGCCACGGCCTGCCGGGGAGAACCGAGAAGACGCTGACAGCCCTTCCAGCCCTACGCGAAGAGCTCTCGACTGTCCGCGAACAGGGGTACGCCGTCGATACGGGCGAGATGATTCCGGGCATCGTCGGCGTGGCCGCGCCCGTGGCGACCGACGACCGGGTGTACGGCGCACTCGCCGCCTACGGCCCCGCGAGCGACCTTCGAGGGTCACTCGACGGCGACCTCTCGACCGTCGTCCGTGAGAAGGCCGCCCACGTCCGCGACGAGATCGTCTTCGCCACGATGGACTGAGCGGGCCTCGTTTCCCACATCGTCGAACGGCATTTGGCCGCTTTGCCCGTGCCCCGCCCGCCCATCGGAACGACCGTGAATACCCGTCCGTTCGTTATTCATTGCTGATAATTATTATTCGTGGGAAACACGCATTGTCGAGCAGGCGTATCGTGAGCCATGAACTTCGCGAACGTCCTCGACCTCGCCGCCGGGAACGCGCCGGTCAAGCCGGCGGTGAGCGACACGGACATCCTCCACACCTACCGGGCACTGAAAGCGCGGACGAACGCCGCGGCGAACGCGTTCACCGATATTGGCGTCGAGTCAGACGAGCGCGTAGGTATCTGCCTCACCAACAGCCTCGAACTGCTGACCGCACACCTCGGCGCGATGAAGCGCGGGGCCGTCCCCGTCCCGCTGAACACGCAGTTCTCGCCGTCGCAGATTCGTCACACCCTCGACGCGAGCGACGTGTCGGTCCTCGTCACGGACGACTCGTTCGCAGAAGTCGCGGGCGACGTCGAGGTTCCGATTACGGTAGACGGAAGCGTCGGCGAGGACTTCCACGACCTGCTCGCCGCGGCAGACGACGATTACGAGGTCTGCCCACGCCGGAGCGACGAACTCGCCGAAGTGTTCTACACATCGGGGACCACCGGCCAGCCGAAGGGCGTGCGCCACACCCACGGGAATCTCCTCTCTAACGCCCTCGGCATCGTGAACTACCTGAACCTCACCCGCCAGGACGTGGGCCTCACCGTCTGTCAGTGCTTCCACGTCACCGGTCTCAACGTCACGACCACGCCGCTGCTCTACACGGGAGCCGCGAATCACCTCCTGCCGGCGTTCGACCCCGAAACGGTGTTCGCGACCGTCGAAAACCACCGGGTGACCTACGCCTTCCTCACACCGAGCATGCTCATCGACCTGCTCGACCACCCAGCACGCGACCACTACGACCTCTCGTCGCTCGAAACGGTGGGCGTCGGCGGCGCACCGCTCCCGAAGGGCCGGTTCCACGAGGCCGAAGAAACCCTCGACTGTGCCGTCCTCGAAGGCTACGGGATGACCGAGACCACGCCGCTCGCCGCGTTCAACCGCCCGGACCCGACCCCGCGCAAACCCGGAAGCGTCGGCCCAGTCGCCCGGGAAGTGGTGGCACTTCGGGTGGAGCACCTTGAGACGGGAGAGTCTGTATCCCCCGGCGAGCGCGGAGAGTTGCTCTGGCGAGGCGACACCGTGACCCCCGGGTACGAACGCCCGCAAAACGACCGGAAGGCGTTCGTCGAGCGTGACGGCGTCCGCTGGCTGCGTTCGGGAGACATCGGCTGGGTGGACGACGACGACCACCTGTTCATTGTCGACCGCCGCGAGGACATGTTCACGACGGGGTGTGCGAACGTCTATCCACGAGAAATCGAGGACGTGCTCTACGACATCGAGGGCGTCGAGAGCGCCGCCGTCATCGACGCCCGAGACGACCTTCGCGGGGCGGTCGTGACGGCCATCATCACCCGGTCGGGAGACCTCTCTCGTGAACGCATTCGGGAGGTTTGCGCCGCCGCGCTGGACGAACACGAGGTTCCCCAGCGAATCGAGTTCGTGGACGAGATTCCACAGACGGTGACGGGAAAAGTGAACCGGGTTGCCCTGCGCGAGTCCTACGGCGGGTAGTCGAAACGCGCCCGCGAATCAGAGCAAGCCAAGCGTCGGAACCCACCCGGCCTGCGGGAGGACGCCGACGATAGCGAGCACCGCGATGAAGAACGAATTCACGACGATTGCCGCCGCGGGCGGGTCGAAGTGCGTGTCGCTGTGGGCGTAGAAGACGCGCTGGATGACCTCACCGGTGAGGGCCCCGCTTACGCCGAACAGCGCACCAATTGCGAGCGCGGGCAGAATCGGAACTGTCGTCACCGTCTCCGGAACGATGGCCAGTGCGGCCGTGCTCGCCGGCAGCGCGATGTGGTGGGTGACCGGAATCTGCTCGATGCCGAGTGCGAGAAACACGAGCGAAGCGGCGCTGATGCCGAAGGCGAGGAAGAAACTCCCCGTCTTGACCGCGGTGTAGGCGGCGAGCAGGCCGACGACGAGGCCAATCATGGCGACGTTCGCCCACTCGTACTGGTGGGGGAGCCACGGTTCAACCTTGAATCGAGTCGCTGTCGCACCGCCGTCTGCAATCGGCTTTCCGCCGTCGGCGACGACTTTGCCGCCCTCTGCGGTCTGGCGCATCTCCTCGCGCTCGAACGGCGACATGTCGAGGATGCTGCGGCCCCGCACGTCCCCGATGACCGGGAAGCCGAGGACGATTCGGTGGAAGATGGCAGAGAGAACAACACCCATCGCGATGGGGTCCCACGGAAGTGCGAATGCGCCCGAGAACTGGCGGATGAACATCCCGAGGATGCCGAACAGGCCACCGACGACGAGCACGTCGGGTTTCGTGCCGAGCGCGTGGGCAATGTTCTTCGCCTCGAAGTAGTCGAAGCCGGTGTCCATGTAGCCCTTCCGGGCGGCGTAGGCGGCCGCCGCCGCACCGCCGGCGAAGGAGATGTGCGGGCCGAACACCGGACCAAAGGCGATGCTCCCAGTGATACCGACGTTGATGGCGTCGGCGGAGGCGACGCCCGCGGCACCGAGTTCGCTCTTGATGATGTTCGCGCCCTCACCGACGATGACCATGAGGCCGGTGAAGACGAAGGCTGGAAGTGCGCCGATGGCTGCGCCGAACGCGCCGCCCGCGAACGCCGCGACGACGAGGACGAGCCACGCTTCGAGCGTATTGCCGAAGAATTCGACGGCCACGCTCAGTCACCTCCGTCGCGCGCCCAGTCGAGCGAGCGGTCGACTGCCTCGTGCCAGCGGTCGAACCGCGAATCGGCCTCTGTGGGCTCCATCTCCGGGGTGAACTTGCGGTCTACGTGCCAGTTGTTCCGCAGTTCGTCTACCGTCTCCCAGTAGCCAACCGCGAGGCCGGCGGCGTAGGCCGCGCCGAGAGCCGTGGTCTCGTCGACTTCGGGGCGGACGATGTCCGTCTGGATGATGTCAGATTGGAGTTGACAGAGGAAGTTGTTCTTGACCGCGCCGCCGTCGACGCGCAGGTAGTTCATCTCGATGCCCGAATCGCTCTCCATGGCTTCCGCGACGTCGCGGGTCTGGTAGGCGATGGATTCGAGCGTCGCCCGCACGAGGTGTTCGCGCTTCGTCCCGCGGGTGATGCCGACGATGGTGCCACGAGCGCGGCCGTCCCAGTGGGGTGCGCCGAGACCCGTGAAGGCGGGGACGACGTACACGTCGTCGGTCGAATCGACCGCCCGGGCGAGTTCTGCGGTCTGGGCCGGGTCGGCGATGAGTTCGACGTCCTCTAACCACTCGATGGCCGCGCCGGTGATGAAGATGGAGCCTTCGAGGGCGTACTGGACCGGTTCGCCGGAGCGCTGGAAGCCGATAGTCGTGAGCAGGCCGTGGTCGCTCGCGACGGCCTCCTCGCCGGTGTTCATCAGGAAGAACGACCCCGTGCCGTAGGTGTTCTTCGCGTCGCCTTCGTCAAAACACGTCTGGCCGAACAGGGCCGCCTGCTGGTCGCCGAGCGCGCCGGCGACGGGGACGCGCGCCCCGAGGAAGCCCTCGGGGTCGGTGTATCCGTAATAGTCGTCGTCGCTGGACGGGCGGACTTCCGGCAGGAGTTCCTGAGGGATGTCGAACTCGGCGAGGAGTTCTGTGTCCCACGTCAGGTCGCGGATGTTGTAGAGCATCGTCCGCGAGGCGTTGGTCACGTCGGTGACGTGCTGGCCCGTGAGTTTGTAAATGAGCCATGTGTCGATGGTCCCCATGCGCAGTTCGCCCGCCTCAGCGCGGTCACGCACGTCCTCGGGGCGACTTCGCTGAATCTTGATGGGGTCTGCGTTGTCGAGCAACCACTCGGCTTTCGTCGCGGAGAAGTAGGCGTCGGCTTCGAGGCCCGTCTTCTCGCGAATCCACTCGACTTTCTCGTCGGCTTCAAGTTCCTCGACGCGGTCGGTGGTCCGCCGGTCCTGCCAGACGAGGGCGTTGTGGACCGGCGTACCCGTCTGGGCGTCCCAGATGAGCGTCGTCTCGCGCTGATTCGTGATGCCGAGCGCCTCCAGCTGGGCCGGGTCGATGTCCGCTTCCCGCAGCGCCCGCGAGACCACAAGTTTGGTGTTCTCCCAGATTTCGACGGGGTCGTGTTCGACCCAGCCGGGTTCGGGGTAAATCTGTTCGTGCGTTTCGTAGGCGTTGGCGACGACCTGCCCGGCGTGGTCGAAGACCATGAACCGTGTGCCGGTCGTGCCCTGGTCTATCGCACCGATGTAGGTGTTCGTTGTCATTGGTGGAAGTGGGGGAGAGACGACGTGCCCGTCGATTCGTGCCCGCCGCCTGCAGAGACCAACCGAATTGTAATCATCGTTTGGTCTGTTGGCGTAGTCTGGTCTAGAATTGCCGATAAATCTTCGGGCCGCTCATCGGTTGTAATACAGCAATTGTCCAGAAATCCGGGGATACCCCCCATGGTTC
Organism: Haladaptatus sp. QDMS2; assembly: GCF_029338295.1. NCBI lineage: Archaea > Methanobacteriati > Methanobacteriota > Halobacteria > Halobacteriales > Haladaptataceae > Haladaptatus > Haladaptatus sp. QDMS2. The sequence goes on from NZ_CP119791.1 coordinate 2,275,461, forward strand.
GTGTGAACACGACGCGCGAGAGGCGGCAGAAATCACCCCAGCGCGGCGGTAAACATGAAGTACTCTCACCCGACAGGTGTACCATTGGATGGAGTCGAGAACTGAAGTCCTCGTCATCGGCGGGGGCTCTACGGGCTGTGGTATCACCCGGGACCTCGCGATGCGTGGGGTGGACGTCACCCTCGTAGAGCAGGGCAATCTGACCCATGGAACCACCGGGCGGATGCACGGGTTGCTCCACAGCGGCGGTCGCTACGCCGTTTCTGACCAGAAATCAGCCCGCGAATGTATCGAAGAGAACCGCGTCCTCCGGGACATCGCCGCCCACTGCGTCGAGGAGACGGGCGGCCTGTTCGTGAAGCGCCCGGAGGACACAGACGATTACTTCGAGGAGAAACTCGCAGGCTGTGAGGCCTGTGACATTCCCACGGAGATTCTGAGTAACGAAGAAGCCCGCGAAGTCGAGCCTTTCCTCGCCCCGGACATCGAGAAGGCCATCTGGGTTCCGGACGGGGCGGTCGACCCCTTCCGGCTGTGCGTCGCGAACGCCGCGAGCGCGGAGCAACACGGCGGACGAGTCCTGACTCACGCGCCCGTCACCGACCTCATCGTGGAGGCGGGCGAAGTGGTCGGCGCGAAAATTCGCCACGAACCGGGCCCGCGAAACGCGGCGACCGTCGGCAAAACCGAGACCATCTACGCAGACCACGTCGTGAACGCGACGGGCGCGTGGGCCGGGCGTCTCGGCGAGATGGCGGGCGTCGACATCGAGGTGCGCCCCTCGAAAGGCGTCATGACCATCATGAACGTCCGGCAGGTGGACACCGTTATCAACCGCTGTCGCCCCAAAGGTGACGCGGACATCATCGTCCCCCACGAAACCACCTGCATCCTCGGAACCACCGACGAGGAGGTTTCTGACCCGGAGGATTACCCCGAAGAACAGTGGGAAGTCGACCTGGTCATCGACGAACTCACGAAACTCGTCCCGATTCTCGGAGACGCCCGCACGATTCGCTCGTTCTGGGGGGTGCGCCCGCTGTACGAACCGCCGGAAGTCGGCAGCGCAGACCCCACCGACATCACGCGGGACTTCTTTCTGCTCGACCACGCAGACCGCGACGAACTGCCGGGCATGACGAGCATCGTCGGCGGGAAGTTCACCACCTACCGGATGATGGCCGAGTCGATTGCCGACCACGTCTGCCAGAAACTCGGCACCTGCGCCCGCTGTGAGACGGCCGACGTTCCACTTCCCGGCAGCGAGGATTTCAGCGTCCTTCGCGACTACATGGACGAGTTCAGTCTTCGCTCGCCGGTCGGTCGACGGTCGGTCCAACGCCTCGGCTCTCGCGCCGACGACGTGCTGAAAACGGACGCCCCGAATCCGGTTCTCTGTGAGTGCGAGGGCGTCACCCGCGCCGAGGTTCAGGACGCACTCTCCCAATCGGGAACCGACCTGAACGCCGTCCGCATCCGCACTCGGGCGTCGATGGGCAACTGTCAGGGTGGGTTTTGCTGTCAACGACTGGCGGCCGAACTCCACCCGGACCACGACGAGCAGACCGCTCGTGCCTCCCTCGACGACCTGTATCAGGAACGCTGGAAGGGCGAGCGCCACGCGCTGTGGGGCGAACAACTCTCGCAGGCCGCGCTCAACCATGCCCTCCACGCGGCGACGATGAATCGGGACACGGACCCCGCCAAAACGGGTACACCCGACTGGACCGACTTCGACGGAGGCCAGCCGTGATAGAGAGCGACGTCCTCGTCGTCGGCGGCGGGCTTGCGGGCGGGACGGCGGCGCTCTCGGCCGCCCGCGAAGGCGCAGACGTGCGCCTCGTCTCGCACAAGGAATCGACGCTTCGCCACGCGTCCGGCCTCATCGACGTGCTCGGCTACCACGACGGTACTCTACTCGCGGACCCCTTTTCCGCGGTCGGCGACATGCCAGAAGGGCATCCCTACGAGCGCGTCGGCTCGGCGGCCGTCGAAGCGGGCCTCGACCTGTTCGACGAGGTGGCAGGCGACCTGTACGCGGGCAGTCACACGACGAAGAACGCGCTCGTGCCGACCCACGGCGGGACAGTCAAACCGACCGCTCGCTACCCCGCGAGCGTCGCGCCGGGACTTGCGAGCGACGACGGCGAGATGCTCCTCGTCGGGTTCGAAACGCTCACCGACTTCGACGCACCACTCGCCGCAGACCACCTGCAAAATGCGGGCGTCCCGTTCGAAGTTCGAGGGGTCACGGCGCGCTTCCCGATGCTCCGGGCGGATGCGAAAATTACGCGGTATGCGAAGGTGCTCGACACCGACGAGAAGGGCATTCGCAGCCAACTCGTCGAGGCGATCGAACCGCACCTCGGCGACGCGACACGCGTGGGTTTCCCGGCCGTCCTCGGCCACGACCACCCGGCGCGTGTTCGTGAGGCACTCGCCGACGCACTCGGCGCGGACGTGTTCGAGGTCCCGAGCGGCCCGCCCTCGCTGCCCGGAATGCGCCTCGAAGACGTCCTGTTCGCGGTCCTCCGCGAGGCGGGCGTCACCATCGAGACTGGCAATCCAGTCGTCGGCTTCGAAGCCAGCGACGGACGCATCGACCACGTTGCCGTGAAACGCACCCACCAGCGCGTGCCGTATTTCGCAGATGAGTTCGTGCTGGCAACCGGCGGCCTCGTCGGGAAAGGAATCACCACCTCGCGCGAGGGTGTGCGCGAACCGGTGTTCGACCTGCACGTCCCACACCCGGAGAACCGATACGACTGGTTCGAAGACGAGGCCTTCGGCGACCACCCCTTCGCCCGATTCGGCGTGGCCGTCGATACGGACCTCCGACCTCTCGACGGGTCGGGTGCGGTCGAGTACGCAAACCTCCGGGCCGCAGGCGGCGTTCTCGGCGGCGCGGACTTCGCAGCAGAGAAATCGGGTAGCGGCATCTCGCTCGCAACCGGGCGGGTCGCCGGGAGGCGAGCAGCACAATCATGAGTGACTCTGAAAACTTCCCCATCGACGTATTTCCCGAGACGGAGGAGATGGACCTCCGGCCCGGGGCGGACAGTTGCTACAAATGCTCGGCCTGCGACACCTCGTGTCCCGTCGCCGAGGTGGATGACGACTTCCCCGGCCCGAAGTTCCAGGGGCCGGAACAGTGGCGGTTGAAACGAAAGGAGGACACGAGCGTCGACGAGTCGGTGATGAAGTGTTCGAACTGCATGCGTTGTGACGGGGCCTGTCCCTCCGGTGTCCCCCTCTCGCAGATGCACAACACCGCTCGCGCCGAGTACGTCTCTGAGGAGATGTCCATGCTCAGCACCGAATACTGGCGCAATCGCATCCTCGCGAACTACGGCACGCTCGCCCGGATTGGGTCGAAAGTCCCGCGACTCACCAACTTCGTGATGGGCAACTCGCTTGTCCAGCAGGTAAACGAGAAATTCCTCGGCATCACCGCAGAGCGCGAGTTCCCCGAGTTCGCCACGGAGACGTTCGTCGAGTGGTTCGAGAAACGTGGGGGGTCCACGGTCCAGTCCGAGGACAAACGCGTCGCCTACTTCCACGGCGACTACGCGAACTACAACACCCCCGAGGTGGCGAAGGCGCTCGTCCGCGTGTTCGAACACTACGGCTACGAAGTGGCCGTCCCCGACCAGCGGTGTTCCGGCACGCCGATGTTCGCCAACGGCATGATGGACGACGCGCGCCGCGCCGCGAAGTTCAACGTCGAAACGTTCCACAACCTCGTCGAAGATGGCTACGACATCGTCTGTTCGTGTACCTCGTGTTCGATGGCGCTCCGCCAGGAGTACCCCGAACTGTTCACCTTCGACGGAACCGCCGAAGTCGCCGCCCACACCTACGAGGCGCTCGAATACCTGCGCATCTACGAGGACGTCGAAGGTGACCTGAAAGGGGCGAAACCGAACTTCCCCAACCTCGCCTACCACGCGCCGTGTCACGCCCGCAATCAGGGCCTCGACGGACAGGCCGTGAACCTGTTCTCGGAACTCGACGGCCTCGAAGTCACGGACGTCGGCGACTCCTGTTCGGGGATTTCGGGGACCTACGGCTGGAAGGAGGAGAACTACGACACCTCCATGAAAATCGGCGAGGAGATGTTCGAGCACATGGAAGACGCGCCCGGCGAAACCGGCCTGACCGAGTGTCCGACCTGCGCGATGCAGATGGGCCACGGCTCTGGCTACGAGATACGCCACCCGCTCGAAGTCGTCGAGTCGGCGCTGGTGAACTGACGGAGAGAGCAGTTCACTGACTTCTGCCAGTGTGAGTGCAATCCCCCACCGGCCAGCGTGTGAAGTTTCTGAACCGTCTGCTGCGGTCATTTTATGAGAATGAAGAACAGTTGACACACATGGAGCCGTACGAACAGCTGTTTGCGATAGGTATGGTGATACTGATAGCCCCCTTCATCCATCCACTCCTCGTCGTGTTCGCTGATTTTCTCCAGGTCATCGTCCCTATTGGATTCGTTACGATATTTCTCGGCGTGCAATTGCGAATCTCAGAGAAATATTCTGCGTGAATGCGCAGCTCATGGAGCACCAGCGAAGTGGTAGAGTTCGAACCGACGAATTGTCGTCTCAATTTCACGATTCACGGAGTTTCACGGCCGATTAGGTAACGAGATTTCACTCGAAAATCCGATAGAAATGTTTTTCAGCTAACATATATTGCCGCCCCAGAAGTAGGCTTACCTGGGGAAAAGTCAATGAGACAAACCTACCACGCTGGGGGAATCGCGGTCGAATCGCTACTGAACACGGCTGTGGGCCGACGCCTCGTCTTCATCCTACTCGTGGCGCTCGCGTTGCTCGTCGTAGCGACCGGGAGTGCTGCGGCAATGGAGACGTTCCACGTCATCTAGGAGGCGCAGCCGAATCGATGCCACTCGAAGTGCTGGTGACGCTGGTCGCGTGGGTGGCGATACTCGGGCTGTTGGTCCTGCTTCCGTGGCTCGCCATTTCGGCGGTCGGCGGCGCGATAGACGCCTTCGAACCACGACCGAAGCCACTGCCCGTTGATCGCGTCGAACCGATAGACAAGCCGGCTATCGCGGACGGGTCCGGGTCGGCGTTCGACCCGAGTGACCCACACCCGCACCGGTGACGTTTTTTAGAGACGCGATGCGCTCAGCATTCGCGGTCAAGCAGGTCGTCCACGAGCGCAGACCCGACGCGATAGACGTTCTCGACGCTCGGCGCGAAGCCGCCGGAGTCCGCGGCGAGGCTCTCTTCTATCGTCTGACCGGGATGTGGCTGGTCGAAGTTCGAGACGCTGCGGATGCTCACGTAGCGGTCGAGCAGCCCGTAGCGTTTGAGGACGGTCGCCGTCGCGAAGTCCTCCATCTCCGTCGTGGCGTAGGTGCCGACGTCGTACTCGTCGACGATGTGCTGTGCTTGCTCTGAGAACGTCTCCCCGTGCCAGTAGGTGTCTCCACAGAGGGTCGTCCCGACGCCGACGAACGGTTCCGACTGAGCGACCTCCTCGTCGTAGAGTGCGCGGTACTCCTTCGCTCGCTCGCTGTCGGTGAGCGTCACGTCCTCGGCGAGCGTGCTGGCGCGTTCGACGAGGTCGTTGTTCAGTTCGAAGGCGTGGTCCGGGCGGTGCGGGCGGAGCATCATCGCGTGAGGGTCTGCCGGGCCGTCTGCACGCGACCAGCGGTGGAGCAGGTCCCAGTCGGCGACGGCCTCGCTGACGAACACGGAGCCGAGCGTGCCAACCGACGGCGGTGACCCAGAGATTCCCGCCGTGACGAAGTAGGTGTCTTCGAAGTCGAATTTCGGCGACCTGAGAATGGCCGAAAGCGACCCGGCAGTGTTGCTCTTTCCGATGCCCGTGATGGTCCCCGCGACGCCCTCGTCGTTGTAGTAAACGGGCGCGAACGCACCGGGAACGTCAGCCTCGGTCGTCAGGTCGTAGCCGTCGTACCAGAGCTGGAACTCACCGGGTGCGTCGTCGTCCTCTCGCTTCTTGAGCTTCGCGACTTCGAACGCCGCGAGGACGAACACCTTCACGTCCACAGGGTCCTCGACTGCGTCGGTGTCTCCAGCGAGGCTGGCCTGGGCCTCCTGCGACCCGGCACTCGACAGACAGCCGGCGAGTCCGGCGAGGGCGGTTGCACCACTGGCTTTCAGGAACTGGCGGCGGACGAGCGCGTTGCGCTTTCCAGACATGTGCAAATGTGTGCCCATGTAACTTAAATAAATTCTGGAATTCGCCAGTTTCTTGGGCACAGACTTGTATATTTTCGAGAAATGTATGTGGCGCGAAACATCAACACTTCCACACGCGATTTCCGGTTCGAGGGTCCCACAGCGGGAGCCGACATGTGCTGTTTACTCCCGACGTGCAAGAATAACTACTAAATTGGTCGTGTTCGAAAGATAACACTCGAAATGCCCTCCTTCATCACTCGCGTGCAAACCGGTCTGAGTCTCGCGCAATCGTACCTGGCGTTGGCGGTCGTCCCCCTGCTCACCGCTCTCGTGGAAGTTGAAAAGCTGGAGCGAATCGTCGCCCATCAGGGATTCCACATCGGCTTCAGATTCAGTGTTCCCGCAGACGTGGTGAACCTCTGGACCTTCGTTGACGTGCCGAATCAGGGGTTCCACGTCGAATCGGTCGCCCCAGCCATCGGTCCTATCTTCCTCACGCTTCCGGCGACACTCCTGCTCTCCACAGTCCTTTCCGCAGGCTACTTCGGCAGCATCGCAGAGGCACTCGAAACTGGGGAGTATCGGTTCGTCTCGAACGTCAAGAAACACTTCGTGGCGTTCCTCGTCTACGCAATCGTCCCTGTCGTCCTCGTCGCACCCCTGCTGCTGTTGGGTGGACAACCGCTCAGTCCGTCGATTATCCCCGTCGTTTTGCTTCTCGGGATCGCCTTCCTCGTCCTCGGATACCTGTTCTACGCGACGCCGTATCTCGTCGTCCTGCGCGACACCGGACTCGTCGCAGCTGCGCGCGGTGCGTACGGCATCGCGGTCGATGGCGGCGCGTTCTTTCGCTACACGGTCGGCTTCGTGTTGTTCTCGGTGCTCCTCTCCGCGTTCGCGTCAGCGTTCGTCGTGAACCTCGGCGTCGTCGGCCTGCTCGTTGGCATCCTCGTGCTCGCGCCTGTGGGACTCGGCCTCAACATCGCCACGATGCAACTGATTGCCGACGTCGACCCGCACTCGCCAGCGAGCGTCAGCCTGCAGGACGCGGTTGACGGGAGCGCCGGGACAGACTCGTCTACGGATTCTGCAGCCTGATTCACGATTGGACGACTCTCTACGAAACTATCAAATTACATACGGTTTCATCTCCTCAATCGTCGTAGTTCATGCAGGTGAGGTGAAATGGCACTTACAACCAGAAAACTGGACGGAGACGCCGTCACGGCGCTCCGAGGGATGGTGAGGGGGATGGTACTGCTTCCGGACGAACCCGGGTACGACGATTCGAGACACATCTGGAACGCGATGTACGACCGGCATCCGGCGGTCATCGTCCAGGCCCGCGGGGCGAGCGACGTGATGCAGGCGGTCCGATTCGCCAGGGAGCACGGCCTCGAAATCGCCATCAAAGGCGGCGGGCACAACGTCGCCGGCAACGCGGTGTGCGACGACGGGCTGGTAATCGACCTCTCCGAGATGCGATCGGTTCACATCGACCCCGAAGCGAAGACTGCCCGCGTGGAACCCGGCTGCAAACTTCACGACTTCGACGTCGAGGCGCAGGCCCACGGCCTCGTGACGCCAGCAGGATTCATCTCGACGACCGGCGTGGCGGGACTCACGCTCGGCGGTGGCTTTGGCTACCTCTCGCGCAAGTGGGGGCTGACTATCGACAACTTGCGGTCGGTGGACCTCGTGACCGCGACCGGCGAGTACGTCACCGCGAGCGGGACCGAGCACTCGGACCTGTTCTGGGCGATTCGCGGCGGCGGCGGCAATTTCGGTGTCGTTACGTCCTTCGAATTCGACCTCCACGAACTCGCGAGTCCGATACTCTGTGGACCTATCGTCCACGCGTTCGACGACGCGCCCGCTGTGATGCGCGAGGTGGCAGCATTCATCCGCGACGCACCGGACGAAGTGAGTTGCCTCGTCGGCATCCGCAACTCGCCACCGGCACCGTTCATTCCACAGGAGTGGCACGGAAAGTTGATTCTGCTCGTCGCACCGATGTACGCCGGATCGGTCGAGGCGGGTGAACAGGCGCTCGCGCCGCTGCGGGCAATCGGCGAACCAATCGTCGACGCCGTCGCCCCCCGACCGTACACGGTGTTCCAGACGTTGTTCGACGCGGCCGGCCTTCCCGGCAGCAGAAACTACTGGAAGGCACACTACCTCGCAGACCTGACCGACGAGGCGATAGCCGTCATCTGCGACCACGCGGCGACCATCTCGACGCCGGAGACGACTATCGGTATGCTGTCACTCGGCGGCGAGATTGCGCGGGTTCCAGAAGACGAGACACCCTACCCCCACCGCGATGCGGGGTGGGTGCTGAACGTCCAGTCACGGTGGGTGAACGAGGCCGAAGACGACGCCCACATCGCCTGGGCGAGAGACCTCTTTACCGACATGATTCCCCACTCGACCGGCGGGGTGTACGTGAACTTCCTCAGCGAAGGAGAAGGTGAAGACCGAATTCGTGCGGCGTACGGTCCAGAAGACTACGACCGCCTCGCCGAGGTGAAGGCGGCGTGGGACCCGGACAACGTGTTCCACATGAACCAGAACATCAAGCCCCGGACCTGAGCCGGTTCTGATTTTTTAGAGCCCGAAGTACTTCGCGAAGCTCAACACGAGCGTCATGATGACGGCGGCGAGCAGGCCGATGCGGACGTGCCAGAGCCACAGCCGTGAGAGCCCCTCCTGTGCGCCGCGGCTGAGTTCGGTGATGGCGTCGCGGCCGTACACCCAGCCGACGTAGAGCGTAGCGAAGAAGACGCCGAGCGGGAGGAGGATGTTGCTCGCGATGCCGTCGTACAGCCCGAGCGTGTTCGTGTCGAGTGCCGTCGGGATGCCGACGAGGAAACTCGTGAGGCCGAGGCCAGCGGCGAGGATGCGTCGGTCGATGTCGTAGTTGTCCACGAAGTAGGCGACGACGACTTCGAGCAGGCTGATGGCAGAGGAGATGGCTGCGATGAGCACGACGGCGTAGAACAGCACGCCGAGCAGGCGGCCCGCGGGCAGCGACTCGAACGCGGTTGCGACGCTGATGAAGATTGCCCCCGCTCCGGGGTCACCCGGGTCGATGCCCTGTGCGAACAGCAGCGGGAAGACGACGAGGCCCGCGAGGACGCCGATGAACGTGTTCACCGTGACGATGGCGAGACCGTCGGTGACGAGGCTCTCGTCGCCCTCGATGTACGAAGAGTAGGTAATCATCGCGCCCATCCCGAGCGAGAGAGTGAACAGCACCTCGCCGACGGCAGCGGGGACGATGGTCTGCCAGTTTGCCGCGAGGTGGGCGAAGTCCGGCTGGAGGAAGAACTCGTAGCCAGCACCCGCACCCGGCAGCGTGGCCGCCCAGATGGCAAGCCCGACCATCATCAACACGACGGAGGGGACCATGACGCGATTCCCGATTTCGATACCGCGCTCGACGCCGAGCGCGACGATGCCGATGGTCACGGCGAGGAACAGACCAGCGAAGGCGAGCGCCTCAGGCCCGGCGGACACGGTTCCGAAGTAGCCCTCCGGGTTACCGAAGTACGCGCCCGTCGCGCTCCCGACGATGTAGCGTATCACCCACCCGCCGACCACGGAGTAATACGAAAGAATCCAGAACCCGGTGAACAGCGCGAGGACGCCCGCCAGTTTCCAGGCCTTGTGGCCGTCGAAGCCGTAGGCATCGACCACGTTCTTCCGCGCCCGCCGCCCGATGGAAAACTCCACCAGCATCGCGGGGAGGCCAATGGCGAGTATCGCGATGATGTCCACGAGAAGGAACGCCGCCCCGCCATTCGCGGCCGCTTCGTAGGGGAACCGCCAGATGTTACCTAGTCCGACCGCACTGCCGACCGCCGCAAGAATGAATCCGATTCGTGACTTCCAGTGCTCTCGTTGTGCCATATTTGGCGGTGCTTCGGCAAATATTGCAATAAAGATATTGGCCCTGATATAGACACTCACACCAAATATCATTTCTTGACACGGCAACCCCGCTATGAGATAGACAAGTGTCTAGTAAAGTCGACGTCTGGGGGTGTTTATTCAGTTTCGTCTGGAAGAACTACCATCCCTCATAGTGTTAGCGAGGGCACAAGACTATTACCCGAATATTCTGAATCCACTAACGGAACTTTCCTCTATGACGCAACACAGTCGCCGCGATGTCCTGAAAGCAGCAGGCGTCGCAACAGGAATTGGGCTCTCCGGGTACGGCCTTTCGACGCTCGACGACGGAACAGTTCGCGCAGCAGAAACGGAAGCAACTCCCTACTGGCCGATGGCCAGGCAGAACGCTCAGGGGACGAGTCACAATGTCGAGGCCGTGAGTCCGGTCAATGAATTTGAAACGGCGTGGGCGTGGGAAGCAGATCAACACGGCCTACAATCGACTCCAGTCGTCTCCGAAGACACGGTGTACGTCGTCGAACACGAATTCGACATGGAAAACGGACGGATAACACTTCGAGCTCTCGATGAAGAAGATGGCTCTGAGCGATGGTCAGTAACAACGGAGGGCTACACCCAGTCTCCAGCAGTTGCCGGCGACCTTGTCTATCTACAAACGCAATTGGAAACGCAAGCACTCAATGTAGAAGATGGAGCTGTCGTCTGGAAACGAGAAGACATTGGTAATAGACGAGTATCTCCGACGATCGTCGGTGACACCCTGTACGTGAATAATTCAGGAACCATCGTGGCCCTTGACCGAAAAACCGGAGAAACCGAGCAGAAATTTGAGTTGGGTACAGAAAAGTCGGTCAGGAGCGACCCCGTCGTTGCGAACGGAACGCTGTACGCCGGGACGTACAACACCCTCTATGCAGTCGATATCGAAACAGGAAGTACACAGTGGTCCGTCGAAACGACGAACGAGATTGAAACCATTGCCGTCTCTAATGAGACGGTTTACTACACAGATAGTAGACTCGTAGCGGTCGATACATCGGGTACTCAACGATGGACAAACACGGATGTTGGTGGAGAGTTTGCCGTTGGTGGTGAGCACATTTTCGCCATGGGAAGCGACTCAACCAACGAGGCTGCGCTCGTCGCAATCGACAGAGAATCTGGCGAGGAAGTGTGGTCGTTCGATACGCTAAATGAGATTCACGCCACTCCGTCGGTTGCAAACGGAGCAGTGTACGTGACCGGCATGATCGATTCGATTCGAAGATATCAGGACCACCTTCATCTCTTCGTTCTCGATGCCCAGACAGGGATCCAGCACAGTCACGTGGAACGAGGCGACAATGAGTGGTTCGCAGAGCAGGCACTTCCTGTCGATGGACGTGTCTACTTTGGAGCGTTCACCATCTCTGGGAGTGAGAAGGAAAACTTCCTCTGGGCCCTCGACGGCCCAGTCGCCGAGAACAACCACGCCATCGAAATCGACAGCACACCGGACCTCGATTCGACGGACTTCGACGAAGGCGATTCCGTGGCCCTCGACGCCTCCGGGTCCGTAGACCCGAACGGCGAAATCGTCGAGTTCGAGTGGGACACCACCGGCGACGGGAATTACGACGAAACGGGCCCGCAAATCCAGATGGACCTCTCGTTCTGTGGCGTCCAAGACGTGACCGTCAAGACGACGGACGACGAGGGCGATACCACGACCAAGACAATTCAGGTCGACACGACGTAGAACTCTAAAATTGACCGAATCCGAACAGCATCGGATTGATAGGGGTCTACCCCGTCGGTGTGGACGATGACCGACTGTCCACGCGTTCTCTCTCTTCGTACAGTCACCACACACGCGGAGGCGGGCCGATGACCGACCGCCCCGAAATCCGCCACCTCGACGCCACGACCATCGAGCGAATCGCCGCCGGGGAAGTAGTCGAGCGCCCGGCCTCCGTCGTCAAGGAACTCGTCGAGAACAGCATCGACGCGGACGCCTCGCGCATCACCGTCGCCGTCGAGCAGGGCGGGAAGGCGGGCATCCGCATCAGCGACGACGGGGTCGGGATGACCCGCGAAGCTGTCGAACTGGCCGTCCAGAAGCACACCACGAGCAAGATTCGCGACAGTTCGGATTTGGAGGCGGGCATCGGGACGCTCGGTTTCCGGGGGGAGGCCCTCCACGTCATCGGCGCAGTGGCGCGGCTGACCATCCGCACGAAACCTCGCGGAGGCGAGACGGGCACGGAACTCGCCTACGAAGGTGGGAGCGTCGAACACGTGAAACCTGCCGGGTGTCCCGAAGGGACGACCATCGACGTCGCGGACCTGTTCTACAACACGCCTGCCCGGAAGAAATATCTCAAGCAGGAGTCGACGGAGTTCGCGCATGTGAACACCGTCGTCACGCAATACGCCCTCGCCAACCCGGACATCGCGGTAACCCTCGAACACAACGAACGCGAGGTGTTCTCAACCACCGGACAGGGGTCGCTCGAAGCGACGCTACTCTCGGTGTACGGCCGCGAAGTGGCGAAAGCGATGCTACCTGTCGAGCAGGTTCCACCGGGGCCGCTCGCCGACCTCTCGGGCGTCGTGAGCCACCCCGAAACCACCCGGAGCAGTGCCGAATACGTCTCGACCTACGTGAACGGGCGATACGTCACCTCGAAACCCGTCCGCGACGCCGTCGTCGAAGCCTATGGGTCGCAAATCGCTCCCGACCGCTACCCCTTCGCCGTGCTGTTCCTCGACGTGCCGCCAGAGACCGTAGACGTAAACGTCCATCCGCGGAAGATGGAGGTCCGGTTCGGCGACGACGCGGCGGTTCGCGAGCAAGTGAAAAACGCCGTCGAGGGCGCGCTGATGCGCGAAGGCCTCGTTCGGACGGCGGCCCCGCGAGGCCGGTCTGCCCCCGAACAGACAGAAATCGTCCCCGAGACGAGCGGGCAAGAAGACACCGAATCACCCGGCGTCTCGCATCCGGCGACCCGCAAACGCACCCGGACACGCCCTACGCCGTCTCGCCCCGAGAAACGCCGTCGGGCGCGTCCAGCGGCCGCCTCGCGTCCAGCCACCGACGAGAGCAGCGCGGACGAGGACGGTAACGAGGGAGGCGAACCCGAAACGGCAGACAGCAGCGACGAATCGACGCGGACAGCACCGGCCCGGCGTGAGTCGGCGGACCCGACAGCCGAGACGCCCACCGACACCACCTCGAACCGGAAGTTCCGCGACCGACCGACACAACAGACGCTTTCTGGCGAGCGGACGACGGGCGAGCGCGAGTTCGACCGCCTGCCCGCGCTGCGCGTCCTCGGCCAGCTCGACGACACCTACATCGTCGCGGAGACGGCAGAGGGAATGGTCCTCGTAGACCAGCACGCGGCGGACGAACGGGTGAACTACGAGCGCCTCCGCGAGCAGTTCCTCGGCGACGTGCCCGCACAGGCGCTCGCGTCGCCAGTTTCGCTCGAACTCACCGCACGCGAAGCCGAGTTGTTCGCAGACTACGAAGCGACGCTCGCGGAACTGGGATTCGAAGCGACCCTTGCGGACGACCGGACTGTTCGGCTGACGGCGGTTCCCTCGGTCGTTGCGGGGGCGGCAGACCCGGCGTTGCTCAGGGACGTGCTCTCAGAGTTCGTCGACACAGAACGGCCCGCAGAGACGGTGGACGCCGTGCGCGACCACCTCCTTGCCGACCTCGCGTGCTACCCGTCGATTACGGGGAACACGTCGCTCACGGAGGGGTCGGTGGTTGACCTGCTCGCCGCGCTCGACGCCTGCGAGAACCCCTACGCCTGCCCGCATGGCCGACCGGTCGTCATCGAGATCTCGAGCGCTGAAATCGAGAACCGCTTCGAGCGCGATTACCCCGGCCACGCCGGCCGCCGTGAAGAGTGAATCGAGCGACACGACCCCGGGAAACGCGAATCTCTGCTTTTCCAGACAGTCTCACCCCACTGAATTAAGTCGGTAGAAAGTGTCAATAGATTCATGGCTGACCTGGTTACCTTTGGGGAAGCACTGCTCCGACTCAAACCGGAGGCGAACGACCGACTCGAGACCGCCTCGGGGTTTACCGCCTGTGTTACCGGCCCGGAGTGTAACGTCGCCATCGCGGCCCAGCGACTCGGTACGAACACGTCGTGGCTCTCAAAATTGCCGGACACGCCGATTGGCCACCACGTCGCGCGGTCGATTCGCCAGCACGGCATCGACACGGAAATCGTCTGGACCGACGAGGGCAGGCAGGGAGTCGTCTACGTCGAACAGGCGACCGCGCCGCGAAAGGCGACCCGCACGCCCGACCGAATGGGAATTTCGATTGGCACGCTCACACCGGACGAACTACCCCAGGAGTACGTCGAAAATGCAGCCTGTTTCTTCGTCAGCGGGGTGACGCCGGGAATCTCTGACACGCTCGCCGAGACGACGGCCCGCCTGCTCAGGCAGGCGAAGGACGCGGAGGTGAAGACCGTGTTCAGTCTGGACTACCAGCAGGACTGCTGGACACCCGAGGAGGCCCGCGAGACGCTCACCGAGTACTTCTCCGCGGTAGACATCTTCATCGGACGCGAGCGCGACGCCCGGACGGTGTTCGACCTCGAAGGGCAACCGGCGGCGCTCGCCCACCGAATCGCGACGGAGTACGATCTCGAGACCGTCGTCCTCTCTCGTGGCGAACAGGGTGCAATCGCTCTCGACGGGACGACCATCCACGAGCAGAAGCCAATCCACACGGAGACCGTCGACCCAGAAGGGACCTACGACGCGTTCTGCGGGGCATTCGTGGCTCGCCATCTCGCCGGAAATTCCTTCGACGACGCGATTCGATACGGGGTCGCAACGGCGGCCCTCGCCCGGACGATTCCCGGTGCGGCGGCGACCATCTCTCTGCCGGAGGTCGAACGGGTTCTCACGGAGCAATCGGACGCAAACCGCCGGTAACCACCGGGCGGACTGGAATCGCACAACCGGGCCAAACGGCTAACAGGCACGCCCGCAACATCTTATCGTATGACGCACGTCGCAATCATCGGCGCGTACGGCAGCGCCGGTGTCGCCGTCGCCCAGTCGCTCGCCGAGGAGGACGTGGACCTCACGCTCGTAGACGACGGAGAGCCGGGCGGCGGCCTCTGTATCCTCCGGGGCTGTATGCCCTCGAAAGAGGTGCTCTCGGCGGCAGCCCACCGCTTTCACGTCCGCCACGACGAGCGGGTCACGGGAACCCCCGAGGTGGACCTGCAGGCGGTCGTCGAGACGAAAGACGAGCACATCTCGAACTTTGCGAAACACCGACGGGCGGCAGTTCACCGCCTCGCCGAACGAGATAACGTGACCTTCCACCACGAAACGGCGACGTTCGTCGGGGACCGAGAACTGGCGGTCTCCGACCGGACCATCGAACCAGACTACCTCGTCATCGCAACCGGGTCTACGGTTTCGATTCCCGACCTTCCGGGTATCGACGACGTGGAGTTTTGGACGAGCGACGACGTGCTCGACGCCACGACCCTCCCCGACTCGGCCATCGTGATGGGCTTTGGCGTCATCGGCCTCGAACTGGCTCCCTATCTCAGCGAGTGTGGCGTGGACGTAACCGTCATCGAGCACGACGCTCGCCCGCTCGACGACGCCCCGGACGAGTACGGGGACTGGGTTCTGGACATCTACCGCGACGAGTTCGACATTGAGGTTCTAACGCGCACCCGCGAGCAGGCAGTGAAAAGCACCGACGATGGCGGCGTTCGCATGACTGTCGACCGAGACGGTTCGACCGAGACCCTCGACGCTGACGACCTGTTCGTGTTCACCGGTCGCCGACCGAACGTGGACAGTCTCGGCCTCGAAAACACGAACATCGAAGCCGAATCGGGGTGGGTCAGAGACACGATGCAGACGACGACCGACGACCGGACCTACGTCGTCGGCGACGCAAACGGAAAGGAACCGCTGTTGCACGTCGCGAAAGAACAGGGATTCACCGCCGCGGATAACATTCTCGCGGACATCGCAGGCGACCCACTCGACCCCTACGAGAACTACCGCCATCTCGTCGTATTCTCGGGACTCGGCGTCTACCCCTACGCTCGCGTCGGCCACACGCCCGAGGCCGCACGAGACGCGGGCTACGACCCGATAGTGGTGACCCGCGAAGCGGCGACCGACGGCGTGTTCAAGACGAAACACCACGACGAGGGGATGGCTACGCTGGTGGTCGCACGCGACGGGACGCTACTTGGCTATCAGGGATTACATCTCCACGCGGACGTGATGGCGAAGACGATGCACGTGGCGGTTGCGCTCGGCCAGGACGTGCGCACGCTTCCGGACCGCGCCTACCACCCGACGACCCCCGAAATCCTCGATGGATTGTTCCGCGCCGCGAAGGACGAATTGTAAGGGCGTCAGACACCTCTTCACGTTCAAACAGGTCACGCGATTTCGGAGGGGGACAAGCCAGTATTCGCATAGAATTTTCGCTACACAGCACACCGTCTGACGATTCTATGAGACAGGATGACAGAGATTTATATTCTTTGGACATGAAGTAGACGTATGAGATTTCGTGCGCTCGCCGTCACACTGGTCGTGATTTTTTCCGTATTCGCCGGACCAGTCGCCGCACAGGAAACCGTGACGCTCACCGCGAGCGTCGTCGACCGAGCAGGCTCCCCCGTCTCCGGCGCCGAACTCACGGCGTCGTGGGACGGCGGCGAGCTCACCCGCACGACCGCTGGCAACGGCAAGGCGTTCCTCGACGTGCCCGAGGGAGCAGACGTGACGATAACCGTCTCCCACCCCACCTACGTGAGAAATCGCCCGCTCGTCGTTGAAGATGCGAGCGAACAGGAGATTACCGTCAACGTGGCTCAGCGAGGGTCGGTCGACCTCGTCGTGAGCGACGAAGACGGACCGCTCGCAGACGCCAGCGTCATCCTTTCGAAGGACAACCAGGAAATCGTCCGCGAGACCACAGACAGCGACGGGTCGGTCGAGACGGGAATCATCGAGCGCGGGGAGTACAGCATCACCGTGCTCAAATCGGGCTACTTCACCCATCGGGGCCCGCTCTCGGTCACGGGCGACATCAACCGACAGGTCGACTTAGAGCGCGGGTCGGTGACCGTTCAGTTCTCCGTGCGAGACGACCACTTCGACCCCGCACGGCCGGTTCAGGACGCCCGCGTGACCGTCGGCGGGTCGACAGTGACGACCCTCGGAAACGGTGAGGCGACGCTCCAGATCCCGGTGAACACGCGCGTCAGTGCGGAGGTTACCAAAGAAGGCTACGACGGACAGACCGTCGAGTTCAACGTCGCCGAACGTGCTCGAACCGTGGACGCCACCATCCAGCGAACGCCGTCGGTGACCATCGAATCCGCACAGAGCCGCATCGTCGTCGGTGAGAGCGTCAGGCTCGAAGTCACAGACGAGTACGGCGACCCTGTAAGCGGAGCCACCATCACGGTAGACGGCTCTGCGGTCGGCGAGACGAACGACCAGGGCGTCCTCGTGGCGACCATCGAATCTGCGGGTGAACAAGAACTCGTCGCAAGTATCGACTCGCTCCAGTCAGAACCGCTCGTCGTTGAGGGTATCGAGGCCAGCCAGCAGACGACGACCACGGAAGCGCCGACGACGACGGCGACGACTACCGAACCGACCACCGTCGCTGACGACGAGACCACCACCAACGTTGGCCTGCCGGGCTTTACCGCCATCACAGCCGTCCTCGCGCTGGTCGTCGTAGCGTTCCTCGCCCGGCGGCGGCTGAGATAAGGTTAGGTCGATTCAACACCAATTGTTCGTATGGATCTGAGCCTGCTGGTCATCGGGGCGTTTTTCGCCGTTCTCGCCGTCCACCAGTGGCTTCGCTGGCGGTGGCGGGCTGCGTGGTTCGACCGTATCTGGCTCGAAGCGGAGGAAGAACAGCGGGTAAAACGTCAGTGACACCTAGTGCTATTTTGGTCGGCATCTGACACCACGTATGGCAGGTGACGGCGTCCGCCGGACGCTTAGAGAGGTGGCCGGACTCGAACGCGACGTGCTCGTCCTCTCCGTCGCGATGCTCGCGTTCAGCCTCTCCTACCAGATGACAGACCGGTACGTCGCCGCCTACATGCAGGCGCTGGGGGCCGGCGCGGGCGTCATCGGGATCTTCGGCAGTTTCAAGCAGTTCATCGCGGCCATCTACCCCTACCCGGGCGGGGCGATTTCTGACCGCATCGGCACGCGGCGAGCGCTCACGCTGTTCGGCCTGCTCTCTGTCGTCGGGTTCGTTGTCTGGCTGGCCGCGCCTGGCCTCGGCGGGCCGCTCCCGGCGTGGGCGTGGCTGTTCGTCGGCCTCGTCCTGGTCCAGGCGTGGAACTCGCTCGGCCTCGGCGCGACGTTCGCGCTCGTCAAACAGAGCGTGGATGCCGCCCATCTCGCACGCGGATTCGCCGCCACGGAGGTCGTCCGCCGGGTCGGCTTCCTGCTCGGCCCGCTGTTCGCGACGGCCATCTTCGCGCTCACCGCCGGGTTCCTCGACGGCTTTCAGTTCGTGCTTGTCGTCGCGATTGGCTTCGCCGTGGTCGCGACGGTCGCCCAGCGCCTCCTCTACGACCCGATCGGCGACACGCTTGGGAAAGCGTGGGCCGGACTCGCGTCGGTGCGCGAGGACCTCGCCGCGCTCCCCCGGCCGCTGCGCCCGTTGCTCGTCGCGGACACTCTCGTCCGGTTCGCCAACGGGATGGTGTACGTCTTCTTCGTCCTCGTCGTGGTCGACCGCTTACAGGTGAGCGCGACCCTGCCAGTCGTTGGCCTCCTGCGCCCGGAGGCGTATTTCGGGGTGTTGCTCGCCGTGGAGATGGTGGTCGCGTTGCTTGTCATGCTCCCGAGCGCGTGGGTGGCCGACAACTGGGGGCTCAAACCCGTCGTTGCCGCCGGGTTTTCGGTGTACGCGCTCACCCCCATTCTCCTCATATCCGCACCACCGGAGGCACTCGTGGTCGCGCTCGTCTTCGCGTTCTCGGGCCTGCGCTTTGCGGGCCTTCCCGCACACAAGGCGCTCATCGTCGGCCCCGCAGAGAAAGGGGCTGGCGGGCGAGTCACGGGAGCGTACTACCTGCTCAGGAACGCACTCACTGTGCCGGGGGCGGCCGTGGGCGGCTTTCTCTACGCCCAATCACCGACGATCGCGTTCACCGTGGCTACCGTCGTTGGCCTCGTCGGGACGCTCGTGTTCGTGGTGTTCGGGGTCGAGCCGACAACATAACGGGTTTCGTCGTGGGGTCCCAAGCAAGGGTATGCTCGAAGTCGGAGACGAGGCTCCCTCGTTCACACTCACGAATCAGGACGGCGAGGACGTTTCACTCGCGGACTACGCTGGCAGACACGTCGTCGTTTACTTCTACCCGCGGGCCGACACGCCCGGCTGTACCACCGAAGCCTGCGAGTTTCGCGACCTCTGGAAGCAGTACGAAGCGCGCGACATCGCGGTGCTCGCCATCAGTGACGACCCTGTTGGCGACCTACAGGACTTCGCTGAAAAGTACGACCTGCCCATCGAACTTCTGAGCGACGAGTCGGGTGCGGTCGCCGCAGCTTACGACTCCTACGGCGAGAAGAACATGTTCGGCAAGACGTTCGACGGCGTGTTCCGGAACACCTACCTCGTCGGGCCTGACGGCACCGTCGTCGACGTCTACCGGAACGTCACACCGGAGGGCCACGCAGCGACCGTCCTCAAAGCGCTCGACTAGTCGGTCACGCACTCGGCCAATTCACGGTACGATTCGAACTGCGCTCTGCCCCACGCGATGGCGTCTGCGTCGTGGTTAGTGACGAACGCCCGCATGTTCTGGCGGCTGTCGTAGAGGCTTATTCCCACGAACGGTTCCGGTTCCTCGACCACGATAAGTTCGTACGGGAGCGGTTCCTCGGTCGTGAAAAAGCGGAAATTTTCGAGCGCGAACACGTCCTCCATCACGTCCGCGTACTCGGAGACGAGGTAGGTGACGACGGAGGTCGTCGTGAGTAACTCGGCCTCGAGCGACCCCGAGCGCAACTCGTTTGCGAACAGTTCGACGTACCGAGACCGGGTAATCGGGGAAAACCCCTGGAGGCGCGAGGCCTCTCTGACCGCCTGCTCGAAGGCATCGACCGGGCGGTCCGGGTCGTGGGAGACGGCGTGGACCACCTCGCCGCCACAGAACACGTCGGCAGGGAGGTTCGCTTCGCGAGGGAGGTCAGAGAGGGGCGTTTCGAGTTCACAGAGCGTTTTTAGATTCTCGTAAAACGAGTCGTACAGTTCGACTACGAGTCGCCCAAACGTCGTCAGATGGTACTTGCCACCGTCCTGTTCGACGAGTCTGAGCGCCTCGAGTTCACGCGTCCCCCGGTAGACGGTCGAGCGTGACGCCCCGAGTGCGTCTACGAGGTCTCGCGTGTCCTGTGGGCCGTCGAGGAGGCACGTCACGAGTTCGCTCCGTTTCCCGACGACCTCCATCGCCTCACGCGGTGCTGGCGTACCCATACTCTACTCTGTGATGAAGCGTCAGGTGGATAAGCGTACGGGTGGGTTGGTTCACTCGATTTCGAGCCGGGCGATGTCGGCTTCGCCGCAGTACGGACACTCACTGAATGCGGACTCGACGGTCGTTCCACACTCTCGGCACTCGTAGACGACTGGGTCGTCGTCGACGGCAAATACGGTTTTTACTCTATCTAACACGGATATTCTCCCCTGGCCGTTAGTCACGTATTACAACTAATCCACCATAATTATGCAGTCGCTAGTTTTGACAAATCGGGCTGTTGAACAGTCACAACAGTTATCTATAATCGACGGACAGCGCGGTGTCCGGGGACGATGTCGCCCGCGTGTACGTCGGCGGCCCGCTACCCACCACGTCGAAGGCCTCAATGCGGATGACGAGGCGGCCTGCAGGGAGGGTTGCGCGCAGTAGTGGCCCCGTACTCGTCACGACGACGTAGGGCGGGGCGGCGACCGGTTGTGCCTGCATCGTCTCGCCGCCGGCCTCGACCGCCGTCACGAGCATTGCGGGGTAGGTCGAGAGCACGCCCCGGTCCGTGAGGAGGGCGCGAAACGGTTCGACGACGTGCTCGCGGTCGCGTACTGACTCGTCCGGCCACGCCTCGCTCACGGCGTCTGCACACCGAAGCGTCTCGCGAATCAACTCCCCATACTCGGCTCCGAGCGCGCGCTGAATCCCCGCCGTGTCCATCGTCACTCCGAGATGGTGTTGAGGACGTAGGTGGAGAACCCAACCTCAGTGATGTCCTCCGCGTCCAGGGCTTCGAGCCAGCCCTTTTCCATGTGCCAGGTGCCGCGCAACGTTCCCTCCGTGTCGGTGACGCGGGCCTCGATTCTGCGTGGGCGGGCTGCCTGTTCGCGGTAAACCGTCACGACCTGTCCGACGCTCTGTTGTGGAACGCCCGTGCCCGGAGCAACCGTCTCGTATTCGAGTTCGAGCGTCTCCTGGGTTACCGTCGCGTCGGTCACGTAGACGCCGAAGCTCATCAGGTGCATTTCGAGCGTCTCTTCGAGCGACTCGCTCATGGCTCACGAGAGGGGCGGCAGGCACATAATGGCCACCATCGTCACTCTTCTGCGAGTTCGTCGAGGAGGGTTTCGAGGCTGTAGCTGTCGAGTGCCCGATTGCTGTCGCGCAGCGTCGAGATGACGAACGTCGAGTTGGTGCGCTCTACCTCCTCCAGCGATTCGAAGTCGGTGATGAGGCGTTCTACCTTGTCCGCGTCAGAAAGCTGGGCGATGACGATGAAGTCCGTCTCGCCCATCGTGAAGTACGCCTTGGTCACGCCCTCGATGGCGAGCAGTTTCTCCTCTACGTCCTGGTGGGGGCCGTGGTAGTCGGTGAGCACCTCCACGATGACGGTGACGCCGAGGCCGAGTTCCTCTAAGTCGAGGTCGTAGAGGTCGTTGGTGATGACGCCTCGCTCTTTGAGTTTGTTCAGTCGGTAGTGAATCGTCGAGACCGGAATCTCCGTCTCCTCGTGGAGTTTCTCTGGACTCCCGGTTTCCAGGTCCACGATTGCCTTGAGCAGCGTGATGTCGCGCTCGTCCATTGGCCCAACCCACGCCACCGAGGCGGTTGAATCTATCCTCTCAGTGACGAGCCATGCGGACACCCAGCGCTCAATCTATAAGGATTAATTACCCATCAAAATCGAAGTTTGGACCAATTCTCGTATATTTCTACAAACTATAATGGATTGTTTGTAGTAGAGTTTAAATGCCTGCGTCTATTTCGACTAGACACATGAACAAACGGCTCCTCGCTATGTTCGCCCTCCTCGCGACGTTCTGGGGCACCTCCTTCGTCGCCATCGAGGTGGGCCTGCACGCATTCCCACCACTCCTGTTCGCCGCCCTGCGCTACGACGTCGCCGGGCTGATTATCCTCGGCTACGCGGCCCTGACCACAGACCGGTGGCTCCCACGCGCGAAAGACGAGTTACTGCTCGTCGCCATCACGGGCGTCACCATCATCGGCGCGTACCACGGCCTGCTCTATCTCGGCGCACAGCACGTCTCCGGCGCGATCGCCGCCGTCATCATCAGCCTCTCGCCGGTGTTGACCGCCGTCTTCGCGAGCACGTTGCTCCCAGACGAGTCGCTTCACCCGCTGGGGATTGCCGGCCTGCTGGCCGGTCTCGTCGGCGTGGTCGTCATCGCCAACCCCGACCCATCTAACCTGCTCTCTGCGAGTATGCTCGGCATCGTCCTCATCTTCCTCGGCGCGGCGAGTTTCGCCCTCGGGTCGGTGCTCACCCGGCCGATTCGCTCTGACCTCCCGCTCCCCACCCTGCAGGGCTGGGCGATGCTCCTCGGGTCCGGCCTGCTTCACGTCGTCAGCGTCGCTCGCGGTGAGTCGTTCGCCGCTATCGAGTGGACCCTTCCCGCCGTCACGTCGCTCACGTACCTGACGCTCATCTCGGGAGTCGTCGCGTTCCTGCTCTACTTCGAGTTGCTCGACATCCTCGGCCCAATCGAGATTAACCTCATCGGCTACCTCGAACCGGTCGTCGCCTCCACGATGAGCTTCCTCCTGCTCGGTCACGTCATCAGCGCACCGACGCTCGCTGGCTTCGTCGCCATCTTCGTCGGATTCGCGCTCATCAAGTACGAGACCCTGCAGGCGGCGTTCCACAGGGCGTCGGCCAGAGCGCGCCGAACCACCCACCGGTTCTGAGCGCCATTTCTCTGCGAGAAACGTTCGAAAAACAGTCGCCCGCTACGCTTCTTCTTCGCCGCGCTCCGAGTACGCAGCGTAGCGAAGCAGGTTCAGACTCCACTCCTCTGGCAGGTCGGTGATGAGGTCGTTTACGTCCTGAGATTCGTAGTCGTCCGAGAGAATTTCCGCGACGAAATCTGCGGCCTTGCCGTAGGCGACCGACTTGCCGAGTGACTCGCCTTTCTGCTCTGCGCTCCACTCGTCTTCGTACTCGATTGCTTCGAGTTTGTGGGCTCCAGAGAGGATGCGAAGACGGAGTCGAAGATTTTCCAGTGACTTGCGGTCGGATGAATCTTGCATAGCTATTGGCGTCTCGTATGTGGGCCTGTGGTATAAAATCCGCTACCGCCGCGGGCAGTCGTAGGTGTCCCGAACCGTGTCCGCGAGCATGCCGCCCTTCTCCAGACAGATGTAGACCACGACGAACGGTTCGACCTCCGGATTGAGAACGAACACCTCGTAGGGCGGCGCGACGTGCTCGCCGACCCGTTCGACGAGCGGTTCGAGAGGGGTGATGCCGTCGCGGAACTCGGAGAACAGGTCGCGTTCACCCGCCTGTTTCGCGAAGGTGTAGACGACGCCGTTTGGCTCGTTGTCGGTACTATAGGTGACGGTGGAGTTCATCCCCTCACCCATCGACTCACCCTCCTGCCAGGTGTCCTGGGCGGCCTCGAAGATGTTCGTCGCGCCGTCTACGAACTCGAACAGCGTCTCCGTGCGCACCGAGAGCGTCGTGACCCGCGGCGTGCCCGCTTCCCACTCGACTGTCGCGTCGATGGTGTAGCCCGGTTCGAGGTCGGCGACCGACTCGCCGACTGCCACGTACGTCGGGTCGTACGATTCGACGTCGAGCAGGAGGAGTTCGTTCTCCTCACGCGTGCTCTCGAGAACGCGAAACGTCCCGTGGGTCGTCACCTGCATGCCCGGCGGTAGGCCGGGGAGCCTCTTGAACCGCCCGTCTCGGGGATGACTTACAAGCGCCGACCCCCAACCGACGCCCATGCGCATCGTCTCGCTCCTGCCCGCCGCCACCGAGTTGCTCTACGCCCTCGGCGTCACGCCCGTGGGCGTCAGCCACGAGTGTGACTACCCGCCCGCCGCCGCCAACCTGCCGTCCGTGGTCGAATCGCGCATCGACGCCTCGGCCACGAGCGCCGAAATCGACGTCCAGGTGCAGGCTGCGATGGCCGAACACGGCAGCGTCTACGCGCTCGACCGCGAGAAGCTGCGGACGCTCAACCCGGACGTCGTCGTCACGCAGGGCGTCTGTGACGTGTGCGCGGTCGATTCAGCGCTCGTCGAGACGGCCGTCCGCGATCTCGGCCTGGACGCCGAAGTCGTGACGACGGACGTTCACTCGCTCGCAGACCTGTATCGCGACCTGCGGAAGGTGGGCGCGGTGACGGGTCAAGAGGAGGCGGCCGAGGAGGTCGTTTCTACACTGCAAGCGCGGGTCAGCGAGGTCGAATCGCGGGCGAGCGCAGCCGCTGAATCACCCACAGTCGCCGTCCTCGACTGGCTCGACCCGGTGATGGTCGCCGGTCACTGGATTCCCGAACTCGTGGAATTGGCTGGGGGAACCTACCCACTCGCCGACGTGGGCGCGGAGTCCAGACCCCGCGAGTGGGCGACGATTCGGGAGTGCGACCCGGACGTGCTCGTCGCGGCTCCCTGTGGATTCGAACTGGCCGACGCCAGCGACGACGCCACGCAACTTCGCGAGAACCCGGGGTGGGACGACCTCACCGCGGTCCGGACGAACCGGGCCTACGCGATGGAGGGTCACCATCTCGTGAACCGCCCCGGCCCGCGACTCGTGGACACGCTCGAACATCTCGCACGACTGATTCATCCCGAGGAGTTCGGCAATCCAGACCCCACCGTCGCGGCCACAATCTCCCGAACCATCCCCCCACGATGATTCGATTCACGCAGGAAGCGTACGACGCACTCGTGGACCACGCGATGGCGGGCGCACCCGAAGAGATCTGTGGCATCCTCGAAGGCGGGCGCGAAGGAGACACAGCACAGGTGCAGGCCGCCCACCCGGTCGAAAACGTGGCTGAACAGCCACGGACGCGCTATACCCTCGACCCGGAGGCACAGCTCGACGTGATGGAGGAAATCGAGGAGCGCGGCGCGTCAGTGGTTGGCTTCTATCACTCACATCCCGACGGGCCGACGGGGCCGAGCGCCACCGACGAGGCTCAGGCGACGTGGCCTGGCTACTCGTACGTTATCGTCGCACTCGCGGGCCGCCCCTTCGTCGGGTCGTGGAAGTGGACCGGCGACCGGTTCGAACAGGAAGTCGTCTCAGTCGGCGGTGATTGAACAGGTTTCCGCATACTCCACGTCGTGGACGGACTCGATGGCCGGGTCCTCCCCGCAGACCGGGCACTCGGGATTCTTCTGGATGGTGACCTCCTCGAAGGTCATGTCCATCGCGTCGTAGAACAGCAGGCGACCGGTAAGCGTCTCGCCTTTGCCCATCAGGTGTTTCACCGTCTCCGTGGCCTGAATGCAGCCAACGGTCCCGGGGAGGACGCCGAGGACACCCGTCGTCGCGCAGTCGGGGACGGTTCCGGCCGGGGGCGCTTCGGGGAAGACACACCGATAACACGGCGAATCCTCGTCGCCCGAAAAGGTCGTGACCTGCCCCTCGAAGCGGTAAATCGCACCGTGCGAGAAGGGCGTGCCGGCGAGGGTGCAGGCGTCGTTCACGAGGTAGCGCGTCTGGAAGTTGTCGGAGCCATCGACCACGAAGTCGTAGTCCGCGATGAGGTCCTCTACGTTGTCGGGGGTGACGCGCAGTTCGTGGGTTTCGACGGTGATGTCGGGATTGAGTCGGGCCACGTACTCCGCGGCGCTCTCGACTTTCGGGTCGCCGATGTTCGCGTCGGCGTGGATGACCTGGCGCTGGAGGTTGCTCCGTTCGACCACGTCGTCGTCGGCGATGCCGAGGGTGCCCACGCCCGCGGCAGCGAGATACTGGATAATCGGTGCGCCGAGACCACCGGCACCAACGACGAGAACGCGGGCGTCGAGCAGGCGCTTCTGGCCCTCGGGGCCGACTTCGTCCATGATGATGTGCCGGGAGTAGCGGTCGAGTTGTGTCGCGTCGAGGTCCAAGCCCATGGCTTCAGATTGGCGGTGGTGGAGGATAAACGCCCGGGTGAGGCTTATCACGCCCCCATCCCTACCCCCGAGCAATGGTTCTCGTCCTCGAAAACGAGGTGGACCCGCGCTATCGCTACTTCGGCGAGGCACTCGTTTCGCACCTGCCCGGCGAGGTGACCGTCTACGACTACCCGGCCCAGGGCGGACGGCCCGCACTCGACGGCGTCGAAGCAGTCGTCATCGGCGGCAGCACCGCCGGCGTGTACGAGGCAGACGACCATCCGTGGATGGACGACGAGAAGGCGTTCATCTTGGACTTGGTCGAAGCGCGCGTTCCGACGCTCGGCGTCTGCTTCGGCCACCAACTCATCAACGAGGCGCTCGGCGGTCGGGTCGAACACCGCGGGACACACGCGCAACTCGAAACCGTCGACCTCGGAGACGACCCGCTGTTCGAGGGCGTAAACGACGTGATTCCGGCCGTCCACGGCGACTTCGTCGTCGAGCGCGGCGACGGAATGGAGGTACTCGCCGCCGCCGACTACTACGAGAACTTCGCCACTCGCCACCGCGAGGCCCCCGTTTGGACGGTACAGTTCCACCCCGAGTTCACTGCGGAACTCTTGAACGCGGTCCGCGAAGACTTTGGCTGGACTGACACCGAGCGGTCGTTCGACGACGTGACTGCGGTGAAAACGCTCGCCAATTTCGTCTCGTTAGCCGGCGACCGTCAATCCTGACCGACGGAACCTAAAGCTGGTCCAGAAATCGGTCGAATGCGCCACTTTCCGGGTGGAAGTGAGCGTACGTCCCAAGCGTCTGGTACGCCGTCAACCCCTCGCGTCCGTCGATGCCGGTGCCGCGTTCGACGTCGAACGCGAACGTAGCGTCCGGGGCGGCCGTCGCAGCGGAGTAGTGAAACTCGTGGCC
The DNA here is from genome assembly GCF_029338295.1 of Haladaptatus sp. QDMS2. Taxonomy (NCBI): domain Archaea; kingdom Methanobacteriati; phylum Methanobacteriota; class Halobacteria; order Halobacteriales; family Haladaptataceae; genus Haladaptatus; species Haladaptatus sp. QDMS2. The sequence goes on from NZ_CP119791.1 coordinate 2,302,867, forward strand.
GCGGAGGCGTTCTCCAGGCATCGCCGTCAATGTCCGGCCTCGTGCCCGCAGTTCGACGTGGTCGAGTGCTTGGTAGCGCTCGTGCATGGTCACCGCCGCAGGAAGCACACCGGCCATTTCGTGGGTAGTGCCATCGGTCGTCGTGAGCGTGTCAGCAAGCACCATGAATCCTCCGCACTCGCCGAAAACCGGAAGGCCGTCTTCGGCCCGGGTCGCGAGCGTCGACAGGGTCTGGCTTTCGGCGAGGTCAGCGGCGTGCCGCTCTGGATAGCCGCCGGGAATGTAGACGCCGTCACATGGAGGGAGTTCGTCGCCTGCGGTTGGAGAGAACGGGACGACTGTCGCTCGTCTGCGGAGACGTTCGAGCGTCGCCGGATAGATGAAGCAAAACGACTGGTCATGTGCGACGGCGACTGTGGGTGCCCGAGGAGTCGGTTCAGATTCGCGCGATTCCTGGGTCGCACGACAGTCTTCGTACCACGTGGGTTCACGAGCGATTTCGGCGAACCGATGCCCACGAACACCGTCCGCCGCAGCATCGAGCGCGTCCGTCGAAAGCGGGGCTTCATCGCCAAGATGTAATCCGAGGTGCCGTTCTGGGATGGTGAGGTCGTCGCGCGGAGGGATGTACCCCAAGAATTCGATATCGGATGGCAGCGCCGCTCGAATCCCATCTACGTGGCGGCCAGGATGGGCCCGCGACGCGATGACGCCGACCACGTCTACTGAGACGTCAACGTGCCCCGCGAACGATTTGAAGCCGAGCGCCGTGGCCGCGACGCTTTCCATCCCTGCGCTTGCGTCCACGACGAGCACGACTGGCAATTCGAGTTGCGCAGCGACCTGTGCTGTCGAGGTGTCGCCGTCGTACAACCCCATCATACCCTCGACGACGCAGACATCTCCGGTTCCACGCGCGTAGTTCTGGCGCATGCCCGCCCGCCCCTGTAACCAGGGGTCGAGCGTTCGCGAGGGAGCGCCGAGCGTCGCGTGATGCGAGGGGTCGATGAAATCTGGCCCCGCCTTCGCCGGTTGCACGGAATATCCTGCGTGCGTCAGCGCCCGACACACGGCCATGGTGGCGACGGTCTTACCAACGCCCGACGACGTTCCCCCGAGGACGACCCCTCGCATCAGTACCTCACTCCCGTCGCTTTCGGCTGCGACTTCCGTCGTGAATCGACACAGCAGTAGCTCATCGTAGACAAATTTAATTTCATTAGATAAAATTTTATTGTGTTACGGGCATCGCCGTATATGATGAACGGGCAAACACACGCACCAATTGTCATCGCGCTTCTCGTGGCTGTGACGCTGCTCCCCGTCGGGGCAGTCGGACACGCGACGGGGTCGAACGCGATTTCGGCCGAAGAATGTAGCTTTCCGGTGACGCTCACCGACGCGACTGGAACCGAGGTGAGGTTGACCGAGGAACCCACTCGAGTGGTCACACTCAGTCCGAGCGCGGCCCAGACGATGTGGGAAATCGGCGAGCGCGAGAAGGTCGTCGGCCTCACAAAGTACGCATCGAATTTGGAAGGAGCCGAGACGCGGACGAACGTTTCGAGCGGCGAGCGAATCGTCAATATCGAGCTGGTAGTCGGACTCGAACCCGACCTCGTCCTCGCCCCGAACGCCACCTCGAAGGACACGATTCGCGCCTTGAGAGCCGCAAATGTGACGGTCTATCACATCCACCGAGCAGAGACCATCGAAGACATCGAAGAGAAAGTGACGACAGTTGGTCGTCTCGTCGGCTCCTGTGATGGCGCTGGGAACACGGTCGCTTCGATGCGACAGAACCTCTCGGTCGTCGATACCGCAGTCGAAGGTGAGGACCGTCCGACGGTCCTCTACAGCTTTTATGGGTATACCGCAGGTAGCGACACGTTCATCGACACCATCATCGAACGCGCAGGCGGACGTAACGTCGCCGCCGAAGCCGGAATCGAAGGCTATCAGGCGGTGAACCCAGAGTTCATCGTTGGCGCGAACCCGGACTGGATCATCCGAAATACGGACACGCCAGCCGTCCCAAAAACCGACGCCTACAACGAAACGACCGCCGTTAAATCCGGGAACGTCGTCGTGATTCAACTGGAGTATTTGAACCGACCCGCTCCGCGAACCGTCCGCGCGGTGTCGAAACTCGCGGCGACGCTCCACCCGGAGGCGTACGCCGCAACTAGCGCCAACGCGAGCACTGAGTCAACTGCAACCGCGACCACAACCCGAACGACGGCGACCAACTCGACTACCGTAGCCGAGTCAACGACCCAGACCACCGGCCCGGGCTTCAGTCTCCTCGTCACCTTCGCCGCGTTCTGCGTGCTTTCGGCTGTCGCATTGTTCGGGCGGAGTGAAAGATGACCGACGCGCTCTTTCCGGACAATCCGACCCCGACCCCGCGAGTCGTTTCGACCTCCCCATCGGGAACGGAGATCTGTTACGCCCTTGGAATCGAACCTGTCGCCGTCTCTCACGCCTGTGATTTCCCCCCGGCAGTGGAGTCTCGACCGGTCATCGACCGCTCACGAGTTTCCGGCGAAACGAGCGCGGCCCGCCACACGTCCGTGACCAAATCACGACGCGAGGGAGGCGTGTACGAACTCGATACGAGTCTGCTCGAATCCTGTCGGCCAGACCTCATCCTTAGCCAGTCTGTCTGTGGCGTGTGTGCGGTCGACGAAGCGTTCGTTCGCGACACGCTCGGCGAGACATCGAGCGAGGTACTCGGCCTTAACGCACGCACATTGGACGACGTGTTCGAGTGCGTGATGCAGGTTGGCGAGGCGACGGGACGGAACAAGAGAGCGAAGGCGGTCGTCGACCACTGCCGTCAACGACTCGCAGAGATTGCGAATCCAGTACCCGAGAGCCGGCCACGCGCCGCGGTCATCGAATGGATGGACCCGCTCCACGTCAGCGCGAATTGGGTGCCGGATATCGTCGCGGCTGCTGGCGGTGCGTACGGTCTCGCAGAGTCCGGTGAGCGGAGCGTATCCCTCGACTGGAGCCGCCTCCGCGAGTACGACCCAGCGGTACTCATCGTCTCACCCTGTGGCATGGACCCGGACGAGACGCGGGCGCACCTCTCCGAATTGACGACCCGTTCCGGGTGGGATGAGTTCACTGCCGTCCGGACAGACCGCGTCCACGTGCTTGACGGAACCATACTCAATCGCTGGACACCGCGACTCGTCGAACTCGCAGAGACGGTTTCGAATCTGCTTCACCCGACGCCGTCGTAAATTCGGGCCAGGCGTCCGACTCCCTCCCGGAAAATTCGCGTGATTGTCTCTGTGGCTATACACGCACCCACTCTTGCAGCGTGAATCGGTCGTACTCGGTCTCGGATTCGAGTTCCCAGTCGGCCTCGTCCCACTCCGGGTAGTAGGCGTCGCCCTCGTACTCGCCGGGAACGCGGCTGAGAACCATTCGGTCGAGGTGCGGCTGGAACAGTTCGTAGATTTTCCCGCCGCCGATGACGTACACCGTGTCGTCGCCGAGCGATTCTGCGATGTCGAGCGCCTCCTCCAGGTCGGCGGCGTGGTGGGCAGTTTCAGGTTCGAACGCCGTCTCGCTCCGACTGAGGACGATTTGTGCGGTACCGGGCAAGTCATCGAGCATCGACTCGAACGTCTTTCGTCCGAGGATGATGGGATGGTCCGCGATGCGGGCGCGATACTGTCTTTTGTCCTCGGGAATGCTCTCCCACGGAATTTCCCCGTCCTTCCCGATGACGAGGTTATCTGAGATGGCGGCGACCGAAACGAGTTCCATACGTAATCTGCGACAGCGCGGGAAAAAAGCGTATTCACCGGGAAGGTGAGACGCCACGATTTAGATTCCGAAATTCAGCCCCGACGGACCGTAACATTCTGAGCCACAACTGGGGAAAGGGAAGCCGTCGTATCTAGACACGCTATGTCACTGGCAGACACCGTCTCCGAAATCAGTCACCTGAGCGACGAGCAGCAAGAATGCATCGAGAACTGCACCCGCGCTGCGGAGGTGTGCGAGTGGTGTGCCGACGCCTGCGCCGACGAGGACGGCATGGGCGAGTGCATCCGTCTCTGCCGTGACGTTGCGGATATTGCCTCGCTCCACGCCCGATTCATGGCACGCGATTCGGACTACAGCAACGACCTCGCGAGCATCTGCGCCGACCTCTGTGAAGCCTGCGCCGAAGAGTGCGCACAGCACGACCACGACCACTGCCAGCTGTGTGCCGAAGTGCTGCCCGAATGTGCCGAGACGTGTCGGCAGATGGCGTCGGCGTAGAGGACGCACTCGTTTTTTTGAGAATCGCTCTGTGCCTCCCCAAAGGAACCTACGAGATTCGTGAGAAGTGCCTCTTCGAGACCGAATCGCGCACGATGATACTGGGACTGGACCTTATGGTCGATGCTGAAAAGCAAATTGCTGTGGAAGCGACAGAGTCCGTGATTGAAGGTGTATGATGGGCCCTGCAGGATTTGAACCAGAGCAAGACTCACTGCGTTCGTCTTGCAGGCTTCAATCCTGCAGTCCGTCAGCGATTTGCTCCTCACCTTCGTTCGTCGCAAAATTGATGGGCCCTGCAGGATTTGAACCTCAGTCGCTCGCTGCGCTCGCTCCTTGCTTCAAATCCTTCGTGCTTAATACTCGGCCTTCACTGTCGTTCAGGCACTCGAATGGGCCCTGCAGGATTTGAACCAGCGCTCACCCGGTTATGAGCCGGGCGCTTTAACCAGACTAAGCTAAGGGCCCTCTGTTGGCTCCTTTTCTCGTCTTCGTATTTAGCCTATCGCTTGCCGAATCCCCGCCACCGATATGGTTGATACAATCCGGCCCCTCTTACCCCACCATGGAACGAGGGGACTTCGTCACCGGCATCGACCACGAACTGGCAGAGAGTATCGTAAGTGCAGCCCGAACCAGTCTCGGTGACACGCTGCGAAGCGTGGTGTACTTCACGCCCTCACAGTTCGACGTGCTGTACAGCCGCACCGACCTCTACGAGTCGGGCGCAGAGGTGCGCGACGCCAAGTCGCGACTCGTCGATTTGGAGATGATGGGATTCGCTGAAGCGCCACTCAGAACCGTTCTCACAGAAACGAGTGCCCCGTCGAGCATCGGCCCCTACGAATTCACCGTCCGATTCCACGAAGAGGGGTTCGTCGTCCGCGTCGTCCGCGGCAACCACGGCGTACTCCTGACGACGGATGCCATGGACGTGAACGCCTTCGAAGAGACGGTCGATGCGTTCAATCGACTCCTTGAATAACGGTACTTTCAGCTACCGGCACTGATTCGCGTCGTTCGGAGACGAGACTCCTCGTGAGGGGTGATGATTGGAAGAAGCGCCGTCGCCAGGGCTCGAATCCACTCGCTCACTGCGTTCGCTCGTTATTCGAGCCTGTCGAGTTTCGCTGATACCACTCTCAGAATGTGTTTGGAGCAGGAGCTCCTCACGGGTTGAGAGTGGAAGAAGCGCCGTCGCCAGGGCTCGAACTCAGTCGCACGAACTCTCCCTCCGGTCGAGCTGCGTGCTCCTTGCTCGACCCCTTTGTTGCGCGACGAACAATCATCGAAGTCACTCGGAGACGAGACTCCTCGTGAGGGGTGATGATTGGAAGAAGCGCCGTCGCCAGGGCTCGAACCTGGGACCACCTCGTTAACAGCGAGGTGCTCTACCATCTGAGCTACGACGGCCCATTACTGCACTTTCTGGTAGAGGGAGTTGCATGATATGACTTTCGTTTTTTCCCTCGCATCGACACGCTTTCACTACCGCGCGGGCAAGCAGTTTCAATGACTGAGCGAGACGAGTACGAGCGGGTCTTCGAGAGCGTCCGGGCGTGGGTCGAGCCCGGCGCTGACGAGCAAGCCCGACTCACCGAGGCGGCAGCGGCGCTCCTCGAGCGCACCGAAGAGGCCATCGCCGACCTCGGCGTCGAGGCCGACACCATCCTCGTCGGGAGCACCGCCCGCGGGACGTGGATCAGCGGGGACCGCGACATCGACGTGTTCGTGCGGTTTCCAGAATCACTTGCGCGCGAGGAACTCGAACGGTTTGGCCTGCAAATTGGCGCTACCGTCCTCCCCGACGGGCAAAAAGAGTACGCAGAACATCCCTACACCAAAGGCGACTACGACGGCTTCAGCGTGGACCTCGTGCCCTGCTATGCCGTGCCAACGGCCGCCGATATCAAGTCCGCAGTAGACCGGACGCCGTTTCACACCGAGTATCTAGACGACCACCTCACCGACGACCTCGCCGGAGAAGTGCGTCTGGCGAAACAGTTCCTGAAGGGAATCGGGAGCTACGGGTCAGACCTCCGGACGGAGGGATTTTCCGGCTATCTCACCGAACTCCTGATTCTCGAGTACGGGAGCCTTCTCGCGTTTCTCGAAGCCGCGGCCGATTGGAAGCCGCCAGTAAAGTTCGACTCGGAGAATCACGGCCAGCGCAGTTTCACCGACCCACTCGTCGTCATCGACCCGACCGACCCACGTCGGAACGTCGCCGCGGCCGTCTCGCCCGCGAACGTCGCTCGATTGCAACACTACGCCCGGGCGTTCCTCGCCGCGCCGAGTGAAACCATGTTCATCCCCGCCACTCCGGACCCCCTCAACACAGACCAGGTCCGGACGGCAATCGACCGCCGGGGAACGATTCCCGTCGCGGTCCGTTTCGAGACGCCGGACATCGTCGAGGACCAACTCTACCCGCAGTTGCGCAAGTCCATCGAAGGCATGGCGAGCGAACTCGACCGTCGGGGCTTCGACGTGCTCCGAACGGCCACGTTTGCGGCGGAGACGGCGGTGCTGTTCGCCGAGCTCGAAGTGGCGAGTCGTCCAGCAATAGAGCGCCACGAGGGACCGCCGGTCCACGTCCGCAAGCACGCGACGGGCTTCTACGAGAAATACGCGGACGACCCTGACGCCTTCGGGCCGTTCATCGACGGTGACCGCTACGTCGTCGAACGCGACCGTGAATTCACGACGGCGCGGGCGTTCCTCGAAAGCGAGGCGCTCTTCGACGTGGCGCTCGGGGCGACGATTCAACGGCAGTTACAGAAGGAGTACGAGGTGCTGGCTGGGTCCGACGTCGCCGACCTCGCAGGTGAGTTCGGAGCGCAACTGGCGCATTACTTCTCGCCGAAGCCGTGAACCTTCGCGGCCCGGTCGATGATTATTTGGGCGCGTTCTGAGGCGTCGCCCTCAGGTTGGACCGGTTCGCGCCCGTCGAACACCTCGTGGACCATCGTGATGCTCTCTGCGAGCGTATCGAGTCCGTACCCGCCCTCGAGAACGAACCCGAGCGCGGCGTCGAGGTCTGCCGCGAGCGACCGCACGCGGTCGGTGAGCACGCCGTAGCCCTCCGTCGAGACGCGCATTCGCGAGATGGGGTCGTGTTCGTGGGCGTCGAACCCGGCGCTCACGAGGAGCAGGTCCGGTTCGAACGCTTCCAGTGCGGGGACGAGCAGTTGGTCGAACGCGTCTGCGTACTCCGCGTCGCCGCTACCCGAGGGGAGCGGGGCGTTGAGCGTCGTTCCCTCACCTGCCCCCTCGCCGACTTCTTCTGCCTCGCCGGTCCCGGGGTAGAGGCCCGCCTCGTGGAACGAGGAGTAGTGGACGTCGCCACGCTCGTAGAAGATGTCTTGCGTGCCGTTACCGTGGTGGACGTCCCAGTCGAAGATTGCGACCCGACTCGCGTCGCCGCTGTCGAGGGCGGTCTGGGCTGCGACGGCAGCGTTGTTCACGAAACAAAAGCCCATCGCGTTGTCGTAGACCGCGTGATGACCCGGCGGCCGGCCGATAGAAAACGGCGTGTCGCGGCCTGTTTCGCCGTCGAGGGCGGCCGTCGCGGCCCACTCCGCGAGGCCGGCACTCTGCAGGGCGGCGTCCCACGTCGCTTCTACGGCGATGGTGTCGGGGTCCCACTCACCGCCGCCATCGGCACAGAATTGCTTGACGCGGTCTACGTACTCGTCTTCGTGGACGGCGCGGACGGCGGCCTCCGTCGCGGGGGCTGCCTCCACGTAGTCGACGCCGTGTTGCTTCGTGAGTCCGCGACGAATCGCGCGGAGACGGTCTGGACTCTCAGGATGGCGAACCCCCGTGTCGTGGTCCAGACAGACCTCGCTGTAGCCAAATCTCATTCAAAGAGTTCGAAGTACGTCTGAATGTCTTCTGCCTTGATGGTGCGGCGGTCTGCGTGCCTGGCGAGAATCGCCGCGGCCATTGAGATGTTTTCAGCGTAGTCTTCGAGGATGTCCGCGAGGGCGATTCGCGCGTCCATCGCCACGCGATATCGGTCGTCAATGCGTAGGCGGGCGATGCGGTCGACAGGCGCGATGGGCAGCGTCAGCGAATCCTTGTCGACGAGTTGTTCGACCCCGAAGTCCTGTGCCATCAGCGTCTTGCGACCGTCCGCAGTCGCGTGCTCTGCGGCGTCGATAGCCAGCGTCGCGCCGTGCCCCTGAATCCGGCGTGCGAGCTCTTCTGCAGCATCAGCACTCACGCGGAGGGACCCGGCATTGCGCCGAATGATGGTGTCTACCGGGGCGAACGGTAGCTCTACACTCATACCACAGAAGGGGTCCGATTGCCCCATAAGAGTTTCCGTCGGACTCGCTAGCCGTCGCTGCGCCGCTTAGAAGATATCGGTCGCGTCGAGTCGTCCGTCGCGGAGCGTCCCTCGGACCGTAATCTCCTGGCCGAGCTGCACCGTCTGGGAGGTTTCGACGCTCATCGTCTCTTTCCCGTCGTCGAGAACGACCGGATTGCCAGCCTGCACGACCGTTCCGGTGAATTCGACAGTCTCACCGTCCGCGCTGGCTTCAGCATCGCCGTCGTCACCCGTCTCGGGTTTCGGCTTGTTCCCCTCGGCAAACGCAGAGAGTCCCGTGTCGCTTGGGCTGTCCTGTGTGGCCGACTCTACCTCGCGGTCGGTGTCCTGAGTCACCGTGATTGTCGTCCGCCAGCCCGCGGAGGCTTCCATGTCCTCCTGCCAGCCGTCTTTGATTTCGACATCTGCGAGGTGGACCTCGTCACCTGGCGCGATTTCGTAGTCAGCTTTCTCGCCCCAGAGCGCGACGCGGATGTCACCCGTCGAGTCCTGCACGCGGATGTTTCTGACCTGTCCCTCCGACCCGTCGTCGCGGTCGAAGGTTCGCTTTGGGTCCGCAGAGCGGACGACGCCGCCGATGTCGGCGTTCATGCCGATTTCGAGGTCGGCGATTGGCGTCGATTCGGGGACGTATTCTACGTCCTCGTCTATCTCCTCTATCTTGCCGCGGTTGCCGACGTGCAGTTCTAAGTTGCCGTCGCGCTCGCGGACGTAGCCGTCTACGACTTCGACGGACGTGCCTGTGGTGAGTTCCTCGGCACGGTTCGCCTGCTCGTCCCACATCGTGACGCGGATGCGTCCCGTCGGGTCGCCGAGCGTGATGTTCGCGACGCGACCCTCGGAGCCGTCGTCCCGCGAGAAGGTGCGAACCGTCCCGGTGTCGAGCACCTTCCCCTGGAGATTGACGTCCGAGAGGCCGAGTGAAAGTTTCTCGATGGTGTGGGTGTCGAGCACCTCGACGTCGATTTCGACGTCCTCGTCGGGTTCGGCCTGGTCGACGCTCACTTCGACGCCGTTATACCCCTCTTTCGGGCGACCCTTGATGCGGAGGACCGTGCCGACGTCGAGTTGGCCGTCGGCCACGGCTTGAGCCTGCTCGTCCCAGAAGGTGATGCGAATCGTTCCGGTTTCGTCCGCAACTTCGACGTTGATGACGCGGCCGTCCTCGTCCTCGCCGTCGCGCTCGAAGGTGCGCAGGTCGCCGACCTTCACCACTTTCGCGATGAACTTGACCTCCTCTTGACCGGGTTTGATGTCCACGATGCCGGAAACCTCGCCGTCTTTGAGTTCGTGCGCGATGAGCATGGCCGCCGTTTCCTCGTCGGCGAGGCCCCCCATCTGCTCGACTTTCGCGGCGACGGCCTCGCGGAATTCCTCCTCCGAGACGTCAGCGTCAAGGTCCGCATAGATGTCCTCGATATCGCCCATAATCGTACGATTCACCAAGTTATGGCCGCGCTTAAGCGTTGTCGTTGGTCGAATAGACGGCTCTCGTCGGTCGGTTTTTTCAGGCCGAATCTAGCGTGCATGACGAGGGATTGTCCCGCCATCCGACTTGAATCTACGCCGACTGTGATTTCTTGGTGACTTCCGTCTTCTCGCCGCCGACGGTGTGGTTCACGACGACCGTCTCGGGGAGGCCGTTTTCGAATCCGACCGACGCCTCGTACTCGATCTCCTGAATACACTGCGCGCACATCGCGTCCTCGTCTGGCTGTTTCGTGACGACGTGGACCGTGAGCGTGTCAGACTCCTCGTCGTACTCGGCCGATTCGAGTTTTCCGGTGTGACAAGCGTTTGGCCCCCAGATGACCCCGCTGACCTGCACCTGCGACTGGTCGGGCTGGAACGAGACGCTCGCTTCGCTGACTTCGTTCCCACAGCCCGCACTGACCACCGAGAGCGATTTGTTCGTCACCTTTGGCTTCGGCTCTGGCGTCGCGGTCGTGGTCGTGTTGCCACCCGAACCGTTTCCATTTCCGGAGCTGACACAGCCTGCTCCAGCCGTCGCGGCGACACCCGCCGCGGACACGATGAATGTTCGTCGATTCATACCAGTACCGTCGCCGGGTGTAATAAAGGACGTTGGGTAGATTCAAAGAGCCATTTCACATATCGAAACCCGGTGCGAGCGAGTGAGTGACACCCGCAAAATCGACGGACGAAGCGAGGGCGAGAATCGTAACCCCTTTAACCGCGCCGGAGGTACGTGTAGATGAGTCCTGATAGGGTAGTGGACTATCCTCCTGGCTTGCGGAGCCAGGGACCGGAGTTCAAATCTCCGTCAGGACGTTTCATTTCATTCAACGACCTGACTTGCTCCACGCTCGCGTTCGCTCGCGTGGAACTCCGTGAGAACTGCGTTCTCACGTGCCTCACACTCGTTTCACTCGTGTGAGACTCCGTCAGGACGCTCATTTCATTCGCGCCCTGACTTACTCCACGCTCGCGTCCGCTCGCGTGGAACTCCGCCAGGACACTTCTACAAAAATTCGAGCGACAGAGCTACTCGCCCGTGTACAGCAGATAGCCGAGGACGACGAGCATGGCGACCTGCACGACCTTATCGAGAACGCCAATCGTAAAGTGTGGCGTGCCAGCGAGAATCCAGAGGACGACTTGGCCGGTGACGAAGAGAATCCCGATGGCATAGAGAAGTCGTCTAAAGACGTTGAGCGCCATCGCGACAACCGCGGCGAAGAAGATGACGCCGGCGAGGAGGAACGGAACCATGCCGTCTAGCGTGTAGAGATAGACGTGAACTGCCCCCGTGATGATGGCGAGCACTGCGAGCAGCCAGTGAACCGACGTGAGCGATTCCATTCGAAAGCCAAACCCCTCGTCTGCCAGCGTCCGGGATGGTTGGGTTGCCATGGTGCGACCCTAGGACATCTCCCGCACGTGACATAGGTATAGTATCGTTAATCGAAGAATATCATTCGTTTGCGAGTACTGTCGAGAATTGCTGCCCGTCGGACGGTTTTGGGAGATTACTGGACATTCATAACATTTTAACACGTGCTTAGTCGCAGAAACTGACTGTCCGTCCGGTGGCCAAACAACTATATGTGAAGGAAGTCCGTACTCCCCCTCAGAGGGGACAGGGGACAATGAGCCACCAAGCAGAGACTCGACTCGAACTGTACGTCCGCTCGCTCGCACCTGGAGTCGCGCGCGAGCAGCAAGACCGCATCATCGACCAACTGGACTCGCTCAAGGACGCAGACGCCATCGCAGACTACGACATCGAAGTCTGGGGCAGAGAGGTGTGCACGACGGCAGCCACCGCGCGCACCGAAGCCGGCAAGCGCGTCCTCGACAAAATTTCCGAGTTCGAACGGTGGGCCGACCGAAACGGCCGGTCGCTCTCTTCGGTGTTCGAGGTCCACGAAGTCGATTCGAGCATTACCGACGAACAATACGAGAGCATCGTCCTCCCGCTGATGGTGCTCGCAGAGTACCACGACGACGAACTCGTCGGCGTCGCGCCGTGCGCCTACGAAGGTGCACCCGTCACCATCGACGAGTGCCTCGCCACGCTGGACGAGCAGACCGACCGGCCGCTACTCGCTGCCGGACAGGCGAGCCAGTAACCACACCTTTTCACCTTCGCTCTCGAGATTCGCGTATGGACGACCACCTCCAGGCAGGCATCGCCATCTACAACGCGGGCGAGTTCCACGCCGCCCACGACGCCTGGGAGGACGTGTGGTTGGACCTCGACGCAGGTAGCGACGACGAGCGCCTGCTCCACGGCCTCATCCAGTTCACCGCCGCGGTTCACCACGCGACGCGCCAGAACTGGGAGGGCGTGGCCGGACTCGTCGAGAGCGCGGGCGAGTATCTCGCCGAACTTCCCGCCGACTACCGAGGCGTGAACGTCGGGCCGGTCTGCGACTACCTCACGACGCTCGCCCGCGACCCGACCGCCATCGACCTCGATGCGCCGCTCGCGCTAACCTACGAAGGACGCGAACTCCACGTACACCACCTCGACTTTCCGGCGGCCGCGATTGCGGCGCTGGTGCTTGCCGAAGAACACGATTACGACGAGGCGGTCGTCGCGCAGGCAGTCGCCTACGCGCGAGACGATTTAGCAGCGAACAATCAGACAAGTCAGTTTATCACGTTCGTGATGGACTTTGCGTCCGACCCTGCCCACCGCGCCATTGTCTTCCAGCGACTTTCTCAGCACGTAGAACGCCGGAAGTCGAAAGAACGAGACGTAGAGGGATTGTTCGATTGAGCTATTCGTCGAAGTGTGCGGAATTGTCCCGTGGCTCGTAGCCGAGGACCTCCTTCGCCCGGTCGATGGAGTAGTACTTGCGGTCGTTGTCCGAGATGCCGTAGACGATTTCGTAGTCGTAGTCGGCCTGGATACACCGGTCGAACAGGTGCGCACAGTCGCGATAGGAGAGCCACATGGCCTGCCCGCGCTCGTAGTCGATTGGCGGGTGGTCCTTCGTGAGGTTGCCAATTCGTACGCAGACCACGCTCAGGTCGTGGTGGTCGTGGTAGTACCGGCCGAGAATCTCGCCGGAGGCTTTGCTCACGCCGTAGAGGTTACTCGGTCGGGGAAGTTCGGTGCCGTCTAAGCGAAACTCGTCGTGCGTGCGGTAGATGTCCGGTTTTCGCTCCTCGGTCTCGAACGCGCCCACCGCGTGATTCGAGGAGGCGAAGGCGAACTTCTCTACGCCCGCGTCGACCGCTGCTTCGAGGATGTTCTGTGTGCCGTCGATGTTGTTCCGTAAGACGCTATCCCAGGGGGCCTCGGGACGGGGGTCACCCGCGAGGTGGATGATTGCAGAGACGCCCTCGACCGCTTCTCGGATGGCCTCCTCATCCGTGATGTCGGCGACGACGTACTCGTGGTCGACCTCGCCAGTGGGGGGTTCGCGGTCGAGGAGTCGCCACTCGTACTTGTCGGCAATGTCGCCCAGGATGGCCGTGCCGACGCGGCCCGCAGCGCCCGTGAGTAAGACCGGGTCGTCCATTCAGATGGTTCTCGGAGCGGGGACAGTAAGTAACGTGCGATTCAGAAAAGTCGTCTGTAGATTAGGCGAGCCGCGCGAACGCCAGCGTGCCAGAGATGTTCTCGATGTAGATGTTCACCACGTCACCCTCGCGTGCGCCGGGCACGAAGATGGTGTACTTGCCTTTCTCGGCGACGCCGTCGCCCTTGCGACCGGTGTCGGTAATCTTGACCTCGTAGGTCTTGCCCTCTTCGAGGACGGCACGGTTCTGGGTCGCGGAGGTTTTGCTGCGCTTTGCGACGGGGCGGAAGGCACCACAGGCCTCACAGCGGAGCATCTGCGTGCGCCCTTCCATCGTCAGGCGGGTGTCGGGAAGGCCACACTCAGAGCAGATGACGAACTCTTCCATGTAGCTCTCGATGGCCGCCTCGAAGTCGGAAGGCGAGAACGACCCGTTGTAGCGCGCCCAATTCTCCTCTATCTGACCGTTCGTCCCGAATTCGCGCTGGATTGCGCTGTGGAGATGTTCCGGTTTGCGCGAGAGGGCGTCCGCGATGGCGTTCAGGTTCGTCAGGCGAGTGAACGCCCCGTCCTTTTGCACCTCCGCGTCTGGGACGCGAAGTCGGTCTTCGCTGCCCCGGAAGTCGGGCACAGACTCCATGGCTCTGTTGAGGCTGGCTTCGTAGTCCATACTCGAACGAGGTGGCCGGGGCCTAAAGGAGTTGCGTGATTAGCTATCGCGTGGGGTCACAGAAGACGTATTGGCCCGGAAGGCGGAGAAAGCGCCATGGAACCGACCGACGCAGAGACCGCCTGTTTCGAGGCGGGCATCAAGTTCGGCACGCTGTATCACCAGTTCGCGGGGACGCCCGTCAGCCCCGAGAGTGCTGACTCGCTCGCCCGTGCTATGGAGGAAGCGATTTTGAACCAACCCCACTGTGAGGCAGTCTCGGTGGAGATTCGCAAAGACGACCTCGCAGCGGCCATCGACCACGGCTACACCGAGCTTACGGGCAAGTTCATGGACGTCGAGATGCGTATCGAGTACGAAGGTGTCACCGTGCACACGCGCATGGCGATGGAAGGCGGCTACCCGATGATGCGCGTCGTGGACGTGGCCTGAAAAACCCCCTGACAGCACGCGATTTTCACTTTCAGTTTCGGGCAATGGTTTAAAAGGGATGCCAACGAATACCAGGCCATGAGTCAAGCGACGCTCAACGACGACGAACTCTTCGGCGAAGCCGCAAGCGAAATGCGTGCCGACGTGGAGTCGCACCTCCAGCAAGCATACGAGTCGCTCCCAGCTGCGGACGACGTGTGGGACGTGGAAGCCGAGAACACCCTCGGCGTCCTCAACTCCCTTCGCTCGGCCCTCAATACGGGCGACGCAGAAGAGCACCTGCGCAACGCCAAAAAATGGTACACGATGGGCGTGCGGGCTGACGCCTTCGAGGACGCAGACGACTTAGAACAACAAATCGAGGACCTCACCGAACTCATCGAGGAGATCGAGGAGGCCCACGAGAAGGTCGGCGGCCTCACCTCGACGATTCCGAAACTCCGCAAATCGCTCGAAGCTATGGGCGAAGAAGCGGAGGATGCGGACGAAGAAGACGAGGAAGAAGAGGAAGAGGACGAAGAAGAGTAGGGACCACTCCGAGCGTCGCCGTGACGTTCTGCAATTCGCGCATTGAATTTTCGGAGAGCGACAGCTTTTTACACAGAAGTGGTTACAAACCTTGCTCGCTCCCTTTTCCGCGGACAGGTACCAGAATGCAGACGAAGGCTGAAACTACCACTTGAGATTCCAGTTTCGAATCAGGCGAAAGAATCCTCTTGGCTGTGCGCGAACTGATGGTATGATAACGTATTCGACGGAGATACACCCGCCGACAGACGCCCTCGAACTCACCGTCGAAGCCTCAAGTGCCCCCACAGCAACGAGTCCACCGCTCGTCACGGTCTGTTTGACATACGTCGGAGATACCCCTACGACGTTATACTATGGGTACATTGCCCCGTTCAATCGCTTTTCCGCGTGGAACGACGACGAGACAAAACGAGTGATGATCTTCCCACCTCGGTTAAACGAGCAACAGCATGTGATTCCGGACCAGCCAGTCGGGAAGAGCTGGCCGATGGGTCTGTCAGCGCTGCAACTCGAGAGTGGGCGACTATGGAAAGTCACGGCAGGGGACCGGCTCTGTGAGGAGTACGCCGTTCTCACGTTTGCTCCCTCTCTGGCTGGCTATCCGAAGGGAACCTACACGGCTCGTGACCGAGTGAAATTTGATGATAATGAGTTCGAAGTGCGACTCAGAATCGAGTGTACGTAAGCAGGAGCGTGGGCAACGGATTACTTGTGGACGGGCCGCGACACATCTCGCTCTCTGACTGCTTCTAACAACGTTGCAAGCGCCGTCCCCGCATCGTCGAGCAATGCTTCGCCGCGCTCTGCGTCGCCTGCGCCCGGGTCGCCAACCACACCATTTTCCGTAAATTCCGCCGAATCCACCGCGAGGTTCACGCGACTCGCCCAGTCGCCCCAGCGTTCAGCCGCCCCTTTGCGGGCTTCCTCGATGCGGTCTTCGTGGACGAGGTCGGGGTTCGTGTGTCGGAGCAGTGCGGTCTCGAGGGGCCCGCCGTGGCCCATTTCCTTGCGCCCGGTAAACCAGGTGAAGGGGACGGCAAAGGCGTCGTCGTGGCGGGTGATGGTTTGGCAGACTTCGGCGAGTGCGTTGATGTTGCCGCCGTGGCCGTTGACGACGACGACGCGGTCCCAACCGTGGTACGCGAGGCTCTGGATTGTTTCGCGCACGTAGCGCCGGAAGGTGTCCTCTGAGACCCAGAGCGTGCCGGTGAAGTGGCGATGTTCTTCTGCGATACCGACGGGAATTGTGGGGGCAACGACGAGATCGCCATCGTAGGCCTCGTGCCCGGCGGTGGCGACGGCCTCTGCAGTGAGAATGTCCGTGCCGAGTGGGGCGTGTGGCCCGTGCTGTTCGGTGCTGCCGACGGGGAGGAGTGCGAGATTCGTGTCGGCGGAATCGGCGTCCGTCCACGTCTCTTCGGCGAGGTACATGGACGACTCATGTGCCTGGCGCACCTTAATGGGTCAGTCCACGGACTCGGTGCGGGCCTGCCTGCGGGCGGCGCGTTCGACGAACTCCTCGGGTAGGGAGTCGATTTCGCCCGCTTGCACCCCCCAGAGGTGGGCGTAGAGACCGTCCGCCGCGAGCAGGTCGTCGTGGGTGCCGCGTTCGACGATTTTCCCGTCCTCCAAGACGACGATTTTGTCCGCGTCCTTGATTGTCGAGAGGCGGTGGGCGATGGCGAACGTCGTCCGGTCTGCGGTGAGTTTGTCGAGACTTCGCTGGATGAGCATCTCCGTCTCGGTGTCCACGTCGCTCGTCGCCTCGTCTAAGATGAGGATGTCCGGGTCGCGGAGGATGGCTCGGGCGATGGCGATGCGCTGGCGCTGTCCGCCCGAGAGTTTCACGCCGCGCTCGCCGACCATCGTGTCGTAGCCGTCGGTGAGGTTCTCGATGAAGTCGTGGGCTTCCGCGGCTTTCGCCGCCTCCACCACGTCCTCCTCGCTCGCGTCGAACGTGCCATAGGCGATGTTCTCCAGAACCGTCCCGTAGAACAGGAAGGTGTCTTGACTGACGTAGCCAATGGATTTACGGAGGCTGGAGAGGGTCACGTCACGGACGTCGGTGTCGTCTACTTTGACCGCTCCCTCGTCTACGTCGTACATCCGGAGCAGGAGTTTGAGGAAGGTCGATTTCCCTGCGCCCGTCGGGCCGACGAGCGCGAGCGTCTCGCCGCCCTCGACGACGACGGAGACGTCTTCGAGGATGGTGTCCCCGTCGTCGTAGCCGAAGGTGACGTGGTCGTACTCGACGCTCCCGTCTTCAACGTTGAGGTCGATTGCGTCGGGCGACTCCTCGATACGAGCGGGTTCGTCCATCAGGCCGAAGATGCGGGCGCTGGAGGCACGGGCCCGCTGGTACATGTTGATAATTTGTCCAAACTGCGCCATCGGCCAGATGAACCGCTGGGTGTAGAGGATGAACGCGACGAACTGGCCTGTGGTGAGCGTCCCCGAGAGTGGGCCGGGCGGTCCCGAGAGGACCCAGACGCCGCCGACGGTGAACGTGATGACGAAGCCAATTCCGGCGAGGACGCGCAGTGCTGGGAAGAACTTGATGCGCGTCGTAATGGCGTCCCAGTTGGCCTCGAAGTAGTTCATCGACACGTCGTCGACGCGGTCTGATTCGTACGTCTCGGTGTTGCTCGCCTTGATGACCTGGATGCCGCCGAGGTTGTTTTCGAGTCGGGAGTTAACCTTGCCGACCGAGGAGCGAACGTCCGCGTACTTCGGCTGGATGATGCTGACGAACTTGTAAGTGAAAAACGCGATTGCGGGCACCGGGACGAGTGCGATTGCGGCGAGTTGCCAGTTCATCGAAAACAGGATGACGGCGATGCCGACAACCATGACCGAGAGGCGGAACGCGGAGTTCATCCCGTCGTTCAGAAACCGCTCTAACCGGTTTACGTCGTTCGAAAGGATGGACATCATCTCGCCGGTTTGCTTGTCGGCGAAGAAGTCCATGTTCAGCCGCTGCATCTTGTCGTAGGTGTCGGTGCGGATGGCGTGCTGGATGTTCTGTGCGAAGTCGTTCCAGCCCCAGTTTCGAATCCAGTGGAAGGCCGCGCCGCCGAAGAAGGCGAAGCCGATGATACCGGCAGAGAGCCAGAGTTGCGCTGGGCGGTCGGCCGGGAGCCAGGCGTCTGGGACGAGCCAGAGGCTGAACGCCGCTTCCTGGAGGAAGATAGCGTCGATGGCGACGGCGAGGATGAGTGGGGGCAAGAGGTCGAGGACACGGGCGACGACGCTTCCGAAGAGACCGACGACGAACGAGAACTTGTTTGCTGCGCCGTAGTGGGTGAACAGGCGTAACATCGGGTTCTCGGCGCGTTCGCGTTGGGCTTCGAATGGGTCGTCCTCGTCTGCGTGGACGTCCATTGCCCTGAGTCACGGGAGGGAGACTGAAAAGGATGTTCCCAAATTGACTGATTAGTCGCCGATGGAGACGGTGTCACCCACCGAAACGTTGTTCCTCGTCGTCCAGCCCTCATTCACTTCGAGGACGTACTGGCCGGTCCCTGTGTACCGCGTAAGGTCGTTGTTGCTGGTTCCGGGTTCGACGGGAGCGTGGTAGATTTCGGTGATTTTGCCGTCTGCCCCGATGAAGATGATGTCGAGCGGGAAGTCCATGTCTCGCATGACGTAGGTGTGTTCACCCTCCTCCTCGTAGGTGAATATCATCCCCTCGTCTTCGTCGAGCGACGTGGTGTTCGAGAGCCCGGTGTAGCGTTTGTCCTGCGTGTCGGCGACGCGAGCCTGCACGACGCCGAGCTGCTCGCCGTTCTCGTCGGAGACGGTGACCTCAGTCCAGTTGTACTCGCCATCTGCGGGCGGAGCAGGCGGGCCGACGAGCCCGAAGTTGAACGCGAGAAGGGCGGCAATCCCGACGATGAGAAATGGGATGGGGCCTTTGAGGAGGGTTCGCAGCGAGGGGGCCATGACTGAAAGAAGGAATGGGACCCCGGTAAGGGTTCCGGACGAGAAAGTAACTGTTATTCTTGGGCAGTGATTTGGTTGGGGTGCGGGCTCGTGGTCTAGTTGGTTATGACGTGGCCTTTACAAGGCCGAGGTCGGTGGTTCGAATCCGCCCGAGCCCATTTCTGACGACACAACACGACGAGCGAAGCGAGGAGTCTGTGTCGTCTGAATGGGTTATAAGGATTCGAATGAGGAGCGGTAGCGACCGGGGTTCGAATCCGCCCGAGTGAAGCCCCCGGGTCCGAAGCCGTCCGGGTGAACTTTCGAGAGACGGCGCCATTTTATTGAATTTTTATTATGTGTTGTTTTCCTGATAGTCAGGGTAAAAGATTATATTGTCAGAGGCCTAATGAGAAAGTGGCCTAACTGGAGGGCCCCCAAAATCCAGTGTGAGTCGTGCTACTTACGGACGATTCACTTCCCCCAGGACTGCTGGCACTCCCCCACTTGTGCCGGCAGTCCCCCATCTGTTCCAAGAACTCGAATCCGAACCGGGAGTTGAGTTGTGTTTCTGTCGTTACAAATCCCCTGCTGGCAAGACCATTTCAGTGAGTTTTCGTTGTTTCATCCGCTTAGCGCGTTCATAATAAACACCCTCAGGCGCTGAAACAAAGAGTACACCTCCATGTCAACACAGACTGCGGTTTTTGGAACCCTCCTTGTCCTCCTCTCTACCACTGCGGGCGGGACCGTCGTAGGGGGCGCACAGAGTGACGTTGTCGAACTGAATTCCTGTCAGGTCATCTCCGAGTCTGGAACCTATCATCTCACGCAGAACATCTCGAACGAAGGCCGAGACGCCTGTCTTCGCATCACCGCGAGCGACGTGACGGTAGACGGAAACGGGTTCACCATCGACGGCCCGGCACAGGGACCGGCGATTCTCGTCACTGGTACCGAGACGCTCTCTGACGTGTCGCTCTCCAATCTCGCCGTCCAGCGCCGAAGCGGTGGCGTCCAGTTGAAGGGCGTTTCCGGTGGAACCGTCGAGAATCTCGACCTTCGAGACGGTGACGTGTCGGGCGCACTTCTGCTCGAGAACTCGACTGACATCACGGTCGCGGACACCGACATCTCACGGAGTCTCTACGGAATCGTCCTGCGCAACGCGGACGGGAACACCCTCGTCGGCAACGACTTCGGTACGAGTTACACCGCCCAGGAGACGCTCATCATCGACGATTCCTCCCGGAACGTCGTGCAGAACAACCGTTTCGTCGAGGGGACGGTCGACATCCGACCCGACGCCCCGGACAACACGTTCGTCGGCAACGAATTCATGACGACCGACGAGACGTACGAGAGTACGGCGTTGCTCGTCCGCAGCAGCGACAACGTCATCCGAGACAACACGCTCAAAAACGTCCAGACGGGCATCGCCGTCTCCGGTGAGAACAACCTCGTCCACGGCAATCACGTCATCGGAGCCACCGACTTCGCAATCGACGTGAACGCCGGTGGCCAGCGAATCGAGAACAACACGCTCGTCGGCAACGGCGAGGGCATCCAGATGGCCGGCGGTGGCATCCAGCTCGAAACCGGCGACCACATCGTGGTGGGTAACAAGCTCGCAGACAACGTCCACGGCATACAACTGCGGACGGTCACTGGCGGCGTCACCATCGAACGCAACCGCATCGCGGGGAACAACATTGGCATCGAAATACACAACACGGCACTCTGTGGCGCAGGTGGCGAGGGTGCAGAACTCGTCTCCGTCCACCAGAACGACATCGTCGAAAACCACGCCTTCGGCATCGCGAACCACGATGACGACTTCGTCGATGCGATGGGGAACTACTGGGGTGCTTCTGACGGCGCATCGTCACCCGAAGACGCCTCGGATACGCTCACGGACCCCGTGTCCGAGGAAAAAGCAGACGGCTACGGTGACGCCGTGACGGGACGAACCGCCTCCAACACGTCGAGCGTCCACTTCGACGGCTGGCTGGAAAGTCCCGTCTTCAACGCGACAGCGTGAGTGGCTCGATCGTCCCTCGAACCGCACGGTGAAGCGGTCGGCTCTGCCGGAAGCGATATGTGTCACCACACCCCATTATCCGTGATGGCAAAATCCTGTCCCGAGTGCAAGGGCTACGTCAAATCGGCCGGTGGGACTGACTACGAGTGCGTAGACTGCGGAACGCTGTTCGACGTGGCGGACCTGTTTCTCCCCTGAATCTGCCGCCGCCTTTCGAAATCCTTTTTTGTGCAGTCACCCTCCGTTCGATTGCACACCAGCGCGGTGCGCCGCCTTAGCTCAGCCTGGGAGAGCACTCGACTGAAGATCGGGCTGTCCCCGGTTCAAATCCGGGAGGCGGCATTTTCCAACTCTCGAACGCACGAGCGAAGCGAGCGCGTCGAGAGGTGTAACATCAATCCGACCGGATTTGAATCAGGGAGCGACAGCGACCGTTGTTCACAATCCGGGAGGCGGCATGTCCCTGCGAACAACGTGAGCAGTGAAATTGTTCACGAGCGATTTGAACCCGACGAGTCGCAACCGTGAACGAAGCGAGCGGTCCGTCTCGACTCGGTTCACAATCCGGGAGACGACAACCTGTGAAAACCGAAAGCGACTGTGAGTGAATCACAACCCAAAACCGGCAAATTTGCGGGAAGGCGGCCACCGTTTCCGGTTCTAATCACCCCATAATAACCATCCCCGAGTACTGAGGGCGCGTATGAAACGCCCCCTACTTTCGATTTTCGTCGTCGGGCTCGTCCTCCTTGCCGGATGTACCGGCCTCGGCGGCCAAGGAGACCAGTCGACGACCGACGCGACGACCGAAGCGACAGAAGCGACCACGACAGCCGCGCAGACGACCACGGCGAACGCCACCACGGCAGCCCAGACCACGACCCAACAGACGACGGAAGCGACGACGCAGGAACCGACGGAAACGTCGGCACCGCGTGAGGCGTGGACGCGCCCGCAGCCGCCGAACACGCCGCTGCAGAACAACATGGGCGAGGAGAACGGGTCGCGTATCTTCTCTGTCGAGGTAGTTGACGGGAACGGCTCGAGTTCCGAAGGCTACTCCTCGGTCGAGTTAGAAGTCACCGCGAACACGAGCATGCAGCGCGTGGACCCGGCCGAACACGGCACCGTGGACGGCGAACCGTACTTTCTCGTGTACGTGAACGGGTATCTCGAGAAGGACGGCGACCACACCCGGGCGAAGGGTACGCTCGTCGACCGACAGAACGTGACGTTCAAAGAGCGCGGCACGTACTCGCTATCGATTCCGGCGGAAGCCTTCGAGGAGAGCAACGCTGAGGAAGGCGAGGTCGAAATCATGGTCCTCCTGCTCGATGCGGATAAGACGTGGGACGACATCTACGGCGCGAAGAACGTCACCGTGAACTACAAACCCAAAGAATAACGCGAGTCGCGGCTGCAGGCAGCCGTTTCGCCCTGCTTTTTTTACCGTTGTAGAACGCCGAGTGACGAGATTATGTTGCCTTCGCCGCCTGCTCTGCACGGGATTTGAGCGCGCGGTTCATCGCCTCGTAGTCGCGTGCTGGGTCGTCGGTCAGCGCGGATGAGGCGAGGAGTCCGCGCACCGATTCACGGTTGTGAAGGCGCGTACGACTGCCGTCGAGTGGTTCGAGTTCGTACACGTGTCGTCCCTCGAAAATTCGTGTGTGGAGGAGGGTGCCGACCCAGGCGAGTCGACGCTCGGGTTCCAACTCGCTAATCGTCACCGTCATGTCGCGGTCTTTGACCCCCTTTCGGCGGATGCGGATGTCAAGGGACGAACCGACCCGAAGGTCACCACGTGCACGCACGATGTGGGGGTTCCACTCGGGATACGACGAGAGGTCGGTGAGGAGGTTCCACACCACGCTCGGCGGCGCGTCGATGTCCACGAACGTCTCTATCGATTGCATACGTGAAAGAGGGCCGCTGAGAGGATGACCGTTTCCGGCCATGGTGCTTACAATCACGGCAATCCTCACCGACACCTAGCGTCATGACGGCGTTCGACTACCACGAACCCTCGTATTCGGGGACGACGACCGACGATTGGGACGCGCCTCAGAAGAACGATTTCAATACCGATGACCTCGGTGAAATCGCAGACCACTTCGCCCTCTCGGCGACTGGCTTCCCGCCCGAGAACTTCACGGACCTGAAGCTCCCGGTCGTAGACCCGGACGGGAAGCTGAACGAAAACGCCTTGCAGACGGCACATGGCGGCGCACACAGCGTCGAAGCCATCGACGGCCTTACCGACGACGCTGTAGAGTCGGTGAAAGACTTGCTCGAAGACTTGGCACAGGAGGCGTTCGACGAGGACATCAGCGAGTAGGGAGAAAGGCGGCCACAAGTCGTAACCGTGGCAGTCGACAACGGCCAGTCATGCGCACTTCGACCATCATCCTGGCGTTCGGTGCAGGCCTGTTCGTACTGCCAATTCCCGGCACGTTCATCGGCGGAGCGCTCGTGCTCCTCGTCGGGGCGATCGTCCGGTGGCTGGGGAACTGAGGCGCACTGCTTTTCGGCCGTCCTCGCCCGTGCTTAGCTATCGGTTCGCTCCTCTGGTGGGATGAACGGACCGACAGATACGGTTCGGTGGGCAATCGTCGCGGCTCTAAGCGTGTAGGCAATAAAGAGCGCCAGCGGAACGAAGATGAGCGCGAGACCCACGCTCACGAGCATGGGGAGCAGCGAAGGAGCGACCATGACGCCACTCGACGTGTAGACGAGCGCGAGCAGGACCGTGACCACGAGCGCGAGGAAACCAGAGCTGGCGATGAAGCGAGAGAGTTGGGCGAAATCTTGCTGCAGTGAGAGGGTTTTGAAGAACTGGCGGGTCACCGCAATCGCCTCGAGAAGGCGGTCGATTGCGTCGAGTTGCTCGGTTGCCTCTGTCGGGAGGTCCGCGGTGTAGGTATTCTGCATGTATTCAGTCGCACGCAGGTTGCGTGCGTACTCGGTTCCCATGATGACCGAGAGAACGTCGACGATCGCCTCTTCGCTCTCGATTGCGTCGTCGATATTGGCCCCGTACTCGGCGACGTCGGCGGCGTACGACGAGAGCGTCGCGTGGGATTCAGCCGTGGACGTGAGGTTCTCGTCGAGTGTGTTCGCTCTGGCTTCGAGCGTCCGGGCGATGAGCGAGAGAAAATCAGCCGGGTCGTTCGGCGTCGTGGCTTCCCCAGCGAGGGTTCGAACTTCCTCGCGCAAGGTCCGCGAACCGTCGAGTTTGTCGCGCAGTTCGTTCGGCGACCCGAACACGCGCGAGAGAATGAGCTGGTTGATAGAGAGCGCGACGGTAATCAGCGTCAGCACGCCCGACGCGAGGCCACTCGTGAAGAGTGACGAGGCGACGCTGCTCGGGCCGACAGCCAGCACGCCGACAGCGACGAGCGAGAAGAACGTGAGAAAGACGACGAGTGTGAAGATGCCTGCAACCACGAGCCGGTTGCCGCCGAGCAGAAACCAATTTACCAGGCGCTCGAGTGGACCTGCTGTCTGCTGGACAGACGAGACAGTCTCCGGTGGCTCACCCATCGTCCCCACGCCCCCAGAACAGGACAGCGATGAAGAACGAATTCACAGGTTAGAGGGTGTTTTCAGGCCGTTTTCGACGTTCGCTACAAAATAACTCATTGGTGAATCAAAGGCTCACAGTCCCTTAAATCGGCTGGCCGCAAATGCAACGCATCTGTCGTGGAAGAAGTTGTGAATACCAACGGAGTGGTGCGGTTAATCCCGGAAACGATAGGTGATTGCGTAGAAAATCACGGAAATACAAGTCATAAGTAGCAGAAGGTCACCCATAACCGGACGATTGACCAACTGACATTTGGATTTTGAGAATAAATACACAAGCCTTAACACCGGCTGGGACATTCGTCCATTCGTAATGGCGAAAGGTACGGTTGATTTCTTCAACGACACCGGCGGTTACGGATTCATCAAGACGGACGACGCAGACGACGACGTGTTCTTCCACATGGAAGACATCGGCGGCCCTGACTTAGAAGAAGGTCAGGAAGTCGAGTTCGATATCGAGCAGGCCGACAAAGGCCCACGCGCGAAAAACCTGGAGCGCCTGTAATCATGGCGAAAGGGAAAGTCGACTTCTTCAACGACACTGGTGGCTACGGTTTCATCAAGACTGAAGACTCGGACGACGACGTGTTCTTCCACATGGAAGACGTCGGCGGCCCTGACCTCGAGGAGGGGCAGGAAGTCGAGTTCGACATCGAACAGGCCGACAAAGGCCCCCGCGCGAAGAACGTCACCCGTCTGTAAACCGGGTTCTACGTTTTACGCGAATTCAACATTCTCAGCGTATTTTACGGTCGTGAGCGACGCATCGGGCCGCATCCGACCGCCACACAAACGTTTTTCCGCAGTACGGACGAGGGTGAACCATGGCATCAAGTGTCGAAGAATTCCTGGAGATTAGTCAACTCAAACACGAATACTGCTATCGAATCGACGACGGCGACTACGACGAGTGGGTGTCGCTGTTCACCGAGGACGGAACGTTCGGACGGGCCGGGCAGGACCCCGCCGAGGGGGCCGAGGGCCTCCAGTATTTCGCGACCGAGATTTTCGACAATATGTACCAACAGACCGCACACCTGCTCTCGAACCCGGTCATCGACGTGGACGGGGACGAAGCGACCGGGCAGTGGTACCTGCTGCTCCAGTTCACTGACGACGAGGGGGAACAGCAGTGGATGCAAGGGCGCTACGAGGATGAATTCGAGCGCGTAGACGGGGAGTGGAAACTCTCGTCGGTGACGGTGGTCCCGCAGGCGAGCGGGTCGCTCTGAGCGACAAATCCTCCCGGCGGTTCAGTCGTCGTCCCGCATCCGAACCGTGAGACACGGGGCCGGCGAGCTCCGGACGACCTTTTCTGCGACGCTGCCGAGCAGGTAACGTCCGAGACCCGTACGACCGTGGGTCCCCATCACGACGAGGTCGATGTCGTTGTCCTCGACGTAGCGCAGGATCTCGCGATGTGGCGACCCCGTCTCGATGGTCGTCTCGACGACGACGCCTTCTTCGACCGCCTGGGCTTCGATGTCTGCGACCGCGCGTTCGCCGTGTGCCTGAAGCGAGTCGATGATGAGCGCCACGTCCACCTCGGGGGCGAACGCAGCCGTGTCCACCACGTAGAGGACGTGGAGTGTCGCGTCGTAGGTTTCGGCGATGTCGAGTGCTTGCTCGACTGCCTTTTCGGTCCCCTCACTGCCGTCGGTCGGTATCAAAATGTTATGGTACATACAGAAACTATGACGTTCGCTGTCTTAGCGATAGTGCTTGCCCGCCTGCCACAGCACACTTACGTCAAGTGAATGTATCTCTGTCCTGCTGTTTTCACCTTGCTATCACGGGTGACGCTACGTTTAATATCTCATACGACTTATAAGGGTGTCGGTAACCTACCATGCGATTCAACGACCGATTCGACGAGATGGACCGCCTGATGGAACAGATGCGCGAACGCATGATGCGCTCGCCGTTCTGGGGCATGGAGGGCGGCGACTTCGCCGCCAACTTCCGCAACATGGGTGGCAACCTGACCCTAGAGACCGACGAGGAGGGCTACGTCGTCCTCGGCGACATGCCCGGCTTCGAGAAGGAAGAAATCGACATCCGCTTCGACAAGGGTGTGCTCACCGTCACAGGCACCCACGAGGTAGAGAGCGAGTACGCCTCACAGCGCCGCCAGGTCCACGAGCAGCTGACGATTCCCGGTGAGATTCGGGAAGCCGACATCACCGCCTCGTACCGCAACGGCGTCCTCGAAATCCACCTCCCAACCGTGGAGGACATGGACGACGACAGCCACCGCATCGAGATTAGCGACTAAGTCGCTCGCTCAGTTCGACGCTCCGTTTTTCAGAAAATAATGTTGTGCCGAAACGCGTGTGGGACGTTACGCGTCCGATTCTTCCGGTTCTAGTTCAGAAATCGTGATTTCTTCGAGATTTATCTCCTCTACGTTGTCTTCAAAATCCTCGAGTTGTTGGTCTTCACCGACCGTTGCCAGTTCCCGTTCGGCCTCGACCGCGAGCAGTTGTTTCTCCTTCTGGAGGCCCTTCTTCTCTCGGCCACGCTTTGCATCTGGCATAGACGAATGTGGTACGCTACCAAGGTACTTGAAGCTGCCTCGGCTGGCAAACGAAGCGAAAAGCTGTCCGGAAACCTGAACGACGCGGTCAGATTGGATTACTGGACGAGCGCTTCCGGAGGCCGGCCCGCGAGACGGTCGCGATCGTGTGGCTCTTCGAAGTCGAGGACTGGTCCCTTCGGGATGATACCCTTCGGATTGAGGCTCTCGTGGGTGGTGAAGTAGTGTTCCTTGATGTGTGCGAAGTCGACCGTCTCCGCGACGCCGGGCGTCTGGTAGAGGTCTTTCAGGTAGTTCCAGAGGTTCGGGTAGTCGGCGATGCGGCGGAGATTGCACCGGAAGTGATTCACGTACACCGGGTCGAAGCGCACGAGCGTCGTAAACATACAGATGTCCGCCTCGGTGAGGCGGTCGCCGGCGAGGTAGCGCTGGTCTTCGAGCACGTCTTCCCAGTAGTCGAGATTATCGAACAGTTCGGTGACGGCATTCTCGTAGGCGTCCTGTGAATCGGCGAAGCCGGCGCGGTAGACGCCGTTGTTGATTGGCTCGTAGATGGCGTCGATAATGTCGTCTATCTCCTCGCGGTAGCCCTCCGGGTACAGCGTCACCTCGGTGTTGCCGAAGTCCGCGAAGGCCGTGTCGAGCATCCGAAGGATTTCCTCGGATTCGTTGTTGACGATGGTTCCCGTTTCCTTATCCCAGAGGACGGGAACGGTGACGCGCCCAGTGACGTTCGGGTCGGCTTCGAGGTAGGTCTCGCGCAGATAGTCGAAGTCGTTGATGGAGTCCGCCGTACAGCCCGCCTTCTCGGGCGTGAACTGCCAGCCACCCTCGTCGCGGTAGGGGTCGACGACGTCCATCGAGATGACGTCCTCGAGCCCGCGAAGGCTTCTGATGAGCGCGGTGCGGTGGGCCCACGGACACGCCCACGAGATGTAGAGGTGGTAGCGCCCTGCCTCCGCCGGATACTCGGCCTCCGGGTCGTCCTCGATCCAATCGCGAAACATCGTGGACTGGCGCTCGAATTCGCCGTCCAAATTCGTGGACTCGTAGTGGTGACCCCACTCGCCATTTTTGAACATCTTCATGGCTGATTCATAGGAAGAGACGGCAATAACGGCTCGCAATCGTGTGACCGATTCGCACGAAATCGGGCGCGAGAGAGACCCAAACGGTGCCGTCGGTTCGAAGGGTTTATTGACGCGGTAGGCGTCAGCCTCCAGTAGTAACCATGGCCGACAAACCTGCCTCGATGTACCGGGACATCGACAAGCCGTCGTACACCCGACGAGAGTACATCACCGGAATCCCCGGTTCCAAAGTCGCACAGTACAAAATGGGTGCCGTGGACGCAGACCCCGACGACTACCCTGTCCAAATCTCCCTCGTTCTCGAGGAAGCCTGCCAGATTCGTCACGGGTCGCTCGAAGCAGCACGCCTGAGCGCGAACCGCGCGCTCATCAAGCAGCTCGGTGAGGGCAACTACAAGATGATTCTCCGCAAGTTCCCCCACCAGGTCCTCCGTGAGAACAAACAGGCAACCGGCGCGGGTGCAGACCGTGTTTCTGACGGGATGCGCCTCGCCTTCGGGAAGCCAGTCGGCACCGCCGCACGCATCCAGAAGGGCGAGCGCCTGTTCACCGCGTGGTGTGACGTGAAGGACGCCCCCGTCGTCAAGGACGCCTTCCGTCGTGCCTACAACAAGGTCACGCCGCCGTGTCGCATCGTCGTCGAACGCGGCGAAGAACTGCTCGTCGCGTAAGTCGGCCACGGACCCTTTTTATCGCTGCCCACGCTCAGTCAGCGTATGCTGCGTCTCGCGGTTGCGACGGACAAGGAAACGTACCAACGTATCCAGTCGCCACTCGAAGCCCGAGGAATCGTCGCAGAACACGTCAGAACGTCAGAGCGAACGCTCTCGCTCACCGAACCCTGGGACGGGTTCGATGTCGGCTTCGTCTACCCCTCACGCATCATGGAAGGCGGCGTCGCAGACGCGCTCCTCGATGTTCCGTGGGTCAACGACCGCGAGGCGATTCTCACCTCTCGAAACAAAGCGGGCGTCATCGCCACACTCGCCCGCGAGGGGATTCCCGTCCCCGAGACGACGCTCGTGTCGAATCCCACCGAACGGGCCGACCTCGAAGCCGTGTTCGCGGACTTCGAGACGCCCGTCGTCGTCAAACCCAACTCCACGACTCGCGGAACTGGGGTCGTAAAGGTCCACGACGCAGACTCCTTTCTCGGCGTCACCGACTACCTCACGCTCGTCCACGACTACATGGCGACCGGCGACAAATCGTTTCTCGTCCAGGAGTTCGTTCCCAACGCACGGGACTACCGCGTGATGGTCCTCGACGGGGAATACGTCGGCGCGGTCGAACGTCGCCTGCCCGAAAATAGCGACCACTGGAAACACAACGTCCACCGAGGAGCCACAGCCACCGGTGTGGACCTTTCTGAAGACCTCAAAACACTCGCCGAGCAGACCGCAGAAATCCTCGACATCCCGTTGCTCGGCGTCGATATCCTCGCCACCGACGAGCGAGCGGTGGTGAACGAGACGAACGCGCGACCGACCATCGACGACTCGGCGAAGTACGAAGACGGGTTCTACGACCGACTCGCTGGAGTCATCAGAGAGACGGCGAAATACGAGTGAGAACGCTCAGTTAACGCTGATATCGGCGGAATCCTCGGCACGTTCGAGGGTCACTTCGAGGACGCCGTTGTTGTAGGTGGCTTTCGCCGAGTGTTCGTCGACGCGAACAGGGAGCGTGACGTGTTCGTCGTAGTTTCGCGTGTCGCTCTCTGCGGTGATGGTGAGCGTCTTTCCATCGCACTTCAGGTCGATTTGGTTCTTGTCGATGCCCGGTAGGTCCGCGATGACGCGAACGACGTCCGTCTCCTCGTAGACGACGACGTGCGGGCTTTCGCTCCCGTCTGCCCGGTCTACGTTGACGTCCACGTTGCCGCCGATGACGTCGTTCATCATCCGCTCGATTTCCCGGAACAGGTCGTCGAACGGGTCGCGGTCATCTCGTCGTTTCATTGGTATGCTGTAGGGTGGTTGAAGCCAAAAGACTTGGGACGGTTAGATGCCCATGCCCATCGCCTCGTTGGTCTTTTCGACGCTCTCTTTGGCGTCTGCGGTACCGAGGACGGCGCGGATGGCGTCTACGTTCTCAGGAACCACGTCTGACTCCTGGTGGATGGCCTGGAACAGATAGAGGTCGTTTCCTTCCATGCTGATGGACTCGCCCCAGATACAGTTCTCCCAGAGGTCGCCGCGCGGGCGGTCAATGTCGTGGGCGAGTTCCTTCAGCTTGCCCGCCCCGTCGATGTTCATGTGCTCGGGGATGACGAACGTGCGCGACTCGTTTTCGAGGAGTTCACGAACCTCCGCTGGGTCCGGCGTCGATTCGAGTTCGACGTTCACGCTGTGGGTGTGCATGAGCGTCGCTGGAACCTTCATGCCGAGGGTGTCGATTTTCAGGTCCGGGAAGATGGTCTTCACGTCGGGACCGTGGTGGGAGGGCAGCGAGATTGGGTTCGGGAGGATGTCGTTGATGGGACCCCGAGACGTCTGACCGGGGTCGCCACCGCGGCGGACGAGCGTGACGCGCATCTTCTCGATGCCGTACTCCTCTTCGAGGGGCGCAGCGAGTCGTGAGAGGCCGGTCGTGTTACAGGAAACGACGCGGACGTGGTCTGCGCCCTCCGCCTGCGCGAAGTTGCCGCGGGCGTTGAAGCTTACGTCGACGAGGTCCGCGTCCTCGCCACCCTGGTAGAGCGCGGGCGTCTCGTACTGCTCGTAGAGTTCCTTGTTCTGCGCGCCGATGCCGGACGGGGTGGCGTCGACGATGATGTCGGCTTCCTCGATGAGTTCCTCGACCATGCCGTCGATTTCGATACCCGAATCCGCGAACAGTGAGGCGCGGTCTTCGATGGCGGCGTAGAGCGGGTAGCCCTTCTTCACCGCCGTCTCCGCCTCGAAGTTCGGGCGCGTCTTCGCGACGCCGATGACTTCCATGTCATCCTGTGCGCGAACGGCGTCCGCGACGCGCTTACCAATTGTGCCGTAGCCGTTAATCCCGACTTTTATCATATGTGGCGGTGGTTTTGCTGTCCGCATAATCGTTTCGGGCAATCGTGTATGTCGTCAGCGTGGCACAACGTCTCGGATGGGAACGTTGAATGGCACCCGTCACTAGGCAGTTATCATGTCAGAACAGGCCACCGACGCCGCCCTCGCCGCCGCGGCCGAGACCGCCATCAACCAGTGTCTCGACCTCCAGTCCGACGAGTCCTGCCTCATCGTGACCGACGACAAACGCGTGCGAATCGGCGAAGCACTCTACGAGGCCGCCCGAAACGTGACAGCAGACGCATCAATCATGCGCTACCCGCCGCTCAGCCAGCACGGCGAAGAACCCGCCGCGCCCGTCGCGGCCGCCCTGCGCGAAGCAGACGTGTTCCTCGCGCCGACGACCAAGAGTCTGAGCCACACCCGCGCCCGCAGCGAGGCGAACGAGGCGGGCGCGCGCGGCGCGACGCTGCCGGGAATCACCGAAGCAGTGTTCACGACCGGTCTCGACGCCGACTACGAGAACATCAAGGAGACGTCCTACGATACGATAGCGAAGGTCGAGAACGCAACGACCGTTCGCGTCACCTCCCCACAGGGCACCGACATCACCTTCAAGTTCGGCGACCGCAAATGGCTCGCGGACACCGGCATCGTCCACAAACCCGGCCACTTCTCGAACCTGCCCGCAGGCGAGGTGTTCATCAGTCCGGTCACTGCGAACGGGACGTTCGTCGTCGACGGCACGATGATGCCCTACGGCCTGCTCGACGAGGGACAGGAGCTCTCATTTACGGTCGAAGACGGCTACGTCACCGAGGTCAGCGACGACGACATCCGCGGGCAAATCGAAACCGCCGCAAAAGAGGTCGGGAAGGACGCCTACAACCTCGCCGAACTCGGCATCGGGACGAACGTCGCCGTCGACGAACTCGTCGGCTCCGTCCTCTTAGACGAGAAGGCGGCGGGCACGGTCCACATCGCCATCGGTGACGACGCGGGCATCGGCGGCGACGTGTCCGCGCCGCTCCACCTCGACGGCATCCTCCGCGAACCGACCGTGTACGCAGACGGCGTAGAAATCGAACTGCCACAGCCACGCCGGGACTGACGCCTCTCGCGAACCGCCACGCACTTTTAGGCTGGGACGGCTAGATTCGACCATGAGTACACAATCAGACCGCGTTGCCGTGGTCTGCCCCTCGTGTTCGCCCACACTCGAAACCGTCCACGAGGTGCTGAAGCCCGGAAACGGCCAGATCACCGTCCGTTGTACGGACTGCGGTCACGTCCACAAGACGACCGTCGAGAGCGAATCGACCGTTGAGAAGATGGTCGTCATCTCTCAGGACGGCGAGTCCGTGAAAGCCACTGTGAGCGCCCCGCCAAAGGAGACGAGCGCCGTCGGCGAGGAGTTCATCGTAGACACCGAGGAGGCCATCCTCACCGTCCGCATCACGAGCATCGAAACGACCGACGGCAACCGCGTCGAGGAAGCGACAATCGAGGACATCAAGACGTTCTGGACGCGCGCCGTGGACAACATCAGCGTCAATGTCACCATGCACCCGAAAGACGGGCGACGTGACGAGACCAAGAGCCTGAAGATTCAGGTGCCCGGCGACTACGACTTCACCGTCGGCCGCACCGAGGAACTGGACGGCGAGGAGTTCACTGTCGAAGGCATCATCCTCCGCGACGACGCCGAGGGCTACGACCGCGAGCAGTTCGACTTCGGCGGCGACTCGGCGAAGGCAAAGGACATCAAGCGACTCTACGTCCGCGACGAGAGTTCGACCGCCTGGTCGGCCTGGTAACGAAAAAGAAAAACGCCGAATCCGCAATCGCCGCGCTTATTCGAGGTCGAAGCGGTCCAGGTGCATTATTTTGCTCCACGTCTCGACGAAGTCGTCGACGAACTTCTCTTCTGCGTCGTTGCCACCGTAGACCTCTGCGATGGCTCGAAGCCGCGAGTTCGACCCGAAGACGAGGTCGGCGCGCGTCGCCTTCCACTTGACTTCGCCCGTGTCGCGGTCGTGCCCTTCGAACAGGTTGTCGGACCCTTCGACTGGTTGCCAGTCGATGTCCATGCCGAGCAGGTTCACGAAGAAGTCGTTCGAGAGCGTCCCCGGTCGGTCAGTGAAGACGCCGAGGTCGGCCCCTTCGTAGTTCGCGTCGAGCGCCCGCATCCCGCCGACGAGCACCGTCATCTCGGGTGCCGTCAGGTTCAGCAGGTCCGACTTGTCCACCATGGCTTCCTCAGCAGGTCGTTCGGCCGCCTCGGAGCGGTAGTTCCGGAACCCGTCTGCGTCCGGTTTGAGCGCCTCGAACGATTCTGGGTCGGTCTGCTTCTGCGAGGCATCGACGCGGCCCGGTTCGAACGGGACGGTCACGTCGTAGCCGGCGTCTGCCGCCGCCTGTTCGACTGCTGCGTTGCCACCGAGGACGATGAGGTCTGCGAGCGAGACCTGCGTCCCATCGGACTGAGAACTGTTGAAGTCCTCCTGGATGCCTTCGAGCGTTTCGAGAACGGTCGCGAGTTGCTCGGGTTCGTTGACCTCCCAGTTCTTCTGTGGGTTGAGGCGAATGCGGGCCCCGTTCGCGCCACCGCGCTTGTCGCTGTCGCGGTACGTCGATGCCGACGCCCAGGCGGTCTTGACCAACTGGGAGCGGGACAGTCCTGAATCGAGAATCTCCGCCTTGAGCGTGGCGACGTCGTCCTCGTCAATCAGATCGTAGTCGACTTCGGGAAGCGGGTCCTGCCACAGCATCTCCTCGTCCGGAACCTCCGGACCGAGGAACCGAATCGGTGGGCCCATGTCGCGGTGAATCAGCTTGTACCACGCCTTCGCGAAGGCGTCCTGGAACTCGGCTGGGTTCTGCTGGAAGCGCTCGATGATTTCCCGATAGTCCGGGTCGCGCGTCAGGGCGATGTCCGTCGTCAGCATCATCGGCGTCTGCTTTTTCGACGAGTCGTGGGCGTCCGGGACGGTGTCGTGAAGGGTCTCGTCCGTTGGCTTCCACTGCCACGCACCGCCGGGGCCTTTCTCCGGTTCCCACTCGTAGTCGAGCAGGTTGTTCAGGTAGCCCATGTCCCACTGGGTCGGCGCGTCCGTCCAGGGGCCTTCGATACCGCTCGTAATCGTATCGGCACCTCTTCCGGATTCGTGGTCGCTCTCCCAGCCGAGGCCTTGCTTTTCGATTGGAGCTGCCTCGGGCTCCGGACCGAGGTTCTCCGGGCTGTCGGCACCGTGGACCTTCCCGAAGGTGTGCCCGCCCGCGATGAGTGCGGCCGTTTCCGTGTCGTTCATCGCCATGCGGCTGAACGTCTGGCGGATGTTGTCCGCCGAGGCGAGTGGGTCCGGCTGTCCGTCTGGCCCCTCGGGATTCACGTAGATGAGACCCATGACGGAGGCCCCGAACGGATTCTCGAGTTCGCCGCTCTCGTCGAAGCGCTCGGACGCTTCCATCTCGTTTTCCGGCCCCCAGTCGACTGCCTCGTCGGGTTCGTAGGCGTCGACGCGCCCACCGGCGAAGCCGAACGTC
Organism: Haladaptatus sp. QDMS2; assembly: GCF_029338295.1. Lineage (NCBI taxonomy): Archaea > Methanobacteriati > Methanobacteriota > Halobacteria > Halobacteriales > Haladaptataceae > Haladaptatus > Haladaptatus sp. QDMS2. The sequence continues at coordinate 2,337,830 of NZ_CP119791.1, forward strand.
TCGAAGCCCATCGACTCCAGGGCGACGTTTCCGGTCAGGACCAGCAGGTCGGCCCACGAGAGTTTCTGGCCGTACTTCTGTTTGACCGGCCAGAGCAGTCTGCGCGCCTTGTCGAGGTTCGCGTTGTCAGGCCAGCTGTTGAGCGGGGCGAACCGCTGTCGGCCGCCCGCCGCGCCACCGCGGCCGTCGGTCGTCCGATACGTGCCGGCGCTGTGCCACGCCATTCGGATGAATAGCGGGCCGTAATGGCCGTAGTCGGCCGGCCACCAGTCCTGTGAATCGGTCATTACCGCTTCGATGTCCGCTTTTACCTCGTCGAGGTCGAGCGAGAGAAATTCTTCTGCGTAGTCGAAGTCCTCGTCCATCGGATTGCCGGGGTCGGCGTTCTGGTCGAGGATTCGCAGGTTCAGTTGGTTCGGCCACCAGTCTTGGTTGGATTTGCTCATTGGGTGTGTGCCTCTGTTACGTCGTTCGATGTGGGCTGACCGGAAGTGGTCAGCTGGTCGGTTCGCGCTGCAGTCGTCTTGGAATGGTCGGGTGTCCCCATCCCACGTGGTGGTCTGACGTCAGACATTCAATTCAGTCGTATGCGAACTTAGGGTGACAGGCGAAAAAAGGTAGCGGAGACGGCAGGGAGTGGACGGCGTTCGTTTTTACGTCTCCCGTCCGTTTCTCCGCCCATGACGGAGGCACGCTAATGCCAACTCGAGACACCGACCACCGCGAGGAGTTCCGCGAACTGCTCGTCCTCTGGGCGGCGCGTCGCGCCGGAATCCTCGACGCAGTGATGACCAGGGCGGGGACGCCCGCGGCGGTGGCCCGCGAAGCCGACGTGACCGAACGAGCGGCGCGAATCACCATCGAGGCGCTCTGTGAGCGAGGCTTTCTCAAACAGGTCGGCGAGGAGTACGAACCGACGAATCGGGCGCTCGGCTTCTTCGCAAAAACCGACCTCAAATCCGTCGGGCGACTCTCGCACGAACTCGACGCGTTAGACCGCTGGGTCGCCCTCCCGGAGGCGATGCAGTCTGGACTGCCGACGCCCGAACCGCCGGAGTGGACGGTGAACAGGCTCGGTGCGCACGCGGCGATGGACGACGCGACGGTTCGCGCCGTCGTGACCGCGGCCGTCCACTACCACGACGGCGGCCTCCGAGTGCTCGACGTCGGCGGCGGCCCGGGCACCTACGCGCTCGAATTCGCGGCGCGTGGCTCCGACGTGACGCTGCTCGACGCACCCGACGTGGTCGAACGCGACCGCAAACAACTCCGCCACGAGGACATCGAGCTGCTCGCCGGCGACTACATCGATTCGATTCCCGGTGAATACGACCTGGTTTTCGCCGGTGGCGTGGCTCACTGGCACGGGCCAGCCGACGTCGCCGCGCTCGTCGAGAACGCCGCGGGCGCGCTCGCACCGGGTGGGTCGCTCGTGATGAGTGAGTCCGTACGCGGACGCGCCGCAAACGCCGCGCTCGTGGGTGCGCACATGTTCGCCCAGAGTGAGCGCGGAGACACGCACACCGAAGCGCAGTTTCGCGAGTGGTTGTCGGCAGCTAGTTTGAAGCGGATTCGCGTCGAATCCATCCCCGGTACGGACCTGCAAGTGGTCTGTGGCAGGCGCGCCATTGATTAGTTTCCGGTCACTCTCTCGGGTATGGATCTCGCGGTGCTCCGCGACGACATGGTCGCGAGCCTGGAACACGAGAGTAAACGCTGTGTGACGAGCGACGCGGTCAGCATCGCGATGCGCACCGTCCCCCGCCACTGCTTCGTCGACGACGCTCGTGGAGCCTACACGGACCAGGCGTTCGACCACCGTGGAACGACGATTCTCGCTCCGAGCACCGCGGGTCGCCTCCTCGAAGCGCTCTGTCTCGAACCCGACGAGTCGGTTCTCATCGTTGGCGCTGGCGTTGGCTACACCGCCGCCGTCGTGGCCGAAATCGTCGGCGCAGCCAACGTCCAGGCCGTCGACATCTCGCGTCAGCTCGTCTACGACGCCCGTCAGTGCCTCGCCGATGCCGGATACGAAAGCGTCTACGTAGACCAGGGTGACGGGGCGTTCGGCTTGCCGGCATACGCGCCGTACGACAAGATTCTCGTGGAGGCCGCATCCGTTCGACCGCCTGCCGCGCTCCTTGACCAACTCGCGCCGGGTGGCCGGTTGGTGATGCCACTCGGCGCGGGCGAGCAGACGCTCGTCGCCATCGAGGGCGGCGACGTGGTCGAGCACTGCGGAACGGTCATCTTCCGGCCACTACTCGTAGACGGCGAGCAAGCGGGGACGGTCGAACGCAACCGCACTGCCCGCGAGGACTACGAACACGCCGTTCGCGACGCGGAGTCGCGCCACGGCTGGGAACAGGAGTGGATCGACTGGGACCACCGCCTCTAGTCGCGCACCACCAGCAATTCCGTATTTTCGCGTCGGTCGACGAACGAACTACCAGCCGGTGGCTTCACCGATAGTTCGAGCGTGCCCATGTCGCGGTTGGGAGCGAGACTCGGAGAGAGTGAGGCTGTCGCCTCACCATCGCCGTTCGTCCGCGCTGTGTGAATGCGTTCGAGGTCTGCGGTGCCGCCACGAACGACGACGGTCGCGTTGGAGACCGAATTTCCGTCGGCGTCGACAACTTCGAGTGTCACGTCCTCAGAGCCGGGATTGATGACCGCTGGTTGAGGGCGAACGTCGAGTTCCGAAACCGCGAGCCCCTGCACGCCAGAGAGCATGTTCATCATCACGCTGAGACTCGCCACGCCCACCACGAGCGCGATGACGAGTCGAATCGGTAGGCTTTCGATTGCACGGTCGTCAGCGAGCAGCCTGCTGAATGCGGACATACCCCGGGCTGGTCCCGCGTTCTGATATAAAGTCTCGGACGAGGGTTCAAGTGCGATACCGAGACGAGAGGGAGCCATGGACGTGCTCGGACGGCGGGATTCGCAGGGGCCAGTTGCGAGTGTGGGCCACTTCAGAGCACGCGACGGAAGTCGCGGCGGCGAGGTAGGACTCGACCTGAACCGCCCGCACGCGGCGCTCGTCGTGGGCAAGCGCGGGTCGGGGAAGTCCTGCACTCTCGGCGTGCTGGCCGAAGAGGTGGCACAGGCCTCGGGTATCGCGCCGGTCATCCTCGACCCGATGGGCGCGTTCTCCGGATTGGCCGAGGCTGCCGGTGAGTTCGCGGCGACGGTCGAACGGTCACCGACGATTGCACCGGAGACGCTCTCACCGCGTGCCTGGTGTGGGCTGTTCGACCTGGACCCGGCCGACGCAGTGGGGAGTCTCGTCTGGCGTGCGGCGAGAGCGAAGCCGACGCTCGACGCGATGGAGGAATTCGTGGAGACAGCAGAAGCAGGTCGGGCGACGCGCCGTGCCGCCCTCAATCACCTCGCACTCGCACGCGAGTGGGGCTGCTTCGGACCCGATGGCCTGTCGGTTGGCGCACTCTGTACAAGTGCCCTGACAGTCCTCGACTGCGCTGGCTTACCTGCCGCTCCGATGAACGCCATCGGCCGAGCAGTCGCGGACGCGCTCTATCAAGCGCGAATGCGTGGCGAAATCGACTGGTTCCCGTGGTTGCTCGTCGACGAGGCGCACGTCTTCTTCGACGGTTTAGCCGCGCCGGCGCTCCGGACGTTGCTCACCCGCGGTCGCCAACCCGGTGTCAGCCTCGTCGCCGCGACCCAGCGTCCCGGCGCGTTGCCGCCAGTGGCCCACTCGCATGCGGACCTGCTGGTCGTCCATCGAGTGACGAACGAAGCAGACCGGCGGCCGCGAGCGCCCGCCCGTCCGACGTATCTGGACGGCTCGTTCGCAGGTCGGATGCCGACGGAGCCGGGCGAGGCGCTCATCGTGGATGACGTTACCGAACGGATGCACGCGGTAAAAATCCGACCCTGGGAGACCGCCCACGGCGGAGATACCCCTTTCGTGTCTTCGCTCACCGAGTGAAAGAGAGATGGCCAGCCTCCACCGGGCAAGTTAGAGGCTGGTCGAAAGTTGTCAGAGGCACGTATCGAGTCCGGGCAAGGCTCGACCGCACCAAATTAGAATAGAGACCGCAGGGGCATATCCCCTTGGCATGAATATCCAAGTTGTTAACGTCCCGGTGGAAATTTAGTGGCGATTTTCTTACAGGACCGGATGCCAGCATAATACTGCGCGACTCTCTGACGAATCCTCTAAGAGCCTTGGCTCGCGAAAACACCCGAAATACGGTCATTCGTGTCGTGAAAGGTGGTCGGTGGGAATCCGCCGAAAAACGTGTCAGACCAGCGAGTGAACTTACAACCAATTGTTGCCGATTCCACAAGCGTGGGAACCGCTCTGCATCGACGAGGGACCAGTCAGAGGAGGTTGATTTTGTGTGAAGACGAATCTGTTCGGTCGTTTTCGGGGTGCGAGGTATAGATCGCTCTTGCTCTGAGGACGGTAGGAAACGGAAAAGTACCCGAGCCTCACTGTGCTGGGAGCACGGCGGATTTGAACACCAGTCGCAGGCAAGCTGCTCCTTTGTTCAAATCCCTCTGTGGGTGTTACACCAGAATCAGTCGTGCTCGGCGACGAGACGCCTCGCTGGACAAATTGGTTCTGTAGAAAACGCCCGAGCCGGGATTTGAACCCGGGTCACGACCGTGACAGGGTCGTATGATAGGCCACTACACCACCCGGGCGGGTGACGCAACTAACCGTTGCGGGGTGTCGGCCTTAAGGCTTACTAGGTGAGTACGAGGGTGGGAAAACCGCCCTCGTTCGTCAGCTGAGGTCCGTAGAAGTCGTTCAAGTTTCGCAGAAGCGAGGGCACCGTGGATTTGAACGACTCTCGCTCACGGTGTTCGCTCGAACGTTCAAATCCCTCTATAGTTGCGTTACAACTCACACGATTCCGAGCACACGCTACGCGGTGCTCGTCAGTTAGTTCGTTGAAAAAGCGCCCGAGCCGGGATTTGAACCCGGGTCACAACCGTGACAGGGTTGTATGATAGGCCACTACACCACCCGGGCGGGTGACGCAACTATTCGTAACGGAGTGTTGGTCTTAAGACTTACTAAATCGATGGACGACGGCGGGTGGTACCGTGTGCCCCGACCGGTTCGCGGGCGTGCCACGCGTGCGCGCTCGGAGACGAGGTTAACAACCCTTAAATGGACCGCGCCTGTACTGGCCTGTAGTATCTCGTGAGAGCCGCTTCTCCCACTGGCCAGAGGCAAACATGGTAGACGTAAGCCAACACAAACTTGTCCCAGAACACCTCGTGCTCGACGACGAGACGGTCGAGGAGGTTCTGGAAGAATACAACATCAATCGTACCGACCTTCCAAAAATCAAACGCACCGACCCCGCACTCCCGGACGAGGCGGAAGTGGGTGACGTCATCAAAATCGTGCGAAACTCCCGAACAACCGAGACGGCGGTCGTATACCGCCTCGTGGTGGAATAATGAATACGGACGATAGACGCGCAATCTCCAGACAGTACTTTTCGAGGGAACGACTCGCAGAACACCACTTCCGTTCGTTTAACGCGTTCTTGGAACGCGGCATGCAGGAGGTCGTCGAGGAAAAGGCGACCATCGAGACGGACATCGGCGACAAAGAGGGCGAAGAACCGGTGTACGTCGAACTCGGCAACGTCCGCGTTGTCACCCCGCGTGTACGCGAAGCAGACGGTAGTGAAGAGCTCCTGTACCCACAGGAAGCTCGCCTGCGCAACATCACCTACGCCGCTCCGGTGTTCATGGAGATGTCCATCATCAAGGGCGGCGAGGAAGAAGAAGAACGAGTCGTCGACCAGGCCGAGACGAAGGTCGGGCGCATGCCCATCATGGTCGGCTCGTCGAAGTGTAACCTGAACGGGTTCAACCACGACGAACTCGTCGAAATCGGTGAGGACCCGGCCGACCCCGGCGGCTACTTCATCGTCAACGGTTCAGAGCGCGTCCTCATGACGAGCGAGGACCTCGCGCCGAACAAGATTCTCGCCGAGTACGACACGAAGTACGGCGACGAAATCCAGGTGGCGAAAACGTTCAGCCAGCGCCGCGGCTACCGTGCGCTCGTGCTGTGTGAGCGAAATCGTGAGGGACTGCTCGAAGTCTCGTTCCCGTCCGTTTCCGGCAGCGTGAGTTTCGTCACGCTCGTCCGCGCGCTCGGACTGGAATCAGACGAGGAGATCGTCCACCGCGTCTCCGAGGACCCGGAAGTCGTGAAGTTCATGCTCGAGAACTTAGAGGCCGCAGAGGTCCAGACCACCGAGGAAGCCATCGAGCACCTCGGCAAGCGGGTCGCGAGCGGCCAGGGCAAGAACTACCAGTTGAAGCGGGCCAACTACGTCATCGACCGCTACCTCCTCCCCCACCTCCACGAGGACGGCGTCGACGAGGAAGAGGTCCGCATCAACAAGGCGTACTACCTCTGTCGGATGGCCGAGGCGTGTTTCGAACTCGCACTGCACCGCCGCGACTCCGACGACAAGGACCACTACGCCAACAAGCGCCTCAAGGTCAGCGGCGACCTGATGAAGGACCTGTTCCGGACGGCGCTCAACAAGCTCGCACGCGACGTGAAGTACCAGCTCGAACGTGCGAACATGCGTAACCGCAAACTCTCCGTGAACACCGTGGTTCGCTCTGACGTGCTCACCGAGCGCTTAGAACACCCAATCGCGACGGGCAACTGGGTCGGTGGCCGCTCGGGCGTCTCACAGCTCGTCGACCGCACGGACTACATGGGTGTGCTCTCTCACCTGCGCCGACTGCGCTCGCCACTTTCGCGCAGTCAGCCGCACTTCGAAGCCCGCGACCTGCACGCGACCCAGTGGGGTCGCATCTGTCCTTCGGAGACTCCTGAGGGGCCAAACTGTGGGCTCGTGAAGAACTTCGCGCAGGCGATGGAGCTATCGCAGAACATCCAGGACGAACAGGAACTCAAACGCGAACTGGCGTCGATGGGAGTCGAGGGCATCCCGGGTCTCGAAGGCGTCGAACCAATGGCGGACTAACATGAGCCAGGGAAGAGAAGCAAAAGTCTACGTAAACGGGAGTCTGGTCGGCACACACCCAGACCCGGCACAGCTTGCAAATCAGGTCCGAGAGGCCCGCCGACGCGGCGACGTGAGCGAGATGGTGAACGTCTCGGTCAAAGAGCGCACACGTGAGGTCATCATCAACGCGGACGCGGGACGTGCCCGCCGTCCGCTCCTCATCGTCGAGAACGGCGAACTGCTCGTCTCCGAGGAGGAAGTCGAGAAGGTCTCCGCGGGCGAACTCGAGTTCGACGACCTCGTCGACCGCGGCTACGTCGAGTACATCGACGCAGAGGAAGAAGAGGACATCTACGTCGCCGTCGAACCCGACGAGATTACAGAAGACCACACGCACTTGGAAATCGACCCGCAGCTCATCTTCGGTATCGGTGCGGGCATGATTCCGTACCCGGAACACAACGCCTCGCCGCGTATCACGATGGGGTCGGGGATGGTCAAACAGTCGCTGGGAATGCCAGCGGCGAACTACCGCATCCGCCCCGACACGCGCCAGCACCTCCTGCACTACCCACAGCTCTCGATGGTCAAAACGCAGACCACCGAACAGATTGGGTTCGACGACCGACCGGCGGCACAGAACTTCGTCGTCGCGGTCATGAGCTACGAGGGGTTCAACATCGAGGACGCGCTCGTCATGAACAAGAACTCCGTCGAGCGCGCGCTCGGTCGCTCGCACTTCTTCCGCACCTACGAGGGCGAAGAACGTCGCTACCCAGGTGGACAGGAAGACCGCTTCGAGATTCCGGACGACGAAGTGCGCGGCGCTCGCGGTGAAGAGGCCTACACGCACCTAGACGAAGACGGCCTCGTCAACCCCGAAACCGTCGTATCCGAAAACGACGTGCTCCTCGGCAAGACGAGTCCGCCACGCTTCCTCGAAGAACCGGACGACATGGGCGGCCTCTCGCCGCAGAAGCGCCGCGAGACGTCCGTCACCATGCGCTCCGGTGAGAACGGTGTCGTCGACACCGTCACCCTGATGGAGGGTGAAGACGGCTCGAAGCTCTCGAAGGTGAAAGTCCGCGACGAGCGGATTCCGGAACTCGGCGACAAGTTCGCGTCCCGTCACGGACAGAAGGGTGTCGTCGGCCACATGGCACCGCAGGAAGACATGCCGTTCACGGCCGAGGGCGTCGTGCCCGACCTCGTCCTGAACCCGCACGCCCTGCCGTCGCGGATGACGGTCGGTCACGTTCTCGAAATGCTCGGCGGCAAGGTCGGTTCCTTAGAGGGCCGCCGCGTCGACGGGACGGCCTTCACGGGCGAGAACGAGGAGAAGATTCGCCAGGCACTGCTCGACCAGGGGTACAACTCTGCGGGCAAAGAGGTCATGTACTCTGGCGTGTCCGGGGAGAAAATCGACGCCGAGATTTTCGTCGGCGTGATTTTCTACCAGAAACTCTACCACATGGTTTCGAACAAGATTCACGCGCGCTCTCGCGGGCCGGTGCAGGTGCTCACGCGCCAGCCGACCGAAGGGCGTGCGCGTGAAGGTGGGCTTCGTGTCGGGGAGATGGAGCGCGACGTGCTCATCGGGCACGGCGCGGCCATGGCGCTCAAAGAGCGCCTCCTCGACGAGTCCGACCGGGAGTTCATCTACGTCTGTGGACACTGTGGCATGAGCGCGGTCGAGAACGTAGACCAGCACCGCGTCTACTGTCCGAACTGTGGCGAGGAGACGGACATCCACCGTATCGAGATGAGCTACGCGTTCAAGCTCCTGCTTGACGAGATGAAGGCGCTCGGCATCGCACCACGCCTCGAACTGGAGGACGCAGTATGAGTTCCAATAGCACACCCAAAGAGATTGGCTCCATCAGCTTCGGGCTGATGAGTCCCGAGGAGTACCGTGAGATGAGCGCGACCAAAATCATCACCGCAGACACCTACGACGACGACGGGTTCCCCATCGACATGGGCCTCATGGACCCGCGTCTCGGAGTCATCGACCCCGGCCTGCAGTGTAAGACCTGCGGGAAGCACTCCGGGTCGTGTAACGGCCACTTCGGCCACATCGAACTCGCCGCGCCCGTCATCCACGTCGGCTTTACGAAGCTCATCCGGCGGCTCCTTCGTGGCACCTGTCGCAACTGCTCGCGGCTCTGCCTCACCGAGGAAGAGCGCGACGAGTTCCGCGACCAGCAGACGGTCGCTCGCGAACTCGGCAACGACCTGAACGACGTCACGAAGGCCGCCATCCGACAGGCCCGCAAGGCGGACACCTGTCCGTTCTGTGGCGAGACGCAGTACGACATCCAGCACGAGAAGCCGACCACGTACTACGAGGTCCAGGACGTGCTGGCGTCCGACTACGCAGAGCAAATCGCCGCGGCGATGCAGCCAAACGAGGAAGAAGACTGGGCTGGCCTCTCGCCACAGGAACTCGCAGACAAGACGGAAATCGACCTCCAGCGTATCAACGAAATCCTCTCCGGAGAGTTCCGTCCGGTCGAGATGGACCGTCGCGCCCTCGAAAAGGCGCTCAAAATCGACCTGACGGTCGAAGACATGAACAAGCTGATGCCCTCGGACATTCGCGACTGGTTCGAGGACATCCCGGACGAGGACCTGGAAGTGCTCGGCATCGACTCCGAGCGCTCGCGCCCCGAGTGGATGATTCTCACCGTGCTGCCGGTTCCGCCGGTCACCGCACGCCCATCCATCACCCTTGACAACGGCCAGCGCAGTGAGGACGACCTCACGCACAAACTCGTGGACATCATCCGCATCAACCAGCGGTTCATGGAGAACCGCGAGGCGGGTGCCCCACAGCTGATTATCGAGGACCTTTGGGAACTGCTCCAGTACCACGTCACGACGTTCATGGACAACGAGATTTCGGGGACGCCGCCGGCCCGCCACCGTTCGGGTCGCCCGCTCAAGACGCTCAGTCAGCGTCTTAAAGGCAAGGAAGGGCGCTTCCGTGGTTCGCTGTCCGGGAAGCGTGTCAACTTCTCTGCGCGGACGGTCATCAGCCCGGACCCGACGCTCTCGCTCAACGAGGTCGGGGTCCCTGACCGCGTCGCAAAGGAGATGACACAGACGATGAACGTCACCGAGCGCACCTTAGAGGAGGCCCGGACCTACGTTCGAAACGGCCCGGACGGCCACCCCGGTGCGAACTACGTGCGCCGCCCGGACGGCCGCCGCCTGAAGGTCACGCACAAGAACTGTGAGGAACTCGCAGAGAAGGTGGAGATTGGCTGGGAGGTCAACCGCCACCTCATCGACGGCGACATCGTCATCTTCAACCGCCAGCCGTCGCTGCACCGGATGTCCATCATGGCCCACGAAGTGGTCGTGATGCCGTACAAGACGTTCCGCCTGAACACGGTTGTCTGTCCGCCGTACAACGCCGACTTCGACGGCGACGAGATGAACATGCACGCGCTGCAAAACGAGGAGGCGCGTGCCGAAGCGCGCGTCCTCATGCGTGTCCAGGAGCAAATTCTCTCGCCACGCTTCGGTGAGAACATCATCGGCGCGATTCAGGACCACATCAGTGGGACGTACCTGCTCACCCACGAGAACCCACAGTTCAACGAGACGCAGGCACTCGACCTGCTGCGCGCGACGCGCGTAGACGAACTCCCAGAACCGGACGGCAAGGACGAAGATGGGATGGCTTACTGGACGGGCCGCACCATCTTCTCCGAACTGCTGCCGGGCGACCTGAGCCTCGAGTTCACGTCCTCGGCGGGCGACACCGTCATCATCGAGAACGGCCAGTTGCTCGAAGGCACCATCGACGAGGACGCGGTCGGCGCGTTCGGTGGAAAGGTCGTAGACACCATCATGAAGCTGTACGGCGCGACCCGCGCTCGCATCTTCATCAACGAGATTTCCTCGCTCGCGATGCGTGCCATCATGCACTTCGGGTTCTCGCTCGGTATCGACGACGAGTCCATCGAGTCCGAGGCCGAAGAGCAAATCGACGAGGCAATCGACAACGCCTACGAGCGCGTCCAGGAACTCATCGAGACCTACGAGAACGGCGACCTGGAGTCCCTGCCGGGACGCACCGTCGACGAGACTCTCGAGATGAAAATCATGCAGACGCTCGGGAAGGCCCGCGACTCTGCTGGTGACATCGCAGAGGAGCACTTCGCCGACGACAACCCGGCGGTCATCATGGCCGAATCCGGGGCGCGTGGCTCGCTGCTCAACCTGACGCAGATGGCCGCGTGTGTCGGCCAGCAGGCAGTGCGCGGCGAGCGCATCAACCGTGGCTACGAGGACCGCACCCTGAGTCACTACCAGAAGGACGACCTTTCGGCGGACGCCCACGGCTTCGTCGAGAGTTCCTACCGGAAAGGACTCTCCCCGCGTGAGTTCTTCTTCCACGCGATGGGTGGCCGCGAGGGGCTCGTGGACACGGCAGTCCGCACCTCCAAGTCCGGCTACCTCCAGCGTCGGCTCATCAACGCCCTCTCCGAGCTCGAAACGCAGTACGACGGCACTGTACGCGACACGAGCGACACCATCGTTCAGTTCGAATTCGGTGAGGACGGTACGAGTCCGGTGAAAGTCTCCTCGTTCCAGGACCACGACATCGACGTCAATCAGATCGCAGACCGCGTGCTGAACGCGGAGTTCGAGTCCGAACGACGGAAAGAAGAGTACCTCGGCCTCAAACGGCCGCCAACGAACCTCTCGGAGTACGCTGACGTGCGTGAAAGCGAGTACGCCGCGGAGGGGGTCGAATCCGATGACTGAACAAGAATACGACGTACCCGAGGCAATCGCAGAACAGGTCGAAGCGACCGAGCTTCCGCGACGCCTCAAGACGAAACTCTACCAGACGTTAGAAGAGCGAAACGTCACCGACGAGCAGGCAGAAGAAATCGTCATGGCGGTCGAGAACCGCTATCTCGAGACCCGCGTCGACCCACTCGACCCCGTTGGCACCGTGAGTGCCCAGTCGATTGGTGAGCCGGGGACGCAGATGACGATGAACACGTTCCACTACGCGGGTGTGGCAGAAATCGACGTCACGCAGGGGCTTCCACGACTCATCGAGCTGGTGGACGCCCGCAAGACGCCGGACACCCCGATGATGACCATCTATCTGGAAGACGAGTACGCCACGGACAAGGAACTCGCCCACGAGGTCGTCTGGAACGTCGAATCGACGCGCATCCTCGCGCTCGGTGACATCAGCACGAACGTCGCCGACATGCTCGTCCAGGTGAACCTGAACCAGGAGACGCTGGACGAACGTGGCCTGACTGCAGAAGACATCGCGGGCACCATCGAGGACAAACTCGGCGTGAAGACGGTCCAGAACGGCACGTCCATCGAGTTCGGGCCGGAGAAGCCGAGCTACCGCGACCTGCTCCAGCTCGTCGAGGAACTGCGCGAAATCGTGTTCAAGGGCATCGAAGACGTTCGTCGCGTCGTCATCCGCAAGGAGAACTTAGAAGACGAAGACCAGTACGTCCTCTACACCGAAGGGTCTGCCTTCGGCGAGGTCCTCACCATCGAAGGTGTGGACGCCTCGCGGACGACGTGTAACAACATCCACGAGATTCACCACACCCTCGGCATCGAGGCCGCCCGCGAGGCCATCATCGAGGAGACGATGAACACCCTCGAAGAGCAGGGGCTTGGCGACGTGAACATCCGTCACATGATGCTCGTGGCGGACATCATGACCAACCGCGGCGAAATCGAGTCCATCGGTCGCCACGGTATCTCCGGCAGCAAGGAGTCCGTGCTCGCCCGTGCGGCATTCGAGGTCACGGTCAACCACCTGCTCGACGCTGCCATCCACGGCGAAGTCGACGACTTAGACGGCGTCACGGAGAACGTCATCGTCGGGAAGCCAATCCGCCTTGGCACCGGTGACGTCGACCTCAAGATGGGGTCGATAAACCGGAGCGCGGAGCAGGCAGACTGATGAAAGTCACCCTCTCTGACACCGCTCGCCAGTTCATCGCCCTCTTCGAGGACGTGACGGGGGCGACCGCTCGCGACTGCGTGGTCGACGAGGAGAACGACCGTGTCATCATCCTCGTCGGCGCGGGCGAGATGGGCCGGGCCATCGGACCCGGCGGCAAGCACGTCAGAGAGGTCGAAGCCAAACTCGGCCGCGACATCGAACTCGTCGAAAATGCGGATACGCCAGAGGCGTTCGTCGCGAACGCACTCGCGCCGGCAGCGGTCTATCACGTCACCATCAGCCACAACAACGACACCGTGGCCTACGTCGAGGTCGACCAGGACGACGCCGGCGTGGCGATTGGGAGAGAGGGACGCAACATCGCGGCGGCGCGGGTGTTAGCGAAGCGCCACCACGACATCGACGACATTCAGTTAACCTGACTCGCACGCGCGAGACAGGACACTTGCGGCGCTCAATTTTCGCGGTGAGAACGAAGAGAAGTGGAGTTTACCGGTTGAGTGCCTGGCGAGCGAGCGAGAGGCCGCCGATAATGACGATGGACGCGGCGAGCAGGAACGCGAGGCTCCACGACATGCCGACGACGATACCGGTAAAGGAGTTGGGTGCGCCGAAGGTATCGACGACGAGCCCGAAGACGAATAGGCCGAGGACGATGGCGATGAGTTTCAGCAGGAAGGCATACCGGAACAGTTTCTCTAAGAAACTCACGTCTGAGGAGGGACTCGTACCCGTTGGCGTTGACATAGGCAAATGTAGACGCGAAAACCGTAATAATCTTTTTCTCTTGATGACGGTGCACACGGTGCGTTGGGACGGACGGAGCCTGACGCGCCGTGCGTGCTCGCCCGGAGCGTGATACCACGCGTCACGTTTCGTCGTCGTGGCCCCGTCTACGGGTGCGAAAAGGGAGGCTTAAGTAGCTCCGTCAGGTACGAAAGCGTACTATGGCGAACGGCAAGTACGCCGCGCGGAAGCTCAAAAAGGACCGTCAGTCACACCGATGGTCCGACTCTGAGTACGCGCGACGCGCCCGGGGGCTCGGCGTCAAGTCTGACCCTCTCGAGGGCGCACCGCAGGCCCGAGGTATCGTCCTGGAGAAAGTGGGCATCGAGGCAAAACAGCCCAACTCTGCAATCCGAAAATGTGTCCGTGTTCAACTCATCAAGAACGGGAAGCAAGTCACCGCCTTCTGTCCTGGTGACGGCGCAATCTCGTTCATCGACGAACACGACGAAGTCACCATCGCTGGCATCGGCGGCGCGAAGGGTCGCGCAATGGGTGACCTTTCGGGTGTCAACTACAAGGTCGAGAAGGTCAATGGCGTGTCCATGATCGAGCTCGTCCGTGGCAACAAGGAGAAGCCGGTTCGATGAGCGAAGAGGAAGCACCAGAGCCAGAGCAGCCAGCGGGCAGCGACGAGCAAGAGACCGCTGCTGAGCTGTTTGGCAAGTGGGACGTCTCGGAAATCGAATACACGGACCCAAGCACCAAACGCTACATCACCGTGACGCCCATCGCCCACACGATGGGTCGCCACGCAAACAAGCAGTTCCAGAAGAGCGAAATCAGCATCGTCGAGCGCCTCATCAACCGTCTGATGCAGACCGATGAGAACACGGGCAAAAAGCAGCAGGCGAGTTCCATCGTCGCAGACGCGTTCGACATCATCGCAGAGCGCACCGACGAGAACCCGGTCCAGATTCTCGTCCGCGCCGTCGAGAACTCCGCGCCCCGTGAAGAGACCGTCCGTCTCAAGTACGGTGGCATCTCGGTCCCACAGGCCGTCGACGTCGCACCACAGCGTCGCGTCGACCAGGCGCTCAAGTTCATCGCACAGGGCGCATACAGCGGCTCGTTCAAGAAGCCGACCAGTGCCGCAGAGGCACTCGCGTCCCAGCTGCTTGGTGCCGCAGACTACGACGTCCAGACGTACGCTATCGGGCAGAAAGAAGAGAAAGAGCGCGTCGCCGCCGCCGCTCGGTAACCGTTCCCTTCTCTCCGTTTTCACCGACCGCCGAGCGACAGCCTCGTCCCCGGTATAAACACCCGTTTGTTCCCGCCAGCAGGCTTTTTTATGTTTGCAGAAATCGGTAGAAGAATGGCGGAGACTGACACACTCGTCCCACACGACCCCGTTGACGTTCCGGAGGTAGACTATTCGACGAAGGTGCTCGCTGGCGCTGCGACGGTTGGCATTCTGGTGAACCTGAACGCGCTCATCATCCCAATTCTGGGAATAATTGGCGGTGGCGTGCTCGCTGGGTTTATCGCGGCGTACGCGGCAGGCGGCACCTATCGCGGCGTCGCCCACGGCCTCATCGCGGGGGCACTGACGGGGTTCGCGGGCGGCCTCGTGGTTGTCCTGACCGGGAGCCTCATCGGATTGTACAGCGAACCACCGTCCTTGCTGTTGAACTTCGTCGGACCGGTGAGCCCGTGGTACGACCACATGGGCGGCGCGGGGAACCTCCTTATCGTGACGACAATTACGATACTCATCACGGTCGATGCCCTCCTTGGAAGCCTGTTCGGCAGCGGGGCACGTCGGGCGGTCGACCAGGTTATCGACCGCTGAGAACGATTACTTTTCGCGGACCAGTCCGTAGACGAGACCCATCATCCCGCCGTAGGTCGCCCAGCTAAACAGGGCAATTGGGTCCACGAGGGGAGTCGCGGTGGGGTAACCGAGGATGGCGAGCCACCCGGGGACGAAGAGACTCCAGAACATGAGACCGACGACGATGCCGTATCCCTGTCCGAGTGCGAACAGCGTCACGCCCAGTGCGGAGCGACTGAGCAGGGGGACGAGGAGCTTCTGGAGGACGGTGCTCTGACTGGAGAGCATGATGACCTTGTTGACGAACGCGTTCACCGACCCGGAGACGAAGGCAACGAACGGAATCCCGAGGAGGATGCCGTAGCCGAACAGCGCGAGCCAGCCGCCGTTGAGCGAGGCCATGCCCACGGTGGCGCCGATCTCGCGGATGGCGTCGGGGTTCCAGAGCTGGAGAATCAACCCGCCCTGAAACGCCCCGAACAGCCCACCCGCGACGATGGCCTCGAACTGCTCGCCAGTGATTGCGACCGAAGACCGGAGGTTCTCGTACATGGCCTCTCGTTCGATATATCGGTGGAAAAGTCTCGTGCAGTGTGCAGCCGGGTGTTTAAATATGCCCCGGTCACAGAGTGCGAGCAGGCCGAATTGACATGCGTAATACCATTTAATTCATTAGAATGAAACCAGGTAAGTTACTAATTCAAACCTGTTGTCATAAAGGACCGTGCTAACCCGGGGAAACTATCAGGTGGAAAACTGGCTTTCTGCAAGGTACGTGACGGCAGGTCACGGTGTGGGCGACCGAGCTGCCACGGGCTGTGCGGGCCGTTCCCGATTATCCAGCGACGATCGATGGAAGTCGGGATGGTCCACAGGCCCGTGTGTTGTGATGTCACCCCAACGTTGCCCTGCAGCGTGAGGACACACCCATCCCGTCGTCATCCTCGTGATACCCATGTACAGAAAAGCACTTCTGGCAAAAGGAATGAGCGCATCGTTCGGAACCCTCCTGCTCGTGGGAGCCCTCGTCATGGCGACGGGTACGGCTTACGCAGCACCCCTCGCAGGCATCGGCGGCTTTACGATTCAGGCAGAGGAGATTCGAGCTGACTCGGCCGTCATCTACCCTGGCGCTGACGACACCAGCGAACAGGGAGCCTACCCGATGGCCGTCGTCGAGCAGAAAGGCGTGGAAATTGAAGGACTGAAACTCATCAAAGAACTCGAAGTCGACTCGCTTCCCGGACTCAGCGGGAACGCGCGTATCGTGATGACGTCGAGTGAGACAGTCGAAGCCGACCAGCAACTCATCAAGGTGAGTAACATCCAGGCCGAGCAGGCGACGTTCAACCAACAGCTCATCGACGAGCACCACTCGGATGACCCGACCCGTAAGTTCGACATCAAGTCCGGGTCGGCAACCGACGACATCGAAGGTCGGACCGTCTCCATCAACAACGACGGCCCAGCACAGGTGCTGAAGAATGCGAGAATCAACACCCACTACCTCGCGACCAACACCATTAGCCTGCCCGGACTGGAACTCGACGTTCAGTACGACGCAGACGGTGACGGCGAGTACAACGAAAACAGCGGCGACGGCGAATAAGACCCATGACGTCTGAGCAGACCGATACCACAATGATTCCCGGACTGGCCCCCCTCAGACAGCGACACGACCGCTTTACAAACTGGCGCAGCGAGCGACCGTTTGCCGGTGGTGTGCTGTTGATTCTCGCGAGCGCCATCATCGGGTACGTCCCGCTGCAGTTCGCGGGTGAACTCATCTTCATCGGCGGCACGTTCACCATCATCGGGCTAGTGTTCGCGACGTTCGTGTTCCTGTCCGGAGTGGGCGCACTCTCCATGCCGGAGCACTCGACCATCTTCGGCGTGGCGGGTGTGGCACTCTCGATTCTCTCCCTGATGGGCGCCCTCGGCGGCCTGTTCATCGGGATGCTCATCGGCATCGTCGGTGGGAATCTGTGTGTCGCGTGGGACAAAGGCCGCAGAGCCGAGGCTGAGGCATCATCAGATGAACAAACTGCGTAGCGTACTCGCAGTCGTCGCGGCGACGACGCTGCTCGTGAGTGGTGGCGTCGGCTTTCTCGCGACGGACGTTGCGACGGCGGCCCCGGACAACGTCGACGACCGCGAGTCGTTCACCGTGAGCACGGGTCAAATCGACTTAGACGAGAGTGGCGGCCTCATTTGTGCGGAAAAGCAGGCCCCCGACGTGAACAAGGTCACCGTCACGCAGGCGACGATGAAGGACGTGACCATCTACCTGAACGGCGGAGAGATTCAACAGCGCATCGAGATGGACGAGAGCAGAGTGAACCAGTCGCTGGTCATGTACACCAACGGCGAGAACGCGCAGGTGAACCTGCTCGCCACGCTCAACGCGTGTATTCCACTCGACCAGAACTCAGAAACCGTGGTCGAAGCGTACTTCCTGACCGCAGAGTCCCTCGATTCTGACGGGATGGAACTCATCGCCGGCCCGGATGCCGCGAGCGACGCGCCCGAACCGGGTGGTCTCTCACTCCCACCTGGCCTCACGAACAACTCGACGAACTCGAGTTCGGACCCGGTTCCCGACCTCGACAACTCGACCGACGACGTGACCGACACGGTCAACAACACTTCCGACACGATAAACGAGACCATCGACGACCCCGCTGACACTGTCGACGACACGACCGACGTGGTGAACAACACGACGGATGTGGTGGACGACACCACTGACGACGTGACCGACGTGGTGAACAACACGACGGACGACGTCTCAGACACCATCGAGAACCCGACTGAGACGATAGAAAACGGCGTGGACAACACCACCGACACGGTGAACGACACCGTGGACGACCCGGACGGGACGGTCGATGACACGGTCGACAACACCACGGACACGGTGGACGATACGACGGATACGGTGAACGACACGACGGATGGTGCGACTGACACCGTAGACGACACGACAGACGCGGTGAATGAAACCACGAACGACACGACGGACACCGTGGACGAGACGGTGGATGACACGACGGACGCGGTGGACGACACGACCGGTGGAGCGACCAACGATACCACCGACGCCGTAGACGACACCGTGGACGAGACGACTGATGGGGTTGACGACACTGCTGGGACCGTTGACGACACCGTAAACGACACGACGGACACCGTAGACGACACGACCGATACCGTCGAGAACACGACCGACGGGACGACCGACACGGTCGACGATACCGTGGACGACACCACGGACACGCTGAGCGGGACGACGGAGACCGCGTCGCCGACGGAGACGACAGATTCGGGCGGAGAGACGACAGAGACCCAGGGCGACAGCACAGACACCGTGGACGAGACGACTGACGGGGTGACGGATACGGTAGACGACACCACCGATGGACTCGTCACCACGACGGAGAACACGACCGAGAGCGACGACTCGGACGACGGACTGCTGTTGACACTCGGCCAGCAGTCAGACGGGTTGCTCTCGTAGAGTAATCGGGCGGTTCAGTCCGCGGCGGCGTCCGCGTGGCCGCCCGTGTGCATCGCATATTTTCGCGTGATATCGACGAGCGACTTCCGGTAGGCGCTGCTGTCCGGGTCGCGCGCGAGCGTGCGGAACGTTCGTTTGAAGGATTCGACGTCCACGTTCGGCGCGTCAGCAGCAGCGACCCCCGCGAGTTCGTACAGCCGGTGACCCGGACCGATGAGGTCGTGGCGTTCTGCGAGGCCGAGCGCGAAGGCCGCGTTCACGGCCGTGATGTCCGGGTCGGATGCACGCGTGTGGCGGACTGCCCCCGGCATGTCGATGGGACGGTCTGCAACGGCGGTCGCAAGCCCGGCTTCGAGGAAGGCGAGCAGTTTCGTCGCCGGGGCGATATCGAGGGTGATATCGTCGGCGTAGATGTCCTTCATGTGATTGGCAATCTGGTAGCAGTGGGTGAGCTTTCGCTGCTCGACCTGCCGCCCGGTGAACGCGAGAATCAGCGCCTCTGCAGTCGATTGAAGGTGCGAGGGATGGCCCTGTTCGTACCGGTACATGTGGGCGTACTCGTGTAAGACGAGTTCCCGGCCCATCGCGCTCGACGCCGCCTGCCTGGAGATGTTGAGCAGGTGGTGTTCTGCGTAGTGGGCCGTCCACGTGCGTTCGTCGGGGTCGTCACGGACCGCGACGAGGACTGGCCAGTCGAGGTCGTATTCGGTCTCAAAGAGGTACTGCGCCCCGAGAAACGGGTCCTGAGGCACGCCTACGGGCACACGGACATCCATGTGTATACCTACCAAACGACACGGCCGGACAAGACTCTTGTGGGGAATGTTGACATACCGAGCGAAATCGAGCGGTTCACGCGGGTTTCACGCGGTTTGGCGCTCGTTTCGGGTGTTCGCCGGTCGAAGGGGCGAGTCGAGCCGTTCGAGTCGTAAACGAGCGATTGGAGCCTCGTAGTGCCGATTTTCTGGAGAGTTGATGTGTCAACGCTGGCTCGCACGAAACACTATCCTTTTGAACCTCCTGCCGGAAGGTTAGCCCATATGGGCCGACGAAAGAAGATTGTCCAGGAATGTGAACGCCTGATGGACAAGCCGGAGCACATCCGGAACATGGCCATCGCGGCGCACATCGACCACGGCAAAACAACCCTGACCGACAACCTGCTCGCTGGTGCAGGGATGATCTCCAAGGACCTCGCGGGCAAGCAGCTCGCGATGGACACCGGAGAGGACGAACAGGAACGTGGGATTACCATCGACGCGGCAAACGTTTCGATGACCCACGAGTGGGAAGACAAGAACCACCTCATCAACCTCATCGACACCCCAGGCCACGTCGACTTCGGTGGCGACGTGACCCGTGCGATGCGCGCAGTCGACGGTGCGCTCATCGTGGTCGACGCAGTCGAGGGAACGATGCCACAGACCGAGACAGTCGTCCGCCAGGCACTCCGCGAGGGTGTCAAACCGGCACTGTTCATCAACAAGGTCGACCGCCTCATCAACGAACTGCAGGAAGGCCCACAGGAGATGCAACAGCGTCTCCAGAAGGTCATCCGCGAGGTCAACGAACTCATCCGTGGGATGGCAGAGGAGAAATACGAGGAAGAAGGCTGGAAGGTCTCCGTCGAGAACGGGACCGTCGCCTTCGGGTCTGCCCTCTACAACTGGGCAGTCTCCCTCCCATCCATGCAGGAGACCGGCATCGACTTCGGTGACATCATCGACTACAACCAGAACGACAACGTCGACGAGCTCAAAGAGCTCTCGCCGCTTTCGGACGTCGTGCTCGACATGGTCGCGGAGCACTTCCCGAACCCAGTCGAAGCACAGCCACGTCGTATCCCGACCATCTGGCGCGGTGACCCAGAGAGCGAAATCGCGATTCAGATGCGCGACGTCGACGACGACGGCGAAGTCGTCTTCATGGTCACGGACATCTCCATGGACCCACACGCAGGCGAAATCGCATCCGGTCGCCTGTTCTCCGGAACCATCGAGCGCGGTCAGGAGCTCTACGTCTCCGGGACTGCGGGCAAGAACCGCATCCAGTCCGTCGGCCTCTTCATGGGTGGCGAGCGCGAGGAAGTCGAGCGCGTCCCTGCGGGTAACATCGCAGCCGTGACCGGCCTCCGCGACGCCATCGCTGGCTCCACCGTCTCCTCCGTGGAGATGACGCCGTTCGAGTCCATCGAACACATCAGCGAACCCGTCATCACGAAGTCCGTCGAGGCAAAGAGCATGGACGACCTGCCAAAGCTCATCGAGACGCTCCGTCAGGTCTCCAAAGAGGACCCCACCATCCAGATTACCATTAACGAGGACACCGGCGAGCACCTCATCAGTGGGCAGGGTGAGCTCCACCTCGAAGTCATCACGCAGCGTATCGAGCGCAACCAGGGCATCCCAGTCACGACTGGTGAGCCAATCGTCGTCTACCGCGAGAAGCCACGCAAGGCCTCCCAGACGGTCGAGGGCATCTCGCCAAACCGCCACAACCGCTTCTACGTGCGCGTAGAGCCACTCTCGGAAGAGATTGTGGAACTCCTCAAGCTCGGCGAGGCATCCATGGACATGCCGGAACTCGAACGCCGCGAGGCGCTCATGGAAGCCGGAATGGACAAGGACACCGCCCAGAACGTCGAACACATCTACGGGACGAACATCCTCATCGACGACACGAAGGGTATCCAGCACCTGAACGAGACGATGGAACTCGTCATCGAGGGTCTCGAAGAGGCACTCGACGACGGCCCACTCGCGAAGGAGCCGGTCTCGGGCGCACTGTTCCGCCTCGAAGACGCGAAGCTCCACGAGGACGCCATCCACCGCGGTCCAGCACAGGTCATCCCGGCGACGCGTGACGCAATCCACCGGTCGCTCATCGCTGGCGAAGTCTCCCTGCTCGAACCGATTCAGAACGTCCGCATCGATGTTCCGACCGAGCACATGGGTGCGGCATCCGGCGAGATTCAGGGTCGCCGTGGCCGTGTCGACGACATGTACCAGGACGGCGACGTCATGGTCGTCGAAGGCGTCGCCCCAGTGCAGGAGATGATCGGATTCGCTTCCGACATCCGCTCCGCGACGGAAGGTCGCGCCTCCTGGAACACGGAGAACGCAGGCTTCCAGGACATGGCTGACAACCTCCAGCCAGAGACCATCCGCGAAATCCGCGAGCGCAAGGGCATGAAGCTCGAACTGCCCGAGTCGATCAACTACTTCTAGAGCACACCCACTCAGCGGGTGTTTCTCTCTCTATTTCACCGTTCCCGAGCAGCGCGTTCAGCTTTCTGCGGGCGGAGAAGCTTTGATACAGGTCCACCGCCATTTCTCTGGGATGAGCGACGACCCACTCGACGCCGTGGACAAGGGCGTCATCTACGCACTCCAGCAGAATGCGAGAGACGCGACGACGCTCGCCGTCGGCGAGCAATTAGACGTCTCCGCGAGCACGATTCGCAACCGCATCGAACGCCTCGAAGCCTAGGGCGTCATCACCGGCTATCACGCCATGGTGGACTACGAGAAGGCTGGTTTCCCACTGCACGTCCTCCTCGTGTGCACGGCGGAGTTAGACGACCGAAACCAACTGGCGCTGGCGGCACTCAAGATACCGGGCGTAGTGAACGTTCGTGAGTTCATGGTTGGCGAGGGCAACGTCCGGGTCGAAGCCATCGGCACGTCGAACGACGACATCACGCGCATCGCCCGGGAACTGGCGAGTCTCGGACTGCGCATCTCTGAGGAGATTCTGCTGCGCGCACAGTACGTCTCACCATTCGAGGCGTTCAACCCGGAATTCGAAGAATAGTGCGAATTTCGCAACGTCTACTGGTTTCTTTTGTGAAAAAAGTAGCCTAGGAGAGTGCGAATACAGCAATATTTATCAGTCATTCCGGCTATCACTCAATTGCCGGAGTTCGGTGTTCTCAGGGTAGGTCGCATCGCTCCCGGACAATGTCACACGGGGTTCTATACGAAGTCCGGCATCCGAGTCCCAGTGGGGACAGGGACTCGTTCTCGCACGAGTGGGAGGACTCGTGCGGGTCGACTTTACGTGGATTCGAACGGCGAGTTGCAACCATCGAGGGACGGCCTCACGTCGAAAGAGACGACAGGACA
Organism: Haladaptatus sp. QDMS2; assembly: GCF_029338295.1. NCBI lineage: Archaea > Methanobacteriati > Methanobacteriota > Halobacteria > Halobacteriales > Haladaptataceae > Haladaptatus > Haladaptatus sp. QDMS2. Next base: position 2,360,982 of record NZ_CP119791.1, read on the forward strand.
GAGACCTGCTCACCAGTTGCGTGTTACATCAGGCTTTTATCGTCGCACGAGTGAGAAAGACGCATGATTCAGGCCTTTCACATCGAACACGGTTCGATGGTCCGCTCTCGCGCGGCTTGCGCCTCACCGATGGTGTTCGTCGGGTGGTCAGATGAGTGAGCAAGCGACGACCGACGGCGGGCAGTACACACGGGCCTACATCGTGCGGCTCGAACTCAACGATGAGCCCGGCGAACTTCTCTCTGCGCTCGGCCCAATCGCCGAGAACGGGGGAAACCTGCTCTCGATCTTTCACGAGCGCGGGTCGATTACCCCTCGTGGGCGCATCCCGGTCGAGGTAGATTTCGAAGCGACCGAAGAGCGATTCGAGACCATCGTGTCGGAGCTGCGTGCGAACGGCGTGAACGTCACGCAGGCGGGACCAGAACGCTATGGCGAGGAGATGAACATCGTGCTCATCGGCCACCTCGTCGAGACGGACCTCTCCGACACGCTCTCGCGCTTAGAAGAGTGTACGAGTGCGTCGGTGGCAGACGTCTCGCTGACCGCGCCCAACGGTACCGACGAGGTGTCCTGTGCCCGGATTCGCCTCGCGACCCAGCGTGGCAAAGCGGAGTACGTCCTCGAAGTGGTGCGCGAGATGGCAGCCGAAAAGGAATTAGAGGTCGTCGAACCGCTCCTCGAAGGAGGTGACGCATGAAACTCGCCATCCTCGGTGCGGGCGCTGTCGGGCGCTCGGTGGCCGAATTGGCCGACGAGTACGGCCACACGGTGACGGCCCTCGCAGATTCCCAGAGCGCGGCCATCGACCCCGCTGGCATCGACATCGACGGGGCACTCGACCGGAAATCCCGCGGCAAGCAGGTCGGCAACGACGATCCTGATGCGGTGCTCGCGGGTGAGTACGACGTGCTCGTCGAGGCGACGCCGACGACGCTCGGCGACGCGGAACCCGGCTTCAGCCACCTCCGGGCGGCCCTCGAAGCCGACCGACACGTCGTGCTCGCGAATAAGGGCCCGGTGGCAGAGCGCTACGCGGACGTGCGCGCCCTCGAACGCGAGAGCGCGGGTGACGTGCTGTTCGAGGCCACCGTCGGTGGCGCGATTCCCGTGCTCTCGACGATTGCGGACATGGGACCGCGAAACATCACCGCCGCTCGCGGCGTGCTGAACGGGACGGCGAACTTCATCCTCACGCGCATGGCCGCGGAGGGCCTCGGCTACGAACACGTCCTCGCAGAGGCCCAGGACCTCGGCGTGGCAGAGGCAGACCCAACCTTCGACGTGGAGGGCACTGACGCGGCACTCAAGTGCGTCATCCTCGCGAACGTCCTCGCCCAGGGTGACCGCGAGTTCACGCTCGCGGACGCCGACGTGAAGGGCATCTCCTCGATTCCGCCAAGCGCCCTCGACCTCGCCGCCGAAGACGGTCAGACGATTCGGCTCATCGGCGAGGTGTCTGGTGAATCCGTGCGCGTGGGCCCGCGGCTGGTTTCCGAGCACGGCGCGCTCGCCGTGGCCGGCACCCGCAACATCGTCCAGTTCGAGACGAAGCACGCCGGCAGACTGAACATCAGTGGGCGCGGAGCCGGTGGCCCCGAAACGGCGACGGCCATCCTCGCCGACATCGGCCGACTGCGCTAGCATCGAAACCGTGCCATGGGTTGGCAAAACGCCCAACGGCGGCGGTGTGACCCGGATAGCGTTCCGAAATTGTTTTAACCGCAACTCCCAAAAGAACCCGATATAGCGCCTCTGTGCGTGAGATACCAATGAGCGAAGACAAACCGCACCAGAACCTGGCTGTAATCGGCCACGTTGACCACGGAAAGAGTACGTTGGTCGGGCGACTCCTTTACGAGACAGGGAGCGTTCCCGAGCACGTCATCGAACAGCACCGCGAAGAGGCAGAGTCCAAAGGCAAGGGTGGCTTCGAGTTCGCCTACGTGATGGACAACCTCGCCGAAGAGCGCGAACGCGGTGTCACCATCGACATCGCCCACCAGGAATTCGACACCGACGAATACTACTTCACCATCGTCGACTGTCCTGGTCACCGCGACTTCGTCAAGAACATGATCACCGGCGCGTCCCAGGCAGACAACGCCGTCCTCGTCGTCGCCGCAGACGACGGTGTCGCGCCCCAGACCCGCGAGCACGTGTTCCTCGCCCGCACCCTCGGCATCAACGAGCTCATCGTCGCCATCAACAAGATGGACGTCGTCAACTACGGCGAAGACGAGTACAAGGGTGTTGTCAAGGAAGTCAAGAACCTCCTCAAGCAGGTTCGCTTCAACACGGACGACGCGAGCTTCATCCCGATCTCCGCGTTCGAGGGTGACAACATCGCAGAGGAGTCCGAGAACACGCCATGGTACGACGGTGAGACCCTGCTCGAAGCACTCAACTCGCTTCCAGCACCACAGCCACCGACGGACGCACCACTGCGTCTCCCAATCCAGGACGTCTACACCATCTCCGGCATCGGTACGGTCCCCGTCGGCCGTGTCGAGACCGGCACCCTCGACGTCGGCGCGAACGTCTCGTTCCAGCCGTCCGACGTCTCCGGTGAGGTCAAGACCATCGAGATGCACCACCAGGAAGTGCCACAGGCCGAGCCTGGCGACAACGTCGGGTTCAACGTCCGTGGCATCGGCAAGGACGACATCCGCCGCGGTGACGTCTGTGGTCCTGCAGATGACCCACCGAAGGTCGCAGAGACCTTCCAGGCGCAGATCGTCGTCATGCAGCACCCATCCGTCATCACGGCTGGCTACACGCCGGTCTTCCACGCCCACACGGCGCAGGTCGCGTGTACCATCGAGTCTATCGACCAGAAACTCGACCCAGCCAGTGGCGAGGTCGCAGAGGAGAACCCGGACTTCATCAAGAACGGCGACGCAGCGGTCGTCACCGTTCGCCCACAGAAGCCACTGAGCATCGAGCCGTCCTCCGAGATTCCGGAGCTCGGTTCCTTCGCAATCCGCGACATGGGACAGACCATCGCGGCCGGCAAGGTCCTCTCCGTCAACCAGCGGTAACCTACGATGCAACAAGCACGCGTCCGGCTCGCGGGCACCAGCCCCGTGGACCTCGACAAAATCTGCAGCGACGTCCGCGAAATCGCGGAGAAGACCGGTGTCAACCTCAGCGGCCCCGTGCCGCTGCCAACGAAGACGCTGGAAGTCCCCACCCGCAAATCGCCTGACGGTGAAGGCACGGCGACGTGGGAGCACTGGGAGATGCGCGTCCACAAGCGGCTGATCGACCTGGACGCCGACGAGCGTGCACTCCGTCAGCTGATGCGCATTCAGGTTCCCAACGACGTCAGTATCGAGATCGTTCTCGAAGACTGACTCCGCGCACCCGCGCCTTATTTCGAACACGCACAGAGGGACCAGTTTCCCTCCCCCACGTTGGGATGTGAGCGTGTCACTCACACAGGCAACGGAAAAAACAAGGTTCAAATAACGAACGCGGCTACGTTCATCCGCGCTTCGGGCTTGTAGATCAGCGGCAGATCGCTTCCTTCGCAAGGAAGAGGCCCCGGGTTCAAATCCCGGCAAGTCCACTATTACTTTCGCGACACAACACGACTAGCCCAGCGAGTTGCTGTGTCGCGTAATCATCGTCCGACGAAGCCGGGATTTGAAGCCCTGTGAGTCTCGTTAGCAGAGCGAACGAGACGGCGGCAGAACGTGTTCTGCCGGGAGTCGCAGCATCCGAACGCAGTGAGGATGACCGTCTCACTCCGGGTTCAAATCTTGAAGCGGCGTTCGCCGCTTCAAAGTTCGCACCTCCGCAGGAGGTGCGCACTCCCGGCAAGTCCATTTCCTTCGTTTCACTCAGTCAATGGACTTGCCGTACCTCGCAAACGCTTCGCGTTTGCTCACTCCCCGGCAAGTCCAAATTACTTACTTTGCGACGCCAAATCGACGAGCGTAGCGGCCAGTAGTGGCCAATTGATTAAAGCAAGACACTGCAGTCTAACCCACATACTCGAGCGATGGCACTCGTAATGTTGGGTTTGGCGTTAGGGCTAGCCGCGGTACACATTTTCGCGAGAAAGCTACGGTTTTTCGATGGAGTCCCCCGCAGCTGGTGGCTCTCTGCTGCCGGCGGTGTCTCGGTTTCGTACGTCTTCGTCCATTTACTTCCAGAAATCGTCAAGCATCAAACGCGCGTGGAGAACGAGACGTTGGCCGCACTCGGCTTCGAGCAAGAACTGTTTCTCGTGGGGTTGCTCGGGTTCACCGTTTTTTATGGGCTCGAACGGTGGGCGAGACGAGCGCGCACGCAGGCTATAGAGCATACGATTCATCGGAACGTCCACTCACGAACGCCACCTCGCGTGTTCTGGGTCCATATCGGCTCGTTCACCGTGTACAATCTGCTCATTGGCTACTTGCTCTTTCACCGCGAAGAAACCGGGTTCGTGAATCTCGTGCTGTATTTTATCGCAATGGCGCTTCACCTCGTCGTCAACGACGTTGGCCTCCGAGAACTCCACGAGCGGGCGTACGACCACATTGGGAAGTGGCTGGTTGCAACTGGCGTCATCGTCGGCGGCGTGATTGGAGCGCTCAGTGCGGTCCCCTCGATTCTCGTGAGTCTCTTGCTTGCATTTATAGCCGGCGGCGTCATCCTGAACGTGATTAAAGAAGAATTGCCGGACGAACGACAAAGCCGATTCTGGGCGTTCGCCGTCGGTGCTGGGCTCTATACTGCACTCATGATAGTGGTTTAAAGGGGAGTATCGGATTCGAGATTCGCGCTGGTCGAGTTGTGCAGTGCAGTTATCTCCGCCCGGGACGAGATGTCGTACGTTTACTCGCGGTTACGATGGACAGAACGACGGTAAATATCAATTAACCACAAATAGCAATCGGGACGATTGTCAAAAGCAGAATCAGTGAGTTTCGACCCACATTATCCATGTTGCGTGAGGTTTCACACAACCGTCCAGAGTAATAGTCTGTTTATACTGACAGTTAGTGAATAGTTTTCTTCTCTAGTCGCGTAATTGCACTCTCAGGTGGTAAATACTATGTCAGCAACAGAACCGTCCGCGATGGAGACTGAAACTTCGACCATGCAGGAAGTAAAGCGGGTCGCGTTTTACATTTCGGTGCTGGCGACGCTCGCTGCCTTCCTCATCACGACCGGGGAGCTGTTCTTGCTCCTCGGACTCGGGTTCGTCATCGGTGAGGAACTCGGCATCCACCAACTACACGTGATGGGCATCGCAATTGGCGTGTTCTTCGCGTTCCTCGGCGTGCTGGTACAACTGTACAAGCCCATACGACGGGTCGCGTCGTTCCAGGCGGCCGCGATTCTCCTGCTCATCGCCGCCATCATCTTCACCGTGATTCCGAACGAGACGGCAGTCATCCTCTACCCGTTCGTCGGCGCGTTCATCCTGATGGGCATCCTGCACCCGGCGGGCACGAAGCTCCTCACGGTACGCAACCGGTACAGTCCGGCGGTCCTCGGACTGACGCTGCTCGCGGCGATTCCGCTGCTCGCGTTCGCTGTCGACCAGTTGACCCTGCAAATGTCCGGTGACGAACACGCGCTCATGGGCCACTACGGCATGATGGCGACGGTTAGCCTGACCATCCTCGCCGCGGGCCTGCTTGTGTCGTTCCAGTCGATTGGCTACCGCCTGCTCGGCTGGCTTACCGCGTTCATGACGGCGTACTTCGGGGTGCTCTCAGTGGCGCTCCAGCCTCAGGCGTCGAACGTCGGCGTCCTCTGGGGCGCGCTCGCCATCGTCTGGGCGATCGCGCTCGTCGTCGCGACCGAAATGACCCTTCGCAACCCGGAGTCGGCCTACTTCAACCGCATCCTGGGCGAGCGCGAGGAGACGGTCACGGGCAAGCCTGCCTGAGCGACCCCTTTTGTCGTCGAAATAGCCCCTTATTAGCGACAATCGATTCATTATCATCTCCTCACCGTACGTCTGTACGCCTACAGAGTGATTTCCATGGCAGTTACAGAATCGACATTCGACCAATCGACGACCACGACGATGCACCGTGTAAAGCGCGTGGCGTTCTACCTCGTCGTCCTCGTGACGCTCGGCATCTTCGTATTCACCGCAGGCGAGTTGCTACCGTTCCTCGTTCTCGGGTTCACGATGGGTGCTGAACTCGGTATCCACCAGTTCCACGTGATTGCACTCGCGAGCTTCGTCGCGTTCGTCACCCTCGGCGTCCTCGTCCAGCTTTACAAGCCCGAGACGAGGGTCGCGACGTACCAAGCGACGTTCCTCGCCATGGCCATCTTGACAGCCCTCTCAGTCTTCACGGGTGACCTGTTCATCCTGCTGTACTTCGTTCCAGTTGTGCTGATCGGACTCCTGCACCCGGCAGGTCGCCGACTGCTCACAATTGGTGAACGATACAGCCCCGCCATCCTCGGCCTGACTCTCGTGACCGCAATCCCGCTGTTGGCCTACGCCGGAAACCAGTTCCAGCTGCAGGCAACCGGTGACGAACACGCGCTGTTCGGCCACTACATGCCGATGGTCGCTATCGCACTCACGATACTCGCTGCGGGCCTGCTCGTGGCCTTCGAGTCCGTCGGCTTCCGGCTGCTTGCGTGGCTGACCGGCCTGTTCGCCGTGTACGTCGGATTCGCGTCCATCGTGCTCCCGACGCTCGCATCGAGTGCTGGCACGCTCTGGGGTGCGCTCGCAATCGTCTGGGCCGTCGCCTTCGTCGCGGCGACCGAACTGAGCGTGCGCGAGTCCGCCTCGTCGTACTTCAGCCGGGTGCGCACCACTCGCGAAGAGAGCGTTCCGGGGAAACCAGTTTGAGCGCCTCCTGAATCGAGCGGGGAACACTGATTTTTGCGCACAAAAGCACGCAGAAAGTCAACACAAGCAATTAACAAGTGTGCCCGTATACACCTAGTCGAACGACCAACGCATGTTACCCGCAGAGCGAAAGCGAAAAATCGTCGAACTGGTCACCGCACGAGACGGGTGTGCCGTAGACGACCTCGCAACGGAACTCGATTTCTCGAAGGCGACGATTCGTCGCGACCTCCGTCAACTCGAAGACGACGGACTCATCGAACGCTCCCACGGCGGGGCAGTCCCGGTGACTGCCGTAGGGCGCGAACAGAGTTACGGCCAGCGCGACGTCCAGCGTCTCGAACAGAAAGCGGCCATCGCGGAGGTTGCAGTCGAGCAGATTCGCCCCGGACAGGTCGTCTTCTTCGACGCGGGGACGACGACGATGCAGGTCGGTAAACGCGCGCCAAAAGACGGATCGTTTCTCGCGGTAACGAATTCACCGCTGCTCGCGATGGAACTTACGAGCGACGAGAACGAAGTGAAACTCACGGGTGGAACACTCCGCAGGCGGACTCGTGCACTCGTCGGCCCGAGTGCGACTGGGTTCATGGAACGCATGAACTTCGACCTCCTGTTTCTCGGCACGAACGCCATCGACAGCGATGGAGGCCTGAGCACCCCGAACGAGGACGAGGCCCTGGTCAAAGAGGTCATGATCGAGCGGGCAGCACGCGTCGTCCTCGTCGCAGATGGGTCGAAAGTCGGAAAGCGGAGCTTCATCGAGTTCGCAGACCTGGAAGGCGTGGACGTGTTCATCACCGACCGGTCGCTCACCCGGGCGGAGCAAGAAACGTTCGACGCAGCAGACGTCGCGGTCCTGGAGACTCCCGAATGATTCTCACTGTCACGCTGAACCCCGCGGTAGACCACACGCTCACCCTCGACCAACCACTCACCCACGGCGCGGTCGCCCGGACCGACGACGCCCAGTACGACGCCGGTGGGAAGGGCATCAACGTTTCGAAGTACCTGACCAAGCGGGACGTCGAGACGTATGCGACGGGCCTCATCGGCGGTTTTCTCGGCGAGTTCATCGAGACGCGTCTGGACGAGACGGGCGTGCATGCGGATTTCGTCGAAATCGCGGGTCGCACGCGGTTGAACACGACACTGCACGCGCCGGATGGCGAGTTCAAGATAAATCAACACGGACCGACCGTCGGTCTTGATGCAATCGACCGAATCGTCGAACGCGCCCACGAACACGACCCGGATTCGGTGGTCGTGGCGGGAAGTCTCCCCAAGGGACTCGACGCGTCTGGCGTAGACCGCATCGCGAGGGCTGGGCCGTGGGAGACCGTCGTCGACGTGGGTGGCGACTTACTCACCGAACTCGACGCGGAGTTCGCACTCTGTAAACCGAATCGAGAAGAACTCTCGGCGGCGACCGGACTTCCGACGGAGACGCTCGACGAGTGTATCGCGGCGGGAAAAGCGCTACAGCGGCGAGGATACGACCGCGTCGCGGCGTCGCTTGGCGGAGACGGTGCGTTGCTCGTCACTCCAGAAACCGTGTTCCACGCGACTGCGCTCGACGTGCGCGTCGTGGATACGGTCGGTGCAGGAGACGCATTCCTCGCTGGATTACTCTCCGCGTACGCACGCGGGACCGGTGACGAAGGAGCGCTGAAAGAGGGCGTCGCAGTCGCCTCAGAAGTGGTCACGACGCCCGGCACCACAGTACCGATACTGTCAAACGTACAACTGAACACCGGTCGTGTGACTGTTTCTGTTTGCCAGTGATTACGAGTTTTCAGCGCGTTATCCGTTGGTTTCGAAGAGATTGTGAAAATCGGTAGGAAAATTTTGACAATATCTTGTGCAGAAACAATCAAATCCGAAACATCTTTTGAACACTCTCTCTAGGTTCTGGGCAGACCATGTCATCTAGCGATTCGGCAGAAACGGCACTTCGAGCACACGTTACCTCCGTAAAGGAGAACCTGATGACCGGGGTTTCGTTCATGATTCCGTTCGTCACCATCGGCGGTATCTTCCTCGCGCTCGGTTTCGCCGTCGGCGATACCAGGACTGTGCTCGACAACACTGGCTCACTCGGCTGGTTCCTCGCACAGATTGGTTCGGCGGGTCTCACGCTCATGGTGCCGGTTCTCGGTGCGTACATCGCGTACGCAATCGCGGATCGTCCGGCGCTCGCACCCGGATTCGTCCTCTCGTATTTGCTCCAGCAGGGAACGATCGTCACTGAGGCGGGCAAGTTCATCGGTCTCGACGCCGGCGGCCTCGGCGCGGGATACCTCGGTGCCCTCGTCGCCGGACTGCTCACCGGATACGTCGCTCGCTTTTTCAAGAACCTGAACGTCCCGCGCGTCCTCGCCCCGATGATGCCGGTGCTCATCATCCCTGTCCTCACGACAGCGGTGCTCGCCCCTGTCGTCCTCTTCGGGATTGGCGCACCGGTCGCCATCGCAAACGAGTCTCTCAACACCTTCCTCAAGAGTTTACAGGGAGGACAGGCGGTCGTCATCGGCCTCATCCTCGGCGGGATGATGGCTTTCGACATGGGCGGCCCCGTAAACAAAGTCGCCTACCTGTTCTCGGTCGGCCTCATCAGCGAGCAGGTGTATGCACCCATGGCCGCCGTCATGATCGCTGGCATGACACCGCCAATCGGCATGGCGATTTCGAACTACATCTCTCCAGAGAGGTACGCATCAGAGATGAAGGAAAACGCGAAAAACGGCTTTCTGATGGGCTTTTCGTTCATCACGGAAGGAGCGATTCCCTACGCCGCGGCCGACCCGCTTCGAGTCATCCCCGCACTCGTGGCTGGGAGCGCTGTCGCGGGTGGCGCTTCGATGTCGCTCGGCGTCACGATGCCCGCCCCGCACGGTGGCATGTTCGTCGTGTTCCTCTCGAATCAACCGCTCCTGTTCATCGGCTGTGTCCTGCTCGGGTCGCTCGTGACCGCGGGCGTGGCAACCGGCCTCAAGTCAGCTGTTGGCGAGACTGTCACAGGAACTACGTCGCAAACGTCCGATTGACTACTCACTCGAACAACTCCACCTTTTGGCTAACCCATGAATCCAGAAACTATCGACACCCTGCTCCCGACGACACACATCTCCCTCTCGGGAGCCCCGACCGAGAAACGCGCGTGTATCGAATACCTCCTCGACCTGTCAGTCGATGGCGGTCGCGTTTCAAACCGAGAAAAAGCCCTCGCTGCACTACTCGAACGCGAACAGCAGACGACGACCGGCGTCGGCATGGGAATCGGCATTCCCCACGCGAAGACCGACGCCGTGGACGAGCCGCTCGTCGCCTTCACCCGCGTCGAAGACGGTATCGACTTCGGCGCGATGGACGACGAACCGGCTCACCTCATCTTCATGATTCTCGTCCCGGCCGCTGGTAGCGATGACCACCTCGAGATACTGAGTTCGCTCTCCCGTGCGCTCATGCACGAGGATGTCCGCGAGTCGTTGTACGAGGCGGAAACAGAGCAGGACGTTCGCGACACCTTAGCGGAGGCGGTCGCCTGATGGAGCGCACCGTGACCGTCGTCCCAGAGGACGGCCTCCACGCTCGCCCCGCCGCTAACTTCGTCGAGACCGCGGGCGAGTACGACGCCGAAATCACCATCGCCCCCGTCTCCGGCGACGCGGTAAACGCCGGGAGCATGCTCGCCGTGACGAGCCTCGGAGTCGCCGCGGGCGACGACGTGGTCATCGCCGCGGACGGGCCGGACGCCAAAGCGGCTCTCGACGCACTCGAAGTGATTCTCACGACATCAGAAGGTGATTGATAGTGGCTCGAACGGCCATCGGAACCGGCGCAACCCCGCTCACAGACGTGGGTACCGCCCGCTGGTACCGGCCCGAGGCTGACCTGCCCGACGACGAGTCGGCCGGGACTCCCACAGAGGAACAGGCCCGATTCGACGCTGCCGTCGAAACGGCCCGTGAGGAACTCGAAGCAGAGCGCGAGCGCACTCGCGAACTGATCGGTGAGGAGGAAGCCGGCGTGTTCGACGCCCACATCCAGTTCCTCGCCGACCCGCAAATCGAAGACAGCGTCATAGACGCTATCGAAGACGGCCTCGCCGCGGGAACAGCCGTCGAGGAGGCATTCGCCGACCCCATCTCGCAGTTCGAAGCGATGGACGGCATGATGGCAGAACGGGCGGACGACCTCCGCGACGTGCGCGACCGCCTCCTGCGCATCCTCGCCGACGGTGAACGAATCGACCTGTCGGCCCTGCCGGCGGGAACTGTCCTGCTCGCAGAGCGCCTTACACCGAGCGACACCGCTCAACTCGACCCCGCCCGAATCGCCGGGTTCGCAACGGTCGAGGGAGGACGGACCTCACACGCGGCGATTTTCGCCCGGTCGCTCGGCATCCCCGCCGTCGTCGGCGTCGGGTCGGAACTCGACGCCATCGAAGCGGGAACCGAAGTCGTCGTGGATGGGGACGCAGGCGAGGTCGTCGCCGAACCGGATTCGGCACGCAAAGCCCGTACAACGGACGAACGCACCGTCGGGGTGCGGAACGAACCAGTCGAAACTGCGGACGAATTCCCCATCGAAGTCGCCGCAAACGTGGGTACGCCCGCGGAAATCGAATCCGCCGTGGAGCACGGCGCGGATGGAATCGGCCTGTTTCGAACCGAATTCCTCTTTCTCAACCGCGAGGCTCCGCCCGACGAGGACGAGCAGTACGAGACGCTAGTGGAGACGCTTTCTGCGTTCCCCGACGGCCGCGTCGTCGTCCGCACCCTCGACGTGGGCGGCGACAAACCGATTCCGTATCTCGACCAGCCAGCCGAAGCGAATCCGTTCCTCGGCGAGCGCGGCATCCGCCGGTCGCTCGACGTGGACGAGTCGCTGTTTCGCACGCAGATGCGGGCGCTCCTTCGCGCCGCCGCGAGCGAGCACGGCGACGGACTTTCGGTGATGTTTCCCCTCGTCTCGACTATCGAAGAACTGGACCGGGCGCTCGAAACGGTCGAAGACGTGGCCGCGCAACTCGAGGCAGAAGGCGAAGCCTGGGCGCGACCCGAACTCGGCGTGATGATAGAGACGCCGAGTGCGGTGTTCGTGGCTCCGGAACTCGCCGCCCGCGTGGACTTCTTCAGCATCGGGACGAACGACCTCACCCAGTACGTGATGGCGACCTCCCGCGAGAACGACCGTATCGCCCACCTCCACGACCCGTGCCACCCGGCCGTCCTTCGGGCCATCGACCGAATCGTCTCGGTGGGCCACGACCACGACTGCTGGGTCGGAATGTGCGGCGAGATGGCGGGAGACCCCGCCGTGCTCGAACTTCTCGTCGGCCTCGGCTTAGACGAACTCAGCATGAGCGCCATCACCATCCCCGATGTGAAAGCCGCGATTACCGAGACGATTCGAGACGACGCGAGGACACTCGCCAGCGACGCGCTGGCCGCAACGACTTTCGATGACGTACAGAAACACCTCAATCCATGAAATTCGTCGCAGTCACAGCCTGCCCAACCGGCATCGCACACAGTCAGATGGCAGCAGAGAACTTAGAACAGCACGCCCCGAAGAAGGGCCACGAAATCAAGGTCGAAGTCAACGGGGCGATGGGCACCGAGAACGAACTCTCGGCGGATGACATCGCCAGCGCTGACGCAGTCATCGTCGCCGCCGACACGAAGGTACAGACCGACCGCTTCGAGGGCAAACCACTCGTCAAGGGGACGGTCAAAGACGCCGTCAACGACCCCGAAGCACTCATCGACGAAGCCGCGTCGGTGGCCGGCGACGCAACCGCAGAAGCTGCACCCGAGACGGAGACGGACGTGACCTCCACCGAGACTGAGTTGGCCGCAGACCAGTCGAGTACCGACGAGGACGACGGCGGCCTGTTCGGTAAGGTCAAAAAGCGATTTACCTGAGAACGTCCGACCCATTTTTCGCGGTTTACCGTGACGCCGACACGTCGCTGAGTAGCGCCAAGGCGCTCGTGTCTGTTTGCTCGACCGGGCGATTAGTCAAGACAGATACCTGTCCAGAATCCATGACAGGAATTTATACCGAATGACCATGTGAGTAATTCACAGTTAGGCACCGGCCATGATTGACCTCACGCTCGAAATGAAGCAGTACGATTGTCCGTTCATCGACACCACAGACGACCTCCCGGTGTCGTTTACCGCGATGCAGTGGGATTTCGACAATCGCTCCCAGCAACTGGAGACGCGGATGCTCGTCGAAGCACCGAGTCGCTCCGCGCTGGACGACGGCCTCCACGCGCTCGCAGACCACAGGCACATGCACGACCTCGAACTGCTCTCGAAGCGCGAGGACAGAGCGCAGGTGAAAACCGCTATCGGCGAGACCCACGCCATGGCGACGGTGCGCGAGTTCGACGGCTACATCACCGGGCCGTTTCACATCGAGGGAGGGTCCGAAACGTGGCACGTGGGCGTAGACGACGGTGGTCTCGCCGACGACTTGCTCGCCGAACTGGAACACCACAACGATTTCGGCGTCGAGGCCCGCCGAACCTACGAACTGAGCGAACTGTTCGACCTGTTGCGAAACGCCGGTCCGGCCATCTCCCTACTCGAAAGCTGTCGGAATCTCTCGACGGTCGAGCGCGACACTCTCACGACGGCGGTCGAATCCGGCTACTTCAACAGTCCCCGGGACGCGAACCTCGCGTCGCTCGCAGACGAGTTCGACATCTCGAAAACCGCCGTCTCGAAGAACCTGCGACGGAGCCAGCAGAAGCTGCTGGAGAACGTCATCGCGGTGATGGCTGACCTCGAGTGAGCCGGACGTTTACATATTAACCCGCTGCTATTTCGCAGTTTGTGAGGAAAATTGGTGTGTGACAGCAGTCGGCATGCGAGACGAAGTCGGTTGTCGATGGACGCAGCCTCTGCACGCGACAGACACACAGCCATGACTCACGAGATTTCTCCAGACGACGGAATGGACCGACGAACGATGCTCAAAGCCGTCGGCGGGACGGCGCTCGCCGCGGCCCTCGCCGGGTGTAGTTCGCTCATCGGTGCGGGCACGAACGAAAACGACACGGGTGGCACGCAGAACGTGCCGGACGAACCGATTCAGGCCGGCCTCCAGACGTTCACCGAGGGGCCGGCGTCCGTTCTCGGCCTGCAAGCCCAGTACGGCGCGGAACTCGCCATCTCCCGCATCAATGAGGCAGGCGGCGTCGCGGGTCGCGAAATCGAACTCGACGTGAAACACGAGGCAGACGCCTACGTCGAGAACTACAAGCAGTTCGTCTCCGAGGGCAAAGACGTCACCTTCGGCCCAATCTCCTCGGGTGGCCATGCCGCGCTCGCCCCGGAAGTCGAGGCACAGGGTGTCGTGAACGTCGCCACCGACGGGACGGTGACCACCCTCTACGAGGAAACGGTTCCGGACCCGACCTACTCGTTTCGCTTCCAGAACTACGACGTGATGGAGTGCGTCTCCGCCGCCCGCGAGACGGTCAACCGCCTCGGCGCGGAGAACGTGAACACCGTCGCGGGCATCAACCCGAACTACGCGTTCGGGAAAGACGAGTGGAAGGTGTACACGACCGCGCTCAAGAAACTGACCGACGTCGAAATCGTCCACGAAGGCTTCCCCGACCTGCTCGCAGACGACATGTCCACCCACATCACCGAGGTCAACAACGAGCAGCCGGACGTGACCTTCTCCAGTCAGTGGGGTGGCGACGTGGTGACCCTGATGAACCAAGCCGCCGCGAACAACATGTTCGAGAACACCCAACTCGTCGGCACGGTGCTCTACTCCGCCGTGAACGACCTGAGCCAGGACGTCGTCGAACAGGCCCAGGCGTTCTCCGGCTCGCGCAACTACTACTGGGGTGAACCGGAGCCATCTCGCTGGAGTCCCGGCCAGCAGCTGCTCGACGACGCTCGCAACCAGTGGGACATCGTCCCGAGCGGGCACTTCATGAGTGGCTACGGTGCAGTAACCGCATGGGCAACCGCCACCCAGAAGGCGGTCGATATGCTCGGCGGGTGGCCAAGCCAGGAACAAATCGCCATGTCGCTCGAAGGACACGGCTTCTTCACGCCCGCCGGCTACCACGTCATGAGCGAGCGACACCAGGGTCTCTCGACTTCTTACTACGGCGAGATGGAGTGGTCCGGTGACGTTGGTGCGCCGATTCTCACCGGCGTCAACTCCTACACGCCACAGGAAGTGTCGCCACCCCCGGGAACGACCGCTATCGACTGGATCGGGAGCTGGTGAGCACGCCCATGAAACCTACTCGAAATCCATGAGCGTCCTCACCAACTTCATCACGCACACGCTCCACGGCATCCAGTACGGGTTCATCCTGTTTCTCATCGCCTCGGGGTTGACCATCATCCTCGGCATCCTGGACGTGCTGAACCTCGCCCACGGCGAGCTGTACGCCCTCGGCGCGTACGTCGCCGCGAGCGTCGTCGGCTACGTCGTGGGTCTCGTCCCGCCACCGACCGACCCAGCCTCGCAGGCCATGTTCGTCGCCGTCGTCCTCGGCGGGGCCGTCCTCACCGCCGCCCTCGTCGTGCCCGTCGGCGCGGCCATCGAGGCGGTGCTGTTGCGCCCCATCTACGACCGCGACGAGGTGTACCAGTTGGTCCTCACGTTCGCGCTGCTCCTCATCATCAAGGACGCAATCAAGTTCGGCTGGGGCCCGCAACCCGTCCGCCTCCAGAGCGTCTTCAGTGGCATCAACAGCATCCCCGCCGCCTCGCTCGTCGGGTTGAACTATCCGACCTACAACCTCGTCATCATCGTGGTCGGGGCGATTACTGTCGTGGGTCTGTTCTACTTTTTCAACCGGACGAAAACGGGGCGCATCATCCGCGCGACGGCCATCAACCGCGAGATGGCGACGGCAATCGGCGTGAGCACCGACCGCACCTTCACGCTCGTATTCGCCGTGGGCGCGTTCTTCGCCGGCTTCGCCGGGGCGATGGCGCTGCCGCCGACGAACGCGACGTTGGAGATGGGTGCGAACCCGCTCGTTCTCTCGTTCGTCGTCATCGTGATTG
This sequence comes from Haladaptatus sp. QDMS2, assembly GCF_029338295.1. Taxonomy (NCBI): domain Archaea; kingdom Methanobacteriati; phylum Methanobacteriota; class Halobacteria; order Halobacteriales; family Haladaptataceae; genus Haladaptatus; species Haladaptatus sp. QDMS2. The sequence goes on from NZ_CP119791.1 coordinate 2,376,864, forward strand.
GCGGGCTTGGCAGCCTCCGGGGCGCGTTCGTCGCCGCGCTCGTCGTCGGAATTCTGAGTCGGTGGGCGACGTGGCAGTACCCGCCCGCCGAACTCGCCGCCCCCTTCGCCATCATGGCGCTCATCTTGCTCGTAAAGCCCGACGGCCTATTCGGAACGTGGGGTGAAATCGATGGGTAGCCGCCTTCCCGGTCTCGTCACCCGCGACGGCGAGCGCAAAGTGCGGGTGATGCGTGGACTCGAACTCACGCTCCGACAAACTGCACTCGCGCTTGTTGGCCTGCTCGTCCTGTTCGCGTTGCCGGACATCGCGCGGCTCTCGCCGTCGATTCAACTCAGCGTCCTCCATCAGGGAATCGTGTTCGGCCTCGCCGCAGTAGGCCTCAACTTGCTCGTCCGGCACACGCAACTCGTCTCGTTCGGGCACGCCGCCTTCTTCGGGACGGGTGCGTACACCACGGCGGTGCTCGCCGCGAAGTACGACGTGACTGAATTCGCCCTCTTGTTGCTCGCGAGTATGCTGCTCGCGACGCTCATGGCGATGCTCATCGGCTTCCTCTCGCTTCGCCACACCGGGCTCTACTTCTCCCTGCTGACGCTCGCCTTCGGCCAACTCCTCTACGCGCTCGTTCAGGGGCAGTCGTTCTTCGGGTCGAGCGACGGCCTGCCCGTCCGCCCGGGGCCGAACATGCGCCCCGACGTCTTCGGGTTAGGGCTGCCGCCGGACGCTTACAGCGTGTTGCTGTTCTACCTCACCGTCATCCTCTCAGTCCTCGGATTGCTGGTGATGTGGCGCATCATCCACTCGCCGTTCGGAGCCGCACTCGACGCCATCGGGCAGGACCGGACCCGCGCGAAGTTCATCGGGATTCCAGTCCGCCGCTACGTCTGGCTCGCGTTCGTCATCTCCGCCGTCTACGGCGGGATGGCCGGCGCGCTCTACGCGATGGTCCAACAGCACGTCCGTCCGGGGCCAGTGCTCTACTTCCTGCGCTCTGGTGACATCCTGTTCATGGCCATTCTCGGCGGGTATCAGACCCTGCTTGGCCCACTCGTGGGTGGCATCGTCCTCGTCCTCCTCCAAGACGTGGGCCGTGACCTGACGAACTACTTCGACGCGCTGACCGGCCTCGTCCTGCTGGCGCTCGTCTTTGGTTTCCCGCAGGGCATCGTCGGGTCGCTCAAGCAGGGCGGGCGCGTCCGCGAGGCCGCCGCGAGTTTCAAAGACGACCCCGCAGTCGTCGGGTCGTGGCTCTCGTCGTTCGCAGAATCGCTCGTCACCGCCGCGAGTCGGTCGGTGCAGAACGTGAAAGTCCTCGTCTTCGGGGTGAAGTGAGATGTTAGAAGCCAAACGCTTGAGAAAGCAGTTCGGAAGTCTGGTCGCGACGAACGACGTGTCGGTCGAATTTGGCCGTCACGACGGTGAAATCGTCTTCATCGTCGGGCCGAACGGCGCGGGCAAGACGACGCTCGTGAACCTGCTGACCGGCCTGCTCGAACCGGATGCCGGCAGCGTCGTCATGGACGGCGAGGACGTGACGGAGATGGCTCCCGAAGAGCGCGTCCACGCCGGCCTCGTCCGTAGTTTCCAGGTCGTCCAGGTGTTCGACGAGATGACCGTCCGTGAAAACGTGCGCACCGCCGTCCTCTCGAAGGAGAAAAAGCTGATGAGCCTGTTCAGCTATCGCGACGAACACGAGGAGGTAGAGCAGAAGGTCGACGACCTCCTCACCAAGTTCGGCCTCGACGAACAGGCCGACTCGGTCGCAGAGGAGTTGCCCCACGGGACGCGCAAACTCCTCGACGTGTGCATGTCGTTCGGTCTCGAACCGGACTACCTGCTGCTCGACGAACCGACCGCGGGCGTCTCCACGAAAGAAAAGGAGTACGTCATCGACACCATCGCGAGCGTCTCGAAGGAAGAGGGCGTGACCACGGTCACAATCGAACACGACATGGACATCGTGAAAGGCTACGCAGACCGCGTCGTGGCGCTCCATCAGGGAGCGATTCACGGCGAGGGCGACCCATCGATTCTCGAAACTGACGCCGAACTTCGCCGCCTCCTGATGGGGGTGGAAGAATGAGCGACCCGCTCCTCACAGTCGAGAAATTGAACGCCGAAGTCGAGGGATTCCAGGTGACCCACGACGTGTCCTTCGAGGTAAACCGGGGCGAAGCAGTGGGCCTCGTTGGCCGCAACGGCGCAGGCAAGACCTCTACGTTCCGAGCCATCATGGGCCTGACCCCCATCCAACGCGGGTCGGTCCGATTCGCGGGCGAGGAACTCACCGCGATGCGTCCAGAACTCATCCCAAAGCGCGGCATTGGCTACCAGCCAGAAGACCGCAAACTGTTCACCGGGATGACGGTGGACGAGAACCTCCGTCTGCCCATCTGGACCGCCGGGAAGGCGCGCGGTATCGACGACGAGGACGCCGTCGTCCGCGACGTCTACGAGGTGCTCCCGGAACTCGAAGAACGGTCGAACGCGAACGTCGAGAACCTCTCGGGCGGACAGGCGAAGATGGCGGCCATCGGTCGCGCGCTCGCGCTCAAGCCAGACCTACTCATCTTAGACGAGCCACTCGAAGGCCTCGCTCCCGTGGTCGTCGAGAACCTGAAAAAACACATCAGAGCCATCAACGAGCAGGGCATCGCCGTGCTCATCGCCGAGTCGAACGTGACCCACGTCCCCGAAATCGTAGACCGCATCGTCGTCGTCGAACGCGGCGAAGTGGTCGATTCGGGCGACCCCCACGAACTGAAAAAGAAGCCGGCGATTCAGGAACTGATGCAGGGCAGCGGCCAGGAGTAGTCAGTTCGCGAGTTCCCGTTCGCGCAGTTCTTTTCGCTGAATCTTCCCGGTCGTCGTCTGTGGCAGTGTCTCGACGAACTCGATTTCGCGTGGATACTCGTACTTCGCGAGGTTCTCTTTGACGAGGTTCTGAATCTCGACTTCGAGCGCCTCGCGCTTCTCGACGTCCGATTTCACCTGCACGAACGCTTTGATAACCTCCCCTCGGCGCTCGTCCGGGACGCCGACGACGCCGACCTGTTCGACGTCGGGGTGTTCGAGAATCGCGCTCTCGACTTCGCCCGGGCCGACACGGTAGCCACTCGTCGTGATGAGGTCGTCGTCGCGCGACTTGAACCAGATGTAGCCCTCGTCGTCGCGCGTCGCGAGGTCGCCGGTGAGGTGCCACGGGCCGACGCGGGAGGCCGCCGTCTTCTCAGGGTCGTTCCAGTACTCTTTGAACAAGACGGGGTTGCCTTCTCGCCTGACCGCGATTTCGCCGACATCTCCCACGGCGCACTCCTCGCCCGTCTCTGGGTCCACAATGGCCACGTCGTGACCGGGAACCGGCTTGCCCATGCTGCCGGGCAGGGCGTCGAACCACTGACGGCAGTTGGTGACGAGCAGGTTGGCTTCGGTCTGCCCGTAGAGTTCGTTCACGGCGACGCCGTCGAGTTCGTCTGCGGCCCAGTCGAGGATTTCCGGCGTGAGCGGTTCGCCCCCCGAGCAGATGGCGTGCAGGGAGAGGTCGTACTTCTCGGTCGGCGACTCGACGTCCATCAGCATCCGGATGGCCGTCGGGGGGAGGAACGTGTCGGTGACGCCAAACTCCTCCATGAGCGAGAAGGCCGTCGCCGAATCGAATTTACCCATCGGGTAGCCGACGACGGGGCGGCCGTAGTGCCACGCCGGGAAGACGAGGTCGCCGAGTGCGCCAATCCACGCCCAGTCTGCGGGCGTCCAGCAGACGGCGTCCTGCACGTCGTGTTCGAAGTACATTCGAAACGCCGGGCAGTGGCCCACCCAGACGCCGTGACCGTGGAGCGCGCCCTTTGGTGGCCCGGTCGAGCCGCTCGTGTAGATGATGATAGCGGGCGTGTCTGCGTTTGTCTCTACGATGTCGAACGTGTCCGGTTGGCCCGCGAGCACCTCCTGAAACGAGGTTTCGACGCTCCCGTCTCCGCCGTCGACTTCGACGACGTGCTGGAGGTCAGGACACTCGTCACGAACTGCCCTCACCACGTCCGTCACGCTCTCGTCTCCGACGACGACCGTCGCCTCGCTGTCGCGCAGGCGATAGCCCACCGCGTCCGGGCCGAACAGTTTCGACAGCGGCAGCGAGATTGCTCCGAGTTTCCAGCACGCGAGGTGGGTGAGCAGGTTCGCCGGTTTCTGCGGGACGAGGACGGCCACGCGGTCGCCGCGCTCGACGCCGAGGTCTGCGAGGCCGTTTGCGAGTTGGTTCGACAGGCGGTCGAGTTCGTGGAAGGTGTACGCCTCGCGTCGTCCGTCGGGATACGCCTGATAGAGGGCAATCTGGCCCGGGTCGGCGTGTTTTCGGACGAGGTCGTAAGCAAGGTTGTAGCTCTTCGGGATGTCCCACTCGAACTGGTCGCGGGCTGCGTCGTAGCTATCCCCCGGAATCGTGACGTGCCATGGCATGGCAAAAATTACGCGGGCTGCTGACTACAATCCGCGGGTTGATATGTGAATTTTATTCGTCGTCTACCGCGTCGTCCTCGTCGTCGTCGGAGACGACTTTGAGCCCGCGGCTGTTGACCGCGTAGGGGTCGAGGCCGACTTCTTCTAAGAACTGCTTATACTGGCGCTCGCAGGTTTCTGCGGCCTTCTGTCGTTCGGAGGCGCGGTCACAGAGTTCGACGAGGTTCTCTGGCACGTCGTTCTGGTAGACGATCCAGTGGTTGATGAGGTCAGAGAGGCGGCGAATCGGGCTCGTGAAGTGGCCGTAAATCTCGAAGTTGAGCGCGTGGTGGCCCCCGAACGGGTCGTTCATGTACTTCGCGCGTGGCATCACCTTCATCACGGCCCACTGAATCTTGTTGAGTTGGCGACCCGGCGCGTTCTCGATAGTCGCGTTCACGGCCTTGCGCGGGTCGTCCCACGTGCTGCCGGGAATCTTCACGCCGTCTAAGTCCTGAATCTCCTGCAGTGCCTTGTCCCACTCGTCGGGCGTTGGCTGTGGGTGAACGCGGTACATCGCCTCGACGCCGCGACCCCACATGAGTTCGTGCGTGACGGCCTTGTTCGCCTTCAGCATGCACTCCTCGATGATGGTGTGGGCGCGGTCGCGGCTCGGGTTGAGCACGAGCGACCCATCTTCCTTGCGCTGTTCGTGGAGCTGGTTCGCCAGTTCGAAGACGAGCGAAATCTCGTCGTGGAGGGCCGCGTCCTCGTCTTCCAGTCGCTTTTCTGCCTGTGAGTAGGTCAGGCGCTCGTCGGACTCGATGACGGACTTGTAGATGTCGATGGACTCGTAGGAGAGCGTCTCCTTGCTGATGTGCATCTCGACGGTGTGGGCGAGGCGCTCCTCGTTTGGCACGAGCGAGCAGACGGTCTCTGCGAGCATCGGCGGGAGCATGTGGATGGTGTAGGCGGGCAGATAGACCGTGTTGCCGCGCTTTACCGCCTCGTCCCACATCTTCGATTCTGGGTGGACGTAGTGGGTCACGTCGGCGATGTGAACCCACAGCGTGTACTCCTCTTCTGACTCTTCGATGCTGATGGCGTCGTCGAAGTCCTGGGCGTCCACGGGGTCGATAGTCCAGGTCTGCATGTCCCGGAGGTCAGCGCGGTTGTCGACTTCCGCGTGGATTTCTTCTTGCACGTCGGTGGTGCGTTCTTCTGCTTCGGCCATGACTTCCTCGGGGAAGGCATCGCGAATCTCGAACTTCTCGAAGAGTTCCTCGCGTTTGTTCGCGAGGTGGCGGGCGAGGTCCTCGTCGATTTCGACGGGGCCCTGGCCCTCGGCCGTCCCGGCGTAGGCCTGTTCGTCAGTCATGTGCTGGGCTACGCGTGTCGAACTGAAAGGCGTATCGACCCGAAAATCAGCTATCGCTCGCCGAGCGATTCGTAGCGGTCGCGAACGGTGGTCGCGTATCGCGCGAGAAATTCGTCCTGAGAGACTTCGCCTGCGCCACACTCCTCTAACAGGTCTTCGAGCCCGGCTCGTGGCTGGTGGCAGAGGTCGGTGTCACACTCCTTACAGAGGTGTTCGAACTGCTTTCCTTCACGCTCCCAGCGGTTGCCGAGTTTGTCGTACTCGCGTGCCTCTTTCCTGAGGACGGTGCTTCCGCAGGCAGTGCAGGTGACCACCGTGCTGGCCCGGGACTTCCGGGGACCCCACATGACCGGGGCTTAGACTCGGTTGTAATTAACTGTATTGGCTGGCACAATTCTGGTCGCACTGGCGGCGTCTCGCGGGGCGCAAAAGAGTCTGTAAGAGTTAATGCCCGGCGGTGACAGGTTCAGGTATGGAAGTCAAATCTCGCCACCACCTCCGGAGTGACGAGGTAACGAAGATTAAACAGGCACTCTCCGCCGAACTCGGCGTGGACCTGGACGCAGATAGTTTCGAACTCGTCGAGTTCAAGGACTCCGCGTTCGACCTCATTCTCGTCGACGGCGACGCGACGGTTGGCCGTCTCGACGGTCGACCGTTTCTCACGGTCCGTGGCGCGAACGATTTCCCACCGGAGCGTAACGTCGTCACCGTGGACGCGGGAGCCGTCTCCTTCGTCTCGGACGGCGCGGACGTGATGCGACCGGGCATCGTCGAAGCCGACGAGACCATCGACGAAGGCGACATCGTCGCAATTGCAGAGGAAACCCACGGAAAGGTGCTCGCCATCGGCAAAGCTCTCACCGACGGTGCCGACATGGTCGGCGACTCCGGAAAAGTCGTGAAGTCCATCCACTTCGTTGGCGACGAACTCTACAACTTCACCGCGTAAAAAAGGGGATTCGAGTTAGTTGTCAGAGGAGTCGAGACCGAGCGCCGCGGCCACGTCGAGCAGGCCGGACCCGGACTCGTTCGCGGCGAGGCCGATGTCTTCTGCTGAATTTTGCAGCGTCGAACGAGCCTGTGAGTTCGAACTCCCGTTCGCCATGAGCTGTGCGCCGGCACCGGCGACGTGCGGCGTCGCCATCGACGTTCCCGAGAACGTGTCGTAGCCGCCGATGACCGACGAGTAGATGTCCGTGCCGGGGGCGGCAATTTCGACTTCTGGTCCCTGCGAGGAGAAACTCGAGAAACCATCCGAGGAGTTCGTCGAGGAAACGGCCATGACCGTCGAGTAGGCGGCCGGGTAGCCGACACAGTCGGTACACGGGCCGCTGTTGCCTGCCGCACCGACGAGGAAGACGCCGTTGTCCACGGCGTACTGACAGGCGTCTTTGAGCGTCTGTGCGCCACTGCTCGCCCCGAGGCTCATCGAACCGACGTCGTAGCCCTGGTCTGCGGTCCACTCGATACCGGCGGCCACGTCGGAGAGGGAGCCGCTTCCGCGCTTGTCGAGCACCTTGACCGCGTGGAGCGTCGCGTCGGGTGCGACGCCGACGACGCCCTCTGCGTTGTCGATACCGGCGGCGATGCCGGCACAGTGGGTGCCGTGGTCGTTGTCGTCGTCCCAGTCGTAGGCGTAGTTGCCCTTTGCTTTCGTGAACGCCCTCCCGGTGCCGAGATTCGCGGCGAGGTCGGGGTGGTCAGAGTCGATGCCGGTGTCGATGATGGCGAGGTCGGCGCCGCTCCCGGTTTCGCCATTTGCGTGAGCGACGTCCGCGTCCGTGCGGTCTACGCCCCACGGCAACGTCTGCGCCTGGGTCGTGACCCCGTCGCCCGGCTTGCCGCCGATGGCGTACATCGTGATGTCCGCTTCGACGTAGCGGACGTCGTCGCGCTTGCGGAGTTGTTCGACCGCTTTGTCCGAAAAGCGCCCGGCGACCGCCTGCCCAATCGAGCCGAAGTCGAGGGTTCTGCTGACGGAGTCCGCCCGGTTTCGTGCTTCTTCACTCGCACCTGGCGAACTCGTTCCGACGATACGACGAGGAGCCCGGTTCGCCGCAGCCGTGCCAACGAACATCGTCCCGACGGCACCGACAGCCGACGTTTTGAGCAAATTTCTTCGAGTTAAATTTACATCTGACATAGATGTAACCTAAACTTTCGTTATAGTTATTTAAAACTTGGCTTATGTTCGCATGGACCACGTAGGTACTACCGTGGGTGTGAGTGACTCTGAGAGGCGGGAAACGAACTCCGTCTGACGTAAAGCCTATACTCGAAGGAACCGGTTTGTGTTCTATGGGACTTATGAGCAAGCTCCTGGGTGAACGTGGGTCTCGCAAGACCGACGACTACCTGGAGCTGAACATCGACGACTTCGAGGCGGCGGCTGGCGACGCCAAGATGCGCGTCCACATCGCGAAAATCGGGAACCAACAGGACGTCATTGCCATCAAGGACGCCATCTATGACGGCGACCTGGTCATCGCGGACATCACCCGACACGCGACCGAGGACCGCACAATGCAGCGCATCAGCGACGAACTCCAGCAGGTCGCCCAGGAGGTCGGTGGCGATATCGTCCAAAAGGACGACGACCAGCTCATTCTCACCCCGACGGGCGTCTCAATCAGCCGCCAGAAGCTCGGCGGCCGCTAGGCTCGCGGTCATTTTTCAGACGCACAAAAAAGTGCCCGGTCGGAATTCCCATGACAGACAGCGCCCTCAGTCCCCGAACCGGTACGCGGGTCTGACTCCCACCAGCCGAGTACCGTGTCTGAGAGCTATTATGTCAATACGTAACACACGACGATAAATCTAGGTATTTTCTCAGTACTATCCTGAAAAGCGAACGGAGGTTAGAAGTCGGGGGAGTCGTCTTCGACTTCGCGTTTCATGGACTCGCGGCGGCTCTTTGCGTCGCGTCCCGTGGCTTCGAGCAGGAAGTTGTTTTTCGCGCTCACGGCGTCTGCGGCGTGGTCTGCGAGCCCCTTGTCGAGGATTTCCTTCGCGTCGTGCTCTTCGAAGTGAACCGCGAGTTTGTCTTTCTTGCCGCTGTACTTGACCGCACCAGCGACGATGCGCTTGAACACCGGATTCTTCGGCTCGCCGACGACGAGGAGGTCGCTCCCTTTGAAGTCCTCCGTCCCCGTGATGGGACCAAAGTAGTCTTCGACGGTCGCTTTCATGTCGGGGATTCGCTCCTCCAGCGTCTCACCGCGGCGCATCTTGTACTCCTTCATAGACAGGTGTTTGCGTAGCCAGGTTTTACTCTTTTCGCGTCGCGACCCGGTCTAAGTAGCCCTGCTTACACGACGGACAGATGTCGCCCTCGCGCAGGGGTGATTCACGAACCGGCGTGTCGAAACCACACTTCGGACACTGGAACACGCCCTCGCCGGGAGCGATTGCTCCCGCATCGGTCGTCTCCTCGACTTCTGGTTCGTCTGCCTCGTCTGCGCCGTTCTGTATCCAACTCGTATCTTTCGGGTCCTCGCGTGCCGGTTCGTCCGGCCACGCGCCGGGTTCGCGCTCCGGTTCGTCCGGTTCGTCGGTGAGGATGACGCCGTCGTCGGTCTCTGCGTCGAGTTCGTCGAACGTCGATTCGGTTTCGATGTCTTCGAGGTCCGGGCTCGTGTCGTGCCCCACGCCGGCGTCCTCGTGGTCGTCGATGATTTCTACGTCCTCCTCGCTCGGGTCGGCGGGCGGTTCGACGGCATCCGCCTCGGAAGCGTTCGTCTCGTCTTCGTGGTCGAACGCCGACGCGTCCTCGTGGTCGAACCCGTCTTCGGCTGCGTCCTCGTCAGCGAGGTCGTCCGTGACGATAACGTCCGGTTCGTCGGGAACTGGCTCCGGTTCGCCCGCGGGCGATTCGGCCGACGTAATCTCCTTTGCCTCGGAGCGAACCTGCGTCCCACCGCAGCGTTCGCACACTTCGATCTCGCGCACCGTGACGACGACTTCACTCCCTCGTTCCTCTCGCTCCCGCTCTACCTCCAGTTCGCCGTAGCGGTGACCGAGAAGCGAACACTTGAGACTCATTGGCAAATGCATCCCCACGTGCGAGTATAAGAGTACTGTTTCCCGGACTGTCCGGCGAGAAAACTGGCAGACGGCCACCACCACGGACGGGCCACGAGAGGGGACAAGGGTAAGATGCATCCCGACATACAGTGGGGTATGAGGGCAAAGCGTGAGTATCGGAACCGCGACGCGACAGAGGTTGCGGTGCTCGACGCCTTGGTCGACCGAAAGGGAGAGGGCATGACCGTCTTCGAGCTCAGAGCACACGCGGACATCTCCATCGACGAACTCGAAGACGCGCTCGCCAACCTGAAAGAAGCAGGCCTCATCGAGGTGACCGACGAGGGGGCGCGAACCGTCATCCTGCCGGACGATAAGGTCGTCCCTGAACCGGGCGAAGCCGAGCTGAAACCGTCGCTCATCGACAGAATCATCGAGAAATTCTCGCCGTAGAGGGCGAAGTTTATTCCCGGGCAGGAAATACCACCAGCCATGACCGTCCTCGAGGGGTTCCACGAAGACCACGGCGCAACGTTCACAGAGCGCGGCGGCCGTCGCGTCGTCGGCAACTATGGACGGCCCGCCCAGGCTCACAAAGCCGTCCGAAACGTCGTCGGCGTCATCGAGATGGGCTACGGGGTCGTCCTCGTCGAAGGCGCAGACCGCGTCGAGTTCGTCGACAACGCAATTTCGAACACCGTCCCGACCGAGGACGGTCAGGGGGTTTACGCCCTTCTGCTCGACCCACAGGGTCGCGTCGAACTGGACATGTACGTCTACAACGCTGGCGAGCGCCTGTTGCTGTTCACGCCGCCGGACGAGGCCGCTCCGCTTGCCGAAGACTGGCGCGGGAAGACCTTCATTCAGGACGTGGATATCACCGTCGCCACCGACGACTTCGCCGTGTTCGGCGTCCACGGGCCGAAGGCCACGGAAAAAGTAGCCAGTGTCCTCACCGGCCCGGGCGCACCCGAGGGAGCGCTCTCATTCGACCGCGGGTCGATGGGCGACGCTGGCGTCACCGTCATCGCGACCGACGCGCTAACTGGCGAGGAAGGCTACGAAGTCGTCTGTGCGGCGGACAAGGCTGAGGAAGTCCTCGACGCTCTGCTCTACTTCGGCATGGCGGCGACCCCCTTCGGCTACGACACGTGGGACTCACTCACCCTCGAAGCCGGAACGCCACTGTTCGAGACCGAACTCGAAGGGCGGATTCCGAACGTCGCCGGCATTCGCAACGCACTGAACTTCGACAAGGGCTGTTTCGTCGGCCAGGAAGTCGTCTCCAGAGTCGAGAATCGTGGCCAGCCAAGCCGACGACTCGTGGGACTCGTCTGCGAAGAAGTTCCCGAAGCAGGCGCAACCGTCACCGCAAACGGCGACGAGGTGGGTGAGGTGACGCGCGCCGTCCAGAGTCCCTCGCGCGACGAGCCAATCGCGCTCGCCTACGTCGAATACGGACTGGACGCAACCGACGTGACTGTCGGCAACACAACCGGCAGCATTGAACCGCTCCCCTTCGTCGAGGGGAGCCAGCAATCCGGGCGACTGCCGACGTATCCGAACTGAAAACAGCTATTTTCGCGACAGCAACGCCTTCAACTGCTCGCGCGAGGCGAGGGTCGTCGGCTTGTCCATGTGGACGCCAATTTCGCCTGCGAGCGTGGTGAGTCCGGTCGTCTGAACGGGTTTCGGCAGCGAGTACGCCTTGCGAATCCACGCACCGAGTCGAATCTCCGTCCGGAGGTCCTCGCGCCACGCCCGCTCGTAATCGCCGAGCGTTCCCGGGTCGTCCGGATTCACGGTTTCAGCGGCGTGGTCTGCAGCGGTCATGCCGTAGACGATGCCGCCGCCGGTGAACGGTTTGGTCTGCGCGGCGGCGTCGCCAATCAACAGACTTCGACAGCCCGTCACGCGTTTTGGCGGGCCAATCGGAATCATGCCCGCACAGAAGTGGGAGGTTTCCACGTCGTAGCCGGAGACGAACTCGTCGAACAGTTCGCGGGCGGTCGGTGAAGAGCCGGGCGGCGCGGCGAGGCCGTATTCGACACCCGCCTCGCCACGTGGGATTCGCCACGCGAAGAACGTCGGCGCAGTCAGGTGGACGTCCACGTATTCGCCGGGGTCGTCCTCCTCGGAAAAGGCGAGAACGCCCTGAAGTTTCTCCTGTGGTTCGGGGAGGCCACACTCGCGGCGCACCCGCGAGACGGGGCCGTCACACCCGACCACAATCTTCCCCGCAAACGTCTCCATGCCGTCTGGCGTTTGCGCAACGACCTCGACGCGGTCGCGACGCTCCGTAACCTCGGTAACGCTGTGGTCTTCGCGCAGGTCCACCCCCGCTGCGACGGCCGCGTCGGCGAGCACTTCGTCGAGTCCTACGCGGTCGATGACGTTCGAGATAACGTCGCGTTTGTAGAAGAGGTGCGAGTCGCTCCCCGGGCCGTCAGTGTGAAAACGCGCACCGGAGATTTCGTTCTGGAGGAGCTTTTCTTTCGTCCCTTCGGGAGTGAATTCCCAGAGGTCGGTGCTGACGTGCCCCGAGCAGGCGAGCGGTTTGCCCACTGTCCCGCGTTCGAGCACGAGCACGTCGTGTCCGTCCTCGGCGGTTCGCCGGGCGAATCGCGACCCGGCCGGTCCCGCACCGACGACGACGAAATCGTACATTGGCTTCGCCTATTCTATCCGTCAGTATATACTTCCCGGCCTGTGGCCGCCGCGTGCGAGGATTTATCAGTGAAGCCGCGGCCAGCACGGCCCATGCACTGAGAACCGCCACGGAGTCGCCGCGGCTGTCCGGCATCCGACTTCGTGGAGCCGATACGCCGGCTGTTTGCCCTTATTCGACGACCGCAAAGCCGCGTGGCGTCATCCGCTCGTAGCGGTCTTTCCACGGTATCGAGAGTGTCGTCCACGACCGACCCATGTCCCCAGAGCGAGCGATACCGTGGTTCGAGAAGGCGTAGACGACGCCCGGTTCGCCGACCGTCGCTAGCTCCGCCCGAACTAACCCGTCACCTTCGTCGAGGTCGCCACCACACCGCTCCCACGGGCCGCCAGTCTCGCGTCGATAGACGTAGGACTCGGCCGACGAAGGGTTGTGCGCCGCGTACGCTCCGCTTGCAGCGGAGAGAACCACCGTGTCCGGGTCGCCCGGGTCTGGTGCGACGCTCCAGCAGTAGCGGTGATTCAACCCCTCCTGGGGGTGCGACCACGACCGCCCGCCGTCACGCGACTCCGCGTAGCCGTCGCCAGCCGCCGCGTAGACCTGGCCCGGCGCGTCCGGGTGGACGGCCAGCGAGTGATTGTCGAACCGCGACCCGGAGGGTCGTTCGTGCCACGATTCGCCGCCGTCCTCGGAGTAGACGAAGGCTCCGGCCTCGATGCCGACGTAGAGACGGTCGGGGTCTTCGGGGTCCACCTCGATCCACCGAACGTGATGGGTGTGCGGCCGCGGCGGGAAGTACCACTCGTCCGCCGAAGGCAGGTCGGTGAGCGGCGAGAGCGCGGTCCACGAGTCGCCGCCATCAGTGGAGCGATAGACCGCGCTCGGTTCCGTGCCGACGTAGACGGTATCCGGGTCGTGCGGACTCACGCGTGCTGACATCACGGCTCCCTCGATGACATCCTCACCGACCGATTCCCAGGTGTCGCCAGCGTCGAGACTCCGCTGGAGGCCGGACTCGAACGTTCCGACGAAGATGCGCTTCGGTTCGGCCGGCGAGACGGCCACGCATTCGAGCGAATGACCGTCGAGTCGCTCGGTTGCCTGCCAGTCCCCACCCCGGCCGGTCGCGACCACGAGCACCTCGCGAAGCGGTGCGTAAATTGAGGTCATACCGAGAGATACGCTCGCCCGACGGAAAGAGGTAGTGCGTCGTTAGTCGTCGGTCGTTATCGCCGGAGCCACACGGTCCGCACGCGGCCCGTCGAGGTCGATTTCCGGGAGCAGGTCGCGCAGATAAAGGCCGGTATAGGAGTCGTCGTCGCGGGCGACTTCCTCGGGCGTACCCGCTGCGACGATTTGGCCGCCGTTCTCACCACCCTCCGGTCCGAGGTCGATGATGTGGTCTGCGTTCTTCACGAGGTCGAGTTCGTGTTCGACGACGACCACGGTGTTGCCGTTGTCCACGAGCCGCTGGAGCACGTCGATGAGCTTGCGCTCGTCCTCCGAGTGCAGACCTGTCGTTGGCTCGTCGAGCAGGTAGAGCGTCTCACCAGTCTGTTTCTTACCGAGTTCTTCTGCGAGTTTCACGCGCTGGGCTTCACCACCAGAGAGCGTCGTAGACGGTTGGCCGAGGCGCATATAGTCGAGGCCGACGTCGGAGAGCAACTGCAGGCGGCGCTTGATGCGTGTGTCTGCTTCGAAGAACGCGAGGGCTTCCTCGATGCTCATATCGAGAACGTCCGCGATGTTCTTGCCTTTGTACGTCACGTCAAGCGTCTCATTGTTGTAGCGGTCGCCGCCACACTCCTCACACGGGACGTACACGTCAGAGAGGAAGTTCATCTCGATTTTGACGGTTCCCTGCCCGCCACACTCCTCACAGCGCCCGCCCTTCACGTTGAACGAGAAGCGCCCCTTCTCGTAACCACGCTGACGGGCGAGTTTCGTCTTCGCGAACAGCTCGCGGATGTAGTCGAAGACGCCCGTGTACGTCGCCGGGTTCGACCGCGGCGTGCGGCCGATTGGACTCTGGTCGATGAGGCGCACCGTCTCGATCTGGTCGAGACCCTCGATGGCGTCGTGTTCGCCGGGGTCGACGCTCGTGTTGTTGTTCATCGTCCGCGCGAGACTCTTGTAGAGAATCTCGTGCATGAGTGTCGATTTCCCCGACCCGGAGACACCCGTAACTGCGGTGAAACAGCCGAGCGGGATGTCAACGTCGAGGCTCTGTAAGTTGTGCTGGCGGGCGCCCTTGATGGTGAGTTTGCCGTCGGATTCTCGTCGGTCCGTCGGCACGCGGATGGCTTTGCGCCCGGAGAGGTACTCGGCGGTGATGGTGTCGGCCTCGAGTATCTCGTCGTACGAGCCCTGAAAGACGACTTCGCCGCCGCGTTTGCCGGGGCCAGGCCCCATGTCGATGATGTTGTCCGCCCGGCGCATCGTCTCCTCGTCGTGTTCGACGACGAGCAACGTGTTGCCGATATCTCTGAGTTCACAGAGCGTGTTGAGCAGGCGGTCGTTGTCGCGCTGATGGAGGCCGATGGACGGTTCGTCGAGCACGTAGAGGACGCCGACCAGTCCGGACCCGATCTGTGTGGCGAGGCGAATCCGCTGGCTCTCGCCGCCCGACAGGGTTGCGGCCTCCCGGTCGAGCGTGAGGTATTCGAGACCAACTTCGCACATGAAGCCGAGGCGGGCGCGAATCTCCTTGAGAATCTCCGTCGCGATGGTTCGCTCGCGGTCGGTAAGGTTCTCTTCGAGTCCCTCGAAGTAGGTGAGCGCGTCGCCGATGCTCATGCGGTTCACCTCTGGAAGGGACGTACCATCCACGAGGACAGCGCGAGATTCGGGCTTCAGGCGCGACCCGTTACACGCCGGGCACGTCGTGACCGACATGAACTTCTCGATGTGCTCGCGGGCGCGCTTGCTGTCGGTTTCGACGTGGCGTCGTTCGAGGTTCGGGATGACGCCCTCGAACGGCTGTTTCTTCCGGCGGACGCCGTTTTTCGTCTGCCACTCGAACAGCACCTCTTCGCGCGTCCCGTAGAGAAAGCCCTCCTGTACCTCGGTGTCCAGCTCTTCGAACGGTGTGGTGAGCGAGACGTCGTAGTGCTCGGCCATCGAGTCGAGCTGGCGGCGGTAGTAGGTCCGGTTGTAGCTCCACGGTTCGAAGACGTGCTTGAGCGGCTGGCTCGGGTCCTGAATGACGAGGTCTTCGTCGATTTCCTTCGTCTCGCCGAGGCCGGAACACTCTGGACACGCCCCGTACGGGCTGTTGAACGAGAAACTGCGCGTCTCCACTTCACTCAGGTCGATACCACAGTGGGTGCACGCGAGGTCCTCTGAGAACTCGACGACGAGTCGGCCATCTTTCTCAGCGTTCGCGCCGAGCGACCCGGTCGAGCGCGTCTCGGAGCCGAGTTTGACGCCGTTCGGCGGGTTTGGCAGGACGACCTTGACGATGCCGTCGGTCTCGCGGAGTGCGGTTTCAACGCTGTCGGTGATGCGAGAACGGGCTTTCTCCGCGATTTTCACGCGGTCGACGACGACGTCGATGGTGTGTCGGAAGTTCTCGTCAAGCGTCGGTTTCTCCACGGTGAGGTCGTACTCCTCGCCGTCGACTTCGACGCGCGAGTAGCCGTCACTCACGAGATCAGAAAAGAGGTCTACGAACGCACCTTTCTGGTCGCGCACGACGGGTGCGGCGATTTTCGCCTTCGTGCCGTCGGGCAGTTCGAGGATGCGACGCACCATGTTCTGGGCGCTCTGTTCGCCCACCTCGCGGCCACACTCGGGACAGTGTGGAATGCCGACGCGGGCGTACAGCAGGCGCAGGTAGTCGTGGAGTTCGGTCACCGTCCCGACGGTCGACCGCGGGTTGTTCGCCCCGTTTTTCTGGTCGATAGAGATGGCTGGCGAGAGCCCTTCGACGCTCTCGACCTGTGGTTTGTCCATCTGTCCGAGGAAGTTGCGGGCGTAGGCACTCAGACTCTCGATGTAGCGGCGCTGGCCTTCTGCGTAAATCGTGTCGAAGGCGAGCGACGATTTCCCCGACCCCGAAAGTCCCGTAACGACGGTGAACGTCTCGCGCGGGACGCGAACGTCGAGGTCTTTCAGATTGTGCTCTTTGGCCCCCCTAACCTCGATGTAGTCCTTGCTCATCTACGCCTGCGTATGGACGCTGGCCGTGAAACGCTGTCGGTTAGGACGTGGTTTGCGCGGCCGAAGGAAGCAGCCAATTTGCCGGCTCGAACACGTTCACCGGCAGCGGTTTTGTCGAGTGCACGTAGAGGGTGTACTCGGGTCCGCCGACCACCAGTCTGCGGAGTCGGCTCTCGTCGCGTTTGAAGCCAAATTCGGCGAGAACTGCCTCGGGCAGCAAGCCGTCTGGAACCTGAAGGAGGGTCGCGTCAGCGTGCTCCTCGCAGAGGTGGAGAAGGATACGTCGGAGGCCGATAGTCCGGTCCGCGTCGCCTTCGAGTGGTGCCACCTCTGCGAGGGTGACGACACGCTTGTCGCCGACCATCTTGATTCGCGTGACGACGGAGGCGAGCGGCACGCCGTAGCGGGTTGCCGTGTAGGTGGTCCACTCGTCCTGTGGGTTGCCAAACCGCCACGCGAGGAAGCGTTCGTCGCGTCGGAGGTGGAGACGTGACGGTGTCACTCGGCGCGAGAGCACCACGAGGTCGTCGATGAACACACCATCGGCCTGTTCGATGGCGAGTTTTTCACCAAGGGTGACGCGCCGGTCGCGGCGGCGGCGGAGGAATCGAGCGAGCGCCGTCGTGACCGTGGCGATTGGTCCGAGCGGTCGGACGAACGCGCCCGGGTCCTGGATTCGGGAGTGCGTTTTCGTGGGTGCGACCCGGATCCAGCCCCAGTGGTCGAAGATGGGGGCGGCCGCGTCGTTGAGGAACGAAAAGAGCACGTCGTGCGTCGCCTCGCCGTGTGAAATTGTCTCCTTCGCGAGTTTCGAGTAGATGCCCGTCCCCCGGTAGTCCGGATGGATGATAGCATCGACAAGCATCGCCCCAGCGAGCGATTCGATGCCGTGGGCGAGCGGGAACGACAGGTAGCCCTGCATTCCGATGACCGTTCCATCGACCTCGGCGACGAGCAGTGAGAAGTCGTCGGCGAAGGGATTGTCGAGATACTTCCAGTCGAACCAGTCGGGCGTTGCAGGCGCGGAGAGACTTTCTTCTACGAGTGCGCAGATGGCGTCACGGTCGCCGTCTGTAGACAGGCGAATGGTGACACCGTTTACATACGCCGTGTGTGTGACGAGTGCCATACCTGTCACGTCTCTGTGATTCACTATTGTTACAGAGTTTCAACAGCCGCGCCGAGACGGGAAGTGGGCTGCTAACTGCGAAGGCGGTTGGAAACTGGCCGGGCGGCAGTTGGAGGAGGGTCGCCGACGTGTCGTGCGAAAGGAGTGGCTACTGAGTGGGGAGAAAATGCTTCGTCCGCGAAAAAACACTCGCTCATCTGTGGCCCTAGATTTAACCGGTGACGTGAGAACCCGTTTGTATGGCACTGGATACCATGTTGCTCGCGGTTGGCCCCCGCGATGCGAACAGTGTGGGCCGACTCGCAGAGACCGTAATCGATGTCGCAAAGCCGACCGGTGCAACCGTCGTCCTCGGGCATGTATTCACCGAAGAGGAGTTCGACTCGGTTCTCGAACGGCTCGACTTTTCTGTGGAAAACCGCGCCGAACCGGGCGAAGTTGCGCGACGGCACACGACGATTCGAGAGCTCACAGACCACTTCGACGAGGCGGGCGTCGAGTACGAAATCGAGGGATCGGTCGGAAACCACGGCGACGCCATCGTCGACCTCGCGGAGGGGGTCGATGCAGACCGAGTCGTCATCGGCGGGCGAAAGCGATCGCCGACTGGCAAGGCCGTGTTCGGTTCGACCGCCCAGGAAGTGCTGTTCGCCGCGCCGTGTCCGGTGACGTACGTCAGGCGGGACTGACCGACCGGGCAAATCTCCTTAACAGTTGCCGGCCAATGTCTACGGTGAGATGCATCACGAAATCGGCCACCGCCCGTCGTTCGCCTTCGTAACCATCCACTTAGATGCAGGAGAGGCAATCGTCACCGAAGCGGGTTCGATGGTCAGCTACACAGACGGCGTCGAAATCAAGACCGCAGCAAACGGCGGCCTGCTCGGGTCGCTCAAACGGTCCGTGCTCGGCGGCGAGAGTTTCTTCATGAACACGTTCACCGCGACCACGGACGGCCACGTCACGCTCGCTCCGCCACTGCCGGGTGACGTGGTGAACCACGACATCGAAGACGAGACGCTCTACGTCCAGTCGGGGTCGTTCCTCGCGGCCGACCCGAGCATCGAAATCGACACCAAATTCGGCGGCGGCCGGACGTTCTTCGGCGGCGAAGGACTGTTCTTGCTCAAACTCACGGGGACCGGCGAGACGTTCCTGTCGAGTTACGGCGCGATTCAGGAAGTCGACCTCGAACCCGGCGAGAAGTACATCGTCGATACGGGACACGTCGTCGCCTTCGAGGAGACGACAGAGTTCACGGTCAACAAAGTCGGCGGTCTCAAGTCCACCCTTCTGAGCGGCGAAGGCCTCGTCGTCACCTTCACCGGCCCGGGCCGCATCTGGATGCAAACCCGGAGCGAGGACGCCTTCCTCTCGTGGCTCATCCCGCAGTTACCGACGAGAAACAGCAGCAACTGAGCCGTCCACGTACCTGACCAAAAACATCATACGTACAACGTGTTTAGGTGAGACATGCGCCGCAGACAGGTCCTCAAAGCCGCAGCCGCAGGCGCCGCCCTCCCCGCATTCGGCCGCTCGGTTTCCGCCCAAGCGGCGGACGAATCGTACACCCCGCTGGGGACGCTTGACCTCGCTCGAGCGAAAGAAGTCGTCGTCAGTGCCGACGGCGAAACCGCCTTCCTCGCCCTGACCGACGGGTTCGCCACCGTAGACGTGAGCGACCCCGCCAATCCGGCCGTGCTCACAGAAAAGCGCGGACTGCTCGGCGACGTGGACGGCGGCCCCCTCCGAAACATCTACGACGTGAAAGTAGACGGCGACACGCTGCTCGTCGCCGGCCCGGCGAACCCGACCGCCGAGGAAAACATCAACGCGTTCATCCTCTACGACGTGTCGGACCCGGCGAATCCCTCCCGCCGCGCCGTCCACGAGACCGACTTCTTCCATCACAACGTCTTCGTCGAAGGTGAGTACGCCTACTTCGGCGACAACGAGCACGCCCAGGACGTGGAGAATCGGCGAAACGAACTCGTCGTCTTCGACATCAGCGGCGAGCCGGAGGAAGTGGGTCGCTGGTCCGTCGTGGACGCGGAAGAAGGCTGGGCAGACGTCGGCGTCGGCGTGTGGACGCTCCACGACCTCTACGTTCAGGACAGCATCGCCTATCTCGTATTCTGGGATGCCGGCACGTGGATGGTCGACGTGAGCGACCCGGCGAACCCGGAGTCACTCGGAAGCGTCCGGTCCCCCGACCCCGAAGAACTGTCGCAGCTCACGAACGACCAGCTCAACCAGATGATTTTCGAGCCCCCGGGTAACGACCACTACGTCACCGTCAACGACGACGCGACGGTGATGGGCGTCGGCGGCGAGTCCTGGGACGTGGACACGAGCGACGACTCCGGTGGTCCGAGCGGCATCGAACTGTTCGACATCTCGGATATGGCGAACCCAGAGCCCCTCGCGATGCTCGAACCGCCCGAAGTCGACGACGCCTCGTTCCAGGGGACGTGGACGACGTCCCACAACTTCGACATCGTGGGCGACCGCCTCTACTCCTCGTGGTATCAGGGCGGCGTGAAGATTCACGACATCTCGGACCCGGCGAATCCCGAGGAACTGGCGTGGTGGCGCGAACCGACGCAGACGAGTTTCTGGACCGCCCAACTCGCGGTTCCCGGAGAGTTCTTCGTCGCCACGAGCCACGAGAACCCCGCCGTCAGTAACGGTGCCAGCGGAGCGGCCCTGTACACGTTCCCCGACCGGGCGGGCGAACAGGAGAACCCGCCGTCGCTTACGGGGACGCCGACGCGGACGGCGACTACCGCACCGACGCAAACGACGAGCACGCAGACCACGACGGCAGCACCGACGACGACGGCCACGAGCACGCCCGAACCGACCACGACGGAGACGACTGGGCCCGGCTTCGGCGTGCCTGCGGCGGTCGCTGGTGTCGGCCTCGGGGCGTGGCGGTATCTGCATCGCGAGCGAAACGAAGATTAAAGCGCCTTTTCGAGCGCGCTCGCCACGCGGCGAGCCTTTTCTGCGAGTTCTGGAGAGATGTTCCCGAGGGCTACTGCAGCGTCCAGTTCGTCGTCGTCGACGCGCTCGACCGTGCCGTCTGCGTGCTTGATGACGTCGACGTGGAGGTCCACGTAGCGGACGGTGTCGGGGAAGATTTCGACTGGCGTGCAGACGTTGACGTACGTCCCCCGTCGGTCGCCGTCCTGACTGCGGTACACCGTCGGATACCACCACTTGCCCTCGGTGAACTTCGTCACCGCCACGTCGCCGGCGCGGCGGGGAACCTCGAGTGCGTCGTAGTTACCGCCGGGCGACATCTTGCGGGTGACCGTGATGCGCTGGTTATCGACTTCGCGGTCGGTCACTTCGCCCGACCCGAGGGTGATGAGTCGCCCGTCTGGTTTCCCGTGGCCGATGGCGACAGTGTCGCCGGCCATCGGTCCAAACTGCCGGGTGACCGCGGCGAAGGGGAACTCGCCCTGTGGGTCGCAGATATCCTCGACGAAATCGACCGCGGCGCTGGCCCGGCGGTCTGCGGCCTTGATGCGGTGGTGGCCGGGCATCGTCGTGGTGACCGCCCGGCGGTGGTCGTCGAGGGCGAATCGTGAGTCGCGACCAAACCAGACCCAGCGCGTCGCCTCGCCGTCGTGGAGCGCGAGGGGTGCCTCGTCGGTCGGGTCGGGGGCGTCGGCGAGTGACCCTTCGATGGCGTCAGCCTGCGCGACTGCCGCCGAAAGCGCGTCGTCGAGCGCGTCGAGACTGGCGTCGTCTGCGTCCCGACCCCAACTCACGTACCAGCCCTCGGGCGGGTCGGTCGGAAGGAGGTCGCCGAGGGCCATCGGCCGGGTGCCGGAGGGTTCGGGACCGCGGACGAGCGTCGCGAGACCGCCCATCACGCGGATTCGTGTGTCTACGACGGGTCGGTCGCCGCTCCACGGTGCGGCGGGGTCGCGAACCTGCACCCGAAGGGCGTCGTTTTCTGAAACCCGGTCGTCAACCTTCGAGTAGGGGAGAAACCCTTCGGCCGCTCCAAGGTCGACGACCGCACCGCTGCCGAGCGTTTCCGTCACGACGACGTTGCAGACCGCGCCGCGCGGGGCCGGGTCGGCCCACGAGAACGTGTCGATACCCACGGCGAGCAGGTCGTGGAGTTCGCCGACTGCCTCGTCGGTTCCGACGACGCCGACGCCCTGCCGGTCTGCCGTGGTTTCGACGGTGGCGTCGTACTCCGCGTCTTCGAACGCCTCGTCGAAGCGGTTACGGATTGGTTCTGAGGCGAGCACGACGTCGTGGCCGGCATCGTGAAGCAGGTGCGTGACCGCCGTCGTGTAGATGCCCCGGACGCGGACGTTCATAGCGCGTCTCTGCTCGCAGCGAAGCGGACGCGGTCGTGGACGGTCGCGCCGAGGTTCAGTTCGACCACGTCGTCGCCGAGGACCCGCCCGCCTTCGATTGGGACGCCCCACGAGTCGAACCGGAGGTAGCCGCGGATGTCCGCCCCATGGGTGAACAGGTCGCAGTACGAGACGGTGTGTTCGGGAAACTCGGCTTTGCTGTGGGCGAGGTCCATGTCGGAGTAGACGGTGTCGTGGTCCTCGAAGAAGGCATGAAGGCGGTCGGCGTCCGCCTGCGTCGCCTCGACGACCGCTCGCGAGACGGCTTTCAGTTCGTCGAGCGAGAGGCCAGCGTCACGAAGCGCCTTCTGCGTTCGCTGGTCGAAGTGCATGGGCGTCGGTTGGGACGGCGGGATTGAAAATAGCGCGGTCTGTCCTCAGTCGTCTGCGGGTGCCGCGGACGGGGCGGCTGAGTCTTGGGCTGCGGTTGCTTCGTCCTCGCTGTTCGACCGTCGGTCGGTTGTCGGCGGTGCGGTGTAGAGTAAGCCACGACTCGTGCTGTACCGTGTCATGACCTACCAGTGGGCGCGAAACCCTTGATAAAACTACTCCTGATACTGTATTAGGTAGCTGAATCAGTGCTAGGACGGCAGAACAATTAGGGTCGGGGCTGCCTTACGAAGTGACATGACGCGAAGACGAGACCCAGTGCAGGCGCGCGCAGACGGGTCACACGACCTCTACGACGTGGCAACGTGGGAGGCACGCTCTCGCCTCGACCGAATCTCTGTCCGACTGCATCGGTGGCTCAACCTCACGCTCAGGGCCGTCGTCATCCTCGCCGCCGTCCTCATTTTCGTCTCGCAGTTCGCCCTCGGCGGCTTCGGCGCGGTAACCGACCCGACCGTGACCGCGCTGGTCGTGCTCTCCGCGCTCCCGGCGCTCGGCCTCGCGTGGTACGTCCACCGCGAAGACGCCACCTCCGGCGAACCGCTCGAACTTCTGGTCGCCACGTTCATCCTCGGCGTGCTGTTCGCCGGATTCGCCGGCATCCTGAACACCGTCGTCGGGTCGAGCGTCCAGGCAATCGGCTCCGGGTTCGGAACCGCCCCGCTCATCGGCCTCATTCTCATGTTCTATCTCGTCGTCGGGCCGGTCGAGGAGGTCGTAAAGTGGCTCGCCATCAGGCTCTACGCCTACCGCTCTGACAGATTCGACGCGGTCATCGACGGCGCGGTGTACGGGGCCGTCGCAGGTCTCGGCTTCGCGACCATCGAGAACGCCCTCTACATCACCCAGAACCTGAATGCGGTGATGCTCGGCAGCGGCAACATCGTCGGCGCTGGCTCCGGCATCACGGCGGTTCGCGCCCTCGCCGGGCCGGGCCACGTCATCTATTCTGCGTTCGCCGGCTACTACCTCGGCCTCGCGAAGTTCAACCCCGAGAATCGCGGTCCCATCGTCGTGAAGGGCCTGCTCATCGCCGCCGTCATCCACGGCACCTACAATACGCTCGTCTCCACCGTCCCAGACATCGTCGTCGCGCTGGTTCCGGGAATTTCGCCGTTCACCGTCTTCCTCGGGTTCGTCATCGTCTTCGACGGCATCTTCGGCTACATCCTGCTGCGGAAGATTCGCCGCTACAGCCGCACCTACAAGGAACTTCACCACGGCAAGGACGCGAGCGAATTCGAAGTCGCGAAAACGGAGTACGACGCCTAAAGCAGCTGTTCTACGTACTTCGCGATGACGTCCACTTCGAGGTGGACGCGGTCGCCAACTTCCTTTTCAGAGAGGTTCGTCAGGTCGTAGGTCGTCGGGATGATGGCCACGGTAAAGGCGTCTTCCTGTCGGGCTGCGACCGTGAGCGAGATGCCATCGACGGTAATCGACCCCTTCTCGACGACGTATTTCGCCGATTCTGCGGGTAGTTCGATTTCGAACTCCCAGTCCTCGCCGAGTTGCTCGATGCGGCGAATTTCTGCCGTGCCATCGACGTGTCCCTGCACGATGTGGCCGTCGAACCGACCGTCCGCGGGCATCGCGCGTTCTACGTTGACCATGTCGCCTTCCTCGACCGCGTCGAAGGCGGTGCGCGAGATGGTCTCCTGCAGCAAGAAGACGGAGAACCACCCGTCGCCGTGTTCCTCGACGGTGAGACACGCGCCGTTTACGCTGATGGACTGCCCGTGGGTGAGGTCGGTGAAGGGGACGCCGAGTTTCAGCCGCCGGCCACCCTCGGTGTCGGTGACCGCGAGCACGTCGCCCGTGGTTTCGACGATTCCGGTGAACATGCCGAGAGGTAAGCAGGGCGCAGAAAAGAATCCCCCGCCTCGAAAGCCGTGGTGTTTTTGCTCGCGGACGCGGACTCTCGATTAATGGGAAAGGGCATCATCGGTACCATCCAGTTGGCCATCGCGCTCGCGTTCGCCATCCCTGTGGGCCTGCTCGGCCTTGACATGCTTTCGCGGGGCGAGACGCTCATCGGCGCTGGCTTCATCGGCCTCGCCGTGCTGATGATTGCGATAGAGGAGTACATCACCACCCCCGGAGACCTGCCGGGCATGGCCGCAAAGAAGGTGGCCGGCGTGGTGATAAAAGAGAAAGACGAAGAGGAGTAGTCAGTCGGCGGAGATGGGTTCGACGGCTTCTGCGAGCAGTTCGTCGAGCGGTTTGTCCACCGGACGGTTGTGTAACAACACGTCGATGGGGAGCGTCGGCGCGCCGTCCACGAGATTCTCCATCATCACGAGGCGTTCGCGGGCACGACTCATCCCGACGTAGAAGACGCGACGTTCGTTGTCGGTCATCATCGGAATCGGACTCGTGCGCTTCGTGAACTCCACGTCGGGCGAAAGCGAGGGGTCCTGTTCGATGAGCGCCGCCATCTGTTCGACCACCTTTTCGGTGAGGTCGGTGGCGACGAACACGTGGTCTGCTTCACGACCCTTCGCCGAGTGGATGGTGCCGATGCGGACTTTGTCGCGGTCCAGGTGCTGGTACTCGCCGCTGAAGTAGGCTTTGAGCGAGCGTTTCTGGAAGGAGGTAACCTTCCGAAGCATGTCCGCGGCCGATTCGGGGGCCGGGACGAACGGCGCGAACTGACGGATGAAGTCGGGGTCGAATTCGAGGTTCGTGAGGTCGTCTTCCTCGTGTTCTTCTTTTGCTTCCTCGATGGCCTCGAACAGCGCTTCGCGGTCGTTGGTCCCGAACGCGGAGTCCGCGAGCATGTTCGCGAGACGGCGTGCCTGCAGTCCGTCTACGTTCTCGCCCTCGGCGATGGCTTCGACCGCGGTGACGTACTGGTAGAGGCGGTCGGTCCACATCCGCTGGTCGGTGAGCACGCGGAACGGGATGCCCTCGCCGATGAACTCGTCCATGAACTGGAACATCTGGTAGCGGGCGCGAAACAGCACCATGATGGTTCCCTCCTCGTCGGCCACCGTCCGACGGAGTTCGCGCACGAGGTCCAGCATCGACGGCGAATGCATCGCTTCGACGATGCCGCCCTCCTTGCGGGGCTTGAGCTTCTTCTCCTGGCGCTCCTCGATGTGTCGAATCTCGTGTTGGACGACGTTCAGAATCTTCGACGGAAGGCGGTAGGAGTTCGGAAGAATCACGTCCTCGCCACCTTCGTTGAGCAGGAGTTTCGGGTCCGCACCCTGCCACGCATAGACGACCTGGTCGTCGTCACCGGCGATGAGGACGTGTTTCATGTGCTTTTTCCACTCCTCGTACACGGCGTACTGGAGCGTGGTGATGTCCTGGAACTCGTCGATGACGAGGTAATCGACGCTCGGCAGGAGCGAGCGCTGGTGGACGCGTTCGAGCATGTCGGCGAAGCCGACCTTGTCGTTTTTGCCCTTGTAGGACTGCCACGCCCGGATGGCCTCCGGGATGTCGATGCGCTTGTCGTCGGAGGGCCACGTCGGCGTGTACTTGTTGCCCTCCTGTGCGTTCGGGTCGATTTCCGGTGGCAGGCGAACCTTCTCTACGTTCCACTGGAAGGGCACGTCGTACCAGTCGGCCACGTCCCGGCGGGTGCGCTGGAGCCACTGGCTCGTGGCGATAATCTTGTTTCCGATGGTGGTCGAACGGGCGGTGCGGCGGCGCGAACTCGAATATTCGTCTTCGAATTCGAGGCCGTACTCTTCGCAGAACTCCTTTTTGTCCTTCTCGCCGACCACGTCCTTGCGCGAGAGGTCGAGCAGTTCGTACGCTTTCGCGTGCATGGTCGAGACGTTCCCCTGCAACGAGCGGGGGCTCACGTCGAGGCGTTCTGCGAGGCGTTCGCGGATTTCTGCGGCAGCAGCGCGGGTGTAAGAGACGACGAGGACGTCGTTTATCTCGACACCGTCGCGATTGAGGATGTCTTCGACTTCGTCGAGAAGCGCCGTCGTCTTCCCGCTCCCCGGCCCTCCGAACAATCGAGTGACCGTGGGTTCGGCGTCAGTCATTGTCCAATTGGTAGAGTCGGTCATGGATAAACCTCAGGGTTAAAATTTGCGGGGTTCAGGGGTGGTCAGGAGCTGCGCGGCGAGCGTGCATCGCGGACGGCAGCACCTTCTCGAATCTTGTCGGTACAGCGGGGGCAGACGCGGGGGTCGTCGATTCCAGTCGGGGTGAACACACGAGCGTAAGCGTCGGTGACGAAGGAACCGCAGTTCTGGCATTCGGGCATATTTCCTACCTAATGTTGTGGAAATTATGTATTATATCTCTATCCCCGGCGTACTCTGCCTCTATTTAACGGGCCGCAAAAATTGACGAATGTGGAGAGCGGCGTTATACCGTTCGCGGGGTCCATCCGCAGACCGAACACTCTGTCGCGTCTGTATCGTGAAGCCCCATACACTCTGGGCACTGGAGTTTGTTATAGTTCTGCTGCCAACCGACGGAAGCAGTTTCGTGGCCACGTTGCGACAGGAACTCGTCGAATACGGTATCGTTCGGTGCTGAGGCCATACATGGTATGCTATACCACGACAGTACTTAGTGTTTCTGGCACCCGTAGTTAAGCAATTGACAGGACAAAAGCTGACTATTTGTCATCAAATGGGCAGTAAAATGGAAAGAAGATAACTTTTCGACTCAGTCGAGGGCGTACAGGTCGCTGTACTTTTTCGTCGTATAGTCGATGAAGTAGTCCGCCGTGTACGCCTCGCCAGTCGCTTCCTTCACCAGTTCGGGCGTCGTGTAGCGTTTGCCGTGGTCATGGACGTTCGTGTTGAGCCACTCGTGGAGCGCATCGAACGACCCCTCCCGGGCCCGGTCGTAAACATCCGGGATGGCGTCTTCGACCCTCGAAAAGAGCTGCGCCGAAAGGACGGATCCAAGCGAGTACGTCGGGAAGTACCCGAAGCTGCCATGACTCCAGTGGATGTCCTGCAGACAGCCCTGTGCGTCCGTCTCGGGGCGAATGCCGAGGTACTCCTCCATCTTGTCGTTCCAGACCTGTGGAACCTCGGAGACCTCGATGTCGCCATGGATGAGCGCCTGCTCAATTTCGAACCGGAGGACGATGTGCATGTGGTAGGTGAGTTCGTCCGCCTCGACGCGGATGAAGTTGTCATCGTAAACCCGGTTGACCGCGCGGTAGGCGTCGTCCGTGCTCACGTCGCCGACCTGCGGGAAGCGGTCTTTGAACGACGGCAGGAATCGCTCCCAGAAGGCCCGCGACCGACCGATGTGGTTCTCCCAGAGACGCGACTGGGACTCGTGGACGGTCAGGTCGCGCGCCTCACCGAGGGGCGACCCGTAGGCATCCTGTGGCAGACCAAGGGTGTACTGGGCGTGGCCGAACTCGTGGATGGTCGCGGTGAGCGCGTCGATTGGGTCGTGTTCCTGGAAGCGCGTCGTGATGCGCGAGTCGAACTGCGTCCCGGTCGAGAAGGGGTGACTGGAGGAATCGAGGCGGCCGCGCTCCCAGTCGTAACCCAACAGCGAGAGTGCGTCGCGACAGAGTTCGTTCTGGACGCCCGTGTCGAAGGTTCCCTGGAAGGGGCGGGGGGCTTCGACCCCACTCGCGGCGATGTCTTCGATGAGGGGAACGAGGTTGTCTCGGAGCCGGGTGAGGACGCGGTCTGCGGTGTCGAGTTCGATGTAGGGTTCGTAGTCGGCAAAGAGGACGGCGTAGGGGTCTGCGTCCGGGTCGATGTGGGCGGCGTATTCACGTTTCAGTTCGACCATGCGTTGGAGCGTCGGCGCGAACGACCCGAAGTCGTCTCTGTCCTTTGCCTTCTCCCAGACGGGGAGTGCCTCGGAGGTGGCGCTCGAAATCTCTTCGACGAGCGACGTCGGAACGCGGGTGGCCCGCTCGTACTGGCGGCGGATTTCGCGGACGGCAGCGGCCTGTTCGCCGGAGACGTTACCGTCGAGCGAGGAGAGTAGGTTGCCGATTTCGTCCGCCGTGAGTAGTTCGTGGCTCGTCGCAGAGAGCGCAGAGAGTTGGCGAGAACGCGCACCGGTGCCGCCTGGCGGCATCATGACCTGCTGGTCCCACGAGAGCAGGTGGCTCGCGTATTCGAGGTTCGAGATTCGACCGTACTTCGAGAGAAGGGTGTCGTATGCGTCGGGTGTGTCCGATGCCATAGATTCACAAGGAACCGGCACACGTATCAATCCTCTCACACGGTCGCTGGCTCAAAGCGTCTCTGCGACTTCGCGGTAGATGGCCTCGCAGACGGCGAGCGTGTCGATGGAAACGCTCTCGTCTTTCGTGTGGGCTTCGCCCTGCTCCGCCGCGCCGCAGATGACGCAGGTCGTCCCGGCCTGCGCCAGCCACCCGGCGTCTGTGGCGTGGGGCTTCGTGACCTGTTCTGGGCTGACGTCCTGTGCGTTCTCGGCCGCCCGGAGCACGAGGTCCGCGAAGTCGGCGTCGTCGCAGGCCATCGGCGGGAGGTCCTGGTCGACCGCCCACGACACGCCCTCGATTGTTTCGACCCGTTCGAGCGGGGCGTAGCCGCCGGGAACCGTCCGCTCGTCTACCGTCACAGTACACGAAGCGGGGATGACGTTCCAGCCACTCCCGCCCTCAATTTCCGTAACCGCGACGCTCCCGGTCATGGCGTGGCCAAGCACCTCGGCGGTCGGAAAGTCGAGGTCACGGACGACGTTCACGGCGTCGCAAGCGCGATAGATTGCGTTCTCGCCTGACTCGACTTCGCTCGCGTGGGCCGCCGTGCCTTCGGCGGAAATCGTACTCCCGCGACGTCCCTTGTGGGCGACGGCCACGTCGGTGACGCCCACCGCCGAGTAGCCAGTCGAGCCTTCCCCGACGATGGCGAAATCGGGGGCGAAACCGTCGTCGATGGCGGCGCGTGCGCCGGTTCCGCCGACCTCTTCGCCGACGAACGACGCAAAGATGAGTTCACAGGAGGGGTCGGCGTCGCGGAAGGCGACCATGGCGGCGGCGACGGCCCCTTTCATGTCGGCGGCTCCCCGACCGTAGATGCGCCCGTCGCGGGTATCGACGACGTACTCGCCGGCTTCGACCTGCGAGTCGTCTGGCGCGACCACGTCGTGATGGCCGACGAGGGCGAGCGACCGGTCGCCGTCGCCTTTGCGAGCGATGACGTTGCCCGTATCGTCGCGCGTCACGTCGCCGTCCGTGTTCTCGCGAAGCCACTCTTCGATGATGTCTCCGACAGCCGTTTCGTCCTCGTGGCTCGGAATCGAGACGAGGTCTCGGGTGAGGTCTGCGACGGTCATTGGCGTGCCTTCGGGGCGAATCACCTTACGCTTCGGGAGTGGAGAGTCCCCTCACCTGGGTGACTGTTGAACAGTCTTATCAGGCCTCGCGGGCGTACAAGGGGTATGAATGTCGTACCGGATACGAGTGTGGTCATCGACCACCGCGTGTCCGAACGAGTCGAAAGCGGCGAATTCGCTGGCGCGACCGTTTACGTTCCGGAAGCAGTCGTTGCAGAGCTGGAGTCGCGGGCCAACGACGGCCACGAGAGTGGCTGGGAAGGCCTCGGCGAACTCCAGAAGCTCGCAGCACTCGCCGACGACGGCGAGATTACCGTCGAGTACGTCGGCCGCCGGCCGAGTTCCAACGAGCGCGGGCGAGCGAAACAAGGTGAAATCGACGCGCTGATTCGCGACCTCGCCTCGGAACACGACGCCACGTTCGTAACGAGCGACGTCGTCCAAAGCGAAGTTGCGAAGGCGAAAGGCCTCGACGTCATCTACCTGGAGCCGACCATCCGGCAGGTCGGCACTCTCGAAATCGAGGAGTTCTTCGACGACCAGACGATGTCCGTCCACCTCAAGGTGGGCGTCCGTCCGATGGCGAAACGCGGCTCCGTCGGCGAGATGGCCTTCGAGAAGATTCGCGAAGACGTGCTCACCGAGAGCGAACTCCGCGAGATTGCCGTCGAAATCGAACACGGTGCCGAGGACGACGAGGAAGGCTTCGTCGAACTTTCCGAACCCGGCATGACCATCGTGCAGTTTCGCGACTACCGCATCGCCATCGCCTCGCCGCCGTTTTCCGACGCACTCGAAATCACGGCCGTTCGGCCAATCGTCAAGACCTCGATGGCAGACTACGAGGGCGCAGACACCATCAAAGAGCGCCTCCTCGAACGCCAGCGCGGCGTGCTCATCTCCGGGTCCCCCGGCGCCGGGAAGTCCACCTTCGGCCAGGCCGTCGCCGAGTTCCTGAACGACGCCGGATTCTCCGTCAAGACGATGGAGAAACCCCGCGACTTGCAGGTCGGCCCCGAGATTACCCAGTACACGGAACTCGCCGGGTCGATGGAGAAGACCGCAGACTCCCTGCTGATGGTCCGGCCTGACTACACCATCTACGACGAGGTGCGAAAGACGAGCGACTTCTCCGTGTTCGCAGACATGCGCCTCGCCGGTGTCGGGATGGTCGGCGTCGTCCACGCGACCCGCGCTATCGACGCCCTCCAGCGCCTCATCGGACGGGTCGAACTCGGCTTGATTCCGCAGGTCGCAGACACCGTCGTCTACATCGAGGCCGGACAAATCGCCAAAATCTACGACGTGACGACCGAGGTCAAGGTCCCCGAGGGCCTCATGGAAGAGGACCTCGCCCGTCCCGTCATCATGATTCGCGACTACGAGACCGGCCAGCCCGAGTACGAAATTTACACCTTCAACCGGCAGGTCGTCACCGTCCCCGTCGGCGCGACCGGCAGCCGCGACAAGGGCGTGAACAAACTCGCGAAGAAGGAAATCGAACGCGAGATTCGCTCCATCGCCCGCGGCCACGTGGACGTCGAAATCAAGAGCCAATCGAGCGCCGTCGTGTACGTCGAGGACAAGGACATCTCCTACGTCATCGGCAAGGGCGGCGGCCGGATTCAGGACGTCGAAGAACGCCTCGGCATGAGCATCGACGTGCGAACCCTGGACGAACGTCCCGAGGAACGCAAAGAGTCGAAACCGGTGAAGGGGTCGAAATCGTCGGGTGAGGTCGTGACACCAGAGATTTCCTCACGCCACGTCGTCATCTCCATCGGCACCGACCGCGCCGGTAAGACCGTCGAAGTGCAGGCTGACGGCGAGTACCTGTTCACCGCCACCGTCTCGCGGGGTGGCGACATTCAGGTTTCCCGCGGCAGCGCGATTGCAGAAGAGTTAGAGCGTGCTATCGACCACGGCAAGCAGATTTCGGTCATCTCGTCCTAGGCCGATTCTGTCGGTTTCCGAACGCGTTTTCACCCGGTTCGTGTCGCTTCGACCACAACGTTCAGCATCGTCGTTCGCGAGCAACTGGGACGTGACGAACTGAGCCGTCGCTCAAAACGGGGAGAGAGAAAAAAGCCGGGTGCCTCGTTATGTTCAGTCGTCGCAGACGGCAGGGTCCGCGCCGCCGTCTGCCGCCATCAGCTCAGCCGGAATCTCGTAGAGGTTCTGTCGGGCGTCTGCAAAGTAGACGTCCTCGCTCACCGCGCCAATCTCTTCGAGGCGTTCGAGGGCGTATCGAACGGTGCGCGCGGAGAGCATCGACTCTTGTACGATTCCTTTCTGCGTGAGCGGCCCGTTGTACTCGAGCACTTTGAACACCAGTTTCGCGCTCGGTGGAAGGTCGGAGAGTCCCTCCCCATTAGTTTCAGCCATTACTGTAAATGACTGTGGCGCTGGAAGCATAAAGATTGAGGGCACGCGAACGAACGGCTTTTTACGTTCCATAGCCCAACACACCCGTATGGCAACCGAAACGCTCGACCGCCGTAAGGCCCATATGCGCGGGGTTACGGTCACGTCAATCTCGGCCCTCGCGGGGGTCGCCGGTGCGGTCGTCTCCGCGATGGTAGCGACGGGCCCCCAGGACACCACGGCGGTGTTCGCCCTCGTTGGTGCGATACTGGTGCAGCTGCCGCTGTTGCGCCTGCTCGGCATCGACGTACAGGACTTCTCGACGAAGGACTACCTGTACGTGGGCTTCATGACCTTCTCGCTCTGGTTCGTTTCCTGGACGCTCTTGCTGCAGGGTAGCGTCTTCTAAACATGGCCGAAGACAGCATCGCCGTCGTCGATTTAGACCGGTGTTCGCCCGACCGCTGTAACTACGAATGTGCGAACTACTGCCCACCGAACCGGACGGGCAAAGAGTGCATCACACAGCGCGGTGAGGACACCGTTCAGGGCAAACCCGACCAGATTCGCATCTCCGAAGAGATCTGTCTCGGCGAGACCTGTGGCATCTGCGTCAACAAGTGTCCGTTCGACGCCATCGAAATCATCAACCTCCCACAGGAGCTCAATCAGGAGCCGACCCACCGCTACGGCGAGAATGCATTCGCGCTGTACGGCCTGCCGGTTCCGGAGGAGGGACGCGTCACGGGCATCCTCGGACCGAACGGTATCGGTAAATCGACCGCCGTGAAGATTCTCTCCGGCGAAATCGAACCGAACCTCGGCGACTACGGCAACGCCCCCGGCTGGGACGCCGTCATCGACGAGTACCGTGGGACCGAACTCCAGGACTTCCTCGAAGCCCTGCAGGACGGCGACCTCACGGTGGCCCGCAAGCCCCAGTACGTAGACCAGATTCCGAAGACGTTCGACGGCAACACCCGCGAACTGCTCGAACGAACCGACGAACGCGGCGTGCTCGACCAACTGGTCGACCGCCTCTCGATTCGCCCGGTGATGGACCAAGATATCGACTCCATCTCCGGCGGCGAACTCCAGCGCGTGGCCCTCGCGGCGACGCTCGCCCGGGACGCCGACTTCTACTTCCTCGACGAAATCACGCCGTATCTGGACATCGGCCAGCGCATGACCGCGGCGCGACTCGTCCGCGAACTCGCAGAGGAGGAAAACCGTTCGATGCTCGTGGTCGAACACGACCTCGCGATTCTCGACATGCTCGCAGACACCCTCCACATCGCCTACGGTGAACCCGGGGCGTTCGGTGTCATCACGAGCAACAAGTCCACTCGGAATGGCATCAACGAGTACCTCCAAGGCTACCTGAACAACGAGAACATGCGGATTCGCCCGAACGCCATCAAGTTCGAAGAACACGCCCCTCGCGAGACGGCGAAGGGCGACCTGCTCGTCGAGTACCCGAACCTCAAGAAGTCCTACGGCGACGGCGAGTTCAGCCTCGAAGTCGAGGCGGGCAGCATCTACAAGAGCGAAGTGCTCGGCATCGTCGGGCCAAACGGGATTGGGAAGTCCACGCTCGCGAAGATTCTCACGGGCGACCTCCAGCCAGACGAGGGCGAACTCGACTGGCGGCTGGACATCTCCTACAAGCCACAGTACATCGAAATCGACCAGCCGATGCGCGTCGACGTGTTCCTCTCCTCGATTACCGACGACTTCGGCTCGTCGTACTGGCAGACGGAGGTCGCCGGACCGCTCCAACTCGACCGCATCATGGAGCAGAACCTCACCGACCTCTCCGGCGGTGAGCGCCAGCGTGTCGCCATCGCCGCCTGTCTGTCGAAGGACGCAGACCTCTACCTGCTCGACGAACCGTCTGCTCACCTCGACGTCGAGCAGCGCGTTCGGGCAACGACGGCGATTCGCCGCTACGCCGAGAACCACGACGCGACGGTCATGGTCATCGACCACGACATCTACATGATCGACCTGCTCGCAGACCGCCTGATGGTGTTCGACGGTGAACCCGCGGTCCACGGGCACGCCGCCCCGCCGATGGAGATGCGCGAGGGGATGAACGAGTTCCTCTCGAATCTCAACATCACCTTCCGGCGCGACGAGCGCGTCGGCCGTCCACGCATCAACAAACTCGACAGCCAACTCGACCGCGAACAGAAAAAAGCAGGCGAGTACTACTACGCGCCCTGAACCTGCGGACTCGTTTTTCGCCAGTGGTCGATGATGAGCATGCCAACCCTGACGAGGGTGTAGAGCGCAACGGTCGCGGTTGCGGCTTGGAGGACGAGCCAGAAGCCGAGGATGCCGCCGATGATGGCTCCCTCGCGGATGGCCCAGCGTGCGCTTGACCGGGCAGATTGTTCAGACATTACAAAGGTCAGGACTTCTCGCAAGGAGATAACCGTCTCGAAAATGTATGCTACGTTACAGTACTTGCCGATTACACGTTCCACAGAGGTTCTGCTCTTTCAAGTCAACCTCGCGCACGGTGGGTGAGAAGTTCATCACACACCGGCTGTTGTCGCAGTGTTCGAGGCCGAGTGTGTGGCCGATTTCGTGGACGACCTCCTTGCGGACGCGGTCTGCGAACACGTCCTCGGAGGAGCGATTCGAGAACCCGCCGTCGGAGGAGGTTCGGAGGCGGTAGGTCGAGATGACGCTGCCGTTGCCCGAGAGGTAGGCGAGTCCGAAGACGTAGTTTCGCCGACGGTAGTAGAGGTCCTGGGCGGTGATGGCGATGTTTTTGTCCCCCGACCCCACCCGGCTGGCGAGTTCGATGAAGTCCTCTGCCCGGTATTGGTTGCGACTCGAATCGAACGCATCGTCTGGGATGTCGAGTGCGTCGTGGAGGGTGACGTCACAGCCGTAGACTGCCCGAAGTCCGGCCGACGCTTCCCGTTTTACCAGCGCCGGCACCTCGCCCACCGGCACGATGTCGACGTGCATGGCAACACATTTGTCTGCGTCAATGATAAACACACCGACGTGGACAACTCCACCGAGGCACTCGTCTCTCGATTAGCGCGGTACGACCGGTTGGTCGAGGTGGGCATCGGCCGGCGGACCGACGTCGCCGCGGGCCTCGTCGCCGCGGGCAAGGACGTGACAGCGGTCGATATCTACGACGTGCCAGTTCCAGACGGCGTGACGTTCGTGATAGACGACGTCACCGACCCAGGCCTCGGTGTGTACGACCTCGCCGACTGCATCTATGCGCTCAATTGCCCACCGGATTTGCAGGGTGCAGTTGCGGACATCGCCCGCCGCGTGGGCGCTGAGTTCTACTTCACGACGCTCGGGACGGACCCCGCGGTCATCCCCGCGACGCCCGAGATGCTGCCGGACGACACCCTGTTTCACGCACTCGAACGCGGACGAACCCGTTATCACTGACCGCCCAAACTGTGAGATATGCGCGTAGACACGGTCGTCCTCGACATCGACGGCGTGCTCGTCGACGTGGCCGACTCCTACCGGAGAGCCATCATAGAGAGCGTCGAGTCGGTGTATGGCGACACAATCGAGAAGGCCGACATCCAACTGTTCAAGGACGCGGGCGGGTTCAACAACGACTGGCAACTCACCTACGCGGCGGCGCTCTACATCCTCGCCCGCCGCGAAGGAATCGACCTCACGCTCGAAGAATTTACAGACGCCATCCACCGCGAGGGCGGTGGCCTTGGCGCGGCGAAGCAAGTCGTTCGCGCACTCCTCGACGAACCCGACGCTGTGTTCGACGAGTGGGAGCCAGAACGCCTCCACGACGTGTTCCAGCATCTCTACCTCGGAAGTGACCTGTACGAGGAACTCGAAGGTCAGGAGCCGACGATGGAGACCCGCGGGTTTATCCACGACGAACCGGTGATTCTCGAAGCAGAGACCATCGACCGCCTGACCGAGCGATTCGACGTGGCCGTCCTCACCGGGCGACCCGAGGGCGAGGCGAAGATTGCCTTAGACCGCGTGGGACTGGACGTCCCAGACGACCTGCGCTGGACGATGGACGACTGGGAGGAGGGCAAGCCCGACCCACGCGCCCTCATCCGGTTGGCCGACCGGACGCGGGCGGCCCACGTCGCCTTCGTCGGCGACACCTTAGACGACGTGAAGACCGCCCTGAATGCAGATCGCGGCGACGGCGCACGGGTGTACTACGGCATCGGCGTGCTGACCGGCGGCTTGACCGGCGATTCGGGCCGCAAGAAGTTCGCCGACGTGGGCGCGGCGGCAGTGCTCGAATCGGTCAACGACGTGGCCGACTTGCTGGACTAGCAATCACCGCCTCTCTCCAAACGTTTAATCGCCCATCACCCGAGGGTCACGTATGCGAATCGCACTCCTCGGCGGCACCGGCGATATCGGCGAAGGACTGGCCCTGCGGTGGGCGTACGACACGAACCACGAGGTCGTCATCGGGTCGCGCGACCCAGAACGCGCTCGTGGGAAAGCAGAAGAGTACATGACCGAACTCGACAGCCGTGGCCGCGACGTGAAGGTGACGGGCTTCACCAACGAGATGGCCGCAGACCGCGCCGACGTAGTCGTCCTCGCGGTTCCGGCCTACCACCTCGTGGACACCATCGAATCGGTCGCAGACGGGTTAGACGAGAACACCGTCATCGTCAGCCCCGCCGTGGGCATGAAACGCGACGACAGCGGCTTTCACTACAACGCACCGAGCGCGGGGAGCGTGACCCAACTCGCCGTAAACGCGGCCCCCGAGGGCACGCCCGTCGTCGGTGCATTCCACAACCTTCCGGCGGCTCGTCTCGCAAATCTCGACGCCGACCTCGACATCGACACGCTTCTCGTCGGCGACGACGCGGACGCGAAAGAGACGGTTCGAATGCTCGCGGCGGGTATCAAGGGCCTGCGGCCGCTCGACGCGGGCGGCCTCGGAGCTGCCGCGGAAGTCGAGAGCGTGACGCCGTTGCTCATCAACGTCGCGATGAACAACGACGACATGCACGACCTCGGCGTCACGTTCCACTAATCGGGGGTGAAAACGGAGAAAAACGGGTCGCGCTTACGCGCTCGCTTTTTCGAGGGCCGCTTCGATGTCCTCGCGCTGGGTGACACCGACGAAGCGTTCGACGACGCCGTCGTCGTTCTCGATGATGAGTGTCGGGAGCGAGCGAACCTGGTACTCGTTTGCGATGTCCTGTTCTTCGTCTACGTTCACCTTCTCGAAGCTGACGTCGCCCCAGTCCTCCTCGAGTTCGTCGAGGATTGGGTCCTGCGTCTTGCACGGGCCACACCAGTCTGCGTAGAAATCCTTCAGCGTGACGGTCATGGATATGTCTGCTCAATGCTTACTCAGCCTCGCGCATAAGGGTTTCCACTACGGGCATTTCCGGTGCACAGACGGCTGTCGAAACGTTTAGGGTACTCCTTGCGAGTAGTGACTGTATGAGCAAAGGCCAGAATTCCGGCGGTCTCATGTCAAGCGCCGGTCTCGTGCGCTATTTCGACGCAGAGGACCGCAACGCCATCCGCCTCGACCCGAAGACGGTCGTCGCCTTCGGCATCTTCTTTGGCATCCTGATTCAGGTGCTGAACGCACTGTAGCGCGCCCCGACGCAGAAACCGGGTCTTTTTCGCCGTCTCTTTCCTACCGTCAGTTATGAGTCTGAAAGCCGGCGTCATCGCCGTTCAGGGTGACGTAAGCGAGCACGCGGAGGCCATCGAAAAGGCCGCCGAGTCGCTCGGCGAGCGCGTCACCGCAGTCGAGATTCGCAAATCTGGCATCGTCCCCGACTGCGACATGCTCCTCCTCCCCGGCGGCGAATCGACCGCCATCTCCCGATTGCTCGAAAAGGAGGGCATCGACGAGGAAATCAAAGCCCACGTCGCGGCCGGAAAGCCGATTCTCGCGACCTGTGCGGGCCTCATCGTCGCGTCCGAGGATGCCCACGACGAGCGCGTCCAGACCCTCGACATCATCGACGTGACCGTCGAGCGCAACGCCTTCGGCCGACAGAAAGACAGTTTCGAGGCCCCCCTCGACGTGACTGGTCTCGACGAACCGTTCCCGGCCGTATTCATCCGCGCGCCGCTCATCGGCGAGGTCGGCGACGACGTGGAAGTGCTCGCCGAATGGGACGGGCGCCCCGTCGCCATCAAGGACGGAAACGTCATCGCGACCTCGTTCCACCCCGAACTGACCGCTGACGCCCGCATCCACCGCCTCGCCTTTTTCGACCGGCAGTGACACCCTTTTTACTCGTCCCCCCATGGGGATGGGTATGAACGCCAGTATCGAGGCCGTCCGGGTCGCCAACACGCCCGACGGCCCCGTGCCCGTGGTCTTACTCGCCGTGGAGGACGAGACGGACGTCCTCCCCATCTTCATCGGGTTCGAGGAAGCCGCGAGCATCGCCCGCGGCATGGACGCCATCGACATCGGACGCCCCCTCACCCACGACCTGATGTTGGACCTCGTAGAGGAACTCGGCGGCCGCATCGACCACGTCGAAATTAGCACGCTCGAAGACGAAACTTACATCGCAGACCTCTATCTGAACACGCCCCGCGAGACGACCGTCATCGACGCCCGTCCGAGCGACACCCTCGCCCTCGTCTCCCGCACGAACGCCCCAATCCACATCTCTGAGGACGTGTTCGAAGACGGTCGTCGCCCGCTCGAAGACTTCGACGAACTCAGAGACATCCGGGAGGTCGGGCAACTGTGAGCGACGACGTCATCGACGAGCTGTTCGCCCTCATCGAATCGCGAAAGGAAGAGCTTCCGGAAGGCTCCTACACGACGTCGCTGTTCACCCACGAGAAGGGCGAGAACGCGGTCCTCGAAAAGCTGGGCGAAGAGGTGACCGAACTCATCCTCGCCGCCAAGGACGACGACCACGACGAACTGGCTCACGAAGCAGCAGACATCGTCTACCACATGCTCGTCCTCCTCTCGATGAAAGACATGGACGTCGCGGACCTGCGGGCCGAACTCAACGCTCGACGCTAACCTTTTTACCGGAAGCCGGGACCAGCCCCGGTATGTCCTGACCCACCGCCGCGACGGGGTTGCAGTCGCACGGTTCGACCCGTCGCGCGTTCGCAGAACCGTCTATTCGCCAACCCACAGCGTCACACACCTGAGACGGCAACGAACGGGCTTTTATGTCCCCATTGCATAGCGAGGGACATGATTTTCGAGGACCTTCCGACCACACCCCGGTCGGACGAACTCATCGATAAAGCCTTCTCGCGGGCAGCGCGAGCGGGCCGCGCCAAGAAGGGCCTCGACGCCCAGCAGTCGATGCTGATGACGGCCGCCAACATCCTCTCTGACAATCTCCAGAACGTCGGCACGTCGTGGCCCGACTTCGACGAAGTCGACCCCTTCTACTACGAACTCGCAGACGCGCTCGTCGACGTAGACGAGCTTCGAAAGAGCCTCTCCGAGGTGATGTGGGCCGGTCGCAAGTGCGCCGACATCCGCCAAGAGTACCAGCGCCGCGTCAGTGGCGACGTCGACACCGCCCGGAAGGTGCGAAAACAGGCGTTCGCCCGCCTCGCAGACGTCACCGAGGAGGTCGACGACGACCTGAAACGCCTGAACGAGGCGCGCGACATCCTCCGTAAACTGCCGGACATTCGCCCGGAGGAGCCGACCATCGTCGTCGCCGGCTACCCGAACGTCGGCAAATCGTCGTTCGTGAACGCCGTCACGAACGCGCGCAACGCGACGGCGACCTACCCATTCACGACGACGCAGGTCCACGTCGGCCACATCGAGCGTGACCGCATCCGCTATCAAATCGTGGACACCCCGGGCCTGCTCGACCGCCCAGCAGACGAGCGAAACGACATCGAAGCCCAGGCCGTGAGCGCACTGGAACACCTCGCCGACGTCGTTCTCGTCTTCGTGGACGCGAGCGAGTCGTGTGGTTACCCGCTCGCCGACCAACTCGCCCTCCGCGACGCACTCCGCGAGCAGTTCACCGAACAGCCCGTCATCACCGTCGCCAACAAAATCGACCGCTCTGACGACGTCGAAGCCGACTGCTACATGAGCGTCACCGAAAGCGAAGGCATCGAAGAGACGCTCGACGCCGCCGTCGAAGCAATCGGCTACGAACACGACTTCACCGTCTAACCGGTCGCGTTGTAAACCACCTGGACCTGTGCGGTGATCATAACCGGACCCGGTTCGATACTCGTCGAACCATCTCCGCCGCGTTCGAACGCGGGGAAGAAGCTCTGTTCTACGGTTTCGACGGAGTGAACGTCCACGATAGTTAGCGCCCCAGCGTCAGCGAGCGTCTCGCCTTGCTCCCGAGCGTTTTCCATGGCAGCGGAAAGCGCGGCTGCCCGCACCTCGCGCTCCCGGTCGTCCGAGAGTGTAAACTGAACATTCTGGACGTCCGTCGCACCGTTTTGGATAGCGACGTCGATAATTTCACCCACAGAATCGACGTCAGTGAGCGTAATCCGGAACAGGTGCGTCGCACGGAACCCTCGCACATCGGTTTCGTCGCTCTGTGGATCCTCTCCGATGAAGAACGCCGTCGTTTGAATTTGGTCGTCTGTAACGCCGGCATCACGGAGTGCAGCCCGCATCGACGACACGTTCGTCGCGACGCGGTTTCGCGCGGCATCTGCCGATTGTGCGACAGCGGTCACGCCGATGGTAAGCACCGCTTCGTCGGGTTCGCCGCTCGCCGTACCGGTGGCGGTAACCTGAATCGTTCGTGGTCCGACACCGTCTGCTGACCCTGGAGTATTGATACTACCCAGACAGCCAGCGAGAACGACGAATGCGGCGAGGACAAGTGCTCGCGTCATGAATCGCGACTCCATAGCGTGACTACGGCTTGATTGGAGAAAGCGCGAGCGTCTATCAGGCAGATTGGAGTTCGACGAATCGAACCTGCAAATCGACGTCGTATCCGAAATTCTCTGTGATAGCCGCATCGAGTTCAGCCGCGAGCGGCGGCTTCTCCACGTCCGGCGGTAAACCCACCGTGACGACGACTTCGGAGGGAGAGCGTGTGAGTGCGCTTTCGGTGAATTCTACCTCCACGTCCAACAGGGTCACCTCGTCGTACGCCGGTCGGTCGAGCGTGGTCTCGATTTGGGTCTGGATGTTCTCTTCTGCGTTGGCACTCGAGAACGACGCGAGCGTTACGCCCCCGAGGAAAAGCGAGAGTACGAGGATGGCGGCGATGAGGACGCCAGCCCGCTTGAGCGTTCGCGACCGCGCGGAGTCGAGTTTGAACCAGCGGTCGGGACGGTAGCCGGTGTACCAGAGCGTCGTGATTGCGGCGAGATTGATAGAGAGGGCGTTGACGAGCGCGAGCACTCCCGAACCGAGTACGACCATCGGGAGTCCCCAGGCGATACCGATGCCTACGGCAGCCGCCGGCGGGACGAGCGCCACGGCAATCATGACGCCGACGAGCGAGGCAGAGACGCCGGCAGAGAGGCTGAACGCGCCGGCAACGCCAGCACCGAGAGCGACCATCAGCGAGAGGAAGTCAGGTGAGAGTCGCTCTCTCACCTGCGCGATTTCGGTTGGGTCGATGCCCGGAGGAATCAAGTGAATCGTCTTGACGAGCCACGAAAAGAGCGCCGCTGCAGCGATCGCAGCCGCAAAGCCGATGAGCTGGAGCTTGACGCCCCGGAGGAACAGGTCACGGTCGTCGATGACCGTGCCGACGCTCGCCGCCATCGCCGGACCGATGAGCGGCGCGATGACCATCGACCCGACGACGACGGCCGGCGAGTCGAGGAGGAGCCCTGCCGTGGCGATGACGCCGCTCACGACCGTCATGGTGAGGTAGGTCACCATCGACGGGGCGAGGTTCGTCGCCGTCGTCACCAACTCTTCGCGGGCGATTCGTTCGTCGCTTTGGTCGCTCTCGTCGTACTTCTCCTGTAATGCCTCGAAGCGCCGCGAGATGACGGTCTCTGCGTCGATGACGACAGTGTAGGCTTCGTCTTCGACGCCGACCTCGCGGAGGCGTCCGAGTACGTGTTCGACGGCGTTCGTCGGGAGCGGGAACGACACGACGCCCGTAAACTCGCGTCCGCTCGTCTCGTCGGTGAGGACGTAGTCGATGCCCTCGTCGTCTAAGGTATCGAGAATCGCCTCCCGTTTGCCCGCTGGAATGGTAACCTGTACGAGTCGCACACCGGAACCGATGCAGGCGGGCGAAAAATAACCCGCGGTGGTTTTGAGGGCGGAGCGAAAAGGAAGGGTATGTTCGAAAATCGCCCCGACCGCGACACGGAAATCGTACTCGTCGGGCGGTCAAACGTCGGCAAATCCACGCTCATGCGCCTGCTCACCGGCCACAAGAAGTTCAACACGGGCAAGAAACCCGGCGTTACCCGCCAGCCGAACCACTTCGACTGGGCACCAGAGAGCTTCATGCTAACCGACCTCCCCGGGTTCGGGT
This sequence comes from Haladaptatus sp. QDMS2, assembly GCF_029338295.1. Taxonomy (NCBI): domain Archaea; kingdom Methanobacteriati; phylum Methanobacteriota; class Halobacteria; order Halobacteriales; family Haladaptataceae; genus Haladaptatus; species Haladaptatus sp. QDMS2. The sequence goes on from NZ_CP119791.1 coordinate 2,419,510, forward strand.
TCATGTCCGGCGTCGAGGAGGACCACCGTGAGGCAATCAAGACCAACATCGTCCAGTACATCGAGGAGTACGCCGACAACATCACGCTCGGCATCCTCGTGGTCGACGGCAAGAGCGTCATCGACATCATCGACCGTCACACGACGGAGGATTCCATTCCCCACGACGTGGAGATGTTCTACTTCCTCCAGGAACTCGACATTCCCGTCATCGTCGCGGTCAACAAGATGGACAAGGTGGACGACAAAGACGAACGGCTCAACGACCTCTGTGATCGCCTCGGCCTCGCCCCGCCGTGGCAGCAGTGGCAGGACGTCATCTGCCCCATCATCGCCAAACGCGGCACCATCGACACGCTGAATGAGGCGATTCGAGAGCACTTGCACGCTGAGAAACGGGACGATTTGCTCAAATTCTTCTAGAGCAACTTTTTACGCTTCGGGTGCGCTTCGCGCACCGCTCAGCGCAAAAACTTTCATGAAAAAGGCCGGATGCTCGCTTCGCTCGCATCCGGGTGCCGACAGTACCGCACAGCACCGCTATTAAATACTTGTAGGAAATATTTCAATAATGACTGTCGATTTGCTCGGTTCGGAGGTTTTCTTCAATGCCGGCTGGGCACTGGTGTTCGTCAGCTTCGTCGCCCTCTTTTGTGCGCTTGGGTTCCTCGTCTTTCGCACGTATGGCATCCTCCTCGGTGCGGCAGTAGGATTCGTCGTCTTCGCCTCAATGCACGCCCGGGGCGAGCGTACGTCACTCAATTAACGTCGAATACGGCGGGGGCAACAGGACGTCGGTGTCGGGGTAGCGCGCTTTCCAGTCACCCCACGTCGTGACTTCTGATGGGCGAATGGTGAGGCGTTCGCCTTCGAGCGGGCCGCAGATGGCCCGACCGAGAATTTGACTCCAGTACGAGCGCGTTGCCTCGTCGTACATCACGAGGTTCGCGTTGTTTCGGACCTGTTCTGAGACGGCGGAACTGTTCTCGTAGGCGACGAACGTTCGGTTGTCGAGTTCGCTCGCGGCGGCGTACACACCAGGCGCTTGCCAGAGCAGCCCCGAGACGAAGAATCGAGTCGGTTCACCCGCTACGACGCTGTCCGCGACGAGGCCGCTGCCACAGAGCGGGCAGTAGGTCACCATCACCGGGCCGCCGAAGTCGTCGTTCACGATTTCGTGCCACCAGAGAATCGTCAGGGGGTAGGCTCGTGCCCGGTTGCCGTCGCGGAGGCCAACGACCGTCTGATGGTCCGAAAGCGTCTGCTGGTTCCGGCGCAGGTACTTGCGTTCGACGGTGAGGCCGTCCCAATTCGTACCGAATCGTGGTTCGACGACGGCGCGGATGGTCTTCTCTTTGATTTCCTCTGCGCAAATCGTGCTTGGGAAGCCCTGTTCTGCGAGCGTCAGGGGTTCGACTGGCGTCCCGGTCGTCGGTTCTGCGTCGCCACCCGTCCTGGCGAGACAGCCGGCGAAACCGCTCACACCAGCGGCTGTGGCGGCGAGAAATCGACGACGGTCCATGCGAGTGGTAGGCACGAGAGAGATGTAACTGATTCGCGCGTGGGTGGCCGTCGCTCACAACTGGTCTGAGAGTGGGCGGCTCAGGAATTGAGCGTCGTCACAAGGGGCTCAGTGGGGGTAACTGTCGTCACCGCCGCCCATCGGGACGTACCCGACGGAGGGATTTGACGCTTACCAATCGGCGAGTCCACCGAGTTCAAGCGCGACGGTGGCCACGTCTCGGGTGTCGAACGGGCCGGCTTCGGTGGCGATATACCGCACGAGTTGGGGCGGCGTCCGGTCGAACGTCGGGTTCGACACGTCGATGGCTTTCTCGCCGTCGTACAGTTCAGTGGCGGCTCTCGGTTCCGGGTCGTACTGGTTTCGCGGACTCACCTTGTCGAGCGAGCACACCGCGTAGAAGGGGATACCGAGGGAGACTGCGGCGCTCGCGGCGGTTCGCGTCCCCACCTTGTTCACGATGCTGCCGTCGGGGAGCACCGTGTCCGCTCCGACGAGGACGGCGGAGACGTCCAATTCTGCGAGTGCCTGCGCGATTCCGGCGTCAGAAACGAGCGTGACCGCCGTTTTGGCGGCCAGTTTTTCGGCTACGCCAACGCCCTCGCGTCCGGGGCGCGACTCGGCGACGACGACTCGCTCGGGAGCCGTCTGTTCCAGCGTCCGGGCGACCGTACCGGACCGCGAGAGGGTGCATATCGTCCCGCCATCGAGGAGCGTCGCGGCTTCGGCGGCGGCCTGTGCGTCGGCGGCCGTGGCCCGGTCACGGACCTGCTTGGCGTGGTCTGCGACGGAGTCCGGGGTGTGGTCGGCGGCGTGCATCACGCGGTTTACGCGGTTCTCGATGACCACCATGCTCGGGCGGGCGGCGACGAGTTCGCGTGCGGTTTCGACCACCGAGTCCCACGCGGTGGCGTGCGTTGCGACGTCTCGCAGAACGTCGAGCGCCCACAGCGAAAGCTGCGCAGAACCGTGGTCGCGGTCCTCGCGAATGGTTTCGACCGTCAGGTCGGGAGCCATACCTGTCTCTTCGACCGGCGAACATTTAGATGGGCGGGCGGCGAACCACCGGCCATGCCACGTGTGGCACTCATCAGCGACACGCACATTCCCTCCCGAAAAGAGACCATCCCGGAGTGGGTAGTCGAAGCCGTCGAAGCAGCCGACTACACCATCCACGCCGGCGACTTCGACTCCGACGCGGCGTTCGAGCGCGTTCGGGAAATCGCCGGCGAGACGCTCACCGCCTGTGCCGGCAACACGGACCCGCCCACGCTCGGACTGCCCGACGTTGCGACCCTCGACGTGGAGGGCGTCCGCTTCGTCGTCACCCACGGGACGGGCGACCCGGACACCTACAAGGAACGCGTTGCGGGAATCGCCGCAGAACACGGCGAGGGGACCGTCATCGGCGTCTCGGGACATACCCACCGCGTCCACGACGAGGTGGTGGACGGCGTGCGATTGCTTAACCCCGGCAGCGCGACGGGGGCCGCACCCGCTCTCACGACGACGATGCTGGTCGTCGATGTCGAAGGCGACCACATCGCAGTCTCTCGGGTCGAAGGCTAGCTTGCACCTATCGGGTCGCTTTTTACGGGACGCGGGCGAGCAACAGGTATGGAACTGTTCGCGGTGCCCGACATCCCCGAGGTGCGTCCGGGCGACGACATCGCCGCGCTCGTAGCCGAGCGCGTCTCGCTCGAACCGGACGACGTCGTGGTGGTCGCGAGCACCATCGTCTCGAAAGCTGAGGGGAGGCAGGCGAACCTGTCTGACTTCCCCGCCGGGCCGCGTGCCCGGGAAATCGCGGCGAATCTGGCGTCGATTACGGGCGACGAGAAAGACCCGCGATTCGCCCAGGCCGTCCTCGAAGAGTCGACGGACATCGTGATGGACGCCCCGTTTTTGCTCACCGAAACGCGCTGTGGACACGTCGGCGTGAACGCCGGCATCGACCGGTCGAACGTCCCCGACGCGGACCTGTTGCTCCTCCCGAAACGGCCAAGCGAAAGTGCAGCGCGAATCCACGACGAACTCGGCGTTCCCGTCGTCGTGACCGACACCTGCGGGCGGCCGTTCCGCCATGGCCAGCGTGCCGTCGCCATCGGATGGGCCGGCATGCCCGCGAGTCGAGACTGGCGTGGGGAAACCGACCGAGACGGCCGGGAACTCGGCGTCACGGTGCAGTGTGTCGTGGACGAACTGGCCGGCGCGGCGAACCTCGTCTCCGGCGAGGGCGACGACGGCACGCCCGTGACCGTCGTCCGGGGCTGGGAGTTCGGCGACCACGGCGGTAGCGACAATCTCTTTCGACCGGTGGCATCGGATTTCGTCCGCCAAGCGCTACGGGGGTGGTCGTATGAAGGGCATTGAACTGACGCCCGAACATTCGGTTTCGACCCTCGCCGAATACGGCGAACGCGCCGAAGTCGCCGGGTTCGACACCATCTTCGCCTCCGCACACTACAACAATCGCGACCCCTTCGTCGCCCTCGACCGAATTGGGCGGGCGACCGAGGAGATTCGCGTCGGGCCGGGCGTCGTCAACCCGTACGAAACCCATCCCGTGTCGCTCGCCTCCCGCGTCGCGACGCTCGACGAAGCGACCGGCGGCCGGGCGGTATTCGGCCTCGGCGCGGGCGACCGTTCGACGCTCACGAATCTGGGGTACGACCGCGACCGCCCACTCCGGCGAGTGCTCGAAGCGATGAAGGTCTCCAAGCAGCTGTGGGCCGGCGAGCGAGTGACCCACGACGGGACGTTCGTTGCACGGGACGCGGGTCTCAACTACGACGTGGGTGAGATTCCGGTGTACGTCGGCGCACAGGGACCCCACATGCTCAAGATGAGCGCGAAACACGCAGATGGCGTGCTCATCAACGCGTCACATCCGGCGGACGTCGAGTGGGCGGCAGGGCAGATTGCAGAGGGGTTGGAAGCGCGCCCCGACGACCGCGGAGCGTTCGACGCCGCGGCCTACGCCAGCGTGAGTGTAGCCGAAGACCGTGAGGCGGCACGAGAGGCGGCGCGGCCACCGGTCGCGTTCATCGCCGGGGGCGCAGCGCCGCCGGTGCTCGAACGCCACGGCATCGACCCCGAAGCTGCTGAACGAATCGGGGAGCGAATCGGTGCGGGCGCGTTCAGCGAGGCGTTCGGCGCGGTCACCGAGGAGATGATAGATGCCTTCTGTATCGCCGGAACGCCGGACGAGGTCGAGAAGAAGGTCGCGGCGGTCCTCACGCACGTCGACAGCATCGTGTTGGGGTCGCCGCTCGGGCCAGACGTGGAGACGGCTATCGACCTTGCTGGGGCGGTCCCTGCGTGAGGTCGCCAACGAGCGCGTCGCCGACGGCACCGAGGGCGAGATAGCCTATCACGAGGACCGAAAAGCCCGTCAGAAGCGCGCCCATCGTGAGCAGGAGTGCAGAGAGTGGGTCACTCAGCGCGACGTCGGTGAACCGCATCGTGAGTTCGACGACGTTGTTCAGCAGTTCGAGAGCGATGTTTGCCATACCCGAGGGATTGTACTGCGGGTATTTGATTGCTACTGTCCGCCACGGCTAAGACCGGGCGGGGGTAATCGGGCATTATGGAGAAGGATTCGACGCTCGATTCGTTTCTCGGCGGGTCGGTGGAGTCTGACGAGACTGACGAGGAGACGCCGTCCCCGGCGTCGGTTTCGCCGCAGGCTGAGGGGGCGCCCACCTCAGCGTCGGTCTCACCGGCCACGTCCACCTACGCGTGGTCGCCCGAAGGCGTCGCCTGCGCCGTATGTGATGAGGTGGTCACCCGCCGCTGGCGAGACGGTGACGAATTAGTCTGTGAATCCTGTAAGTCCTGGTAGCGTACGTGTCGAGCCAGCCAGTAAGGTTAGATGCGTCGGGCCGCTATAAGGGGCGAAGAGGAACGATTCGGGTTGGCCACATGACAGAAAGCATTTGTAAGCGGCCTCCCGAGTGTCAGACAACCTCATTGTAGAGTTTGAGCACCCCTCCCATGACTGACGCCGAAATCACTAGCGCCGAACCGAGTACCCCCGAAACAGCCCTCTCTATCGAGGAAGCGGGGAATCTCGCACAGGACATCATCGACAACGTAGAACAGGTAATCGTCGGGAACCACGGCACCGTCGAGCAGATCGTGACGGCCATCCTGGCCCGTGGGCACGTGCTGCTCGAAGACGTTCCCGGCGTCGGGAAGACGATGCTCTCTCGCGCCGTCGCCCGCTCTGTGGACTGTTCGTTCAAGCGCGTCCAATTCACCCCCGACCTGTTGCCCTCCGACGTGACCGGCGTCAACGTCTTCAACCAACAGACCCGGGAGTTCGAATTCCGTCCCGGCCCGATTTTCGCGAACTTCGTTCTCGGCGACGAGATAAATCGCGCCCCGCCGAAGACCCAGAGTTCGCTGCTCGAAGCGATGGAAGAAGAACAGGTGACCGTAGACGGCGAAACCCACCGCGTCCCCCGCCCGTTCACCATCATCGCGACGCAGAACTCCGTCGAGCGAAATCGCACCTACGAACTGCCGATGGCAGAGATCGACCGGTTCATGAAGAAACTCCACCTCGGCTACCCCGACGAGGACGCAGAGAGCGAGATGCTCCACCGGGTAGTCGGCCACCACCCAATCGAGAAACTCGAACCAGTGGCGACGGGCGAGGACCTCCAGTCGGCCCGCGAAACCGTCGCAGGCGTGTCCATCGAGGAGCCGATTCGCCGCTACGTCACGCAAATCGCGGGCTACACCCGCAACAACGCCGTCCTCGGCGTGAGTCCCCGCGGTTCGATTTCCCTCCTGCGGGCCGCCCAGGCACGGGCGGTCATCGACGGGCGTGACTACGTCATCCCCGACGACGTGCAGTCAGAAGCCGTCTCCGTGCTCGCCCACCGTATCCAACTCGGGGCGGACGCTGCGGGCACGACCCGGCGCGAGCTCGTCGAGGCGGCCCTCGAGCACGTCTCCGTGCCATGAGTCTGACGCGTCGGGGCTACGTGGTGGTGGGCGTGTGCGCCCTGTCGCTCGCGATGGCGTTCATGTTCGGGAGTCGGGCGCTCAACGCCGTCGTCGTCCCGGCAGCCGTCGCGCTGGTCGCCGGTGCGATTCAGAGTATGCGACTGCCGAAACCGGACATCACCCGCAGCCAGCCCGCCCCGGGGTTTCCGGGTGAAACGCGCTCGGTAACCCTCTCGTTCGAGGGAACCCACACCGCGAGCGCGAGCGTCGAGGAAGGCGTCAGCGAGGGCCTCGCCACCAATCACACTCGATTCGAAACCTCGGTTCCCGGCACGCTCACCTACGACGTCGAATACACCCGGCGCGGGGAGCACGAACTCGGACCCGTCACCGTGGCCGTCCGAGATATGTTCGGCCTTTTCGAGCGAACGTTCGAGTATCCACTCACGACGAAGACGCTCGTCTACCCGCGCTTAGAAGACCTCTCGGACGACGCCCGCCACGCGCTCAACCTCCTGTTCGACGAGATGGCGGTCGTCACTCGCCAGGAGTTCGACAACCTGCGTGAGTACGTCCCCGGCGACCCGCTTCGTGACATCCACTGGAAGACGAGCGCCAAGCGCGACGGCGACCTGCTGGTCGCAGAATTCATCGGCGAAGCAGAGGAAGACGGCCTCTCCATCGTCGCGGAGGGCGACGCCGGCAAGGCAGACGAGATGGCCTGCGCCGCCGCGAGCGTGGCCGCCTACATCATCGACGCGGGCCTCGCCTGCGACGTGACCGCGCCCGGCGGTCGAGTTTCCCGCGCTCGTGGCGATACACAACGAAACCGCGTGCTCACCCTGTTCGCCCAGACCCCCGCCGGTCGGGTCGCGACGACGCGCCGCGAGCTGGCAGATGTGCACATTTTCGTCCCGAGTGAGGGTGAAACGACCGTTCGGCTTCGTGACCGCGAGGTCACATTTACCGACCTGACTCGTGGGACTGCCGTCGCCGCAGACGGCGGGCGGGTGGAGCCATGAGCACCCAGACCCGAACCATCGTCGAGCGCACGGAACTCGGCCTGCGCGACCCGCTGCGCCTGCTCTCGTTGGTCACCGCCGCGCTCCTCACGATTTCCTACGTGAGCGTCCTGCTTTCGGTGACGAACGTGGTCGGCGGGTCGAGCGACCTGCTGGTCATCGTCGGCGTGACGCTCGTCGTGAGCACGCTGCTCGCCCGGTATCTCTCCTCGTGGGTTGCGCTCGTACTCGCCGGCGTCCTGCTCGTGGGTGGGATGGCGTTCTACCTGACTTCGATTCCCGATGGCTTCGCGCTGTTGTGGCAGACCGAACGCATCACGAGCGACGTGACCGCGCTGCTGACCGGCCTCTCCATCCTGCGCGTGACCAAAGCGAGCGTGTGGGCGATGGCTATCGCGCCCGGCCCCGTGTTCCTGTCGTGGTATTTCGTCATGCAGCGACGCTACGCACTCGGGGCCATCGTCGGGGCGGCCCCGCTCGGACTATTCGTCCTCACGGGCGACGCGGACCTGCTCATCACCGCGATGGGCGTCACCGCGGCCGCCGCGCTCGTCGGGTTCGGCGAACTCGAACGCCACAACGCCTCGCTTGGGCAAGCAGACCTGCTGACGGTCGTTCTCGCGACGATGGTCGTGCTTTCACTCACCCTCAGCGTGGTTCCCGGCGGCGCGTCGAACCCCCTGTTCTCCGGCCACAGCGGCGGGGAGACAATCGAGTCGAACCTCCTGACCGCAGACGAGGAAGTTGCCATCCTCGGCAGCATCAACCTCTCGCCGGAAGTGCGCTTCAGCGTGGAATCCGAGAGCGCTCAGTACTGGAAAGTCGGGAGCTACGACCGCTACACCGGCGGCGGCTGGGTCCGGACGGGCGAGAGCGAACTGTACACCTCCTCGCTTCCACGACCGGAGGGTGACTCCCGACGACTCGTCCAGAACTTCGAGATAGAGACCGCCCGGATGGCGACCATGCCCGCTGCGTGGAAGCCAGTCGCCGTCCGCGGGGCGCAGGCAGACCGGACGCGCGTGACCCAGCACGACGGCATCCAGCCGCTCGGGGCGCTGCGCGCGGGTGACGAGTACACCGTCGTAAGTCAGGTTCCGCGGACGCATCCCGACCAGTTGCGTGCCGCGGGGACGGAGTACCCTGACCACATCAAAGACCGCTACCTCCAGCTGCCCGAATCGACGCCCAGACAGGTCGGTGAGTACACGAGCCAGCTGACCGCGAACGCGAATAACCCGTACGACACGGCGCGTGTCATCGAAACCTGGCTCGAAGACAACCGCCAGTACTCACTCGACGTGGAGCGACCAGAGGGCGACATCGCCTACGCCTTCCTCTTCCAGATGGACAGCGGCTACTGCACCTACTACGCGACGACCATGGTGACGATGCTGCGCACGCAGGGCATCCCGGCTCGCCTCGCTGTGGGCTACACGCCCGGCGAACAGGTCGCAGAGGACAAGTGGGTCGTCCGCGGGCTGGACGCCCACGCCTGGGTAGAAGTCTACTTCCCCGGCACTGGCTGGGTAGAGTTCGACCCGACCCCGGCCGACCCCCGGGAGAACGCAGAGACCCAGCGTCTGAACCAGGCGCGCGCCGCTGACGAGCCGAACGTGGACACCAACGAGACGGGCGAGAACGCCCAGACCCAGACGACGCAGACGCCCGACACGGCGACGACCACCGCGACCAACAACTCGACCTCCACCGGACCGTCCGACGACCGCCTCTCCGAGATTCTCGGCGGCGACCCCGGCGTTCAGACGACCGTTGGACCGAGCACGCCGCCCGGCGGCCCCGAGGGAACCGACCCGAACACCGACGAAGACGAGAACGGGGGCATCCCGATGCCGACTCGTGAGCAGGCCGCCGTTGGCCTGATTGCGCTCGTCGGTATGGCCGCGGGGGCCCACCGAACCGGCGCGTCGAGACGCGCCTATCGCGCCCTCTGGTTGCGCTGGCCGCAGTCTGGAACCCCGAGCGAGGACGCCGCCCGGGCGTTCGCCAGACTCGAATACCTGCTCTCGCGTCACCACGGGCCCCGACGCCCCGGCGAGACGCCGCGCCAGTTCCTCTCCCGCGTCGAGGCTGACGAGGCCGCCCGTCGGGTCGGAACCATCTACGAACGGGCGACCTACGCGGGTCGAGTGACCCGTGCGGAAGCAGACGAGGCGCTCGCCATCGTGAGCGACAAAGTCCGCGAACGAACGCCGGTGCTCAAGCGATTGAGCCGGTAGGACGACAGCGACGAACCGGAAACACCCGTCGGGTGGCCCGGCAGGCGGCGGCGCTCGATTTTTGCCCTCTACTACCCGACAGCGTTTTGTAGAACCCTTTCGTAATTCGGGACGTAATGAGTGAGGTATGCTCGACATGCGGGCTGCCTGAGGAACTCTGCGTCTGCGAAGACGTCGCACGAGAGTCTCAGCAAATCAACATCCGCATCGACGAGCGTCGCTATGGGAAGGAGGTAACGATCATCGAAGGTCTCGACCCGAAAGACGTCGACATGGACAGTCTTTCCTCGGACCTGAAGTCGAAGTTCGCCTGCGGTGGCACCGTCGAAGACGGCTCCATCGAGTTACAGGGGAACCACACGGGCCGCGTAGAGGACTTCCTGCGCGATAAGGGCTTCAACGTCGCCTAACCTTCGACCGAATCGTTATCCGGCCCCGGCTGGGCCCAACCATCCACGTTCTATTTTATTCAGAGCGACCGCGTTTTCGAGAAGGAGCGCGGCGCGGCAGGTAGCAGAGCGGCGAGGCAGGAATTAGAACGGCGAGTCAGGCCCCTCGTTGGCCTGTGCTGAGTCGGTTTCGTTCCCGGAGACGATGTCGTACTTCCACGCATCGAGGCCGCCAGCCATGCTCTCGACGCTGGCATGGGCAGTGCCCTCGTACGAGGCGATGAGTCGCGCCGCCTGCACGCTCGAAATCCCGTGTGGGCAGACGGTCACGATGTGGTCTGCGTCGGCGAGCGTCGGAATCTTGCTCACGAGGCTGTGAAACGGGATGTTCTCGCTGCCGGGGATGTGTTCCCGGGCGAACGCACCGGGCGAGCGGATGTCCACGACGCGCACGTCTGCGCCCTCGTCGAGGAGCGATTTGACCTCGTCCGGCGCAATCTCGTCGTCGCTGAGGTCGGTCATATAGGGTTGGTACTAGTTCAGATAGGATAAGCGTCTGGGTTCATACGGAGCTGAATATTTGTGAGTCAAAACAGTTGTTTCGAACACCTCGAAAGCCCCCGAGTGCTCGGCTCCCGCGACCACAGCTGCGCTCCTCACTCGCTTCGCTCGTTGCGGTGCTTGCTGGGTCGGGGTTCGCCGACCCCTCGGCCCCTTTCAGTCCCGCCCCGTAGTCCCGCCTCAGCAGACCTGCCCTTCCCCGGGTCGCGCGACGAGACGCGCGTCCCGGCCCTCGTGGTTGAGGCTGGTGATTGTGGCTGGTGATTGGGGCTGGTGGTTAGTGCTGGTGATTGAATTTAGATGAGCCCTTCTTCTTTCGCGAGCAGAATCCCCTCGATAGTCGCGTCGTTTGCGGGTTCCTGTCGGGCGACGTCGAGGGCGTCTTCGACGGGAACCGAAGTCACGGTGATGAACTCGTTGCCGTCCAGTTTGCGTTCGACGGGCCGCAGACCCTCCGCGAACACGATACCTCGGCGGTGGCGAAGCACCCCGGTCGAACACCAGAACTCTTCGAGCAGGGCGAGGCTGTCGGGGGCGAAGCCGGTTTCCTCTTGCAGTTCCCGCGCTCCGGCCTGCGTGTAGGATTCGCCCTGCTCGACGATACCGGCGGGGAGTTCGAGACACTGCTCGCCGATGGCCGGACGATACTGGTCGACGAGGATGACTTCGTCGTCTGCGACGGCGACGACCACCACGGCGGCGGGCAACTCCGCCCAGTAGTACTTCTTCTCCGTGCCGTTCGGTTGAGAGACGAGATCGTAGCCGCCGGTGTACCAGCCGGTTTCGTACTCGGCTTTCGATTCGAGGACGGGCCAGTCGTGGTCGCGAGAATCTGTCATACGTCCTGTGTGATAGCCACCCGATAAAGTGTGCCGTTCTGGGTGACGTACACGGTGTCTCCCTCGACGGCCGCAGGGTTGCGATTCCCGAGGGCGGAGCGTTCGTCGAACGGCGAGTGGGTGAAGGCTTCTTTGAAGCCAACCGGGCCGTCCCAGTAGGGTTCAGACTGGCCGTCTGCGAGCGCGGCCGTGGTGAACGGATAGCGGTGGCTCGGCAGTTCGGAACCGTTTACCGCCTCGTGGTCGCCCTCTGCGGGCGTCGCGGTCAGGTAGTAGGGGTCGCCGCTCTTGAGCAGGCTCGGAACCGCGCCGAGCGCGAGCAGGAGGACGATGAGTGCGCCGATTGCGAGCAGCGCGTTGCGGGTGACCGTGCGCATGGTCGTCCTTCGGGCCGGACGCGAAAAAGCACCTCGTTAGTCGAGCAGCACGTCGCGGTAGATGCGACCGAACGCCTGGCGACGGAGCGTAGCGATGGCCGCCTCGGGTTCGTTCTGGAAGGTCGCCGCGACGACGGTGTCGGCGAAGGGCGCGACGTGCCAGACGACGTTGTCCACCGTCTCGCTCCCGGCTTCGATGACCTCGTAGCTCTGGTGGGCCGCACACCACTCGTCGAATTCCTCGCGGGTGCCCACGGTGACGGTAAGCAGCGACGAAAAGAGGGCGTTTCGCGCGGTCGTGACCACGTCGCCGGTGACGCGCTCGTGGTACTCCGTGCGGTCGAAGTCCATCGCTTTCGCCGTCTCGCGGACGACGAGTTGGGCGGCCGGGCCGACCTGTTCGAACTGCTCGCGGGCGTCGGCTACCGTTTCGGGTGCGAAGAGGCCGTCTTCGTGCATGGGTGGTGAACGTGGGCGGGGCAGTTACGCGTTTTCGTCTTCGTCGGCCTCGCGGTGGGCCTTCGCCATGCGTTTTGCCTCCTCGATTGCTTCCTGCGTTTTTGCGTCGAGTTGTGGCGACTGCTCCGGTGGTTCGATGTCGTGGGGGGGGTTCTCGGTATCGTCCTCGAACAGGTCGCCCGGGCGCACGTCGTCGTCGTGTTCGTGGTCGTGTTGGTCCGTCGTGTCCTCGAACACCTGCGGATACTCGCGTTCCTCAGCGAACTCGGTGACGCGGGCGGCGAGTTCGCGATGTCCCTCGTCGGACCAGCCCGGCGCGTGCTCGTCGAGCCACGTTTCGTGGTCGGCGTTGCCGAGCATCGCGGTGAACGCGAGGTGGTTGGCGAGGTGTTTTCCGTCCATCTGTGGCGCGTCACAGACCGGGCAGGCGTATCCCATGTCCGGCTAGACGGGGGCCGTCGAAAAAAGGGACTCGTCTCAGTTGTCGGACTTGACGAACACGAGCGCGTCCTCGCCATCCTCGTAGTAGCGAGGAATCCGGTGGTGGGGCATAAAGCCGTACCGCCGGTAGAGCGACTGGGCCGCCTCGTTCGACTCCCGGACTTCGAGTTTCACCGTCTCGACAGCGTTGGTTGCGAGGACGACCAGTGCCCGCTCAAGGAGGCGTGCGCCGATGCCCTGGCCGCGATGGTCGGGCGCGACGGCGAAATCTTTGATGTGGCCGATTGGCCGCCCGTGGTTCGGCACGATGTCTGCGACGACGTAGCCGACGACCTCGCCCGCCTCGGCGACGAGGAAGCCCGGTTCGTCGACGAAAAACTCGAAGGCAGCGTAGGGCCACGGCTGGGGGAACGACTGGCGTTCGATGCGAAATACGGCGAGCAGGTCTGCGAGGGTCGCTTCCCGAATCTCGACCGGTCCGCCCGCACCCTCGGCCGTCGTGGTCACGAGAGAGGGTACGCACTGGACGCTATATATCACGTTTGGACGAAAGTTTTTTTAACTTACAAATGCAGTGTAATAATTGCACCCAAGTGAGGGTGTTCCCCCAACCCCAACCTCAGTATCCTTTTCGGGACACCGCAGAACATGTTAGCAGACGCTCAGGTTCGTAAAAATCGAAAACGTGAGAGGTTCGTTAGTCGTCCGCCGGTGCGGCGCCGCCTTCGGTCTGCATCTTCGTGTGTGGCAGTTTGCCACCGTCTGCGAGGATGCGGCGTTCGCGCTCGGAGGCTTCGAGTTCGGCGGTGAACTCCCAGTCGTCGTTGACGCGGACCGTGAACTCTTCTTTGCCCTCACGGACACCTTCTGCGACGTCGTCGACGATTTCGATGTCGTCGCCCTGTTCGAGCGTGGTGTACGTCTCCTCGTCGATGACGAGCGGGACGAGTCCGAAGTTGAACAGGTTCGCCTTGTGGATGCGGGCGAACGACTGTGCGAAGACGCCCTTGATGCCGAGGTACATCGGACAGAGGGCGGCGTGTTCGCGGGAGGAACCCTGCCCGTAGTTCTCGCCGGCGACGAGGAAGCCGCCGTCGGAGTCGAGGGAACGCTGGGCGAAGCTCTGGTCGACACGCGAGAGCGTGAACTCGGAGAGCTTCGGGATGTTAGACCGGTACATCAGGATGTCCTGGGTTGCAGGGATGATGTGGTCGGTCGTGATGTTGTCCTCCATCTTGAGGAGTGCCGAGCCTTCGAGGTGGGCGTCGAGTGGGTCCTTCAGCGGGACGTCGCCGATGTTCGGGCCCTTCACGAGGCTGTCGTCGACGGCCTCGTCCGGCGTGATGATGTCGGCCTTCGAACCGTCGTACTTCTCGGGCAGTTCTGCGCCGGGTGCTTCGAGGTCACCGAGTTCCTCGGCGAAGTCTCGTGGGTCGACGATTTCGCCCTTGAGACCGGCGGCGGCGGCGACTTCCGGCGAGCAGAGGTAGACGTTGTCGTCCTCGATGCCGGAGCGGCCTTCGAAGTTGCGGTTGAACGTCCGCAGGGAGACGGAGTCGGAGGCTGGCACGTGACCGATACCGATACACGCACCACAGGTTGCCTCGGAGAAGTTGACGCCAGCGGCCATCATCTCTGCGACCCAGCCCTCACGGGCGAGGAGTTCCGCAGACTGCTTGGAACCGGGAGCGACGATGAACTCCGTCTTCTTGTTGACTTCGCGGCCTTTGACCATCTTCGCGGCCGGGAGCATGTCGGTGTAGCCACCGTTGGTACAGGAGCCGACCATGACCTGGTCGACTGCGGTGCCAGCGACTTCGCGGACTGGCACGACCTTGTCCGGCATGGACGGGCACGCGATGAGCGGTTCGATGTCGGAGAGGTCGATGACGATTTCGTCGTCGTACTCCGCGTCCTCGTCCGGCTGGAGGTCCACGTATTCGTCCTCGCGGTTGACCTTCGAGAGGAAGTCCTTCGTCTTCTCGTCGGTTGGGAAGATAGAGGACGTCGCGCCGAGTTCCGTACCCATGTTGGTGATGGTCGTACGCTCGGGGACGGTGAGCGTCTCGACGCCGGGGCCGGTGTACTCGAAGATTTTGCCGACGCCGCCCTTGACCGAGAGGCGACGGAGCATCTCGAGGATGACGTCCTTCGCGGTAGACCACTCTGGAAGCTCGCCTTCGAGGCGAACGTTCACGACTTCAGGCATCTCGACGTAGTACGGGCCACCGCCCATGGCGACGGCGATGTCGAGGCCACCCGCGCCGATGGCGAGCTGGCCGAGGCCGCCGGGCGTTGGCGTGTGCGAGTCAGAGCCGAGGAGCGTCTTGCCGGGTGCGGCGAAGTTCTCCTTGTGGACGTTGTGACAGATACCGTTGCCGGGGCGAGAGAAATATGCGCCGAAAGTCCCGGCCGCAGAGCGCAGGAAGCGGTGGTCGTCGGAGTTCTTAAAGTCGAACTGGTAGGTCTGGTGGTCGCAGTACTGGGCTGCGAGTTCCGTCTGGACCTCGTCCATTTCCAGGGCTTCGAACTGGAGCCAGACGAGCGTCCCCGTCGTGTCCTGTGCGAGGACCTGGTCGATCTCGATGCCGATTTCCTCACCTGTCTCGAGTTCCCCCTCGACGAGGTGGTCAGCAAGAATTTTTTCCGTAAGCGTCTGTCCCATAACGGCTTGAGATGCAGGCTACACGGTTATAAATCCCGTGAAATTAGCCATGGAAAACCATCATAAACACCGGTTTCGTCGGCAACTTTCTCGAAATTATTGCCATTTTCTTGGAATCTGATAGACACATGGTAACGTACACGGTTTTGAATTTCGGCAGACCTTTGCTATCGGGCCAGTCACCCTCCAGTATGTTCAGAAGCGGGCAATTCGTCGCAGACCACGTTACCCCCGTCACCGCCGACCAGATTCAACCGAACGGCATCGACCTCACGCTCGAAGCGGTGTTCGAACAGCGCGAACCCGGCCGCATCGGCATGGACGGGAAGGAAGTGGGCGACCGCCAGAAACTCGCGGGCGAACAGGTCGTCGAAGTGCCCCCGGAGGACCCCGACCCGAACGACGCTTACTACCTGCCACCGGGCGGGTACATCGTGCGCTACGCCGAAATCGTCTCCATCCCCGAGGACCACGTCGGGTTCATCTACCCGCGCTCGTCGCTCCTTCGTAACTCCTGTATGCTGAACACGGCCGTCTGGGACGCCGGCTACGAGGGCAAAGGCGAAGGCCTCCTGCAGGTCCACCACGACATCGAAATCGAACACGGCGCACGCATCGCCCAGCTCGTCCTCGCCGACGCGGACCACGAGGGTGTCTACGAGGGGAGCTACCAGGGCGAAAATATCGACTGAGAGCTTTCAATTTTATTAATTAAATTATAAATTAATTCCGATAGCGACAGATTTTAATTGAGCTTGCCCGTGGAAGGTTCCATGGCACGTCACAACACGCCACGACGGACCTTCCTCAAAGGAATCGGCGCGGCTGGACTCGGAACGACACTCGCCTCCGGCAGTGCAGGAGCCTCCCTCCCGCTCGTCGACGACCTGCTCAACCTCACGAGCGACGACGCACAGGAAGTCCTCGTGGTGTTCGACCAGAGGGAGAACGTCTCACTGCTCTCCCAGCTGGACCTGCTCGACGGGTTCGTCGGGATGAACGTCTTCCCCATCGGGTACACACGACTCACCGGCAGTCAAATCGAAGAAGTCGCCTCCTGGGACAGCGTCCGGCGCATCGAGGCGAACAAGGAACTCGACTATCACAACGCGGACGCCCGCGAGGTGACCGGCGTCTCCACCGTCCAGTCGGACCTCGGTTACAAGGGAGACAACGCCCACACCGCTGTCATCGACTCCGGAATCTCCGCCCTCCACCCCGACCATCAGGAGAACCTCCAGCACAACTACCGCTATCTCAACCCGCTCGGGTCCTCGGGCACGACGTTCTGGGTGGACGTCGGTTCCATCGACACCGACGACAATGGCCACGGCACGCACACGAGTGGCTCCATCGCTGGCGACGGGTCGAACACCGAGGCCAACCGCGGGATGGCTCCGAGCGCGGACCTGACCGTCTACTCGGCGGGCCTGACGCTACTCGTCATCCACGCCGTCTCGGCGATGGACCATCTCGTTTCCGAAAAACTCGCCGGGAACACCGACGTCCAGGTCGTCTCCAACTCATACGGGAGCGCGAGCGGGAACGACTACGACCCCGACGCCGCGCTCAACGTCGCGACGTGGGAAGCCTTCGAGGCGGGCATCCTCCCCGTCTTCTCCGCGGGCAACAGCGGCCCGGCGAACAACACCCTCAACGACTACGCGAAAGCCCCCCACGTGCTCAGCGTGGCTGCGACGAACGACCAGAAAGCAGTCACCGACTTCTCCTCGCGCGGGCGGGCGTCCTCGTACGCGGGCGAGACGAACTACGACCGGCAGACGGCACTCGACAACCTCCGCGCCCATCACGACGGCGAGTCGGTGAGCGGACCGGTCGGCCTCTACCGCAACGGCGTCGGCGCACCCGGCAACGCTGTCGTGAGCACGCTCTCACCGCTCGACCCGCTCAACGCGACGGGTGGCGGCAACGACCTGTACTACGGCCCGCTCAGCGGGACGAGCATGTCCTGTCCCGTCACCGCCGGAATTGCCACGCTCGTCGTGGACGCCTACTACGACGCGACGGGGTCCTACCCCGACCCGCTCGACGTGCTGAACACCATCGAAGCCGAGAGCAACGAAGTCCGTGCGGACTACACCCCCGCGAACATCGGTGCCGGGTTCGTCGACGGTGACGCCGCCGTCACCCGGGCCGCGAACGGAAACCTCGCCGACTTCAGCGAAGTCGACATCGTCTCGGAATAATCAGACCACTCTGGTAGACTCCCGGAGGACCGCTCCGGAGTGCCACACCAGATGCTTTTCCTCTGCGTGCAGTTCCGCGTGCTCGAACGCCTCGTACTCGCTGCTCGCCCGGACGCGGAAGCCACAGTCCGGAACCGGACATTCGTACTCGTATGCCATGCTAGAGATACACACTCAAAGAAGAAAGCGTTGTGTTGGGTCAGATTGACGAACTGTTTGCCGAACCAAGCAGACAGTTGGATGGTTTTGTCAGAACACTGTTTTATAGATACGTGTTGGCTAGTGCCATGCGCTTCAGTAGACGCAGTGTACTCAAAGCGACGGGCGCGGCGGGCGCGGCGACACTGCTTCCATATACGGGAAGCGGCGTCGCACAGACACCGACTATCGACGGGCAGCTCGAGACGGACTCGGCCGACCTCCAGGAGGTGCTGGTCGTCTTCGATTCGAACGACAACGTCGATTTACTCTCGCAGTTCGACCTGGATGCAGGGTACTTCAAATTCGACGTCCTCCCGATTGGCTACGCGAAACTGACCGGCGACCAGATAGCGACGGTCGCCGAGATTCCAGCCGTTCGCTACGTTCAGGCCAACCGTGAACTCGACTATCACAACGAGGACTCCCGCGAGGCGACGGGCGCGGACATCGTCCAGAACAACCTGTTCTACACCGGCGAGACAGCCCACTCGGTCGTCATCGACTCCGGTATCGACGGCGACCACCCCGACCACGAGACGAACCTCCAGCACAACTGGCGGTACGTAGACCCCCTCGACGAAGGCACGATGTGGGTGGACGCCGGCCCCGCGGACACCGACGACAACGGTCACGGCACCCACACCTCGGGGTCGGTGGCCGGCGACGGCACCGCGAGCGACGGGAAGTACAAGGGGATGGCTCCGGACGCCGAGTTGACCGTCTACTCTTCGGGTGCAACCTTGCTCATCCTCCAGGCCGTCGGCGCGTACGACCACCTGCTCTCGCGGGTCGAACAGGGCAAAACCGAGGTGCAAATCGTCTCCAACTCCTACGGTACCTCCAGTCCGGACGACTTCGTGCCGAGCGACGCGCTCAACGTCGCGACGTGGGAAGCCTTCCAGCGGGACATCCTGTCCGTCTTCTCCGCGGGCAACGCCGGGCCCGGCGAGAACACGCTCAACAACTACACCAAGGCACCGCACGTCCTCGGCGTCGCGGCGACGATGGACGACAAGAGCGTCACCGACTTCTCCTCGCGCGGCCGGTTCGCCGACTACGACGGCGGCGGCGAGGGCGCACAGTACGACCGCGAACTCGCCCTCTCGAATCTGACCGACTACTTCGACGCGAACCTCGCAGACCAGCCAGTGCTCACCGAGGAATCCTACTCCGGAACCGTCGGTCCCGGCTCCAGCGATGCCGGTGTGGGCGACTCAGTGTACCAGGAGTGGACCGCCCCCGAACAGGCGGGCTACGTCGAAGCCGACGTGTCGTGGACGCCACCTGGACAGGACTTGGACATCTACCTCCATCAGGGGGCGAAAGACGGCCCCGTCGTGGCCAGCGGCGCGACGCTCGACAATCCAGAGCACGTCGCAGGTGCGGTCAACGGTGGCCAGACGTACTTCTTCGAAATCGTCCCGTACGCGAACGTCAGCGCGTCCTGGACCATCGACCTCGTCTCACGCGAGGCCCCGCCGAAGGGCCAACAGCCCGAAGGGCCGTTCGGCATCTATCGCAACGGCGTCGGCGCGAACGGCAACCTCGTGATGAGCACGCTGTCGCCGGACGACCCACTCCAGGCATACGCCGGACTGAGCGGTCCAGAAGAACAGGACAGTGAAATCTGGTACGGACGCATCTCCGGGACGAGCATGTCCTGTCCCGTCACGGCGGGCGTCTGCACGCTCGTCGTGGACGCCTACTACCAGAACCACGGCGAATACCCCGACCCGCTCGACGTGCTCCTCATCATGGAGGCGAGCGCGAAGGACGTGCGCGGCGACTACAACCCGGCGAACATGGGTGCCGGATTCGTCGATGCGGTGGCCGCCGTCAAACTCGCAGAAGAGAACAAACCGCATCCGGCGAAGTTCAAGGACGTGGACCTGACGAGTCTCGATTCGACCGCCACGGACACCGTGTTCGAGGCCACGGGGTCCCGGGCCGACGACGGGTCGGTGTTCACCGCGGGCCAGACCAATCGCGTGGACATCACCGTGGACAGTTCCACCGGCTCAGCGTTCGTCCGTGACGCGATTCCGTTCGACTGGACGCTCGTCGGCGGTGACGACGCCACCGTCTACACCGAAGACGGCACGCGCTACGTCGAGTTCACGAACCCGGTCGGCACCGTCGGCGAAGACGACGACCCGGTCACCCGGACGTACTTCCTCGAAGCGCCAGACTCGACGGGCACCTACGAGTTCGGCCCCGCAGAAGCAATCTCGACGTTCGACGAGTCGAAATCCGTCACTCTCACCGGGACGGACAGCAACACCGTCGGCGGCGTCGACACTAGCTAATCGACCTCTCGACTTTTCGAACCATCGGCTTGATTCCCGAACGAACCGTATTCTCTGGTTCTGAAACTCCGCCACGGGAGTTACATACGGCAAATATTGTCAACACGACCCACACCTAACGGCTTTGGTTGTGCCTACTTGTCGGCTGTCCGCTCATCACGTATTGCCTGAATAATCGTGATGATGATGCGTCTTTCCTCCACATGTGTCAGCCGTACAGACTCGAACGACCTCCTCGACCACGACGGGCGTGCGACCGTCTTCTCCGTCATCCGCGAGTCACCCGGTATCTGCATGTCCGCCGTCGCGGTTCGCGCCGACATTCCGCTTTCGACGACCCGCCACCACATCCGCGTCCTCGAACGCGGAAACCTGGTCGCGGAAACCAAGATTCGTGGCAAACGCCGGGTGTACGCCTCGAACGCGACCAACATCGAACTGGCGGCGGCGCTCGCAGACGAGGCCACCGCGGCTGTCCTCGACGCACTCTCACGACTCGGGCCGGTCTCTGTCTCGGCCCTCGCAGACGACCTGGCACGCGACCCGAGCACGGTCACCCATCACCTCCAGCGCCTCGCCGCCGCTGGCCTCGTTGAGCGCGAGCGACAGGGCCGAGTCGTCATCAACGCCCTCGCCGGAGAGGCAAAAGATGCACTTGCCCCGGCGGTGCGTGAGGAATCGATGCCACAACCCCGCCTCATGGCCGACGGGTCGGGGTTCGGCGAAGACGACTGCTGACCTTCTCAAAAAAGCCGCTGTCGCGGTCTACGTGCTCTGTCCGAGCACCGTGTTGTCGTCGCTCGTGCCAGCCACCGCGACCCAACCGTCGCCAGCGTAGGCGTCGCGGTTGACTGGGAGGACTTCGACATCGCCGAAGGTGTAGACGTTACTCTCTTCGAGCGAGGCAGGTGCCTCGGCGAAGTAGCTCGCAGCGAGTGACTCGACGCCGTCGCCCGACGTGCCCGTGAGGTAGACGTACTGGACGCCGTCGCCCTGTTCGACGGACACGACGTCGCCGTATTCGGTGTCCACCGTCCACGCGGCGGGGACCACGTCACGGACGTACATCGGCCCGTCTGCGTCGCTCAGTTCGATGTCCACCTGATTCGTCTGCCCGCCGGTGAACACCGAGCCGTCGTCGCTGCGCGTTCCCGTGACCGAGAACGGAAGTTCCGTCCGCGTCGTGTCGAGGTCGAAGTGGGCCTGCACGTCGTAGCCGTTGACCGCGCCGGGGACGTTCACGAGTTTCGCGACGACGTAGTAGACGCCGGATTCGAGTGTGAAGGAGACAGCGGCGTCGCCCGTGAGCCCCTGTGCCTTCGTCACGACGTTCGGCTCGCCGTTCGCCGCCGGGTTCGCGGCGTCGTAGACGAACAGGTCGAAGTGCGGGTTCTCCTCGGCCATGCCCTTGTTCCCGCCCGCGTAGTGGCTGAACGAGAGGTCAACGGTGTAGACGCCGGGTTCCGTGAGATAGCCAGCGACCGCCCGGGAGTCCGCGGGGACGTTCAGGCCGAGGACTTCCGCGCCCTTGTCCGTGAGTGGGGTCGTCACGGCATCCACCGCGGCGTCCGGGTTCACCCGGCCGAAGCCCTCGTACGGGTCGCGGCCGCCGAACTCGTAGGTCGGCACGTGCGCCCGGTGGTACGGCGCGGCGGTAAAGGCCGTCTCCGTGGCCGTGGCCAGAAGCACCTGTTTGAGGCGCATCACGTCGTCGAACTCGGTCTGTGCTGGCTCGGGGAGGCGGATTGCGGTGGGTGCCTCTGTGCTCTCCATCGCCTCCGCGACGAGACCCGTCGTGCCCGTGACGTACGGCGCGGCCATCGACGTGCCCGCCTTGCCCGTGTAGTCGCGCACGTCTGCGTCGTCGTCCTCGATGTCGGAACTGAGCGCCTCTGCTGCGTTCGCGAGGTCGGTGAGCGACCCGCCGGGTGCAGTGACGTCGGGTTTCATGTAGACGCTGTCGTCGTCTTCGTCGACGCCGCCGACGCCGCCCGAGGAGTAGGCGACCAGTCCGTCGCGCGGGCCGGTCGCAGCCACGGAGACGGCCTCGTCTGCGATGCCGGGTGCACCGTTGCCGTTGGCTGGCGTCGCCGCGTTACCTGCCGCGGCGAGCGTGAGGATGCCGCCCTCTGCAATCTGTTTGATGCTCGCCGGAATATCGTCGAGGAAGCCACCAGCCGCGCCAAGCGGGAGGCCGCCGATGTAGCCCCACGACATATTGACCGCGCGCATGTTGAACGTACTCGCGAAGGATTCTGCGTGGGTGCCGAGATCTACCGTCGGGCCGGAGAGTCCCTGAAGGCCGACGAGACTCGCGTTCGGCGCGAGGCCGGCGTGCAACGAGAGGTCGCCTGTTTCGAGGCGGTCTGCGACCGTCTCGTCCGGGGCGAGGAACGCGCCGACGCGAACCGAATCCACCGTGCCTGTCGAGGCCGCCTCGCCGCCCGCGGGCCGGACGTAGCACGTGTAAGTTCCGGACTGGGTGACCGGCGCTTCGGCCACGTTGTTGTCCACGAGGCTCGTGTCGCTGCCGACCTCGGAGCTGTCGAGTTCCTCGCCGTTTGGTCCCTCGATGATGAGTTCGATGGCCTCGCCGTAGGCGCTGATGAAGACGCCCGTGCCCGCCTCCGCTGGGACGGAGTATTCGAGGAAATCACCGGCGGTGAGGACGGCGTTCGGTTCCTCTTTGACGACGGTGGTCGCGTCTACGGCGCTCGCCCGCCCGGATCCGCCCATGATGGACGAACAGTGTGACCCGTGGCCGTCGGGGTCGCGGGGTTTGTCGAGACTCCCGTAGCGCGTGCCAGCATCGTACCAGCCGACGACTTTCGGCATCGTCGAGGTGACGTCGTCTGCGTCTACGTCCGCGAAGGCGACGCTCGACGACGCCGGATACGTCGTCATTTCGCCCGTCGTGTAGACGTACCCGCCTGCGATGGTGTAGTCCGCGATGACGTTGATGTAGGATTCGACGACGAACCGATAGACTGCCTCGGGTTCGACGATTTCCAGAATCTCCTCCGGTTGTCCGGCGTTCGTAGAGGAGGCGACGCGCTGCCAACTGCCGTCTGCCTGTTGCTTGTCGAGGTAGAGTTCGAGGTCCTCGCCGGCGCTCGTGACGTCTGCGTCCTGGTTCTCCGGTTCCCAGGTCATCGTGGCGTCGATTTCGAGTTCGTTCGCTTCGTCGGGAAGCGCAGGGGTCGTGAACTCGTGGGTGGCCGTCGTCGGCGTGACGAACGTGCCCGTCGCGAGCGTGCCCGTGTACTCGTAGGTTTCGCCGTCGAGGGTGTGCTCCGTCAGGTCGTTTTCGGCCGGTCGCGTGAGTTTGAGTTCGCCGTCGCGGACGAGCGCGAGGACGCCGTTCCACGGCCCGATGTCCGGGTGGCGAGCGTCGATGCCCGAGTCGGTCAGCCCGATAGCCCGGTCGGCTCGGCCGCGATAGCCGCGCGCCCAGACCTTGCTGGCCTCTAAGACGCGGAAGTTCGCATATTCCGGATGAATGTTCGCGTGTGCTCGTACGTTGCCGGTTGCCTGTGTTCCGAGGAGGCCGGCTCCCGCCGCGAGGCCCGTCGCCTGGAGGAGTGCCCGCCGCGAAAGCTCGATGGTGGGTGTGTTTTGTTCTGTCATACGCGTTGCGCATGTCACTCGTAACCACCTGTCTAAAAAGAAATTCTGACAACTCTGTCCAAACGTGGGTCTGAACAATCGTGATAGAACCACAATGTATATCCGGTTGTACAGGAAAATCGGAGTATCAGCGGTGCAGGCAGGTATCCCGTGTCATGAAAATCATTGACAACAGTGGGGGGTTACGGGTGCTGGGAATAATGCTCGTAGTCGCATCACTTCTCGCCGTCCCGGCCACCGTCGCGGCGACGCCTGACGACCCGCTTTCTGACGACGGAACGACGACGAACACGACGACCACCGACACGCTCTCCGACACGCAGACGACCACCGAGACGACGACAACGACCGAAGCACCGACCGCGACTGACACGCTCACAGACAGCACAGAATCCACGAGCACAGCGGTCAAGGACGAGACGAGTGAGACGCTCGACGGAACGGACGAATCCGTCGAAGAAACGAGTGAAACCGTCGAGGACACCGCCACCGCAGTCGAGGAGACGGCAACGGACACGACCGACGACGCCCAGACGACCGTGACCGACACCGTCGATTCGACGCTCAATGACGCGGCATCGACCGCCGAGGACACGGATTCGACCGTCGAAGATGGGGCAAAGACCGTGACCGAGACGGTAGACGACACGCTCTCGGACACCGACGAGACCGTCGAAACGGTCACCGAGAAGATGGACGACGCGACGGAGACCGTCGCCCCCTCGCCAGATGGCACGACCGAGGTCTCACTCGGCGACACCGGAGACGCCGAACTCGACGACGGCACGGAGACGCCAGCATTGGATGCCGGCAATGAAACACCCCAACTCGATTCTGGGACGGAAACCTCACAGCTCGACGGGGACACAGAGAATCTCGAGACGGTAAGCGAACCCGTCACGGACACGGTAGCGACGGCCGGTGAGAGCGTCCCCGGCGCGGACGACGCGACGCTGAGCGAGGACGCGCCGGCCACCACGACGTTTGTCGGTGACGACGAGCAGTCAGGTGACGGTGCGGAAACTCCCGCCCCGGCGAGCGACGACGCGCGTGCGACGGCCGACGAGACTGACGAGCGCAAGGAACCCGACAGAGAGACCCCCGCACCCGCCGGCGGGGCCGCCTTCGACGGTGACTCTGGAGGCGCACAGATCGAAGGCGGCGAAAAAGACGGGCGGACGCCAACGGGCGATTCGACCGGGACCGACGGCGCACTTGCCGCGCTCTCCGCGGTCAACATCCCCGAACCAGTAGACGACGAGACGGGTATCGCCCTCGGTATCGGCGCAATCGTCACCGCCGGCGTCTTCCGCTATGGCTCCGCCGTCGACCTCTCAGGATTCGGACAGGCGGCAGGGCAGGCGACCCACCCGCTAGTGAGGACGCAAGTCAACAGGGTCACCGACGCGATAGAACGCCTGTTCCGCATTGTCGCGCCGTTCCGGTACAGTCGGTTCGATGACTCCGACCCACTCGAACACGACGGCCGCGAAGCCGTCTACGAGGTCATCAACGAGTCGCCCGGGGCGTACCTCTCGGAGGTGGCGACCCGCGCCGACATTCCGCTCTCGACGACCCGCCACCACATCCGCGTCCTCGAACGCGAGAAGTTGGTCTCGGGGGCGAAAGTCCGCGGCAAGCGCCGCTTCTACGTCTCGCAGGCCGCGGACATCGAACTCGCCGCGGCGCTTGCAGACGAGGCCACCGCGGCCGTCCTCGACGCGCTCTCGCGACTCGGCCCCTCGTCTGTCTCCGACCTGGCCGGGGACTTAGAACGCGACCCGAGCACGGTCACCCACCACCTCCAGCGCCTCGAGGAGAACGACATCGTGAAGCGCGAGCGAGAGGGCCGTGCGGTCATCAACCGACTCTCGCCTGCGGCGAAGGCGGCGCTGTCGCCCGACCTCGAACCGACGCCAGGCGAACCACAGCGCGTCATGGCCGACGGGTCGGGGCTAGAAGAACGCTGACTGCAGGAGGGAGAGCTGTTTTTCGAGGTCTTCGGGCGTGTGAACAACCTGTCCGAGGATGACCTCGTCGAACCCGAGGCGTTCGACGGCGGCGAGGTCGGCCCGCATGTCGTCTGGGGTGCCGGTGAGACAGAACTCCTGTGCGTAGTCGAAATCCCGGTCGGCCGCGAGGAAGTCCTCGAAGGCCGCCTTTTGCTCGCGATGGGCCACCTCTCGGTCGTCAGTCTCCACGACGTGGACGTACTGGAGCATCACGCGACGCAGCGAGTCGGGGTCGACGCCCCGGTCGCGGGCGTGGTCCGCGATGATGTTCCACTCGGCTTCGAGTTTTTCGGGGTTGGTCGGCCGGGCCAGCCAGCCGCCGCAGTCGAGGATTCGGTCGAGGATGGGCCGCGGGATGCGTCGGTTTCCGTCTTCGTCGCGAACCGACGACCCGCCCGCGAGCAAGTTCGGCGGCGCGTCCAGTACCGGGTCGATGCGTACGTCCTCGAACTCGTGAAATCGCCCAGAGAAAGACGCCTCTCCGGCGAACAGGCGGTTCAGTACCTCCACGGCCTCGCTGAGACGCGGCCCGCGTTCGTTGTGCGGGACGCCCGTCACCTCGAATTCTTTTGGCACGTACCCCGCGCCGAGGCCGAGGGTGACCTGCCCATCGCTCAAGTGCTGGAGCGAGAGCGCCTGCGAGGCGATGTTCGCGGTGCGCCGCAGCGGCGCGATGAGAATCGAGGTGCCGAGGTTGGCGGCGGGCGCGACGGCCGCGGCGTGCGAAAGTGCGATGAGGGGGTCTAGAAGACTGGTCCGGTACGGTTCTGGCTTCACGACGTGGTCGAGCGCCCAGAGGCCGTGAAAGCCGGCGTCGGTCGCTTCGCGGGCCCACCAGCGAATCGTCTCCGCGGGGACGCGGTACTCGCCGGTACAATGGGTTGGCAGCATACTCCCGAGGTGCATGGGTTCACAATCGGGTGTGTGGATAAGTAGCTAGCCCAGGACGCAACCGTTGCAACTTACGTCTCGAAGTACCGGTCGTGATGAGCGCGACAGCCCGGATTGAACTCCGCCTCACACGCGGGACACTCGTTCGCCGCGTCGAGGTACTCGGTGACCGTGAGTTCCGTCTCGCAGACGCCACACAGCACCGCCGGTTCGTCGAACCGGTCGCGGAGCCAGACCGTCGCCGGGTGGTCGGCCACCGCCTCGTGGCACTCGAAACACGGGTAGTACGTCTCACAGCAGGCGAACTTGAGCGCGACGACGTCGAGCGACGAGTCGTAGTGGGCACACCGCGTCGCTGCGTCCACGGCGACGCCCCTAACATCGGGCATGGGTGAGAGTTCTGCGTGGGGTGGGTTGAAGGTTCTGTCACTGCGGCCAGCTCAACGCTTTTGTCACTCGTCGAAAAATGGGAGCCATGGCCAGCTCGTCTGCATCGCTCTCTGAGCCGTACGTCCTCGCGCACACGAAACGGCGGCTCTTCCCGAACGCGGAGGACCCCCAGAGCTACGCGGTCACGGACACGCAGTTTTCGACCGGAACGTGGCTCGCGGGCGAGCAGATACGACAGGATGTGGTCGCGGAACTCGCCCCCTTCAACCACGTCCAGATTGGGAACGGCTACCCCGACCTCGTCGGCGTCACCCGACTCGACCCCGAGTTGCTCGCCGTCGACCGCCTCGGTGACGACCCGCCGCTCGTCGTGGTCGAATCGAAGGGATACACCGCGAACCGACTGGTGGACACGGAACGGGGCATCGTGCAGGCGTACAACCGCCTCGACGAGGCGAACGCGGCCTTCCTCGCGGCTCCAGCCGACGCAATCACGCAAACCGACGAGACCCTCGCCCGCGAGTTGAACGTCGGCATCCTCGGCGTCGGTCCGGGTGGCACCGTCGAACCGGCCGTCGTCCCGCGGCTGGTCGGGCATCGCGGCGCAGAGGGGGCGAACGCAATCCGCTTTCAGGCGAGCGCACAGGGCGTCGCGAACAAGTCGTTCGGGTTGAATCATCCGAAAAATTATCTCGGCTACGCGCTGGCGATGGCTGAGGCGCAGCACCGAGAGGAGGCAGACCGGCTTCTCGAAACGCACGTCGTCGGGGACACGGCGAGCGCCAGACAGGGGGCCGCGTTTCTCGGCCTCGTTGACACCTCCCTCGGACGCGACCGACTGACGCCGCTTGGCCGAGAAGTTGCCCGATTCGCCCAGGAGCAAGAGGGGTCTGTGCGGGCGGCGCTCGAACGGTTCGCAGACTGGAAGCGGACGCGAAGTCGCTTTTCGACCGAGGCTCCACGGTGGGGACAGCTCGCCCGGCGCGTCGTCTTCGCGTACCCGGCGACCCAGTTGCTCGTCGCGGAACTGGAGGAACTCCACGAGTGGAACGAGCCAAATCCGACGCTCGTCGACCTCGTGACCTCGTTGTTCACGCAGCATCCCTCGTTCACCGTCGAGTTGTTCATCCGCGGAACCGCCGAGGCCCGGCAGGCAGTGCTGGACACGGACGGGAAGCTCCGGCAGGCGGCGCTCGCAGACGGCGACGTGTACCACTCACCCACCGTATTTCAGTTGAAAGCGATGCTCTATCACGTCGGATTGCTCACGGAACGAGGACGCGAACCGAACCGACTGGACCCGGAGACCGACGTCTGGGCGCTTCGTAATCCAGTCAGTCGGTGAAAAATGCCGCGTGGGTCACGCCCGCGAACCGGTGTCGGCGCGTCGATACCGGCCGAGGCGACTGTATCCCTGTATCGACCCGTCACCCGCGATGAGCACCTCGTACTGGCCGAGGATGTCCTGGGTGTCGGGAACCGAATGGCGTTCGACGACTTCGACGACCGCTCGCCAGCCCTCGTCGCCGTCCTGCATCACTTCGGTGACGCCGTCGAGGTCGTGGCCGATGAGGTCGGCTGATGTCGTTTCGACCTTCGAGCGAACGTCGAGGATGGACGAGACTGAGTCGTCTTCCTGCTGGCCACCGTCCGCCTGTCCCGTCTCAGCTTGCTGGGTATCTTCCGTCGATTCCTGCTGGTTGGCGGCGTCCTGGGACTCGTCCGCGTCGTCCACGGTCGGGTCGCTCTCGTCGTGTTGGTAGCAGAACTTCCCGTCTGCGGCCGTCCGGCCACAGCGCTCGCCACCCTCGGTGAGCGCGTGACACTGGGCTGCCTCGGAATCGCTCATGACTCTAGCTCGTCGCCTTGATTTCGAACTCCTGGATGTCCTCTAAGTCACCAGATTGTGTTACCTGCTCTATCCTGCTCATCTCCGCCGCGTACTTGAGGAACGTGTCCACGGAGGCGGCGACGACGCGCGCCTCGACCGTGAGCAGTTCGATGCCCACGACCGACAGGCGGGCGAACACGTCAATGACGACGCCCTTGTCGAGGATGCGGTCGAGCACGTCTGCGAGACTTGAGGTGTCTGGTTGGGAACCTGCCATAGCCTCTACCCATCTCTCGTGAGGCCCTTTATTCGTTGAGGCCAACATTTAAATTTTCCAGAACGTTTGGCCGTCACTATTAGAAGGTGGTACCGCAAACGGTTACGGGAACGATGAACCGCCAGACCGAACACAGCCGGGCAGTGGGGCGATGACGAGCAACTACTACGTCTACGGCGTGCTGGAGAAAACGACGCTCGACCTCGAAGTGGCGGGCGTGGAAGGCGCGAGTCACGTCTCCACCGTCGATTACCCGCCGTTCTCCGCCGTCGTCTCGGATATCGACGTGGAGGACCCAGAGGAAACCGACGAGAACGCCCGCGCTCACGACGACGTGTTGCAGGCCGTGATGGAGCACGGTGGCGGACACACCGTCGTCCCGATGCAGTTCGGGATGGTGTTCGACTCCGCACGCGGCGTGAAGAACATCCTGCGCGGGGGCCGCAGAGCCTTCACCAAGGCACTCCGCGACACCGAGGGGATGGTCGAACTCGGCGTCAAACTCGTCGCAGAACAGGACACCGACGTGGACACGGAGACGATTCGCGAGGACGCGGCGGAGCGTCTCGCCACCGTAGCCGACGAAGTCGCAGAAGGCGACCTGTTCAGTGACCTCATCGTGTTGAACCGGTCGTATCTCGTCGCCCGCGAGAAGCGCGAGGCATTCGACGAGGCGGTTGACGAACTCGAAGCCGACTACCCGGACCTCCGGGTCCAGTACACCGGCCCGTGGGCCCCGTACAACTTCGTAGACATCGAAATCAGCGGCTCTCGGAGCAATGTTCCTCATCGATGACCTGCTCTTTCGACCGCTGCTCGCCATCCTCGACGCTATCCACTCGGTCGCGCTCACCGAGCTGTACGACGTCGAGGAGATACGCGACCGTATCAAGGAAAACCGGTTGCTGTACGAACTCGGCGACCTGTCGAAAGCCGAGTACGAGGAACGAAAGGCAGCGCTGGAAGCCGAACTGGAGGCGGCCCGCCGCGCCCACGAACGGGTCGGGAGCAGAATCGAGGTGAAACGCTAACCATGGATTCAAACACCGAAGACAAACTGGACAAGGCAAAAGACGTCGCGGCCGACGTTGCAGAGACCATCTCCGAGGAAGTCGAAGACCGTGCCCCGGAGAAAGTAAACCGTGTGAAGACGGCGAAAGACGAGGCCGAAGCGATGGCCGAGACCATCAACGTGAGCGAACTCGTGCAGGCCATCAATCTGCGCGAAGTTCCCGACGCCATCGACGAGGACGACCTGAAAGAGGCCATCACGGAGCGCGACGTGGCCGAGGCACTCGACGTGGCTGACGTGCCCGACGCCGCAGACGGTGAGGACGCATGGGAGGCGATGGACGTCCGCGAGACGTGGCGACACGGCCGAAAACTGGTCGCGGCGCTCAAAGGCGACGAGGAACTCGACGTGCCGACGCCAGACGTCGAAGACGAGGTAGTGGACTCGCCGGACGATTTAGACGAGTTCAGCCAACTCGCCATCCAGAAGAAGGCGAGCGACGCCGTAGACGAGTTCCGCGAGGAACTGCTGAAGACGCGCGCTCGGCTGAAGGAACTCCACGACAAGAATCGCGAGAAGACGACGCCCGATTCGAGAAAACCGAAGTCGAGAAGTCCAACCGCCGTCTCGACCGTCCCGAACAGCAAGCCGAAATCGACGCCGGGAACGCGCTACTCGACCGTGCCGTCAGAGACGAAGTACTCGACCGCACCGAATCGAAAGCGCATCTACGGCAATCGGTTCGAGGACGACGATGGATAGTAGCCGCCCGACCCGCCAGCAGGGCGACCTCGCAGACATGGTCGAGATGCTCTTGGACAAGGGGGTCGTCATCAACGCCGACATCGCGGTGTCGGTCGGCGACACCGAACTGCTCGACATCCGGATTCGCGCCGCGCTCGCGTCGTTCGAGACGGCCGCCCAGTACGGCCTCGAATTCCCGAGTGGCACCGACATGGAGCGCGTCGAACAGGCGTCCGGCCGGCCCGAACTCGAAGAAGAGCCAATCGACGCAACATCGATGACCGTCGAGTCGGAGCACGATGACGACGATTGACGTAGACGGAGAAGACGGCGGCCTCGTCACACTCGTCGCCACGATTGCGGACGTGTTGCTCGAAGTGATGGAGCGCGAAGCCATCCGTCGAATGGAGTCAGAGACGCTCACCGACGAGGAGATAGAACGCCTCGGCCAGCGACTCGCGACGCTCGAAGACGAACTGGAACAGTTCAAACGCGACCAGGGAATCGAAGACGACGTCGACCGCCTCAGAGGTGACCTGAACGGCCTCATCGAGTCGGCGCTCGAACTCCCCGACGACGCGGCTGGACTGGAACGGAGGGCGCAATGACCGCCGACCGACGGTACGTCTTCTGTGCAGTCTCAGTCGCAGACGGACCGGACACCTACCGCACCGTCGGGCTTGACGGAACCGACGCCTACCTCGTCCGAGAGGGGGCGGTCGGCGCACTCGTCCAGCCACAGGACGCCGCCTTCGAGCGCGACGACGACGAAGCCGTCCAGCGCCTGCTCGTAGACCACCTCGCCATCGTCGACGAGGTGGGCGAGACGTTTGGCACGCCGCTTCCGCTGCGCTTTAACACGGTGTTCGAAGGCGGTGACGACGGCGTCCGCGAGTGGCTTCGAGACGACAGCGAGCAAATTGCGACCCAGCTCGACCAACTTGCCGGCCACTGGGAGTACCGCATCGAGGTCGTCTGGACTGACGACCGCCCGGCGACCGACGAGAACGACGACCGACTTGCGGAACTCGACGCAAAACTCGAAGATGCGGCTCCCGGCAAACGGTTCCTCCTCGAAAAGCAACGCGACCAGCGGGTCGCCGAATTGGCCCGAGAGCGAAAAGCCGCAGTACAGGACGACCTCGAATCCCGGGTTGCGCCACACGCGAAGGCGGTCGCGGCGCTCGACGACCAGTCGCTCGAAATCGGCGGGCAGGAAACAGAAGGTGAGGTCGTCGCCCGCGTGTCGGTCCTCGCGACGGACGAGGGGGCGAGCGCCATCGGAGACCTGCTCGACGAGGTGGCCGCAGAAGAGGGTGTCGAGGTCCGGTACACCGGCCCGTGGCCCCCCTACACGCACGTCTCGGAGGGCGTGCCGGAATGAAGCCGACCAAGAAAAACGAGGAAGCGCTGGCCGACTTCGTGGACGTCGTTCTCAGAGAGGGCGTCGTCGTGCAGGCCGACCTCGTGATTTCGGTCGCCGACATTCCACTCGTCGGCATTCAGCTCTCGGCGGCGGTCGCCGGCATGCAGGCGATGACCGAGTACGGCCTGCTCACTGAGTGGGACGAGGAGATTCGAGCAAGCACCGAGGAGACGACGGACGAGACGCCCGACGTACCCACTGACCGAACACTTTAATTTCTTGTCACGCCTGAGAGATGGTAATGCGGCCCCCTGAAGAGTTCACAACCGGTGCGCTGATTTCTATCGACTACGTCTCGCCTCGCTCCCACAGACTCCAGACGGTAAGTGGTCGGATTACCGACATCGACCCAGAATGTATCACCATCCGTGAGCTGTGGCTGGGGGAACAAACGCACCCCCACCGACTCGTCCAACTCGACACGGTCGACCGCGACCTGGTCTCGGTGACGACGAACCGGACCACGCTACTCGGCCGCGCACACCGCGTCGCCCTCCAGGCGCTCGCAGACCAGACCGACGACGAGGGGCTGTGCCAGTCGGTCGAGGCGCACTTCGCAGACGAGGTGCACCGGTACTTCGGCGGGTTCTACGAATCGTTCGCCGCGCCGCGCCACCCCACTGAGAGCATCTACTGAGACTGCGCTTAGGCGAGCCTTCGGGAAGTTCAGATAGAAGTGGTCGCACGTCGAATCCCCTCCCGTGACAGAGCACGTAGACGACACCCCGACCGTCACCTGTTCGCGCTGTGACCGGGAGTGGGACCTCTCCTACGAACTCGACCGACTCGGCGTCGGCAACCAGTCGTTCGAGCAGTTCGCGCTCGACCACATGCGCCACACCGGGCACTTCCCCGACGACGTGACGCCGTGGATAGCCGACTGCGAGCAGTGCCCCGACGGCGACCAGTTCCTTTCGGAGGGGCCGGCCCGACGCTGGGCCGAGACGCACGTCCGCCACACTCGCCACGCAGTCGTGCTTGAACACGGCGATGACGACGCGACGCGAATCGACTCAGTGGGCGACGAAGCGTACTGACCAACTGACGTCGGTGTTACTGCCCGTGTTATGGGGCTGTCTCGAGTAGTTTCAGGTACGTTCGGCGTCTCGACGCGCCGACGGCGACACGTGACCATGAGTTCCGAGATACCCGTCACCCACGACCTGCCCGAGAGCCCGATTCACACCACCGGTACCGACCACATGACCATCTGGGGGAGCAACGAGGCCGACACAGTTGCCTTCTACCGTGACCTGCTCGGCATGCCGCTGGTGCTCCGGCAGCCAAATCTCGACGACCCCTCCCAGACGCACCTGTTCTTCGACACGGGCGACGGCCGCATCGTCACGTTCTTCGTGAGCGACGACCGCAAGTCGAATCCTCACGGTCAGCGCGGGGCCGTCGGGTCGGTCCACCACCTCTGTTTCCGCATCGCGCCCGACCGCTTCGAGGAGATGGTCGAAGCCATCGAGGATGACGACCGGCGCTACAATATCTTCGACCGGGGCATCTTCTTCTCGCTCTACACCCACGACAACAACGGCCTGGTCATCGAACTCTCGACCGACAAGTACGACATTCCCGACGACCGTCGCGGTGAGGTGCTGGCGAAGGTCCAAGAACTGCGCGAAGCCGACGGCTCCGATTTCGCCGAAGACCGCCACATGAAAGCCGCACTGGAGGCGTTAGGAATGGACGCGACGGTCCACGACCTGCCCGCCGCGCCGACCGGGACTGGGGTCTGAGGAACGGCTAGCGGGTCGATCTCCAGAGGTGCCACGCGACGGCGACGTTGACAGCGATTGCTCCGAGACCGACGAACGCAATCTGGTCGAGGACCGGAAAGTCGAACTCTGGGCCGAGGCGGTGGAATGTGATTCCTGCTGCCGCAAACAAGGCAGTACCCTGCCACGGTCGCTCGCCGACACCGGTTCGGTACGCAGCCGAAACGAGAACGAGTCCGTACACGATGAACGGGAGCTGGAAGAGGGTGTAGATTATCGGGAACCCACCGCTCCAATAGGTATCGAGTTGGTAGTACTGACCCTCGTAGACGATGGCGTACTGCCCCTGCCCGGGGTGGCTGTAGTCGCTGTAGAAAAACTCGTCTGGCATATCCTCTCGCCCGAAGATGGTGAGGCGGTTGTCCGGTGACTCGATCGTTCGCCGAACCACGGATTGCGCCTGTGACGAGAGATTCTCGTACTGAAGAACCGGCATCTCTGCACGAAGTTCTGAGCCGTTGGTTTCGTCGACCGAAAATGACGCCTGCTCGCCCCAATCGCCCATCGTGACAGGTGCAGCGACGAGGGAAAACCCGACGAGG
Source organism: Haladaptatus sp. QDMS2 (assembly GCF_029338295.1). Taxonomy (NCBI): domain Archaea; kingdom Methanobacteriati; phylum Methanobacteriota; class Halobacteria; order Halobacteriales; family Haladaptataceae; genus Haladaptatus; species Haladaptatus sp. QDMS2. Next base: position 2,454,230 of record NZ_CP119791.1, read on the forward strand.
GCAGCGACGAACGCGAGCACAGCGCGGCGGTCCATATCTCAACAATCAGGGTATTTGATAAGTACTTTCTGTGGAATATTGCCAACACGGTGACGACGACCTTCCCGCGGGCGTGACCCGTCTCGACTCGCAGGTTACGTTTTCACTGCTCACGTTGTTCGCAGGAAAATGGACCCGACGGGACTCACGCGAGCGTCAGCGAGTGTGAGTAAGTCGGGTAGCGAACCATTCCGCAGGAATGGTGAGTGGACCGACAAGACCGAGCAAAACCGAAGGTTTTGCGACGGTCGTCGGGGAGTGAGACTTCGCGAAGCGAAGTCGAACGGACCCGACGGGATTTGAACGCCATGTCAAGAACCTGGAACTTCGTTCCAGAACCTCTCCTTGATTCGCACTCGCACCGCTCGTGCTCACCCGCGACATCTCGGTACTCACTCGCTTCCGCTCGCTGCGCTTCCGACTACCTCGGAACCAAGCATCACCGCCACGTGGACGGGCCGGCCGGCATCGGTTTGCAGGACAAGACCAATGAGAAACCTGCAACCAATCAGCCCATCCGAAGCTGTAGAACTGTACCTTACCGAACGCGCAGCAGAAGTCTCCAAACAGACACTCTACGCCCACACCTCCCGTCTCAACTTCTTCCTCCAATGGTGCGACGAGAACGAGATAGACAACCTCAACGACCTCACCGGCCGCCAGCTCTACGAATACCGCATCTGGCGACGCGGCGACGGGAATCTCGCCAAAGCCACGTTGAAAACACAGATGGCGACCCTCCGCGTGTTCATCCGCTGGTGTGAAACCCTCGACGCCGTCGAACCCGACCTCCACATCAAAGTGGTCTCCCCGACGCTCAGCAAAGACGAAGCCAGTCGCGATGTCATGCTGGAGACCGACCAGGCTGAGGAAATTATCGCGTACCTCGAACGCTACCACTACGCGTCCATCCACCACGTCGTGTTCGTGCTGCTCTGGCACACCATGATGCGCCGTGGAGCCGCTCGGGCACTCGACGTAGAAGACTACCACCCTGATGAGCAGTACCTCGAAGTGAAACACCGCCCAGAGACGGACACGCCACTGAAAAACAAAGAAGAAGGCGAGCGACTGGTCGCGCTCAGTCCCTTCGTGTGCAAGGTGCTCGACGACTGGATTCGCGACCAACGCCACCCCGTCCAAGACGAGTACGGACGTAATCCACTGTTGACGAGCGGACGAGGCCGCATCTCGGCGGGAACCATCCAGAAGTACGTCTACGCATACACCCGGCCGTGTGTGACGACGAACGAGTGCCCCCACGGGAAGGAAATTGAAAACTGCAAGGCAGCACGCGCCGAGGGATACGCCTCGATGTGCCCAAGTAGTGTCTCACCGCACGCCGTTCGCCGGGGCGGTATCACCGACTGGCTCAAGCGTGATGTCCCGACGCGAGTGGTGAGTGACCGAGCGAACGTCTCCCAGGACATCTTGGACAAGCATTACGACCGGCGGACGGAGCGTGAGAAGATGGAGCAGCGTCGTCAGTTCCTCGATAATGATTGAGTCGGATGCCGTCGCTGCTGGATGGAGAAGGTCGAACCACCCCCTCCGGAAGTGATACTTTTCTGGCACGCCAAAGAGAACGGGTGATGAGTGCCAGAAGCCCCGACCCACGACCCCATATCATCATTGAATACACCGGTGAGCAGCGCGATCCCGGCTGGGAGACCGACCACAACCCGCTCCACGTCCCCATCGAGAGCCCAGCCATGTACGACATAATCGTGAAGGTGTTCCACCGACTCCTCACCGAGCCGGAACCGCTCTCCCAGCTCTCGCTCACGGAGTTCCTGACCGATGCCCAGCGAGAGGAAATCGAGGCCCGGTTCAAGAAGAAAATCTTGGAGATGGGATTCGACCCCGACACCGGCGTTCGCAAAACTACCAGGTGGTTCACTGCACAACAGGCGTTGGCGTATATCGAGACACTGCTCACTGAAGGCGAAGAGTCCTACGAGTTCACGCTCAAACCAACTGGCGACCCCGACCAGACCCAATACGAAATTGGCATCGTGCAGCTCGGGTGGAGCGACGATGATAACGCGTTTGTGCCGCGCTCAGATGTGGAGAACAATGGTTCTGAGCTACCGGGCGACAATACCCTATGAGCGGCGGTGAAGGCGCAGTCAAACTCCTTGTCGGTATTCTCGTAAGTGCACTCATCGCTCTGACCGTTGTGGTCATTTTCGATGCGCTCCTTCAGACTGGTCTCAGCCCGAAGCCAGGCGACCCGCTGTACCCCGCGTGGGTGAACCAGGTCAATGCGAACACCGTTGTGTTGCCGTTGACCGTCGTTGGTGTTGGTACGGTGGCCGCATTCCTCATCGCGCAACTGAGGGGAGGTTTCTGACCGAGTTGGCTCAATCTTGAAAATCCACTATTTGACCTTTCGGCGGACTATGAGTTTGTAGTCAAGCAATCACAATCAAAAATACAACAAGACCGATAACCGTGGCAAATGCGATGATGGGTATTGCGTAGTGTCTGAGCAAGGCAAGGGCGGCTCGAATCGTGTAGAAGATTGAATATGGGATTCTGAGCAGTGCAGAGAGAATCGATGAGCCAAAGCCAGAATTTAACTTGTCACTCTCAACTGAGAGCTTGGGCACGTCACCTGCAAGCGTCCCATCGGGATTGGTATCTGGGCCGGCGTCTCCGCCACTGAGCTTTCCAAATTCGGTACGTTGGCCTGATTGACCTCTTGGCTGTGGTGAATCGGAGCGCTCAAACTCTCGTGAGGATGTTGGCTCGTGTTCCTGTCTTCTGGTTTTGTGCTTCTGTGTAGGTTTGTATCGAGCACCGCGCGTTCCAGGTTTTTCGACAGCAGCAGAGAATGCGCTTTCAAATCGCCTGCTATCAGCACTCGTCGAGGTGACACCGAGACACTGATGGTTTTCTGGAAGGCGGTGTTTGCTGCAGAAGGTACCCTCACAGTACTTGCAGCGATAGGGCATGTCGTCGTCATCAGTGCAGTACTCGCATATGCTCATTCTATCTGAATACTCGTGTTGAGAGCTCTCGGTCGAAGCGTTACTCACCAGACATTAATATCAGACAGAACATAATTCATGCGGTGGTGAATATTTGGTCGAAGACTGGGCCCCAGGTATAGAAATTCGGCTCTGTTGAAATCCACAGAAGTTGACAGAACTTGCGTGCTGAATACAGAGGTTACATTCATCATATCAGATGAATAAGGGATATTATGAGAGCAGCCGAGAGGTGGGCACGGAGGGACGCCGATACGCCGCCAGTATCGAAGACTCCTGACTGTGTAATCCGATGACTCGCCTCCCGCTACTGTTCGCTGTCTTCGCCCTCATCGGACTTACCGCTATTTCCGGCTGCACGTACCCGTCGGCGAGCGAGAATAGCGTTGAGTTCAGCGGCGACATTGAGCGCATTGACGGGCAGTTCCGCATGGCGGGTACCGTGTTCGTCGATGGAACGAATAGGCGGGATGTAACCGACGTGGCCGTGGTGCTGTATGACGAGAACCAGACGGTCATCGACCGCATGCCCGTAGGGTCGATTTCGAGTCACTCCGAAGGACCGTATCCGACCAGACAACCGGTCAACATCACGACCGACCGCTTGCCAACTTACGTCATCATCGAATCGCCCGACATCTGGACACCCAACATCTGGGGGAACAGTGTTCCATCAAGGGCATCCCGCTGGACTCGGTACGGATACTACCAAGATTACTGGGTCGCGAGTGAGGACGAACGATTCCCATCGGCATGAGCCACATAATTCGAACCATACCTACGCTCTGCAAGATATGCGCGCTGAGTTCAGCACGACCGCAGAAACCTATCACTGATTGAGGGGTTCAACAGGACCACTTATTTCGAACCTCGGACTCCCTTCGCGGCTCCCGGTAAGTATTACAAGGACTACCGAGAGTGGCGTCTGAACACCGGACGCTGCTCAAGTCACATCACGCGACTCGTTCGACTGGACTGGCACATCGGTCGCCTCGGTGCCGGATGTGCTCGTGATTGCGTCAAGCGCGGCGAGTTCCTCCTCAGAAAGCCCCGACCCAAGACCCTCCCCAGCAGAGTGTTCGATGGAGTGCTTTTCCGGTTCGGTTTCGATTGCGCCGACCTCACCGAGCCACTCAGCCCACCAGCGAGCGACCTGTGCTGCGCGGTAGTGTTCGCCGTCTTCGATGAGATTCAGCATGGCCCCTTGCAGCACGCTGTCCATCACGAACTGGTGGCTCTCACCAAGATGCTCGTTTACGTAGGCTGCGAGCCTGTCCAGGTCTTTGCTGATTTGCTGCTGGGAGACGCCGTAGCGCTTGGCCAGTTCGGTCTGATTGAGCGCACGGGGGTGGCCAGCTTCGCGGATGCGTTGTAGGAGGTCGGCCCGCCGTTCGACGTACGTGTACGCAGTCGGTGCTTTTTGCTCAGGAACAGCGACCGAATCGTAGGCGATGTCACTACTCATTACTACTCGAATGTGGCTCGGTTGGAGTGAACCAGAAATGGGATGTGACTGGTTGCGGATCGATGTGGTTGGAATGCGCGGGACATCTGTACGTGTACCTTTGCTCGACTGCGTGAGTCACCAGCGCCGGACCAACAACATAGGGCTCAGCGTGACGTGAGTCGGCGCAAAGCCATCCAAGAAAAGGGGATTCGGTGGTCAGCAAGCTGCTGCCGAGCTGCCTGCGATTCCGCCGCCGTTCAAAACCTCGTTTCGGGGGCGACTTGCGAGCCCAACGAATAGCGTGATGCAGGGTCAGCATCTGGGTGAGTGTCGTCGAGCACTGGGAGTTCCACTTGACCGTGGTCGTTGACCCGGTGGAGGCCATTGGCCAAATAGACGTAGCCCCGACCCTCGACACGACGGTTGAGGACTCCGAGCTCAGCAAGGCGTGCGAGGTGTGTCCGTACCTGCCGGTCGGAGATGGTCACGGCAGAGTGAGAGCTTACGTCAGCGCGTGTCCAGTCGCCGGGGTGCGTCTTTGCAAGGTCACGACAAGCATCGAGCACCGCACGCTCGCCGTCGCTCCGCGTGCGAACGATATGCCCTTCGGCACAAATTGGGAACCAATCTGGGAGCGCTCCAGTGTGGACATAGACGGTTGCGCCATCACCGTCACGACCGAAGCGGAGCACCGCCTGTACGGTTTGGTGTTCGCGCATATGGCGGAGGACGCGGTCGCCATAGTCACCGTAGGAGAGCCCCATCCCCCGAGCGTCTGGGTCACTCCGGTCGGGAGTGACAACCGACTCACCGGCGAGGGCGGTCCAGAATTTGACGTAGGCGTCGCCATAATGGCGCGACCCATAGACGACACCGAGACGAGCCTGCTTGTGTCGGTTCGAGCCGAGCAAATCACCGTACCACCGACCACCGCCGTCAGGGTCAGACCCACGCAGATAGTCGGGAAGGAGATCGTCAGGAAATAGCTCTTCATCAGCGTTCTGGAGCGCTTTACAGGCGTTCCGCGAGGTAATCACGCGTGGTGTTTGGTCATGAGTGGCTCTGATTTCATCAAACAGAGCTGCGGCGTCCTTTGGTGAAACGTGCTCACTGGAGGAGACAGGATGCGCGTTCTTGGTGGTCTGGATGACCCGCAGACCAAGCGTGTCGCGGACATACTCAGCACATTCGTCGTCGATGAGCACTTGACGGGTCGTCAAGTCAGTATCGAGCACATCCTCCCACATCCCGTGTGTGGGAGTCCCATCAAGAGCGAGTAGGGCAGTTGCGTAGTCGAACACCGGTGGACGGTGAATGTGAACGGCGCGGTGACCAGAGTTGGTCGCCCCGACGACGGCGTATCCCTCGTCGTTCGGAAGCGTGACCCGCCACCAGCCATCACCACACGCCTGACATTCGATGTCGAGGTCAGAGAGGGCGTCAGCATCAGCGCCTGTAGCGAGTCGAACGAAGGTGGCGTGTGCGGCGAGCGCATGCCCAGACTTCGATGACGCGGCGTGGGCAGGGTCATCACGAAGGCCGTTGGTGGCGAACCACGTGAGGGCGTCAGCCACCTCAGCGGCCCGGTTAGGGTCAGTGAGTGCGGCGTCAAGGTCGGCGATGTCGGCGAACGGCAGTGCAGGCTGCTCTCGAAGATAGGCGTTCACGACCGGATCGTCAGGTGGCCCGGCTACTGCTGGGTCGTCGCTAAACGAGGTCGTGAAAGCCTGTTCGGGGAACTCATCAATAGCTACCGCCCGGCCAGCTACGACAGTCGGGACGTACGCATGACCGTAGTGACCGAGAAGCACGCCATACGCATCGGAGTCGAATTCCCACTCCACCGAGTACGGGCACGCACCGTCTTCGTTGCACGGCAAGGGACGACCAAACCATTGCTCTGCGTGCGTATGGAGGGCAACGGGCGGGACACCGCGGGCGTGTAGGTCGCGGACACGTTCACGCCAGTTCTCGCCGTGCTCGCCTGTGAACGTCGGGCAGTCACGGTGGGCGCTGGGCAGGGTGAAGTGCGTAAGGTGATGCTGGTCGGCCCATTCGCGTGCTTCTCGGTACTGTTCACGGTTCCCGCGTGGGAGAAGCAACGTGAGTGGTGTATTTGTTTCAGCCGCCGCTGCGATACTCCCAGAAGTCTTACCCGCACCAGGAAGAGCATGGAATAGGGCCTGTGAACCTCCGCGAAGAACGTCAGCCAAGGCCTTGCTCGTTCTGTCACGGACTGCGTTGAGCGATAGTGAATCGTCCTCAGCATGGCGGTCATCGGGACGAATACCACCCCACTTACCCTCGCCGGAGTCGGCGGGGAGGACGGCCCGAGGAACTGTCTCAGTATCCGTTGTAGGCAGGTCGTATCCAGCCGCTCTCGCAGCGCTGAAAATTTCCCGCCACGTTTCAGTTTCGAGACTATCTGTCGTCCACTCGCCACACGAAATAATTCCCTGCTCCACCCCGATGAGATGGTAGGCGTTGCCAGCACAGTCGTGCCCTTCGCGCCAACACTGCCAGGTCTCACCGCCTGGGTACACATGGAAATTCGACCCGGTCGAAGAGCCGTGGAACGGATGAGGTCGTCGCTTGCCCTCGGGGTACTCCTCGCGTGAAAGGACATCGTACACCGAGAGCGAGACCGTATCTTCACCGCTGCTGCTATTCGAAGTGTCCCCGACCCGGAAGTGTCCCGTACTATTCTCTATACGTGTGACTTCCGGGTCACCCTCCGCATCCTGTGGCTGAGTTCCTTGGTTGAACTGAGCAGAGACTTCAGCGTAGGAGGGGTGTTCACGAGCAGGCTTCGCACTGCATAGGACGGCACCGAGAGACCCGTTCATCCAGTGGAGATAGTCGTCAAGGTCTACTTTGTCGAGGCCGAGGCGTGGAAGATGTCCGAGACGCACGTCAAGTCCCCAGTCAGCGACGGAATCAAGCGCAGCAGCCGTGCGAAGTGACCCTTCCTCTCCGGCCCCAAGTTGTGGGATGTGGAGTGCTTTGAGGCCACGTTCTTCGGCGTTCTTACCAAGCGTGCTCTCGGGCCGTTCGGCGTCCTGAACGATGTACACTCGCGGCACATCCCATCTTCGAAGGATGTCGAGCAGCGGTTCGTGGTGGTCGTCCTTGAACTGTTTCGTCACCGGTGAGATGCACGGATAGCCGTACTGGTGCGCGGTGATGGCATCGGCAATCCCCTCGGTGATAATGACCGGGGTGTCTACTTGGAGTGAGCCGAGACCGAAGATTGGCTCCGTGACGTGGGAGTAGTCCTTTCGCGAGATACATTTCGTGTATTTCTGGTCAGCCTTCGGGTCAGCTGGGTGGTCTGCCGACCGGCTGATAGCGTACACGGGTCTGTTCTCTGCGTCAAAATACGGGAACACGTAGCGCCCACGGAAGTGCGGCGTGAGTTCTTCGTAGAAGAGCCCCGTCGCGAGAATGGCAGCTCGCGGGTGCCCCTGCTCAAAGAGATGGTCTCGGAGGGCGGCTTCGTCAATCGGTGCCCAGCCGAGGCGCTTTTCGGTGATTGTTTCGCGGTTCCATCCCCGTTCCTGCGTGAAATATGCCTCTGCTTCCTCGCCGATGGTACCATCATTCTCAACGACCGGGCGGTTGAGTTGGTCGTGGAAGTAGTCCATCGCATCTGAGAACGCCGCCCTCACTGCATCGTCCGAGATGTCACCGTTCATCGCGACCCGCCTCCGGGAAGAAGGGGCAGTCTGGCCACGCGGCCAGTTGGTCGGGGTGCGCGGTCTCTACCGCCTGCGCTCCAAAAGTCTCCTTGACCGCTTCCAGATACGTTACAACGGTCGCTTCGGTCACACCCACGCGTTTGGCGATACCACTGCGGGAATACCCCAATCGGCGGTATGCGAGTGCAAGCGGGATAGAGCGGCGGTCATCGTCACCCCACGGTGTTTTACGTCGAAGGTACTGAGCACGACGTTCGGCGACTCGATCATCACCAGCTTCTCGCCACCACGCCGAATCGGTGGGATTCACTGGCCCTCACCTCGGGTCTCGGCGCAATCGACACAACATCCCGTGCTGACATCACGCACGAGACCGGTACCGGACAGAGATCGTCCACCGGGGACCACCTCGTGCACAGGTTGGTTTCGATGGCTTACGCGAACCACGCCCGAGACAGTCGGTGGACTGGAGAGCCTCGGAAAGAGGTTGCCGTCGTGAGTGCAATGAACAGCCGTCCAGATAGTGGACGAAGGTCCGACGGTCATCGCTCCTCCTCCACGCCACAGGCGTAGTAGACTTCGCGCCAACTCGCATGGTTATCGAGCGTTCGCAGCCCGACATGGCGACGGTCGCTCGGCTCAACACGAGCTGGTGCCCGGTCGAACCAGTCCTTCGGCGGGACTCTGGAGGTCATTTCGACCGCGCCTCCGTTCCCACGTCAAGGTACGGACTCTCGCCATCACACCGCGGGCAGTAGAGTCGGGGGATGCCACCCCGAGTTGTCCCTCGGGAGAGCGGGCCTGCAAATTCAGGGCAGTGCAGTCCGGTCATGCGCATCGCTCCTGGAGGGGCAGGTTTTGATTACCAACAGTAATCATAAGGCGTGACAGGCCGTTAGATGACATGACGGCCCTCGTCGTAGGTGGTCGTCGATAGCTTACTCGTACTTCCGCGATGGGCGGTGGGACGCCCATCTATTTTCGCTGGCCAATGCGACGAATGGACCGTGTAATTTTGCGTCATTCAGTTCGTACTTTGAACGAGTGAGCGAGCGACCCCCCCAGCAAAACAGGAAGATACGTCAATTAACGAATTCGGCCAAGTCAGGTGACGAGGGGGAAAATTAATATCGGAGAATGTGACAGTGATTCCGAGAGTTTACTGACCATTTGTTCGCTTCTCTTGGTCCGTCGCCACAGTTTGACTTCGCTCCCCCGCGCAAGATTGTCGAAACTGAGATGGTAGTGGGTGGCGTATGACTCTGTGCAAATCGATAACCGGAAAGCCCGCGAGACGCAGGCGTCATGCTGCGTGACGGACTCTCTTCTCAGTATTCTGAGAGTAGTGATAAGGGAGGCGGCGCTGTCGAGTGATTCCGCATCGCCACAAAATCGAACGGACCCGACGGGATTTGAACCCGCGACATCTTGGTCCGGAACCAAGCACTCTGTCCACTGAGCTACGGGCCCTCACAGGTGAATTCCTCGCAGGGGGGTAAAACCGTTGTGAGTCAGTCCTCACCGTCGGCGGCCCCTCGCGGTTGGTCGATGACCGACCGCTTCCAGGTGCCGCGGGTGAACCACGCGACGGCGGCGATTGCGCCGACGATGTTGCCGAGGGCCATCCCCCACCAGATGCCGGTCGGACCCATGCCCTCGACAAAGGCGAGGTAGTAGACCGTCGGCACGCGGCCAATCCAGAGGGCGACCATGGAGAAGACGAGCGCCGTCTTCGTGTTGCCCGCGCCGCGGTAGGCTCCGAGGACGACCTGGAGGACGCCGATGAAGGCGAATTCGACGGAGCGAATCCGGAGGTACTCGCTGCCGAGGCGGATGGTTTCTGCGGCTTCGGCCGTCCCGGTCGCCATGAACACGCCGACGATGGGTTCGGGGAACAGCGCGGCGATGACGGCGACGACGAGCATGACGCCCGCGCCGGTGACAGCGGCGAGTTTGACGGCGCGTTCTGCACGGGCGGTTTGGCGTGCGCCGAGGTTCTGGCCGACCATCGTGTTGGTCGCGCGGCCGAGGCCCATCGCCGGGAGGAACACGAGCGAGATGAGGCGGTTGCCGAGGCCGTAGGCGGCGACGACGGGTGGGGAGAACGTGACGACCATCGCGGTGAGGGTAATCATCGCGAGGGCGCTCGCGGACTGTTCGAGCGCGCTCGGCACGCCGATAGAGACGATTTTCTTGATGATGTCGAGGTCGGGTTTCAGGTCGGGGAGGCGGACGTCCGGGCCGGATGGCGTCCGGAAGAGGACGTAGAAGCCGAGGGCGGTTGCGACGGCTCTGGAGACGAGGGTCGCGAGTGCCGCGCCTTCGATTTCGAGGCGCGGGAACCCGAACCAGCCGAAGATGAAGATTGGGTCGAGCACGACGTTGAGCGCGACGCTGATGGCCATGATACGCATCGGGGTCCTGGTGTTGCCGTACCCGCGCATCAGCGCGGAGAAGACGAAAAAGCCGAACAGGAACGGCGTCCCGAGGAAAAACACCTGCATGTAGTCGGCTGCCAGTGGGACGACCACAGCAGCAGTCTCCGGGTCGCTCGGCAGCACGCCGAGCATGGGTTCGGTGGCGAGGAAGCCGAGGATACCGAGAACGATTGCGAGAACCGTGACGAACGAGAGCGTCTGTCCGGCGACCATGCCCGCGGAGCCTTCGCTTTTTGCGCCTGTGTACTGGGCGACGAGGGTGCTTCCGGCGACGGTGAACCCGCCGCCGACCGAGAGCAAGAGGAAGATAAGGGGAAACGCGAGGCTCATCGCGCCGACGGCGGCGGTCGAAAGCCGGCCGAGCCAGATGGTGTCGGCGATGTTGTAGGCGACCTGGAGGAGCTGGGTGATGACGATTGGCCACGCCAGCCGGAACATCGGTCCGGCCAGTCCCCCTTCGGTTATCGAACTCTGCGTGTGGCCACTACTCACTATTGTTACCCACTTGAAGGAAAGATATCAGCGCTGTGGTTCCGGCGCGTTACGGCGTCTCGCCGGTTTCGAGCGTGAACGGCTTCTTCGGGTAGGCGACGCAGGTCAGCATGTAACCCTTGCCGAGTTCTTCCTCGCCGAGCATCTGCTGGTTGTCGTGAACGACGAAGTCCTCTGCGTTCTCGCCGGAGGCGACCTTGCCTGCACAGGAGATACACTGGCCCTGACGGCAGGCGTAGGGGAGGTCCCAGCCCTCGTCTTCGCCGGCGTCGAGGAGCGTCTCGTTGTTCGCAACTTCGATTGTCTTCCCCTCTTTCGCGTACTCGATTTCGAAGTACTCGATTTCGTCCTCGGGGATGTCAGCCGGGCTCGAAGAGCCAGCGGCCTCGCCGCCTTCTTCGAGTTCGCCGCCAGCCTCGCCCCCGGCGACTGCGCCGACGGCGCCGCCACCAATCGAGCGGTTCATCGGTTCGGGGAAGTCCGTTTCGACGACGGACGCGGCGCGCCGCTCGAGGACCTGTTCGGTGATGTCCTCTGGAAGCGGCTTTGCCGTCCCCGTCGAGTAGTGCAGGGCCACCGCGATGAGCGTTAACAGCAGCCCGAGCGCGACACCCAGTACTTCAACCATGGTCGGCGGTACGGAACCCTAGTTTAACAGCATTTTGATTAGGGCGGACCGATTGGGGGCAAAAATTGGAATTCGCGGCCGTATCAGGGTTCGATTCGCGCGAGCGAATCACCCCGACGGAACTCGTCGCCCTCCGCGACGAGCACCTCTGTGAGCGTCCCCGACTGCGGGGCGGGCACGTCGACGCTCACTTTCTCGATTTGAATCTCGCAGATGGTCTTGCCCGCCTCGACGGTCGCGCCCTCGCGGACGAACCAGTTCGAGACGACCGCTTCGTCTACGTCCATCGCGTCGTCCGGCCAGACCGACGCCGAATCGACGAGGATGGCTGCTTCGCTCATTGGGTGTCACGGACGGCGTCTGCGATTTGCTCGACGCTCGGGTTGACGTGCGTTTCGAGCGGGCGAGCGTACGGAATCGGTACGTCTGGAATCGCGAGTCTGCGAACCTCCTCGAGGTCATCGAGAGCGTGCTCTGCGACGCGGGCGATGACCTCACCCGTCACGCCGAACGACCGATAGTCCTCGTCGACGACGATGAGGCGGCCCGTCTTCTTCACCGAATCCACGATCGTCTTGGTGTCGAGTGGGACGAGCGTCCGGAGGTCTACGATTTCCGCGTCGATGCCCTCGTCTTCGAGTTCGCCGGCGGCTTCGAGAGCGCGGTGGACGTGCAGTCCAAGGGTGACGACGGTCGCATCTGCGCCTTCGCGCTTGATGTCGGCCTGCCCGAACGGAATGGTGTAGGGGTCTTCCGGCACGTCGTTCTTGGGCCCCGCGGGCGCTGGCATCCAGCCAAGACCCATGAGTCGTTTGTGGAACATGTATACGACCGGGTCGTCGTCTCGAATCGCGCTGTGCATCAGCCCCTTCGCGTCGTAGGCCGTCGACGGCACGACGACCTTCATGCCGGGCAGGTGGGCGAAGGTTCCGTACAGCGTCTGCGAGTGCTGAGCCGCGTCGGAATACGTCCCGCCGACGGCGGTCATGAGCACCATCGGGACGCTGACCGCCCCGCCGCTCATGTAGGTGTTCTTCGCCATCTGGTTGTAGATCTGATCCATCGCGACCCCGAAGAAATCGACGAACATGAGTTCGGCAATCGGCCGCATGCCGGCCTGGGCCGCGCCGACGGCCGCACCGATGAACGCCGTCTCGCTGATGGGGACGTCCATCACGCGGTCGCGGCCGAACTCGTCTAACAGGCCCGTCGTGGAGCTGAAGATGCCGCCGTAGTCGGCGATGTCCTCGCCCATGAGGAACACCTCTTCGTTCGCTTCCATCTCCTGTTTGATGGCCTCGACCATCGCACGGCTCATCGTCAGTTCTCGTTCTGCTACTTGCTGGCTCATTAGTCGTCACCTCCCTGTGTGGCGGCCTGTTGTACCGCCTGCTCCCACTCCTCCGGTGGGTTGTGGAACACGTCTTCGAGCGACTCGTGTGGCTCCGGTTCCGGTTGCTGTTTCGCCCATTCGATGGCTTCGTCCACGCGTTCGTGGGCGCGCGTTCGAATCTCGTCCAGTTCCGCTTGCTCGACGCCCTCGGATTTGAGGTCCTTCTCTAAGCGTGGGATTGGGTCGAGTTTCTTTACGCGCTCGACCTCGTCGTCGGGCCGGTAGCCCTCTGCGTCGCCCATGAAGTGGCCCATGTGGCGGTGGACCTGCACTTCGAGCAGGGTCGGACCGTTGCCGTTTCGGGCGCGGTCGACCGCCTTCTTCGCCGCCTCGTAGACGGCGATGGCGTCGTTCGAGTCGATGCGCTCGCCGGGCATGCCGTGGCCCTTCGCGCGAATCGACCCGTCTTTGACGTCAGTGACGCGGTCTTTCGGCATGCTGATGGCCCAGTCGTTGTCCTCGATGACGAAGACGACCGGGAGTTGCTGGACCTGTGCGAGGTTCAGCGACTCGAAGAAGCCACCCTGGTCGATGGCCCCCTCGCCGAGGAACGCGACAGCCACCGAGTCGAGGCCGCGCTTTTTGGCGGCCAGGGCCGCGCCGACGGCGGGCGGACAGCCCTGCGCGATAATGCCGCTGCACGCGAAGTTGACCGACGGGTCGAACAGGTGCATGTGGCCACCTTTCCCCTTGCAGAGACCGGTTTTCCGGCCGAAAATCTCCGCGGTCATCTTCTTCAAGTCGACGCCCTTCGCGATGGCGATGTGGTGCGGTCGGTGCGGGCCGGTGACGGTGTCGTCGTCGCGCAGGTGGATGCAGACGCCTGCACCCGAGGCCTCGTGGCCGGCGGCCAGATGCAATTCGCCTGGTATTGGGCCGGCGGAAATATCGAACGCCGGTTGCTTGCCTTCCAGATACTCCTCTTGAAGCCGTTCTTCGTAGTACCTGGCCAATACCATATTTTCGTACATTTCTTGTAATTCGCTAACACTTGGCATGGATTCCCCTCGCACAGGGAACTTGCACCCAAGGTAAATTAAACGTTCACGTCTGTGGAGAGAACTGACTCAGGAGGGTGAGCGTCCAGAAAAATGGGGGTAAGGGGATTGGGGTAGTGGGGATGCGGTACGGTGGGGGATTAGCACATAGACCGGAGGTCCTCGACGAAGTGGTCTCGCTCGATACGAATCCACTCTGTGTTGCCGAGTACGCGGAGTTTGTCGACAGTAAGTTCGACGTACTCGCCGCGGTACGCGACGTCTAGCGTGCTGTTCTCGTACTCCAGGTCCACCGCACGGGGCGTCCCGTCTTGGTTGGCCTGCATCAATCTGTGCTCAGGAGTAGGAGGTACTTAAGGTAGCGAAACCGGCGAATAACGCAAAAAATGATTATATTCCCAAAAGTTGATGCTATGATGAGACATAGCACGATTCCGGCGGTGTCTGTCTGAAATCGACTATTCAATCCCGTAGATAGTCACGCAATCGTAAACGAAGAGACGACCAATCGACCGGCTGTCGTGTCTGCATAGGAACACGATGAGGCGTCGCTTCGCGGCGTTCTACTCTTTGCGCGCGACTTCGTGCCGACCGAATCCGTAGCGAAGGCGGTTCGCAAGGCGACGGGCGAACCGCTCCTCGGTCCGACTCTCGAAGCGTTCTGCGAGCGACTGGTAGATGAGGGGGACGGGAACTTCCTGCTCTAAGGCCTCCTGTACCGTCCACGTGCCCGTCGAACCACCGGCGACGTGGTCTGCGACGTCGCCCAAATCGTTGCCCTCCTCCGCGAACGCTTCCTCACAGAGTTCGAGGAGCCACGAGCGGATGACCGCACCGTTGTTCCACGTGCGGGCGACGGCTTCTAAGTCGAGGTCGTAGCGTCCGTTCGCGAGCAGGTCGAAGCCCTCGCCGTAGGCTTGCATGAGCGCGTACTCGACGCCGTTGTGGACCATCTTCACGTAGTGGCCAGAACCTGCTTCACCCATGCGGTCGTGGCCAGCTGGGCCAGTTGCGACAGCGTCGAAGACCGGCGTCAGCTCGTCGTAGGCCCACTCGGGGCCGCCAATCATGAGCGAGAAGCCGAGTTCCGCGCCCGCGGGGCCGCCCGAGGTCCCGCAGTCGAGGTACGCCGCCGGGCAGTCCTCCGCGCGGCGCGTGGACTCCTTGAAGAACGAATTGCCCCCGTCCACGACGACGTCCGCGTCGGTGAGCGACGGGTTCAGTTCCGCGAGCGTGGCGTCCACGGCGTCGCCCGCCGGAACCATGAGCCAGATGCGCTTTTCTTCGCCGAGTTGCGAGAGGAAGTCGTCGAGGGTGGTGGCCGGCGATGCGCCCGCCTCCGCGGCGGTGGCGACTGCCTCGTCGCTGAGGTCGTAGGCGACGACGTCGTGGCCCGCGTCTACGACGCGATTGACGACGATTTGCCCCATTCTACCGAGTCCGATGACGCCGAGTTGCATACTGCACCCTCCGTGGTCGCAAAGTAAGGGATTGTGGTTCGGCGCGCGGCGCGCTGTGGGGCGGAGACGGGAACCTTTATCAAAATACGGGCAATCTCTCAGGGTATGAGCGTGATGTCGTCGGTAGTATATTGCCGACTGTAAGTCAGTGGGAGCTCTCGACGACACCCGGTCGTCGAGTATACACACCCAGTTACAGTCGACGATATACGCCACTAGCGCGAGTACATCGCGCATGTTTCTTCAGCCGACACAGACCCGTCAGTACCGGGTCAGGCCCTGCTCAACCGAGTGCTTTCAAACTATGACAGAGATGCGAGAGAACTACGACCCCGACACGATCGAGCGAAAATGGCGCGACGCCTGGGAAGACTCCGACGTCTACGCCTACGACGACGACGAAGAACGCCCAGACTACATCATCGACACGCCCCCACCGTACCCCACCGGCGACTTCCACATCGGCAACGCCCTCGGCTGGTGTTACATGGACTTCGCCGCCCGCTACCACCGCCTGAAAGGCGACGACGTGCTGTTCCCGCAGGGCTGGGACTGCCATGGCCTCCCGACCGAGGTCAAAGTCGAGGAGAACCACGGGATTCACCGGACGGATGTCCCCCGCGACGAGTTCCGCCAGATGTGTATCGAGCACACCGAGGCGCAAATCGACGCGATGTACGAGACCATGCAGACACTCGGGTTCAGCCAGGACTGGGACCACGAGTTCCGCACGATGGACCCCGAATACTGGGGTAAGACCCAGCGGTCGTTCGTCGAGATGGCGGACAAGGACCTCGTCTACCGCGACGAACACCCCGTCAACTGGTGTCCGCGCTGTGAGACGGCCATCGCAGACGCCGAAGTCGAGAACATCGACCGTCAAGGGAATCTCTACTACATCACCTTCCCCGGCGTCGACAACGACGAGATAGAGATTGCGACGACCCGTCCGGAATTGCTCGCCGCCTGTGTCGGCATGGCGGTCAATCCGGACGACGAACGCTACGCGGACCGCATCGGCGACACCTTTGAGGTGCCACTGTTCGGACAAGAAGTCACCCTGCTCGCGGACGACGACGTGGACGGCGACTTCGGGACCGGCGCGGTCATGATCTGTACCTTCGGGGACAAACAGGACGTTCGCTGGTGGGCAGAACACGACCTAGACCTGCGGCCGGTGTTCACCGAAGACGGCCACCTGAACGAACTCGCCGGCGAGTTCGAGGGGCTGACCATCGCCGAAGGGAAGGAGGCCGTCGCGGAGAAACTCGACGCAGAAGGCTTCCTCAACGACACCCAGCCGACCGAGCAGTCCGTCGGGGCCTGCTGGCGCTGTGACACCCCAATCGAAATCCTGAGCAAGGAACAGTGGTTCATCCGCGTCGACACGGACGAAATCATGGCGAAGGCCCAGCAAATCGAATGGATTCCAGAGCACATGTACACCCGCCTCGAAGACTGGGCGGAAGGCATGGAGTGGGACTGGGTCATCTCCCGCCAGCGCGTCTTCGCGACGCCGATTCCGGTCTGGTTCTGTGGCGACTGTGACTACGTCCACGTCGCGACGGTCGAGGACCTGCCAGTGGACCCGACCGAGGAAGGCCCGTCCATCGGCGACTGCCCAGAGTGCGGGGGCGACCACTGGCACGGCGAAACCGACGTCATGGACACGTGGATGGACTCCTCCATCTCCGCGATGCACGTCGCAGGCTGGCCGGAAAACGAGTTCTCGCCCGTCCAACTGCGCGAGCAGGGCCACGACATCATCCGGACGTGGGCGTTCTACACCATCCTCCGCACCGCGGCGCTCACCGACGAGATTCCGTGGGAAGAAGCCCTCATCAACGGGATGGTCTTCGGCGAAGACGGCCACAAGATGTCCAAATCGCGCAACAACTTCGTCCAGCCAGAGGAAGTCGTCGCCGAACACTCCGCGGACGCCTTCCGCCAGGCCATCGCCCTCGGCGGCCAGCCCGGCTCCGACATCCAGTTCCAGCGCAAGGAAGTCACGAGCGCGACCCGCTTCCAGACGAAGGTGTGGAACATCACCCGGTTCGCCCTCCAGCACTTAGACGAGGACACGCCGAAGATTCAGGACCCGGCTTACCGCGACGCCGACAAGTGGATTCTCTCGAAACTCGCCCGCACCGCCGACGACGTGGCCGAAGACATGGACGCCTACCGCTTCGACTCGGCGCTCCGCACCGTCCGCGACTTCGTCTGGCACGACCTCGCGGACGACTACCTCGAACTCATCAAGGGCCGCCTCTACGAGGGCCGACCAGGCGAGCGAAACGCCGCCCGCCACGCCCTCTATACCGCACTCAAATCCTCGCTCGTCATGCTCGCGCCGTTCGCGCCGTTCTTCGCGGCAGAAGCCTACAGCCACCTGCCCGGCGACGACGACGGCGTCCACGAGGCCGCGTGGCCGAACCTGAAATTCGAAGACGAGGAGGCAGAAGAACGCGGCAACCTCGTCGCCAACGCCGCCTCCGCCATCCGCGCGTGGAAATCCGAGGAGGGCATGGCGCTCAACGCCGAACTCGACCGCATCGAGGTGTACCCAGACGACAGCATCTCCTTCGACACCTACGACCTCTCGGGCACGGTCAACGCCCCGGTCTACATCGAACAGGGCATCCCCGACGTGGACCTCGTCCCCGTCGGCGTTGACCCCGACCACAGCGTCATCGGGCCGAAATTCCGCGGGAAGGCAGGAGCCGTCATCGGGGCGCTCGAAGCCGCAGACCCCGCCGACCTGAAGAAAGAAAAGCGCAAGGGCCACGTCGACCTCGAAGTCGACGGCGAGACCATCTCACTCGACGCAGACGCCTTCGACATCAAAGAAGAACAGCAGGCCGCGACGGGTGAGGAAGTCGAAGTGCTGGAGATTGACGGGGCGACGCTTCTTCTTTTCCCCAGCCACGCACCTTTTTACTCGTCGGGTGCGCGAAGCGCACCTCTCCGAGTAAAAATCTGCACCAAAAAAGCCGGTCACGAGCGAAGCGAGTGACCGGGTGCAGTGCATGAGAAACTACCGCAGACCGCACCTGTTTTTGCCCCGCCTTCGGTAGAGAGGCCATGGACGAGCGAGTGCGCGAACACGCCCGAACCCTCGTAAACTGGAGTGCGCGAATCGAACGCGGTGATTACGTCGTCGTCAACGTCGGCGAAGACGCCCACGACCTCGGCGTGGCCGTCGCCGAGGAACTCGGAAACGTCGGCGCGACCATGTTCGTGACCTACGGTTCCGGAGAGATGCTCCGGGCCTATCTCAAGAACCACGACGGCGACTTCGAGGACGTCGCCGGGCCGGAACTCGCCGCCTACCAGAACGCAGACAGCGTGCTCTTTCTCGGCGGCGGACGAAACACCACGGAACTGGCCGACGTGAGAAGCGAGGTTCGCCAGGCGTACAACCGCGCGACCAACGAGGCCCGCGAGGCCCGGATGGACACCGACTGGGTCTCGACGGTCCACCCGACGCGCTCACTCGCCCAGCAGGCCGGGATGGCCTTCGCCGAGTACAAGGACTTCGTCTACAACGCCGTCCTCCGCGACTGGGAGTCGCTCGCAGAGGAGATGGCCCAGATGAAGGAGATTCTCGACGAAGGCAGCGAAGTCCGCCTCGTCAAGGAAGACACCGACCTCACCATGAGTATCGAGGGACGCATCGCCGTGAACTCCGGGGCCTCCGTCGCCTACGACTCGCACAACCTGCCCTCCGGCGAGGTGTTCACCGCGCCGTACGACACCGAGGGAACCGTTTACTTCGACGTGCCGATGACGCTCAACGGTAAGCGCGTCCGGGACGTCCACCTCACCTTCGAGGACGGGGAAGTCACCGACTTCAGCGCCGGGCAGAACGAGGCGGTTCTCGAAGAGATTCTGAACACCGACGTAGGCGCACGACGACTCGGCGAACTCGGCATCGGGATGAATCGCGGCATCGACCGCTTCACCGACTCGATTCTCTTCGACGAGAAGATGGGCGACACCGTCCACCTCGCGGTGGGTCGGGCCTACGATTCGAACCTGCCAGAAGGCGAGGAAGGCAACAAGAGCGCCGTCCACGTGGATATGATTACGGACATGAGCGAGGACTCGCGCATCGAGGTCGACGGCGAAGTCGTCCAGCGAAACGGCGTGTTCCGGTGGGAAGACGGCTTCGAGGGCTGAAGGCTACGCCTCGAACACCGCCACCAGTGCGAACGCCGCACCAAGCAAGCCCGTCACGAGAACGACGTAGAGCAGAATGCCCGGCGGTGCGCCGTCGGCGACAATCCAGAAGAAGGCCGCCGCCCCGAGGAAGACGGCGGCGAAACTGAGCAACACCGCCTGGACCAGTCGGTCCGGTTCGTCGCGCTCGGGGCCGTCCTGTTCGACGCCCGCTTCGAGCACCAAGGCGACCTGGTCGGACTGGTCTGCGGGAACCGAGACGAATCGCGGCGAGTTCAGTCGTGCAGCACCCCGTTTGTAGGAGAGATAGCAGAGAACGACGTCCCCAATCTTCACGGTACGAACCCCCGCGAGGGCGTCGAGTTTCGTCGCCGCGCCGTAGCGCAGAACACCGCGTTCGCGGTCGATGGAACCAACGCCCGCGAACAGCGAAATCGCCACGAGCAAGCCGAATTTGAAGATGAGAATCGCGAGAATCGCCCGCGAGTCGGCGCGGATGACGAGTAGATAGCAGGCAGCGAGAAGGACGGCGAGTACCGCAATTTGTCCCCAGTTTTCGATGTCCGAGAACACCGTCTGTTCGAGCGTCGGGCGCTGGGATGCGTCGGTCAGCATCGGCCAGAGGTAAAGCAGCGAGGCTGGGCCGCCAACGAGCGCGAGGATGACGACGAGCACGCCGACTTCCGTGGTCAGCGTGGCGAAGATGGCGGGCAGGGCGTAGGCAAACAGGAGCGCGAACAGGATGGCGAACGCTCCGATAGAGGCGGCGAGCGCGGTGCGAAGGACGCGGACGGTGCGGGCGGAGGTACCGTCTATCGTCCATTCGAGCGGCGGGGGTTCGGACACAGTTCGACGGTTCTTGTCAACCGGGTAAAATTATTCCCACCAGTCGCCCCGGCGGTCGGTGTAGGAGGCGTCGCGGAACGGAGCGGGATACTCGGATTCCGACGAGAACCCGAAGCCGTAGCCGAGCCACCAGCCGACGTGCCAGCCGGTGGCTTCGGTGTCGAGGCCCGTCAGCGTGATCTGGAGGTTGGTGTAGGTTTCGAGTTCGCCGTCGCCGTCGGGGTCCTGCCCGCGGACTGCGCCACACGACCCGGGGTCAGTGCCACAGGGTGAGGCGTCCGTGAACTGAATCACGACGTCGGCTTCGGCCTCGGAGTCGACGCTCACGAACGAGATGTTGGTCGGGACGTATCCCTCTGCGCCCGACGCGTAGTAGTCGAGGGCGTGTTGGACCTGCTCGCGGGTTTCGGCGCGGTCACGGTCCCGGACGGCGCTGTAATCGACGTAGACGCGGAGTTCAGAGCGGTCCCACGGGTTTGGCTTGTCTGTCGCGTTGGTCATCGGGAGCGTGGTCAGGTTCGCGTGACCCGCCATGATGTCCGCTGGTTCGTCGTCGTGGTTCAGCCCCATCGCGTGGCCGAACTCGTGCTGGATGACGAGGACCGTGGACGAATCAGAGAGGCCCGTGAGAACCTGAATTCGCTCGGGTCGGTTTATCTGCCGAGAGTCGGTGATGTAGGGCGCACAGCCGGCGACTTCGCGTTTCTCGCCGCAGGTATCGACTCGTTCGACGAATTCGACGACCACGTCTGCGTCGTTCGCGTTCGGTTCGACGTCGAAGGAGAGGGCGTAGCCGGCGTACTGCTCGCTGTTCGCCTCCCAGTAGTCGAGGGCGTCCCGGAGGAGGGCGGTGTAGTCTCGCGAGTCACCGTCCGGTGCTTCGACGGCGATAGTCAACGTCCCCTCTTGCCACGGATTGGAGCGCGAATCGACGGCTCCCGGCGTCTGGGTCTGTGTCTGCGTCTGGACCGCGTTCGGCGTGCCGTCGGCTGGCGGTTGCGTGGTCTGGACCTGCGTGCTGGTCGTGTCGGCGAACCCCGGGTCGAGGGGAGCCGCACAGCCGGCGAGAACGACGAGGAGCGTCAACAGGAGGGCACGCCCGTTCATTACTGACATATCCGGCAGCGCTAAGTATCACGTTTGTGGTCACCGCAACTGCTCGTCGGTACGAAAGTGGCTGAGGGGAGTAAGCCCCCTTCTGTTCTTCCCGGTATTCGGCTGAGCGTCCGCATCGTTGTCCGGGCTACCTTGGCCGATGGGACTTGCACCGGTGAGGTTTCGCCGTTCCATCCGTTCTCCACCATCGACCCTCGGTGGGTTAGCTCCCCGTCCTTGCGGTTGGGTTCGCGCACCTCATCGGTCCGGTGGAGGGGTCTCGTTTCTGTTCCAGCGCCAGCGGTCTCCCGCTCCAGGCTTGCGCCTGGTCACCTGCCCAGACAGTGGGGGGACTTTCCTCGTTGGCTCGCGCCACGGGAACCGGGCTCCCTCTGCCGGCAGATGGTAGGCCGCGTAGCACAATTAAGGCGTTCGATTGGCCGGGTGGAAATAGCGATTGAGATAGTTCGCGTTCCAGATTGTCTGAATGAAAGCGTTGATTATGCTCGTTCCCGTTACAGGTGGTATGTCCGAGGCCCAGACTGCGCTCTTCTCGTACGACGACGGCCGCCGCTCGGTCGACCTTGCACGCGAGGCGGTGGAACTGTTCGTAAAGAACGGCCAGCGAAAACAGCCGGGAAGCATGCGCGACGCCTTCTACAACCGGGCGGGCGTGTTCGTGCGCCTCCAGTCGGCACAGGGGCGTGGCCGCCTCCGTGGCTGTGCGGGTACCGTCCAGAGCCCCGACCGAGTCGGCCACTCGCTCGTCGAGGCGGCGATTCAGGCGGCGAGCGACGACTCCTGTGGCTCCGAAGTCGAGGCCGCAGAACTCAACGCCATCGCCATCTCGGTCTGCGTCGTCACCGACGTCATCGAGACGAGCGACCCCGCCGCCGACCTCGAAGTCGGCACCCACGGCCTCTTCGTCCAGGACCGCGCCCGCTCGGGGTGGATGTACCCGACCGTCCCGGTCGAAAACGGCTGGAGTGAGTTCGAGTATCTCGACCGTACCTGCCGGAAGGCCGGCCTCTCGCCGACCGCGTGGGAGGACGACGACGTGGACGTCCTGCTCTTTCGCAGTCAGGTGTTCGAAGAGCGCAAGCCGAAAGGCTCCATCAAGGAATTGACGTTCTAGTTCTCGCCGAAGCCGACTTTTTTCGCGTCCGTCGCGGCGCGTTTTGCTGCATCAGAGAGGTCGAACTCCCGAACGAGTTCGCCGTCGCGGATGAGCGGTTCGAGCAGCGGTTTCCCGTCGGTCGGCCCGGGCCGACTCGCGAGGCCAACGTGGTGGCCACCGTCGCGGGTGCGGTACACCTGCTTCTTCCCGGAGAGTTTCCCGCGCTTCGACGCGGGTTCGCCCTCAACTTCGACGATGTCGAGCGCGAAGTCGAGTGGGTTCGCGTTCGAGACGTAGCCGCCGACGCCGAAGCCATCGACGAGGTCCTTCAGTTCGTGGAGGTCCGCAGGCCCGAGGCCGCCTGAGACGAAGATATCGACGTGGTCGTGGCCGCGGATGTCGAGTTCCCAGCGCACCTCTTTGACGATGTGCGCGAAGTCCCCGCGCCGCGAGCGGGTCGTGTCGATGCGCACGCTCTCTAAGTCATCGCCGAGTTCCGCGGCCGCGCGGAGCACCTCTTCGACTTCGTCCGAGTAGGTGTCACAGAGCGCGACGCCCTGCCCGGTCGTCTCGTAGAAAGCGCGCCAGGCGGCCTCCTGTTCGCCCCGGCCATAGCAGATGATGAGCGCGTGAGGCATCGTCCCGCTCGGTTCGCGCCCGAGCAGGTCGCCCGCAGCGACGGAGGAAAAGCCGTCGAACCCGGCGACGAGCGCGGAGCGTTCGACCATCGCGGCAATTGAGGGGTGGACGTGGCGTGCGCCGAAACTGACGACCGGCGTGTCCGGGGCAGCGAGGCGTGCTTCGAGTGCTTTCGTCGCGATGCCCGTCGCGTGCGAGAGGAAGCCGAGCAGCGCCGTCTCGTAGCGAGCGAAGTCGCGGTAATTCCCCGAGATCTGGAGGACGGGTCCTGCGTCGAACAGTTGTCCCTCCGAGAGTGCGTCTACGTCTACTGGAAGGCCTTCGAGAAGGTGGGCGGCGTCTTTGACGCCGGCGAAAAGATTGAACGCGCCCGTCGGGAACTGGTTGGCGGTTACCTCCGCGACGACCGTCGGGTTCAGTCCCGCGTGATCGAGCGTGGTTTCGGTCCGCTCGAAGTAGACATCCGTGGCGCGGCCGTCACGGATGGCTTCTGCGGACACGATATCGAACGAATCGGACATAGTCGGCGCTTACCCGCGAGGGGCGAAAAAGCTACCCGTCTATTCCCGAGAGGTCGGCTTCGGTCGGCGCGTTCACGATTTTCACTCGCGTCCCGTCGAGGGTCACGCGGAAGGCGTCGCCGTAGGGCTGGCTATCAGGAATCCGATAAACGCCCGACGAGCGTTCTGTCGCACCGTTGTTTTCGAGCACCTGGAGGTAGGCATCGTTGAACTCCTGGGCGTCGGTCTCCGTCTCCCACTCGGTCACCCAGACGTAGCCGTACTCGCCGTCGTTGTGGTAGGGGACGACCCTGTCGCCCGCCCACCCGGTCGAGGCGGGGAAAGTGTAGGTGTACGCAGACTGGTCGCCGGCCACGCCGTTCGCCCAGAGCATGGCGTAGATGGACGCCTCGCCGACGGTGTCGTAGTCGGGACGGTTCTCGAAGGTGAACCGCGACCACGCGTTCGAGGAGCGGTCTGGAATCGATATCTCGACGGGCGTATCCTCGGGGTAGTCTTCGGGGTGGATGACCTGTTCTGTGCTCTGTGGGACGGCGTCGTAGGCGTCGTTCACCGCCTCCCAGCCGCCGGATTCGCGCAGCGAGTCGACGAATCGAGGGCCGTCGGCGTAGGGCTGGTAGATGGCCGAGAACACGCCGCGGTTGAAGTCGTCCGGCGACCCGGACTGGTTTCGCTCGGGACGGTCGAGGCAGTCCCACTCGGCCTGACACCGCTGTTCGTAGAGCGATTCGACGTAGTTCGCGTCGCCCTCGATGAGGCCGTCGTAGGCGAGTTCGCCGTCCTGCGTGTCGCGGTTGCCCGAGAGGCCGAAGTGCTGGTCCTGGAGGGCGTGGACGAGTTCGTGCGAGAGCGTCGTGCGGTCGACCATCGGCGTCTCGGAGTCGCTCACGAGCGTGATTTCGCCGCCGCCGTAGTAGCCCTGGACCGCGCTACCGAACACGCCGCCGAAGGCGTCGTCGACGGTGGCCTCTTCGTCTACGAGGAACAGCGCTTCCCAGACCTGCTCGTTCCACCGCTGGTAGGTGTTCTGCTCGATGGTTCCCCCGTTACCACCCCGTTGGGCGCGGTACTCGTCGCGGGTGATGAGATTCACCGGGACGGACTGTTTGAACTCGAGTTGGCGGATGACCTCCACGCGGGCCATCGTCCGCGAAACGACGGCTTCGCGTTCGGTTTCGTTCAGGCCGTCGCTCTCGTCTACGGCGAGCGGGTCGTCGTACCAGTAGCCGTTCTCCCAGCCGATAGTGTCGTCGTCAGGCGCGTCTCTGGGGCCGAAAAAGCCGCCGACACAACCCGAGAGGACGAGGAGGAGCGCGAGGCCCACGACAGCGATTGCCCTACGCATTTAGGCTCCAGCGCCGTCGTACACCGCAGGCAGGTCGCCTTCGGTTGGGGCGTTCACGATGGTGACGGTGTCACCCTCGACGTGAATCCAGAAGGTGTCCGCGTACGGTTCACCCTCGGGGATGACCCACGTGTTTTCACCGGCCTGCTCTGCGCCCCAGTGCTGGAGGAGGCGCTCGTAGCCGGTCACGAACTGGTTTGCGTTCTGCGGGGAGTCCCAGGCGAGTTGCCAGACGTAGGCGGTCTCACCGGCGTCGTTCCAGTAGACGTGCATCCGGTCGCCGTCCCAGCCACGCGTGTAGCGCAGGTCGTAGTTGAACGGGTCAGAGCTGTTGACCCGGCCGTTCTGCTCGTAGTTGATAAACTCCTGGGGTTCGACTACCCGCGAGCGGTTGTACTCGTCGGTGAACGTGTGGGCGAACATCGAGGAGAGTGCGGATTGGCCGAGGCTGGCGTAGGCCGGGCGCTCCTGACCGGGGTACGGTGACTCGGGAACGACGCGCTCCCACTCGCCGGAGTTCGTGTCCTCGAAGGTCACGTCAGTCGGCTGGTCTTCCCCGTACTTCTGCGGGTAGATAATCTGCTCTGAGCTGTTCGGTAAGTCGCTGTAGAGTCCGTTTACGCCGTCCCAGCCCTGCGTGCGGTGAATTTGGCCGACGAAGCCGGGACCGTCGCTGTACGGGAAGAAGTTGAGGAAGTAGATTCCCCAGTGGAAGTCGTCTGGTACCCCGCCACCGCCGCCGGAGTCGGGTGCTTCGAGGCACTCCCATTCGCCGCCACAGCGTTCCATGTAGAGGCGCTGGACGTAGTTTGCCTCACCCTCGATGAGGCCGTTGCGACCGTTGTGGAGTTCGCGGGTCGGACGGGAGATGCGAGAGAGGTTGAAGTGCTGGTCCTGGAGGGCGTGGACGAGTTCGTGAGAGAGCGTCCCCTCAGCGTCGAGCGACGGGGTGTCTGAGTTCGCCACGATGACGATGGCGTCCTCCTTCGGGCTGAAGTAGCCGAGGACGTTCGAACCGCGGTTCGTATTCTGGACATCGAGAGCGTCTCTGTCCTCGCCGACGAAGAACATCGCCTCGAACTTCGTGTTGTCGAATGCGCGGAAGGCGTCGGTGTAGTTCTCGTTCGACTGGTTCTGGTACTCTGCACGGGTGATGATTTCGACGGGAACCGTCTCCTGGAATTCGAGTTCGCGGACGTGCTCGACGCGGGCCATCGCTCGGGCAACGATGGCGTCGAGTTCCGTCTCGTTCAGGCCGTCGTCGGTGTTGACCGACAACTGGGCGTCGTGCCAGTAGCCGTTCTCCCAGCCGAGGACGTCAGATTCGGGGTCGGGCCGCGGCGTGGGAGCGGGCGTCTGCGTGCCGGGAGAATCGGTCGTCGGTGCGGCGGTCGACGGCGTGGAGGGCGTCTCCGTCGTCGTGTCGGTCTGCTCTCCAGTCAGTCCGGCGCTGCACCCAGAGAGAACGAGGAGGAGTGCAACGAGGACGCTGGCCAGTGCTCGCATACCCCCATAGACGGGCCTGAGCGTGAAAAAGTACCCGCCGTGTCAGAATTCGTCGCGAGCCAGTTTTTTGCTGGCGGCGAACGCACTCTCCAGCATGAACCTCGACCCAGCCAGAGTCGCCGTCGTCGTCGTCGACATGCAAAACGGGTTCTGTCACCCCGACGGCAGCCTCTACGCGCCCGGCAGCGAGGCCGTCGTAGACGACGTGGCCTCACTCGTCGCCGACGCGAGAGCAGCAGGCGCGACCATCGTCTACACCCGAGACGTCCACCCGCCCGAGCAGTTCGACGACGCCCACTACTACGACGAGTTCGCGCGGTGGGGCGAACACGTCGTAGAGGGAACCTGGGAGACCGAACTCGTCGCCGACCTCGACGTGCGCGACGAAGACCACATCGTCGTGAAACACACCTACGATGCCTTCTACCAGACCGATTTAGAGGGGTTTCTCGACGCGCACGGCATCGACGACCTCCTGATTTGCGGGACGCTCGCGAACGTCTGCGTGCTGCACACGGCGTCGAGTGCGGGCCTTCGGGACTTCCGCCCGATGATCGTCCGCGAGGCCGTCGGCGCTATCGAAGACGCCCACAAACAGTACGCCCTCGACCACGCGGACTGGCTGTTCGGCGAGGTGATTTCACGGGCGGACGTGGCGTTCAGGACTGAAACAGTCTGAAGGCGGCCTGTCCGGTGGCGACTTCTTTACGCTCGCCGTCTGGCGTCTCGCTCTCGACAGTCACCTCGACCCAGCCAATCGACGACCCAGTGCGGATGACCTCTGCGTGGGCGGTAATGTCGCTCGACGCCCGACGCAGGTAGTTCACGTTGAGGTTGACCGTCGCCAGCGTGTCCTCGATGGGGTTTTCGAGCGTGGTTCTGAGCGCGAGGCCGCCGGCGGTGTCGATGAGCGTGGCGGCGACGCCGCCGTGAATCGTCGGCGGGTCGGACGGGTTGGTGAGTTTGTCGTCGAACGGGATAGTAAGGTCCACCTCGCCGTAGCGCACGTCCTCGACCTGCGTTCCGAGCCATGACAGGAAGCCGTGGCGCTCGTCGATGAAGTGCTGGATGGTGCTCGCGGTGCCGTCGGGAACCTGTGGCTCGCTCATATGCGGGTCGTTACAGGGAACTGCCTTTTAGCCTCCGCTACGAAGATTGACGGATTTCTGTGACGAACAATATTATATATTTATATGTTCAGCTACTCAATATATGGCCAGTCGCCACTGAGGGGTCGGGGGCGAAGGGGTTATGCAGTGATACTACACTGGGGTCTGGAGGTCGGCTGGATGGTCGCGGTTCCAATCGTAGCCGCCGCTGTCCCCGTGTTCGGGTCGGCGCTCCGGTCGGTCACTGACATCGTGCCCTGGCGAAACCACGACGACAGCGAGAACATCCACGCAGCTTGTCCCATCCTCGTCGCCCACGTGGTCAAGCGCGTTCCGCCGGACACCATCGTCAGCAACTCCTGGGCAGACCCGATAAAGGATTGCCGGGCGCTTCAGTACATTCTGCGAGAGGCGTTTCTCTCACAGAAGGTGCCGAAGCTCGTCCTCACGAAATCGGAGACCGTCCACGAGGTCAAACACGTTCTCTCGCTGTTGCCGTACACGGAGGGTGAAGAGGAGAACGAACGCGACGGCTACTACGTGAACACCAGTCAGGGTGTGGTCGTGCTCACCCTGGAAGACCCGCTCAAGAACGGGAAATAGCGAGTTCGACACGGTCACCGACCGCGAAGTCGTGGCCGCGGACTACCAGTTTTGCGCCGAATTCGTCCTGCGAACAGAACAGCGAGAGCCCAGTGAGCGCCACGCCGTTCGCCCGGAGGGAGACAGCGTCCCACGACACGTCGCGCCCGGTGGCGACGCCCACGCGCTCGCCCGCCACCGAGACCACTTGCTCGCTCCCGTCCTCGTTTCCGAGCGCGCCGCCGCCGTTGTAATGGGGTAGACCGCCGTCGAGCACGACGCCGGGTGCCCCCTCGATGCCGGCGAAGTACTCGCCGGGGGCGGGGTGGGCCGGTGCGTCGAGTCTGATCCAGGTTTCACCGGTTTCGACCACCGTTCCGGTCCCGTCCCACGGGAGGGGGCGAACGTCGAAATCGAGGTCGATTGGCACCGACCCCGACGCCCGGTACGGGTTCGCGTCGGAGTCGCGAAAGCCGAGGTGGATGTGATTTGCGACCCACGGGGCGAAAAAGCCCGCTCTGACCATCTCGCCGAGCGGGTCGCCGACTTCGACGTGGTCGCCAGCCTCGACTGCGGGTTCGACGTGTAACATTCGGGCCACGTAGTCGCCCGCGTCGACGAGAATGAGGTAGTCGTGTTCCGGCGAATAGGGCTTCGGCGGCGCCCTGACGGCTCGCGTGTCGAGCACCTCGCCGGCGACGGGGGAGGGTGCGACGTTCGTCTCTGGATAGAGGTCGATGGCGCAGCCGTGGTCGTGGGCCGCGTACGGCGAGTTGTAGAGCGAAAAGCGCGGATAGCGCGCGAGCAGAGCCGAGTCGAGCGTGACCATCGACCGCGTGTAGCAAGGGAGAGTGTTTAGTCCCGTCGGGAAGTGGTGACACCCATGCGCGTCATTCGCGGCCGGGGCGACTCCGTCGAGGCTGACCGGGCGGTGACCCGCCGAATGCTCGATTGGGTCGCTGAAAGCGAGACGCCGGCGGTCAGAGTGTGGACGCCGCACCGACAGGTCGCCTTTGGCCGCCGGGATGCGACCGCGCCGGGCTACGAGCAGGCCAGACGAGCCGCAGAAACTCACGGCTTCCCGCCAATCGAGCGCAGCGTCGGTGGCCGCGCCGTGGCCTACACCGGGACGACCGTCGCGTTCGCCCGGGCCGTCCCCGTTGCGGACACGCGAACCGGCCTGAACGACCGATACGACGCCCTCACGGCAGACGTACAGGCTGGTCTTTCGCAACTCGGCGTCCACGCCACCGCGGGCGAACCGCCGGACTCCTTCTGTCCCGGGGCGCACTCGCTGCAAGCGTCGGGAAAACTCGTCGGCATCGCCCAGCGCATCCAGCGCGGGGCGGCCCTCGTCGCGGGTATCTGCGTCGTCACCGACCACGAGGAAATCGCGGCGGTGCTCACCGAGGTGTACGACGCCCTCGACGTACCGTTCGACCCGGATTCGGTGGGCAGCGTCGAGCGAGCGGGCGGTCCGGCAGACCCACAGGCGACCATCGACGCGCTGGAAGCCGCACTCGCGGGGTCGGGTGACCACGACGTCGTCCCGGTCCGGGACGTTTAGGGTACTCCCCAGCGCAGGTGCATCCATGCTCATCACTGACGCGACGCTCGCGGACGGTCGCCGCCGCGACGTGCGAATCGAGGACGGGACGATTTCGGAAATCGGGCGCACGCTTTCTGGAGACGCGGACGTAGACGCGAGCGGGAAGCTCCTCCTGCCGGGAATGATAGACGCCCACGTTCACTTCCGGCAGCCGGGATACGACCACAAAGAGACGTGGGAATCGGGCAGTCGCTCTGCGGCCGCAGGCGGCGTGACCACCGTCGTCGACCAGCCCAACACCTCGCCGCCGACGGTGACGGGCGAGGCGTTCGACGAGAAGGCCAAATTTGCCGAACAATCCTACGTCGACTGGGGCATCAACGGCGGCGTGACCGAAAACTGGGAGCGAAAAAGCCTGCTCTCGCGCCCGCTGTTCGCTCTCGGTGAGGTGTTTCTCGCCGACTCGACGGGGAACATGGGTATCGCCCCGGTGTTGTTCGAGGACGCCGTGAAAGCCGCGACGAAGAAGGGCATCGCCGTCACCGTCCACGCCGAGGACGCGACGCTGTTCGACGAATTGGCGAAAGAACGCGACGATGCCGACGCCTGGAGCGCATTTCGGACGGCAGAAGCAGAGGCCGAAGCCGTCGAGTTGGCGTGTAAGGTCGGCGAGAACGTGGGCGCACAGCTCCACATCGCCCACACGAGCACGCCGGAGGGGATAGACCTCGCCGCAGAGTACGGCATGACCTGCGAAGTCTCACCCCACCACTTGCTGCTCTCGCGTTCCGATTACGAGGACCTCGGCACGTTCGGACGGATGAACCCGCCGCTGCGCATCGAACAACGTCGCGCCGCCGTCTACGAGCGCGTCGTGAACGGAACGGTGGACATGATTGCGACCGACCACGCCCCGCACACGCGCGAAGAGAAAGACGCGAGCATCTGGGACGCGCCAAGCGGCGTGCCGGGCGTCGAAACCGCCCTCCCGCTCCTGCTCGAAGAGGCGCGCAAAGGGAATCTGACCTACGAGCGCGTCCGGCAACTCACGGCGTCGAACCCGGCGGCCGTGTTCGACCTGCCGAAGAAGGGGCGCGTGGCCGTCGGTATGGACGCAGACCTCGTGCTCGTCGATCCGGACAACAGCCGCGAAATTCGCGGCGAAGACCTGCACTCGAAGTGCAACTGGACGCCGTTCGAGGGCATGAAGGGCGTGTTCCCCGAGTGGACAATGGTTCGCGGCGAGTTGGTGTTCGAGAACGGCGCGTTCGCCGACCCGGTTGGGCAGAACGTGCGCTGAGCGAGAGTTTTGCTCTCGGGGCGCGTAGCAACGTGAATGGCCGAAATTCCCCCGGAGTTCCACGACCTGTTCGAGGGGCGGGCCTTCGCCCAGTTCGCCTCCGTCCTCCCCGACGGCACCCCCCACGTCGTCCCCATGTGGGTCGAGTACGAAGACGGCTTTCTCTACGTGAACACGGTGACGGGCAACCGCAAACATCGGAACGTCGAACGCGACCCCCACGTCTCGATTGCGATTAGCGACCCCGAGAACCCGTATCGCTACCTCCACATCCGCGGCGAAGTCGTCGAAATGCGCGAAGACGTCGACCGTGAGCATCTGAACAAACTCGCAGAGCGGTACACGGGCGTCAGAAAGTATCCGCGAGATGCGTCGAACGAACCCGGACGCACGATTTTGAAGATTCGCCCCGATGCGGTTATGGGGCGTGCGCCGCCGACGCGCCAGCGTCGTTAGACGAACGACGCGACGACCGCGCCGAGCATTACACCCGCGCCGAACCCGGCGATGCGGGCCATCGCCCGGCGAGAATCTGCTTCTGTCCACTCTGACGACTCTGAGAGGTACGACTGCATCGTCTCGATGGAGCGACCCATGAACACGGAGCCGGTCCAGCCAAGCGTGGCGAAGCCGAGCGCGAGCGCCCCGAGGGCGAACACCTGATTGACGGCGAACGTGGCGTCACCCAGCCAGAGGCCGTAGGCGAGCGTGCCGACGACGCCGACGGCGAGGCCGACGAGGCCAGCCCCACCCAGCAGTCGGATGCGCGGGCGAAGCCACGCGAGCAGGTCCATCAGTCGATGGCGTCGCGCATCCGTGGGTCCAGTGCATCGCGCATCCCGTCACCAAGGAGGTTGAATCCGAGGACGGTGATGGCGAGGAACAGGCCGGGGAAGAACGACCACCACCAGATGCCAGAGAGCAGGCCCTTGTTGACCCCGTTCGAGAGCATCAGCCCCCACGACGGCGTCCCGGGCGCGGCACCGAAGCCGAGGAACGAGAGCGCCGCAAGGTCGATGATGGCGAGGCCGAAGTTGAGCGTACTCTGGACCGTGATGGGCGCGAGCGTGTTCGGCAGGATGTGGCGGAACAACACCCGCGGGTCGCGTGCGCCGAGCGCGACGGTGGCGTCCACGTACTCGTCTTCGAGCACTTTGAGCGCCGCCCCGCGGACGACGCGTGCGAAACGCGGCGTGTAGACGAGGGTGAGCGCGATGACCACCTTCCAGAGTCCCGCGCCGAAGATGGCGACGAGCGCCAGTGCGAGCAGGAGCGATGGGAACGCGAGCAGCACGTCCATCGTCCGCATGATGACGTTGTCCGTGAGGTCGGAGTAGTAGGCGGCCATGATGCCGAGCGTGATGCCCGCCACCGTCGAGAGGCCGACCGTGATGGTCCCGAACTTCATCGCCAGCCACGCGCCGTACATGACGCGCGGGAAGATGTCGCGGGCCTGCCCGTCCGTCCCGAACCAGAATTCGGCCGACGGTGCGGCGCGGTCGGGGTTCGTCCCGAGTTGCGACGTGGTAATCGCACCGACGTCGATGAACAACCGTGCGTAGATGGCGATGACCAGCATCGAGAAGATGATGAGCAGGCCAGCGACGGCGAGCCGGTTCGACAGGAGTTCAGAGAGGAACGGCGAGGCTTGCAGGCGGTCGAGAAGGCCGCGGTCGTTCCGTTGCTTGGTTTTGGTTTCCGTACTCATTGTTCGATCCTCGGGTCAAGGTAGCTGTAGGTGATGTCGACGCCCAGGTTCACGAGCGTGAACAGGAACGCGAAGGTGAGGACTGTCCCCTGCACGACCGGATAGTCGCCCACCTCGATGGCCTCGACGAGCAGCGTGCCGATGCCGTTGAGCGAGAACACCGTCTCGGTCAGCACCGCGCCGCCGAGCAGCGTCCCGAACTGAATCCCGATGACCGTGATGACCGGGATTAGCGCGTTCTTGAAGCCGTGTTTCATCAGCGTGATTTTCACGCCCTGACCCTTCGCGCGGGCGGTGCGGATGTAGTCCTGGCGGACGACTTCGAGCATCGACGAGCGCATCATCCGCGAGAGCAGCGCCATCGAGTAGATACCGATGACGCAGGCCGGCAGGATGAGGTGGTGGACCGCCGAGAAGAACGCGTCGTACTGCCCGTACAGGAGCGTGTCTATCGTCAGTAGGCCCGTGATGGGTTCCGGCGTCGAGAACAGCGGCGAGATGCGCCGGCCCGTCGGGAAGACGTCGTACTGCTGGGCAAGCAGTAGGATGAGCAGCGGCCCGCTCCAGAAGATGGGGACGCTGATGCCGGTGAGCGCGCCGATTCGCGTGAAGTGGTCGGTCAGGGAGTCCTGTTTGACCGCCGAAATCACGCCGAGTGGAATCCCGAGCAGGATACCGATTATCTGCCCGTACAGCGCGAGTTCGAGCGTGACGGGGATGCGAGTCTGGAGCAACTGCTGGACGCTCGAGTCCTTGTCGATGACGAACGAGTTTCCGAACTCGAACTGCGCCGCGTCGACGAGGAAGCGCCCGTACTGGACGTAGATTGGGTCGTTCAAACCGAGTTGATTCTCTATCTGTCTGACTGCCTCCTCTGTGGCCCGTTGCCCAGCGATGACGCGCGCCGGGTTGCCCGGCGCGAGGTGGAGGATTGCAAAGACGAGCGTCGCGACTCCGAACAACACCGGAATCAGCAACAGGAGTCGCTTTGCAACGAACCGCTTTGAGACCATAGTTCACTAAAAACGAAGTTCAATCAAAAATTGCCCGATTCTATTGTGAGAGGGTAACGTCCTTCAGGTACGGCCCGCCGATTGCAGTCGGGGTGTACCCGGAGACGCCGTTGGCGACGCCGCGAAGCTCCTGTGCGTGGTCGATGAAGACCCACGGAGCCTCGTCGTGTGCGAGTTGGGCAGCCTGGTTGTACTTCTCCGTGCGAGTTGCCTCGTCGTAGGTGGCCTGGCCCTCTTCGACGAGCGTCATGTACTCCTGATTCGCCCAGCCAGCGACGTTGAGGGTGTTGAAGCCCTCGGTGTCGAAGGTGACGTAGTCCTGCCCGTCTGGCGATTCGACGCCGGGGTGGAGCAGTGCGTAGAAGAAGTTGTCCGGGTCGCCGTTGTCGGTGTACCAGCCGAGGAAACACGCGTCGTGTTTGCCCTCTGCGGTGTAGTCGAGGAACGGGTCGAACGACTGCTGGTTGATTTCGACGGTGATGCCGATGGCACCGAGGTCAGAGCGGACCTTCTCCGCGGTCGAAATCGGCGACGGGTTGTACCCGCGTGGGTTCTTGAACGTCGCGAGTTCGAAGGTGAAGCCGTCACCGTAGCCGGCCTCGTCGAGGAGTGACTGGGCCTTCTCCTGGTCGTATTTGTACTCCGAGATTTCGTCGTTGAAGCCGAGGACGTTCGACGGAATCGGCTGGTTTGCCTGCTCTGCGAAGCCTTCGTAGATGTTGTCCACGATGGCTTTCGTGTCGATGGCGTAGCTGATAGCCTGGCGAACCTTCTTGTTGCGGAACTCCTCGCGCTTTGCGAAGTTGAACGCCATGTAGCCGATGTTGATACCCTCGAACTGTTCGAGGGAGGCGTTCGAGGAACTGTCCACGATTTTCGCTGCCTCGCTACCGAGGCCGTCCACGATGTGCGTCTCGCCCGCGTCAAGCGACTGGGCACGCGCCGTGTTCTGCTTCGTCGTGAGGAACACTGCTTCGTCCACCTTCGGACCGTCGCCCCAGTAGTCGTCGAAGGCTTCGAGACGGACGGTTTCCGTGCTGTCTTCGAGGGCCTTCAGCTGGAATGGACCGGTGCCGACTGGGTCAGAAGAGAGGTCCGTGCCCTTCTCCTGGATGGCTTTCTCCGAGTGAACGGAGGAGGCGAACATCGCGAGGTTACGCAGGAACGGTGCGTACTTCTCTTTGAGTTCGATGGTGAGTTTGTAGTCCTCCTCTGCGTTGACACTCTTGATCCAGTTGCCGAGCGTGAACGGCCCGTACGCGGAGGCGTAGTCGGAGCCGGGGAAGTGTTCGTACTCGGTGTCCACGAAGCGGCGGTAGGTCGCCTTGAAGTCGGACGCGGTGAACTCCTCGCCGTTGTGGAATGTGACGCCCTCGCGGAGGGTGAGCGTGGCCGTCGTGCCCGAGAGGTCCCACTCCGTCGCGAGACCCTTCATGAGGGAGGTCTTGCCCGGCTCGAACATCACGAGCTGGTCGTACATCTGGTTGGTGACCTTCACGTCCTCGCCCGAGGTCGTGTTCTGTGGGTCGAGGGTACCCGAGTGAGAGCCACGGGAGTAGAGCAGCGTGCCGCCCGAGCCGCCGTTGCCGCCGCCGTTCCCGTTGCCGTCACCGTTGCCACCGCCGTCGCCCTCATCGTTGCCCGCGATACAGCCGGCCATGGATGCAGCGACTGCTGCACCGCCTGCTGCCTTGAGGAAGCTACGACGCTTCAGGTTGTCTTCAGAAGACATGCGTCAAAGTCCAACATACATCATTGATAATAGTATCGGATATATCTCGTGAACATAAGAACAGGCCCGAGAGGACCTCAAGAGCTAGTTTTCGGAGGGTTGGTCGTAGAGGTGGCAGGCAGCGGGATGAGACTCATCCTGCAACAGTGGGCGGGACTGTTCACAGATGCTCGCAAATGTACTCCGGAGCGTGGCCGCGGCCTGCTCCCAGTCGCCGTCTGCGAGGTGGCGCATCGACTCTTCGACCACGTCGCGAGGTTCGCCCGTGAGTTCCCGGTCGAACTCGCGGTCGTAGAGCGCGTCGATGAACGCGGTGAGTGGGGCCGGGTAGCCACCGTCGGTGGCGACGGCCGAAGACGCCTGTGAATCGGCCGTCGCCCAGACGGGGTCTAACACGAGGTCTTCGTTCTCGACGCGCTCGCGGAAGTCCATCACTTCGCGGTAGGCAGCCTGTTCGATGTCGAGGCCCTCCGGTGGGATGACCTGTGGACACCGCGTGCGGAAGTGGCAGCCAGAAGGTGGATTGATGGGGCTCGGCACGTCGCCTTCGAGCAGGATGCGGTCGGTCTCCGCGTGGGGGTCGGGTTCTGGAATCGCAGAGAGCAACGCCTGCGTGTAGGGATGGCGCGGGTCTGCGAACAGGTCGTCGGTTTCCGCGATTTCGACGACTTCCCCGAGGTACATCACGGCCACGCGGTCACACAGGTGGCGCACCACGGAGAGGTCGTGGGCGATGAACAGGTAGGTCAGGCCAAATTCGTGCTGGAGGTCTTCGAGCAGGTTCAGAATCTGGGCCTGCACACTTACGTCGAGCGCCGAGACTGGCTCGTCACAGACGATGAAGTCAGGGTCCACGGCGAGCGCACGGGCGATGCCGACGCGCTGGCGCTGGCCGCCGGAAATCTCGTGGGGGTACCGGTCGTACTGGGCGGGGTCGAGGCCGACGGCCTCCATCAGTTCCTCGACGCGCTCGCGGCGACGACCCTCCGCGAGGTCGTGAATCTTGAGCGGTTCTTTGATGATTTGCCCGACGTTCATGCGCGGGTCGAGACTGGACATCGGGTCCTGGAAAATCATCTGCATGTCCCGGCGCAGCTCGCGCATCTCGGTCTTCGAGAGGTGGTTGATGTCCTCTCCCTGGAACACCACGGTCCCTTCGGTTGGGTCGAGCAGTCGCAGGACGGTCCGCCCGGTCGTGGATTTGCCACAGCCAGATTCGCCGACGAGGCCGAGCGTTTCGCCCTCGTAAATATCTAAGTCCACACCGTCTACGGCTTTCACGCTCTCCGGGTTCTTCGCGAGCAGTTCGTCTAACATCCCGTCTGCCTTCGAGAAGTGCTTTTTCAGGTCGCGCACGGAGAGAATTTGCTCTGCGTCGTAGTCCACCGTGGACTCGTGGGCGGAGACACCCTCGCGGTCTGCGCCGTACTCGTCCTTGTCGAACGATTCGAAGATGCACTTCGCCCGGTGGTCTACGTCTTCGGGACCGTGCTGGAGGAACGGAATCTCACCTGCGGTACACTCCTCGGTCGCCCACGGACACCGGTCTGCAAAGTGGCACCCGTCGGGCATATCGATGAGACCCGGGACGTTCCCCTCGATTGGCGTGAGGCGGTCTGCGTCCTCGCGCGGGATGGATTCGAGCAGCGCGTAGGTGTAGGGGTGACTCGGGTTGTCGAAGATTTCCTCGACTGGCCCCTCTTCGACGATTTCGCCGGCGTACATCACGGCCACGCGGTCGCAGGTCTCTGCGACCACGCCGAGGTCGTGGGTAATGAACAGGACGGACATCCCGAGGTCGTCCTGGAGTTCGTTGATGAGTTCGAGAATCTGGGCCTGAATCGTCACGTCGAGGGCCGTCGTCGGCTCGTCTGCGATGAGCAACTGGGGCTGGCAAGCGAGCGCGATGGCGATGAGCACGCGCTGGCGCATCCCGCCGGAGAACTCGTGTGGGTAGCTCTCGATGCGGGCTTCGGGTTCCGGAATGCCTACCGCAGAAAGAATGTCGATGGTGTCCTCGAGAATCTCCTCGCTCATGTCGGAGCCGAGTTTCGGCAGGATTTCTCGGACGGCGTTCAGCCACGAGTCCTTCCGGCGGCCCCCGTACTGGTGGAGACGCAGGCTCTCTGCGACCTGCTCGCCAACGGTGAGCGCCGGGTTGAGCGACGTCATCGGGTCCTGGAAAATCATGCTCATCGCGCCGCCGCGAATCTCGCGCATGGCCGATTCAGGCGCGTTCGTGATGTCGATGACGCCCTCGTCCTGGTCGACGAACTGGTCCGAATTCTTGTACTTGCGTGCGAGTTCGTCGGCGACCTCGGGAGCGTGAAACGTCACCGACCCGCCGGCGATGTGTCCCGGGTCGTCGACCAGGTTCATCGTCGAGAGTGCGGTCACGCTCTTGCCCGAGCCCGATTCGCCGACGAGGCCCACGGTTTCGCCTTCGCGAATCGTGAGGTCGATCCCGTCCACTGCCTTCACGGCACCCCGCTCCGTGTTGAACTGCGTGCGGAGGCCCGATATGGAGAGCAGGTCGGTCATTGAGGCAAATTTTGAAATCTCACTATAAACCAGTACCGAATGTCCCTAACACCCACGCGAACCGACCCCACAGCCGAACCCTTTTGAACCACGGCGGGTCACGTACGGGTATGTCTGAGGAAGCCCACAACCCGCTTGGCCGGGTCTCCGGCCAGTGGGACGCCGTGCTCGCCGACATGGAGGCGACCGCCGAGGAGTACCGCGACGACAACTGGGAGGTCGTCGAGTTACACCCCGGCGACAGCGTCGCCATCGCGGACGAGGTGCGCTACGGTATCGACCTCATCGTCTCCTCCTCCGAATTCGAGGAACTCGCCGGCTGGATGGACAACGAACACGCCGAGTTCGACTCCTACGAGGTGTTTCGCGCCGGGAACGAGGACATCATCTACCTCTTGCTAGTTATCCGCGACGAACGCGCAAAACGCGCCATCTGCCTCCCGGCGTACTACGACGTGCGAGCCGGTGGCGACATGATTTCGCGTGCCCGCGAAGAAGGTGTCGTCTACACCCACGTCCGACGACTCTCGACCGACCGCATCATCACGTTCACCCACGAGCAGGCGGCGATGTTGTTGCCACAGCGAGACTAGGCGGATTTCGGGGTATAGTGAGAAAGAGTGGAGAGGCTCAGACAGTCGGTTTGATGTTCTGGTTCAACCGGAACAGATTGTCCGGGTCCCACTTATTTTTGAGCGCAACGAGGCGGTCGTAGTTCTCCAGATACGCCATCGATTGCTCACCGTCGGATTCGGTTGTGAAGTTCACGTAGGTTCCACCGGTCGCGTGGGGGGCTAACGCCTCGAAGTACTCCCGAGTCCACCCAATACACGCATCATCTTGGTTGGGGCTTTGCCAGCGTGTCGTGATGTTCACCAAGAAATCTGCGTCTCGGTGGGGATAGGCCGTCGCATCCGAAGGAACGCGATTTACCGCACCGCCGAGGTGGGTGACAGAGACGCGCGTTTCAGGCGTTGGCGGTGAAATGGCGTGGTCAGTGATGCAATCAAGCGCTTCGGCAGACGGGGATTTGAAATTGTGCGACTTCCAGAAATAGCGCTCGCCGGCCGGATACGACGCGTCGAACGCCTGTTGCCACTCGACGAACCGCCACGGTTCGACCGTGTCGGCGAGGAGCGTGCCCAGTTTCTTGAACGGCGCAATCGCCTCCCAGCCGTCTTCGACGGCACCCGAGAATATCGGAATAACCGAGAGAATCCGTTTGCCGTGGTACACTTCCGGGATGAACGGTTCGGGAGCAGCGGTGGAGAAATTGAGCCACACGGACAACTCGTCGGGAGCGTTTGCAGCGTGCTCCCACCACGACCGGACGACCGAGTGTGCCTCTGCAGCAGGATAAATAAGCAACCCCGCGAGAACCCCCTCCAGTTCGTGGAGGGCGAACTCGAAGTTTGTCACGATGCCGAAGTTGCCACTGCCGCCCCGAACGCCCCAGAACAGGTCGGGGTTGCGCTCAGCACTGGCGTGGACGAGTTCGCCCTGCGCTGTGACGAGGTCTATCGACCGGAGGTTGTCTATCGTCAATCCGTGTTTTCGACAGAGATAGCCGAACCCACCACCGAGGGCCAGTCCTGCGACGCCCGTGATTGAAACGACGCCCGCGGGTGCGACAAGGCCGAGCGGCGCGGTTTCGTGGTCAACGTCGCCCAATCGCGCGCCGGGGCCGACGTGAACCGTTCGGGCCTCGGTATCGACACGGACGGAAGTCATGTTACAGAGGTCAATTTGGAGGCCACCGTCACAGACGGCATTCCCCGCAACGTTGTGGCCACCGCCTTTCACGGCAATCACGAGGTCGTGTTCTCGGGCGAAATCGACCGCAGCCATCACGTCGGCAGCCCCAGTCGGACGCACGACGACAGCAGGGCGGCGGTCGATCATCGCGTTGTATACCGTCCGAGCCTCGTCGTATCCGTCGTCGCCCGGTTGAATCACCTGCCCGCGT
Source organism: Haladaptatus sp. QDMS2 (assembly GCF_029338295.1). NCBI lineage: Archaea > Methanobacteriati > Methanobacteriota > Halobacteria > Halobacteriales > Haladaptataceae > Haladaptatus > Haladaptatus sp. QDMS2. The sequence continues at coordinate 2,494,564 of NZ_CP119791.1, forward strand.
ATGTTCGCCTTGAGCCCACGTACTGCACTATCAGCTCCCGAGTTCGTGGTAAGTGCCATCACAGCTCACAGTTACCAGACGCTTCCCGATTGCATAAACTCACACGCCAGACGCCTGCTCGGTGATGTTCCAGAAAAGCAGTGACCACTGAGAAATGAAAGCGACTGCCGTCACCGACTGCAACGAAACGGGGCGGGCAATCTCAGGGTTCGTGAATGCACCCGCACTCGGGGCACTCGACTTCTTCGTACCGTAATTCCTGACTCGCCTGGCGCACCTCGCGCATCACGGTCGAAATCCGCTCTTCTGCGGCCAGTTCCTCGTCCACCGCGAGGTCCACGCCTTCGACTTCGAGGAGGAATTTCGCCACCTCCGTCGCCTCGTACATCACGTCGTCGAGTTCCTCCGCGGTGAAGAAGTCGCACATCGCGCCGTAGAGGAAGGTCGCCCCGGCTTTGCGAACCTTGCCTTCGAACGACGACCGGGCCTGATTGACGGCCTGTGGCGAGTAGGTGTCCGTCATGAACGGGACGAGTTCCGGCAGGTTCTTGCCGATTTTCGTCATCTCGACGCCCGTCTCGGTGCGGAAATCAGAGCAGAGACGCGCGATGGCCCACTCGCGGGCGGTGATGTGCGTTCGGTCGCGCAGGAACTGGTTGACGCGCTCGTAGGCCGCCCCGTCCATCTTCGAGAAGCGGGCGTACTCGCGGACGTCCGCGGGGATGTCGCGTTCCGGCTGGTCCTGGGCGGCTGCGTCCGCCGCGTCATCTCCGGAGTGTGCGGTCTCCGCTGGCGCTGCTGATTGCTCCTCCGTGCCCGATTCCTCGCGTGCTGGCTCCTCGGAAGCCGGCGGGTCGCCTGCCATACCTCACCCAGTTTCGCCGGCCCCAAAACCGTATCGACGGAGGGACAACGACTTTGCCGCCGGGTCGCCTTGCTGGGCGTATGAAGGTCCTGCTGGGCATCGGTGGCAGCGACGACTCCCTCCACGCGCTGGAGGAGGTCGTCGAACGCACCAAAGTGACGGGCGACACCCTCACCGTCGCGATTCTCGACAACCCCGAGTCCGACCGCGCGACCGCCACGGTCGAACGACGGGTACGCGAGGTCCTGGACGACGGCGGCGTCGAAGCGAACATCCAGCACCTCTCGGGCCATCCCGGGAGCAAACTGGTAGAACTGGCAGACAGCGGCGAATTCGACCGCGTGGTTCTCGGCGGCGGCCAGCGCAGTCCGATGGGGAAGATAAACCTCGGGAGCATCTCCGAATTCGTCCTCCTCAACTCGAGAACGTCGGTGACGCTCATCCGATGAGTCACGAAATCTATCCCGAAGAGGTGGCGGGACCCTTCGAGAAACCGCCGCGCTCGGTCACGGACAAGGATGGCCGCGAGATAGCCGTCGAGACCTACGACGGCGAGGACGTGTCAGACCTCGTCGCGATGTACACCGAGTTCGACCCCGCAGACCGCGCTCAGGGCATCCCGCCCGTCCGCGAGGAGGGGATTCGCGAGTGGCTCGAAAATATCGTCCCGAAGGGCTACAACGTGGTCGCCCGCAACGAGGGCGACGTCATCGGCCACGCGACGCTCGTCCCCGACGGCGAGGAGGCCTACGAACTCGCCATCTTCGTCCTCCACGACTACCAGGGAGCAGGCATCGGCTCTGCGCTGTTGACCGCACTGCTCGGCGAGGGTGCAGCCCGCGGCGTCGAGAAGGTGTGGCTCACCGTCGAACGGTGGAACGCCGCGGCTATCGGGCTGTATCACAAGGTCGGCTTCGAGACGAGTGGGAGCGAGAGTTTCGAACTCGAGATGTCGATTCGGCTAAACTGAGAGGACGGGCTGGCTCGCGTAGAGCAACACGTATTCTGCGGATTTCGAGAGAACTTCGTCCGGACGACCGGTGAGCGGTTCGCGCGGAATGACGAGGAAGTCAGCGTCCACCTCGTCGGCCACGTCGAGGATGACGCTGCCGGGGTGCTGGGTCTTGCGCTTGAGCGAGAAGCCAGCGGCGGCGGAGTGGCCGATGGTGACTCCCTCGGGGACGATGGATTCGAGCGATTCGACGAACGTCTCCATCCGGTTTGCGACGGTCTCGGGTTCGAGTTCGCCGGTCGCCATCGCACGGACGGAGTCTTCGCTTACGATGCTCAGGATGTGGACCGATGCGCCGTAACGTTCGGCGATCGCGAGTGCGTACTCGGCAGCCTGCATGGACGCTTCGCTGCCGTCTACGGGGGCGAGCACCGTGTCGACTGAAACGGGCGCAGCCATGTCGCAACCTGCGTCGCCCCACCTAAAAAAGCCTCCGAGGGTGGACAGGCAGAGTTTATACACTATCGACCAGAAGATGGACGCATGATAGACTCCGTGGTCATCGCGACCGACGGCTCTGCGAGCGTAGAGCGAGCCGTCACCGTGGCACTCGACCTCGCAGACCGCTTCGATGCCACGGTCCACGCGCTCTACGTCGTCGACGACAGCGAGATAGACACCGCCCCCGACACCATCCGCGACGAGTTCCGCGACGCGCTCGAAGCCTCCGCCGACGAGGCGCTTTCCGCCGTCAAAGACGCCGCGAGCGGCGAGGTCATCACCGCAATCGAAACGGGTCGCCCGGCGAGCGTCATCTGCGAGTACGCCCGCGACAACGACGTCGACGTGGTCGCAACGGGCACGCGAGGCCGCCACGGCGAACACCGCTTCCTGCTCGGCAGCGTTGCGGAGACGGTCGTCCGTCGGTGCTCGGTTCCCGTCCTCACGGTCCGCCAGCTCGAAGGCGAACCCGCCTGAGCCCGGCCCGCTCAACCGAGTCGTTCTTTTCGCGTCAGTTCGTCGAATGCCTATGGACGATTATCTCATCGACGACGAACGACTCTCGCTGCCCCGGAAATCCGTCCTTCCGGGGACCGGCTTTTTCACCCCCGATTCGTTCGAAGACGAACTCGAAGTACAGGAGATAGCGGAGGCCCTGGACGGCGCAACGACCGTCGTCATCGCCGACCCGGACGCAGACGGCCTCGCCTGCGTGGCGCTCATCCGCGCGGCCTACGGCGAGGCCGCGCTCGTCGGCGCGGGCCCCTACGACCTGGAGGACGCGATGGAGCACGTCGCCGAGTACGCCGAACCGGGCGCGACCGTTTTCGTCTGCGACCTCTGTCCGGACAAGTTCGAGTACGTAGACGAGGAACTGAATCTGCTCGTCGACCACGCGGACGTGACGTGGTTCGACCACCACCAGTGGAACGACGAGGTGGCTGAAGCCGTCCGCGAGACGGGCGTCGAACTCGTCATCGGCGACTCAGAGGAGGAGTGTACCGCGGACGTGGCGCTTCGCTCGCTCGACTTCGACTTTCCCGAGTACCTGGTCGAACTCGCCGCCGTCACCCGCGACCACGACCTCTGGCTGCGCGAAGACCCGCGCAGCGACGATCTCGCGGACCTCGCCTACTGGAGCGAACCTGAAGAGTACGCAGCAATCATCCAGGAACACGGCGCTGCCCTCCCCGAGGACGCCCTCGAATTCTTAGCGGAGATGCGCGTCGAGAAGGAGGCGCTCATCGAACAGGCCGTCTCGCGGGCCGAGTTCCACGAAATCGGCGACTGGACCGTCGGCGTGACCTACGGCCGCTGTTCACAGAACGAAGTCGCAGAAGCCCTGCGCGAACAGGGCTCAGACGCCGCGGTCATCGTGAAACCCGCCGGCAGCGCGTCGATTCGCGGCACGGAAAACTTCGAACGCTGCCACGAAGTCGCCGCGCAGGTAAACGGCGGCGGCCATCCGAAAGCCGCCGGATGCAAACCGGACATCTACAACGACATGTTAGATTACGCGCATCACTGGACGACGCAGGGCGCGGTGACCAAGCAGACGATTCTCTCCGCGTTTGAGCGCCTCGCTGCGGAGGAATTGCCGACCGACGAGGACTGAGGAGCGCATCGGCCGAGAATCGTGGCCGAATATTCAGATATTCTGTCGATACGGGGTTAAACTTTATATCACATTACGTGAATAATTATGTAGGGGCAATCGGTTATTGTTCTACGTGCCCCTACCCCACCCCACTTCAACGACTCCGTGAGCGGACGTCAGGCTTCGCGGTCGACGACGACCCACCGGTCAGAGTAGGCAGCCCCGCAGGTACAGTGGGCGTAGGCGTGGATGACGTCACCTTCCGCGTAGAGGCCGCCAACCTCTTCGTTTTGCTCCTCGGCGAACGCGAAGATGTTACGAATCTGGTGGTCGTCGTCCGACTCTTCGTCCCACTTCTGCGGACAGGTTCCAGAGAGCAGGTCGCCGCCGATGTCGCCGTCGTTGCCCATCGCTCGCTGCGCGAACGTCATCGGGTCTACGCCCGTCGCCTTCTCGTACATCGCGCGCCCCTGCTTGCCGGGGAGGACCATCACGACGCCCTCGTCACGGACTTCGCCATGTTCGGCGAGCGCCTCGGGATTCGAGAGGGCGTGTGCGGCGAAGAAAATCAACACGTCGTCGGTACGCTTTCCAGCCAGGAACTCCTCACGCGCGGTTTCGCTCATGGCCGTGCTATCGGTGCGGTGGATAAAAACCGTGTGGCTCAGGGTTCGAGCGACGTTGCCGCGAGGAGGACGCGAAGCGCCTGCTCCGGCGGCAAGTCAGGAGCCACCGCCTCGGTGACCGCCAGCAGGAGGTCCTCGAAGGCCGCCCCGAGGTCGTTGGTCGAAATCGCCGTCTCAGCGTGCACGCCCTCGACCCGCAGGGAAAGGGCGAACTCGTACGCTCGCGCTGGCGTCTCGGCTGCGGCCTGAACCTCGGGCGGCGTCGGCCCGTCCGCACCAGACGTGATGACGAATCGATTGTCCCCGAGCGGTTTCGCAAATGATTCGGGAAGTTCGAGGTCTGCGGGGTCGAGTGGGTCTGTGGTTTCGTCGTCGTGGCTGGTCATTGGAATCTCGCTACGAGTAAAGCTGCTGTATAAAAAGTGGAGTGAGGTCTAGATTAGACTAAGACGTAGTCCTTCGAGCCCAGTGTGTCTGGGACGTTCACACCGTACGTGGTGGTCGCGCCGGACTGGTCGATGACACGGAGGGTCGCCGTCTCTCCTTCAGCGAGAGTGGCTCCTTCGATAGCGTTCGCGGCAATCTGAATTTTGAGTCGTTCGCTCGATTGGTCAAGAACGGTGTCCGAAACGTTGGTATTCGACGAATCGAGTACGACGTAGTGGGTTCCATTTGCCGTAAGACCGTCATGGTAAACGAGCGTCGCGTCGCTCGTATCACTCACGTACTGAATTGTCGCTTGACTGAGGTCAATTGGATCGGATCCCGGTGATTTCTTCACGAGAAACGTGACGGTGTCGACACCAGGGCTCGTATCGTTCACAGCGCCAGTGGCGCTCACGACGTCGATTTGATTGGAAACTTGTGCCTGGGCGTCTGCGCCCATGTCTTCAGCGCGGCTCTGGAGCAGGCCCGCGGTGTTGATGAGCACACCGGCAGCGACAGCTGCGACGAGTACCATTGCGATGAAGATGATGAGTGTCCCGATACCGACCTGCCCGCGGTCGTTGTCATCGGAGTTGCTGAATAGTTCCATAGTTGAATTTCACCTTGTGCATCGCGACTCGTCCACAGTCCGTTGGGAGCCAGGGGGCTGGTCCAACGAAAGTCGCCGCCTCGCACTGACATCAGTGCCGGGGTGTCCGAACGGACGAATCGCCGAGTGACATTGTTTCGTGGGTCACTCCCACGAGATCCTCTTACTCATCGGTTTTCGCGGCGCGACCCACGGCAAGGAGCTCATGGGAGACATCTCGAAACTGTTCAACGCTCACCTGAGTCCGGGGACCGTGTACCCGGCGCTTCACGAACTCGAAGCGGCGGAGGTCCTGGAGATGCACAAACTCGTCCGAACCAAAGAGTACACCATCGCAGACGATGCGACGGCCCGCGCACAAATCGAACGCTCGATGGCTCAACACCTCGCGATTGGGTTGTTCCTCTACGGGTCACTCCAGCACGTCTAATTTTCGTCGAGGTTCCGGGCGATGTCTGCGAGACTCGAGTTCGGTGATTCGACCGCTTTGTAGACCGCACGCTGTCCCGGCACTCTGACCCCGTAGAGGAACCCCTTCTCGACGATATCAACCAGCACGGAACTGCCAAAGGACCGACCGGAGTTCCGAACCCACGCATCGAGGTGGTTCTCGCCCTCGCCGGGATTGCGAGCGAGCCGCGCGTTGTCGTAGGCACCGCGGATTTCCGGGTCGTCGCTCCCGAGGGGCGATTCGATTTTGGCGAAGTACTGCGTGCCTGAGAGAACGAGTCGGACGACCTCACCCACCGGGAACGCGTCGTGGTGCTCCTCCGGGATGGTAATCGTGGCGCGGTCGGTGCGCCCGCGGCGGGCGAGTTTGGCGCGGACCTCCGTCACCGCGGGGTTGTCACTCGAAACGTTGTCTGCCATGGGAGGGAAAACGAAAGCGGGCGTCAAATGCCCTGCGATTACTTACTCTGCGTCTTCGTCGCCGCCTTCGCCGAGGAGGTCCTCGATGGACTGGTCCCCGCGGGCGATGATTTTGGCGTTAATCTGGCGCGTTTCGTCGGAGATTTCGCGGCCGCGAACGGTGATGCGTCGGCGCTCACCCTGCCGTTCTGGCTTGTAGCCAGTGCCGCCGGTGAGGAGCACTGCTTTTACGTTCGGCCCGGCGACGTCGGGGCGCATTGCGCGGCCCGTGTTGTCGGAACCACCGGTGATTTCGAGCGTGTAGCCGTCGAGGCCAACGGCCGTCCCGTCCACTTCGTCGCCGATGTCCTTACCGAGGAATCGGTTCGCATCCTGTCCCTCAATCTCGCGCTGGAAGGTCTCGCCGGAGTCTGGGTCGGCGACGACGACCTGAAAGTCTGCCATGCGTGTCTAAAAATGGTCGCGCTTGAAAAGCACATCGAAACCTCGTTTCGACGCGCCTTGCCCCTCGTCGCCCCGCATCGGGGATACAATTCGTCACGGTGACAGGACAGACGCGGTATGATTCAGTGAATATCGACAGAACCCCATGAGAAGACCTCTCGCTGCCGTAATCCGGGGAATTGACCTCGGTAGCCCCGAAGTCTCAAGTGCGTCCGACACTAACTTGAAGGCATCATGGATGCAAAGCGGCTCGAACGGGCACTCTCAGAGGAGTTCGACCCGGATGCTGGAGAGCTGCGTGTTGTCGTTCGTCAGGCCTGTGACCTGGCGGATTCGGGGTTGATAGAACGTGACCGCGGTCACGAACTGGAAGTCAGGGACGTCGTCGCGAACCTGAACGACGCACCGAAAAACAGCTCGCTCTCACAGCGCTGGAACTGGTGGCTCGGCTCGCTCGAAACCGCCTACGGCGGCTACGCCGAATTCAGAATTCTGCCGACCCTCTTTGAGGACATCTGAACCGATGGAGGCAAACGGCATCGTCCGCTACGTCCGATAGATGAAGCTACGCTTTCTTGGCGGGGCACGCGAAGTTGGCCGGAGTGCCATCCTCGTGAACGACCGCCTCCTTTTGGACTACGGGATGGCCCCCGGCGACCCGCCAGCCTACCCCGTCGGTGACGTGTCGCCCGAGGCCGTCGTCGTCTCGCACGGTCACTTAGACCACGTCGGAGCGCTGCCGACGCTGCTATCTGGGGACGAGCGCCCGCCGATTCACTGGACGCCACCCACCCGCGAACTCGCGCTGACGCTCGCCAGGGACACGCTGAAACTCCACGGGGGCACCTACGACTGCCCGTTCACCGAAGTCGAAGTCAGTCGGATGACGCAGGTGTCAGCAGAACACGGGTACGGCGACTCCTTCGAGGCTGCCGGCCACGAAATCACCTTCTTCAACGCCGGACACATTCCCGGCAGCGCCCACGTTCTCGTCGACGACGGCGAGACGCGCCTGCTCTACACGGGCGACTTTCACACCGACGACACCCGCCTACTCTCGGGGACGACGGACCGCCCCGAGGCGGACGTGGTCATCTGCGAATCGACGTACTCGGACGTAGACCACGACCCCCGCGAGCAAGTCGAACGACGATTCGTCGAGAGCGTCCAGACGACGGTCAGGGAGGGTGGCACGGTCGTCGTCCCCGCCTTCGCTATCGGCAGAACGCAGGAGATGCTCCACGTCTGCGCCGCCCACGGCGTCGATTGCTACGTCGATGGGATGGGCAAGTACATCACCCAGATGCTCCGCAACTACCCCGACTACGTGCGCGACGAGACGGCCCTCCAGCGGGCGAAATCGAACGCCCGATTCGTGACCGGGAAGAACGGCCAGCGGAAACGTATCGCCGCCCAAAACACCGTCATCGTGACGACGAGCGGGATGCTCACCGGCGGTCCAGCGATGACCTACGTACCGGAAATCCGCACCCATCCGGTGAACAAAATCACCTTCACTGGCTATCAGGTCGAAGGCACGCCCGGCCGCGAACTACTGGAACGGGGTCGTGCAGAATTGAACGGCCACGTCCGCCCGGTGAGCGCACAGGTAGAGGCCTACGACTTTTCCGCGCACGCAGACAGCGACGGTCTCCGCGAGTTCCTCGCCGCCTACGGGGGGACGCCGATTTTGCTCAACCATGGCGACCGCTGTGAAGCGTTCGCAGCAGAGTTGCAGGCCGCGGGCCACGACGCACACGCGCCCGTCCTCGACGAGACGGTCGAAATCTGATTACTCGTTCAACAGGTGCTGTTCGATGCCGGAATCGCCCCCGAGCAGCGCATTCAGCCGTCGCGTGATGAAGTCGAAGAAGGCGACCAGCGGGTAGAGAAGTCGTTCGATGAACGAGATGGGGATGGCGACGGTGAGCGCCCACTTCGCCGCGTTACCGAGACCGTAGGATTTCGGGACGATTTCACCGAAGACGAGGACGACGAAACTGCCGACGAGGGTGGCGACGGTCACCGCCTGACCCGTAGACAGGTACTCGATAGTGAGGACCGTGATGATGCTCGAGATGGCGACGTTGACGACGTTGTTGCCGACGAGCAACGTGACGAGCAGGCGGTGGGGGTCCCCGCGAAGGTCCGCAAGTGTATCGACGCGAGAATCGTGCCCGGGCGTCTGCGAGGCGAACCACGAGTCGGGAAGTGTGAAGATGGCCGTTTCGCTGCTCGAGAAGAACGCACTCAGCGCGATGAGACAGGCCAACACGACGATAGCGACCAGGGTGACCGAGAACGAAACCATACCATGGATGCGGACGCCAGCCTCAAAGAACCCGCTCCAGTGAAGTGGGAGGGAATCGAACAGGATGGCGATGGCCGCAGTGTTGAGTTCCGAGACGGCGATTTTTCTGCTCCTGCAAATCGTGCTACTGTTGGCTGTGGCTCGGCTGCTCGGGGCGTTCACCGAGCGTATCGGCGCAACGCGCGTCGTCGGCGAACTCACGACGGGATTCGTCCTCGGCCCGTCGATACTGGGCGTCGCCGCCCCGCCCGCCTACGAGGCGCTGTTCGCCGTCGAAGAATCTGCCTCGCTCGAAGTGCTGTCGCTGCTTGGCCTCGTGTTGTTGCTCACCCTCGCCGGCATCGAGATGGAGTTTCAGTTGATTCGCCGACGCCTCCGGGACGTAGTCGTCATCGGGTCTGCGGGTCTCGCACTACCCTTTGGCCTCGGGCTGGGCCTCGGATTGCTCGTGCCCGGGAGTCTGCTCGTCAGTTCGTCACCTCGCCTCGTGTTTGCGCTCTTTCTCGCGACGGCGCTCAGCATCTCCGCGATTCCCGTCATCGTGCGCATCCTGCGCGACCTGAACGTCTTTCACCAGCCATTCGGCCAACTCACGGTGGCGACGGCGATGTACACGGACACCCTCGGATGGGTGTTGTTGAGCGTCGTCGTCGGCATCAGTCGGGCCGGGTCGCTCGAACTCGGCGCGATCGGCGTCGTCCTGCTCGTCCTGCTTGGCTTCCTCGCGGTGGCGTTCACCGTCGGGCAACGAGTCGTGGACAGCGTTCTCCGGCAGATCGGCACCGACGGGAAGGGGCAACTCGCGCTGGTCGTCGGGACAGCAGTGCTCGGCAGTGCAACGACGATTGCGCTCGGCATCGAACCCGCACTCGGGGCGTTCGTCGCTGGCCTGCTCATCTCGCGAAGCGGCGGCGTCAAACCCGCCGTCTCGGACACCCTCGAACGCGTGACCGTCGGTATCTTCGCGCCGCTGTTTTTCGGCATCGCGGGCCTCCGCGCTGACCTCGGCGCACTGGCCGACCCAACCGTCGCCCTGTTCGGATTCGTGACACTCGCCGTCGCGACGGTCGGGAAACTGGCCGGCGTCTACCTCGGGGCCACCGCACTCGGGTACTCACGCACCGAGGCACTCGGCATGGGGGCGGGTCTGAACGCTCGCGGCGCCATCGAAATCGTCATCGCCACCGTCGGCCTCGAACTCGGGATTCTCTCGGTCGAGGTTTACACCATCATCCTGGGCGTCGCCATCCTCACTTCCGCGATGACCGCGCCGCTGCTCCGAATGGTCGGCCCGCAACTCACCCGCGAACTGGCCTGAATTCCCGCCAGACGAACTCCTATCCGTCTGCCGTGCCTACGGCCGCGCATGGTCCAGAATCAGCGCGACACGTTCGACATCGGCGGCGACCTCACCGTCAATCGCCTCGGCTTCGGCGCGATGCGCATCACCGGTGACGGCATCATCGGCGAACCCGACGACGTAGAGAGCGCAAAAGACGTCCTCCAGCGAGCGGTCGAACTCGGCGTCAACTTCATCGACACCGCAGACTCCTACGGGCCGGGAACGAGCGAACGACTCATCCGCGAGGCACTCGCCCCCTACCCCGAGGACCTCGTCATCGCGACGAAAGGCGGCCTGCTCCGCAACCGAGACACCCAGTGGAAGGCACACGGCGACCCTGACTACCTCCGAAACGCCCATCTCGCCAGTCTCGACCGCCTCGGCGTAGACAGCATCGACCTCTACCAGCTCCACCGCCCCGACCCGGACGTGGACTTCGAAGACTCGGTGACAGCACTCGCAGAACTCAAAGACGACGGCGTCGTCGAACACGTCGGCCTCAGCAACGTGAGCGTCGAACAGTTGGAGACCGCCCGCGACATCGTGGACATCGCCACCGTCCAGAACAAGTACTCCATCAAGCAACGCGAGTCAGCAGACGTCCTTCAGGTGTGCGAGGAGGAGGGAATCGGCTTCATCCCGTGGTTCCCACTCGGCGCGGGCGACCTCGGCGAGACGGGCGAGGTTTTAGACGACATCGCGAGTAGCTACAGCGCGACCCGTTACCAGATTGCCCTCGCGTGGTTGCTCCAGCACTCGCCAGTCATGCTCCCGATACCGGGCACCTCCAGCGTGACGCACCTCGAAGAAAACGTCGCAGCCTCGGAGATTTCGCTCTCGGACGACGAAATCGCACGTCTCGACGGGTAAAGAGGCATATCTCTTTTAGCTCTGGCGTGGTAGTTCATAGCATGATTCAGAAGGACCTCTCTGCGGACGAAAAGGCGGCACTCCACGAACTCCAGCTCGGTAGCGAACACCTGTATCGCGCCTACGGGAAGTTACTCGATTTCCACCACGCCGTCGGGCACGCGATGGACCGGTTTGCGAACGCCGAAGAAAATCTGCGAGCGGCGGGGTATACCGAACTTGCGGACGAACTCCGTGACCAACACCTGCCTGCCGGCGTCATCGACGACAAGTGGACGTACGAAATCGTCGAAGAATTCGAACACGGCTTCCTCGCCGCAACCACCGATTTCGAAAAGCGCGTCTGTCTGGAACTGGCCGAAGGGATGGACCACGTCAGCGAACGCGAGTTGCAATCGATGCTGCGGGTCAGGTCGCGACAACAGGGTCGCTAACGCAGTTTGAAACTACGCTTCGTCTACCTTCTCCGCGTACTTCTCGAGTTCCGCCGCCAGTGTTCGCGCCTCTTCGGCCGTCAGTCGCACCGAATCTGCGTGCGGCGCGAGGGTGTCGAGTTCCGTCGGGTCGAGTTCCACCTGCAGTGAGACGTGGTCCGGATTCTTTCGCGGAGCCGTGACGTTGAGCGTGGCGAACGCCTCCTCGGTGAACCCGTGGCCCTCCGCTTGCGCGTCCAGGAGGTCGAGCGTGGTGTACGCGTTGACCGTCATGATGCGGTCGGGCATCAGTCGTCAGATGGCGCGGGCGAGGCGTCCATGCCGTCGTCTTCCGCGTAGGGGTACCACGTCATCTTCGTGTTGTGCATGAACGGGTCCTCGTAGTCCGTCTCCTCGGGTTCGGCGAGGCCTTGCAGGTCGTCTTCGTCTTTCGCCGCGATGAAGTCGCGGAAGCTCTGTCCGTCTTCGCGCTGGTCTTCGTACACCTGCAGGAGGTTCTTGATGTAGCCGGGCACCTCGTCCGCGGCGACGCGCATCTCGACCCACTCTGCGAACTGCGGGTTCTCGCCGAGGCCGCCGCCGAGACCGATGTCGAAGGCTTCGACGGGGTCGCCGTCCTTGCGCGTCTTCATGCCCCGGAGGCTGATGTCCGCAATCTGGGGCTGGGCGCAGGAGGCCGTACAGCCCGAGAGGTGGATGTGGAAGTCGGTGACACCGTCTGGAACCTCGACGTTGTCGCGGAGCCAGCGGCCGTAGCGCACCATCCGGTTTTTCGTCTCGACGATCGAGAGCGAGCAGTACTCCGTGCCGGTACAGGCGATGGAACCTCGCATGAACGGGTGAGGGTCCGGCGAGTACTCTTCCAGAAGCGGCTCTGCGAGGAAGTCGTCTAAGTCCTCCTCCGCGATGTCGGCGACGATGAGATTCTGGCGCTGGGTGATGCCAATCATCTCGGAGCCGTACTCCTCGGCGAGGTCGGCGAGTTCGATGACGTCCTGGGCGTTCTGTCGGCCGACGAGGACGTACAGGCCGACGAAGTACTGGCCATCGCTCTGCTTGTGGACGCCAACGTAGTCGCCCGGCGCGTCGTTGCGCCCGGAGTTGTAGTCGTACTCGTGGCGCAGGTCCTCGCCTGCGGTTTCGAGTTCGTAGTCGATGTACTCGTCTTGCAGGACGCTGCGGAACTTCTCTGCGCCCCACTCGTCGACGAGGAACTTGATGCGGGCGTTGAACCGGTTGTCGCGGTCGCCGTGGTCGCGGAACAGTGCGGAGATGCCGGCGGACACGTCAGTCATCTCCTCTGGGCGGCAGAACACGTCGATGTCGCGGGCGAGACGCGGTTCCTTGCGGGCGAGGCCGCCGCCGACGCGGACGTTGAAGCCGGTGACTTCCTCTCCATCGAGTTCCTTCGTCGCGGGTTCGAAGGCGAGGTCGTTGATGTCGCCCTGCCCTGCGCCACGGGTGTCGCCGGTCACCGACACCTTCCACTTGCGCGGGAGGTTCGAGTACGCCGGGTTGCCCTTGAACTCGTCGTTCAGTTCCTGGACGAGCGGCCAGACGTCGATGTGCTCGTCCGCGTCGCGGCCGGCGACGGGACTGCCGACGATGTTGCGCCACGAGTCACCGCAGGCCTGAATGGTAGAGAGACCGACGTCCTCGAGTCGGGAGAAGATGTCCGGGATGTCCTGCAGTTGAATCCAGTGGAGCTGGATGGACTGGCGGGTCGTCCAGTCACAGACCGCGCCGGGCCACTCGGGATTGTCGGCGGGGCCGTGGGCGTAGTCTTCGGCGATTTCACCGACGACGCGCAGTTGTTCTGGCGTCAGGCGGCCCATCGGGACGCCGACGCGCATCATGAAGTAGCTCTCCTGGCCGGAGCGCTGGTGGTAGAGGCCCCACCACTTGAAGCGCTCGAACCAGGCGTCGTGTTCGTCTTCCGGGATGGCTTCCCAGCCCTCCTCGGCGAATCGTTCGAGGTGGTCACGGATTTCGAGACCGTAGGTCTCGTCTTTCCAGCCCTCGACTTTGCTTGGCATGACTCGCTAGTTGCCCTCGGCTCATATACGCCCAAGCGTGCCGTCAAGCATCCCCGCGTCTGCCCAATTGAGGAGAGTATTGCCCCTTCTACGCGGACGTACCTCGGTGTCGCAGCCGAGGGATGTGGATGCTTTCGGGGACGACACCGTAGAACGTGCCATCTATGACCCGCCCGACGGTCACCCAGTCGGTGACGCTCTCTTCGCCGCAGACGATACAGCGACCCGCGATTTTCGCGGCAATGTCACCGTCTGCAACACCGACATCGACGAATCCCTCCGCGAGAAAGTCGGCGACTTCGCAGGCGCAGACGTCGTGTCGGGCCAGCAACCAGAGGTCGCTCACGCTCACGCGACGCGCATCGTTTACGCTAATCCACGCGCCGTCGTCGAGCGTGTGGACGGCAACTTGCATACCCCGTCTTTGCGCCCGGCTACCCAAAGTCCGACGGCCCGAGCAACGTTCCCCGGCGGTGATGACGAACCAATCTGGCAGAACCGGCCGCATGCGAGCGGTTTTCGTGTGAATCGGCCGTCGTAGAAAGCGGCCGCGGTTGCCGCCAAGCGGTTTTCAGGGTCACAATTTCAGGTGAACGCGGGCTTATTTTAGGTGGGACAATAGAGTCGAGCATGTCAGAAACTCCCGACGCCACGATGCTCGCCTCGACACGGAGGGATGCCAATTGAGTAAGCAGACAGTCGAGCCCGAACCCGAGGTGAGCGACGACCACGATACGAGCCACCTGGACGACTTAGAAGACGGAAGCGGCTGCACCGAGATCTGGGAGAAACTCTCAGAACAACGCGAGATTCCAGAAGAGTAGGACGTTGTGACCGGCGTGCACAGCACGCGCAGATTTTTAAGGCTCATCCACCTACGCCGACCCATGAGAGAGGCGCGGCGACGCGACGAGATTGGCGCAGGGCGCAGGTCACCCGTCGGTGAGCCCGTCATCCGCGGTGACCCCTCGGTCACCGGCGAACGAGCCCAGGAAGCCGCCCGCTTCGACCCCAACGACCCCGACAGCCTCGCCCGCGCTGCGGAGACGGTTCAGAACTTCGCGACGAAGACCATCGGCGACGAGGACTACGTCTACATGCTCGAAGGGGCCGCCGCCTGCGCTGCACTCGTCCGGGGCGAAGGCTCGTACAAGGCCGCCGCCGCCCGCGCCGGCGGCGACGTGACCGTCTCGTTCATCCGGAAGTGGGCACGCGTCCACGACCTCCCCCGCGCCATCCGTCGCCACGTCGCCCAAGGCGAAATCGCCCCGACCGCCGCCAAACACATCGCCCGCGTTCGGGGGGAAGCGCGCTTCCTCCTCGCGTGGGCCGTCCTCGACAACGACCTGACCGTCCGGCAGGTGCGCGCTGCCGCGAGCGCCATCAACAACGGGACGAGCGTCGAGGCCGCGCTCGCAGAACAGGGCGTCCACCCCGGCGAAGTGACGCTGTCGCTCCCCGTCGACGCCTACCGTGAACTCCGCCGACAGGCCGCCAATCAGGGCGTCGAACCCGGCGAGCTCGTCGCCGACGCGCTCGAAGCGGTGTGGCAAACGGAGTAGGAAACTGGCAGACGGAATCGTAAAGGTTTACCACTAACCGCCGGTAGTCTGTGGTACAGGGCTGGTAGCTCAGTTAGGCAGAGCGTCTGGCTTTTAACCAGACGGCCAGGGGTTCAAATCCCTTCCAGCCCGCTTTTGCAACGAACAACACCGCGAGCACCGCGGAGCGTGTGCTCGCAACTCCGTGAGGAGTTAAACGGCTCCGAAGGAATTTGAATCAGGGAGCAGCTCTGCTGCGACCGAGGTTCAAATCCCGACACGCCGTATTGTGTTTTTAGGATACACTCGCAAAACTCACAGAGTTTTGCTCACTTCCGATGCGGCTTTGCCGCATCGACGTTCGTAATCACGTGGTGATTACTCACTTCCAGCCCGCTACATTCTCTCGCGAGCAACGTGGCGAGCGAGTGCTGTGTCGATACTGGGGGGATTTGAACCAGGGAGCAGCTCTTCTGCGACCGGCGTTCAAATCCCGACACGCCGTTCGACTCCGTCTCACGCCAGTCGTCGTTCGTGAACGCACGCGTTCACTCACCGCCGATGCGGCAAAGCCGCATCGAGGCTCGCAAACCCGAAGGGTTTGCTCGCCGCCGAGGCGTACCTTTATTTCAAAACCAGACACAGAGAGAGCCATGCAACTCGGGTCCGATGTCCTCTCTTCGTTGTTGATTGTGGCGGGTGGGTTCGTCGCGCTGGTCGGGCTTGCGACCATCGCAGGAATGCCGTGGACGACGAAGGCGAGTGGACTCGCGGCGGGGGTCCAGGTGGGCGGCGCGCTCGCGGCGGTGGCGCTCGGCGCGGGACTCGTGTGGCTCGGAAGAAAAGCGTAGACGGCGGTTAGCCCTTGCGCGGGAGGTACGCGAAGGAGAGGATGAAGATGACTGCGAGGAGGCTCAGGATGATGATTCCCCAGAGGCCGTTGATGGTGTCTTCGAAGTCAGTGACCTTCGCTTGCTCCTCGGCGTAATTTTCGTAGTTCGGCGAAAGCTGGACCTCTTCCTCCGAGATGAAGTTCACGACGTAGTCCTGTCCGGAGAGTGTGACGTTGCCGCCCTGTGAGAGGTCAATCGTGTTCGTCCGTGGGGCGTTCCAACCGACCGTCACGCCGCTTTCAGAGACACTCTGGACGGTGGTCGAGTTGTTCTGATACTGCAGTTGGTCTCCAGTCTGGAACTCTTGATTGTCGGGTTCCGGCAGGTATTCAGAGAGCAGTCGCAGCGTCTCGTTTTCTGAGTAGACGACGTACCGAGAGCCGTTCCGGGTAATGGTCTCGTTGTCGACCGCCGGGTCAGCGGCGAGGCGCTGGGTGACGTTGAACTCCTGGGTCATCGTGAACGAGGAGACGTTCGACCCGTTCGGAACGAGGACGCGGTAGGTGTCGTTGTTGTAGGGCACGGTGGAGTTGTTCGCGAGTTCCGCCGTGTAGAGGGCGGACTGGTTGGTCCACGTGAGTTCACCCGCGAAGCTGGCTCCGCCTCCGCCACCGTGACCGCCTCCGCCGCTCGATTCTTCGAGCGAGAGGCTCGCCACCGTGTACGTTCGGTCGCCGACTGTGAGCGTGTCGTTCACGCCGTAGGTTGGGCTGTCCAGTTTGATGTGCGGCTGTTCGGCCGTTGCGATGAGCCCGTAGGCCCCCGCACCGGCAACGACGAAGAACACTGCAAATATGGCCGCGGCGCGTCGTTGCATGCCTGAAGCGTCGAACGGACGCCGTATAACGGTTACTTTTCTCGCAGGCCGCGGGGTACAGCGGCGCTGTTCGTCGGTTCACGCACGCAAGCCGCCAGACGGCAGTGACGTGTCGCTGAGCTAACACGGACGCAACCACGAGCAGATAGCGTTATATGTTACCGAGTAGCATAACTGGTAGAGGTATCGATGGCTACAATGACCCAGCGAGCAGCATGGATGCACTCCGCCGACCACCGGATTCTGGACTATTTACAGCGCGAGCGACCGGATTACGCCCCGCTCATCGCGAACCGACTCGGGATGCACTTGAAGTACGTAGAGGAGCGCATCGACGTGCTCTGTACGTATGGCCTGCTCGAAGCCATCAGCGGTGAGGTCGTCTACCGCATCACCGACCGGGGCGTGGCGTATCTCGAAGGTGAAATCGACCCGACGACGCTCACCCCGGAATACGGCGAGACAGAAGCCTAAAACGAGAGGTGCGACGAGGAGGAGGGCATATCGTCGCCGTCGTCGAGGCCGCCCTCGTGGAGGAATCTGCATTTTGCGTCCGTGAGATATACGTCGCCGTCTTCGACGGTCACGTCCACTTCGACGAGTGTCGATTCTGCAGCCTTGCCGTTGTCGCAGTAGCCAGAACAGCCGTCGAACATCGAGCCGTGTTTGGGGCAGATGATTTCGCCGTCGCGCATGGCCGCGCCCATGCCGCGGTCGAGTCGCTGGTCGGTCTCGTGCTGGCAGAAGTTCTTCCACGCCGCGATGCACGTGGCCGTCTTGACGAGGATGACCTCCTCCTCGCTCCCATCCAGTTCGCGGACGGTGAACAGGTACGATTCGTTTTCGGCGAGGTCAGAAGCGGAGACGAGATGGGTTCCGCGGGGCATACCCAGAGTCGGGAGAGCACGGACTTAGACCCGACGCTCGCTGCTACATCCACGGGCTTTATCGACGTGGCATCCACTTCCTGACACAATGAGACTCTACAGCGCGGCGAAGCCGGTTCTGTTCAGGCTTCCACCGGAGACGGCCCACGGGCTGGTCCACGGCCTGCTCGGGAAAGCGGACGGGACACCTCTGATGAGGGCGATGCGTCGCTTCTACACCGTGAACGACGACCGCCTCACGGTCCGGGCGTTCAACCAGCAGTTCGAGAATCCCATCGGCGTGGCTGCGGGGTTCGACAAGAACGCAGAGATACCGGGCGCGCTTGGTGGCCTTGGGTTCAGTCACGTCGAAGTCGGCGGCGTCACCGCAGAACGCCAACCCGGAAATCCCAAGCCACGGATGTTCCGCCTCCGCGAGGACGAGGCGCTCGTAAATCGTATGGGGTTCAACAACGAGGGCGCAGACCGCATCGGCGAACGATTAGCCGACGTGGACGTGGACTTCCCCCTCGGCATCAACATCGGGAAGTCGAAAGCAACAGCCCTCGAAGACGCCGCAGACGACTATCTGTACACCTACGAGCGCGTCAAAGACGGCGGCGACTACTTCGTCGTAAACGTCTCCAGCCCGAACACGCCGGGTCTGCGCGAACTCCAGAACCGCGAACCACTGGAGCGAATTTTCTCCACACTGCAGGACGCCGGCGCGAGTCCCCTCCTCGTCAAACTCTCGCCGAACCTCACGAACGCCGCCGTCGAAGACGTCATCGACGTGGTGGAGGACCTGGACCTGGACGGCATCGTGGCGACCAACACCTCGACCGATCGACCGGCCCACCTCCAGAGCGCAAACAGTTCGCAGACCGGTGGCCTCTCGGGCAAACCAATCGAGGGACGAGCCACCGAGATGATTCGCTTCGTCGCAAAACGCACGGACAAGCCAGTCGTCGGCGTCGGCGGCATCGACTCTGCCGAAGGAGCCTACCGAAAAATCAAGGCCGGTGCGAGCGTCCTCCAACTCTACACCGGCCTCGTCTATCACGGCCCATCCATCGCTCGCGACATCAACAAGGGACTGCTCGAACTGCTCGAACGAGATGGATACGACAGCGTGGAAGACGCCGTCGGCGCGGATTTACCGTAGGTCCATTCGCATCGTCACGAACTCGTATTCCCCGCCGTTCGTCTCCTGTTCGTATCGCCCAGTCTCCTCGAAGCCGACGCGCTCGTATACTCGAATCGCACGCTCGTTGAACGCCGCTACCGCGAGTTCGAAGGCGGTTGGGTCGAAGCGTTCTCGAGCAAAGGCGAGTCCCGTCCTGAGGAACTTCTCTCCGAGTCCCCCTCCGGTCAGGTCTGGAGCCATCCCGAGGCCAATCGTCACGACGCCATCTGTTTCTGAAAAACTGAAGAAGCCGACGAAGGTTCCGTCTGCATCTTCGACTGCGAAGTACGAACCCGGCCAATTGCTGGCCTCGAGGAACTCCTCGCGGTCTGCGGGGTCCGCATCCAAATTGTAAAAATCGAACGGCGGCTCGTAGCGCCAGCTATCGACTGCATTGGCGTCTGCCTGTGTCAGCGGACGAAACGAGAACTCCATTCGAAAACAGACCGCGACGAGTGAGAAAAGTGGGTCGCTACTGCAAGGCTCGCAGGTCGAATTCGAAGCCAGCGACCGGCAGTTCGAGGCCGTGTTCGACGAGCACCTTCGGGTGAAGCTCGCCGATGACGCCGACTTCCTCGCCGTCGATGACGACGGCGGCGGTGCGCCCGGCGATGAACGATGGATGTTCCGTGGCCGGGGTTTCGAGGGCAACGTCGAACGCGCGACAGAGTGCCTGCAGGCGCGATTTCGCGTCCTCGTAGGACACGTCGTGGCGGGCGAGGACGGCGGCGACGTGGCGTGCTTCTGCGACGCGGGTGTTCAGCGAGTCGTCGCGGTGGGCGACGAAGCCGATTTCCGCTAAGTCCTGTGGATAGGCGCGGTGCGTGTTGTTTTCGAGAACCATCAGCAGCGACGGGAGGTTCCACGTTCGAAGCGTCGTGTACTCCTCGCTGTACGGTTCGGTGATGGTCACGGGCGTTTCCGCACCGAGAGCGTCGTCCGCGGGCGAGATGCCCATGCGCTCGAAGTTCTCCACCTCGCTCGTCATGTGGAAGTTGAGCAGGTCCTGGAACCCGAGGCCGACGAGCGTGTCACGGGTGGCGGTTTCGAGCCGCGAGCGGTCGTGCAGCCCACCCACCGTCGAGACGTCCGGGTACGTCGGTTCGAGTTCGTTGAAGCCGTAGGCCCGCCCGATGTCGTCCACGATGTCGAGCGGGTGGAGCACGTCCACGCGGTACGGCGGGACCGAAACCTCGTAGACCGGTTCGCCGTCCTGTGTCTCCGTCTCGGCGTCGAGGCCGGCGCGTTCGAGCAGGTCGACGACCTCTTTCTGGTCTAAGTCGATGCCGAGCAGTTTCTCGATGCGCTCGTGGCTGACCGTCTTTGTCTCGAGTTCGAAGTCGGGACGGACGAGTTCGTGGTCGGGGTACTCGACGTTCACCTTCTCGACGGTGCCGCCGCGGGCGTCGAGCGCGTAGCAGATGATGTTGCACATCCGGTCGATGGTCCACTGGTCCGTGCCCGTGAGTTCGATGAACAGGTCACGCGAGTCGGTCGAAACCTCCGTCCGGCGGCCGTTGATGACCGGCGGGAACGAGAACAGCCCGATGTCGTCGTAGATGGCTGGGAAGCGGTCGAGCCCCTCCACGAGGGCTGCGTACTTCTTGCCCGTCTCGTGTTCGGTGAGGACTTCCCGTGGTGTGAGTTCCTTGTCGGAATCGAGCGCGACGAAGGTCTCCGCGTCCGGGTCCACGCCCTTGTAGGTGATCGATTGATCGCCTGCGCCGTCGGTCGCTTTCGCGCCCTTCAGCATGGTCAGGTCGTGGACGCCGATTGCGCCCTTGGCGCGTTTGCGGCCCATCGTCGCGTGGAGTTTCTCCTGTAACTGGATGAGCGAGTCGAGGCCGTCCGCAGAGAGATTCGCGCCACGGACGATTGCACCCGTGACGTAGGGTCGTTCTTCGGGAACCGATTCGTCAACGACGATAGACCAGTCGGCGTCGTTCGTCCGGGGGACGTACACGCCGCGGTCGTCACCGTACTGGTAGCGCAGCGAGCGGGCGACGCCCTCCACCGAGAGGCGGTCGAGACGGTCCGGGGCGAACTCCAGTTGGAAGTCGCCGTCGGCTGTTTCGCCCTCGAATTCGAGGCCGAGGCCGAACAGGTCGGTTTTCAGTTCCTCGTCGCTCTTCTCGTCGTGGCCGGTCAGGCGGCGCAGTTCGTCTGGGTTGACGTCGACAACTGGCATTAGTAGACTACCTCCACGTTCCGCAGCAGGTCAAGGTCACAGAGCGTGCCGTGAACGTCGCGGATATCTTCGAATCCGTGCATCAACATGAGCAGGCGTTCTAAGGCGAGGCCCCACGCCATGACGTCGCACTCGACGCCGAGTGGGTCGAGCACCTCGCGGCGGAAGATGCCGCTGTTCCCGATTTCGATGATTTCACCCGTCTCCGGGTGGCGACCGAACAGTTCAAAACTCGGCTCCGTGTACGGGTTGTAGTGGGGTTTGAATTCGAGGTCGGTGATACCGAACTGCTCGTAGAACTCGGTGAACGTGCCCATCAGGTCGCGCACCGAGAGGTCCTCGGCCATGACCCAGCCCTCAATCTGGTAGAATTCGAGTAGGTGCGTCGGGTCGAGCGTGTCGTTGCGGTACACCTTCTCGACGGAGAAGTACCGGGCCGGTTCTTCGAGTTTGCCGATTTCGTGGCCGGAGAGATACCGCATCGAGAGCGAGGTGGTGTGCCCGCGAAGGTCGATAGAGCGCGCCACGTCCTCGGTCCACGGCGAGTGGTACCCCTCGCCGTCCTCGCCCGCGCCGTACAGGTGGGCGTCGTGGACGCGTTCGAGCAGGTCCTCGGGGAGGTCCTCCATCGGCGGCACGTCTAAGGCGAACTGGTCCCAGTGGGTGCGCGCCGGGTGGTCCTGTGGCATGAACAGGCAGTCGTTGATCCAGAACTCGCTGTCCGCGTGCGGGCCTTCCATCTCCTGGAAGCCCATGCCGACGAGCACGTCCTTGACGCGGTTTGCCGTCTGGCGCAGGATGTGTTCTTTGCCGCCGCGATACACTTCGGCGTCAGCCTCGACGTTGTACTCGGCGAAATCGACGTCCTGCCACTCGCCAGAAGTGAGCATCTCGGTCGTGAGACGGCCAACGGTTTCTGCGACTTCGACGCCGGCCATCAGCGCGTCCACGCCCTCGTCCGTGAGCAGCACGGAGCGAATCGTCGATTCAGAAATCTCGACGAGGTCACGACGTTCGAGTTGCGAGAGGACGTCGCCATCCGCGACAGAATCGCCCGCGACGAGCGCGGCGAGTGCGTTCGCCTCGTCGTCGGCGTCGGGGTCGGCGTCCGGGTTCACGGACACCGCACCGCTGTCGATGGAGCCGTAGCCCTTGCGAGCGAAATTAGAGAGCGCGATGTTCACCTGTGGGCCGCCGAGGCTGGATGCACCGATGATGCGGCCCATCTCAACGGGTCCCTCGTCAGCACCCTGTTCGAGCGCGGCCTCGTAGAGACGAATTTCGGGGAGCCCCTCTGTTGCGTATTCTTCGCCTTCGTCGGTGACGGAAACCGCCTCTGTCGTCTCCTCG
The DNA here is from genome assembly GCF_029338295.1 of Haladaptatus sp. QDMS2. Taxonomy (NCBI): domain Archaea; kingdom Methanobacteriati; phylum Methanobacteriota; class Halobacteria; order Halobacteriales; family Haladaptataceae; genus Haladaptatus; species Haladaptatus sp. QDMS2. The sequence continues at coordinate 2,517,289 of NZ_CP119791.1, forward strand.
GAGACGGTGACGAGTCCCTCGGCTTCGAGGGCGAACGCGGCCCCGGCGACCGTCTCTTCGGGGAGTTCTGTGGCTTCCGCCAGTTGGTCGAGCGTCTGTGCCTCTGTGGCGGACGCGGCCTCTAAGACCGCGACCTGTGGTTCGGGTAATCTCATTATTGCTTGTTGTCGCGTACACTGCCAGCAAGTCAGTTAGCGGTTCCGAATACACCCACGTCGGTTTCCTCGAGCCCGGAGGCCGGATTCCACCGTCGCGTCTCAGAACCGAAAAAAGCCGAACCCAGCGGTCCGCAGGGAGTCGTCGCCGGTCAACACTGGCGTGGGTTCGGTAGCCATACCCGGTGATACGAGCGGATTCGCTAAAAAACGTTCCGGACACCGCGTATGCCCAGCGTGCATACCCGTTCTTACGACTCATTACAGGAGAGTATTGACGTTACCGGTATGTTGAAATAATACTTTTCTGCCCACCAGTGCTACCGTGTGACCACCAACCGGGCAGTCCGGGTTTCGCACAATGAACGCAACGTACGCAGACGAGACGGTAATCGAATGGAACGAGTTCTACGAAAACGGCGAGTACGAGCGCATCGCCTACATCGGCGAGGAAGCGATGCCGAAACTCCTCCACCGCTTCTTCGAGCGCCACGGTGCACCTGGGAGTTTCGCCTCCATCGGGTGTGGCCCGGCGGCCGCGGAGTTCGACCTCGCCCCGGATTACCCGAACACCGAGTTCTACGGCTACGACATCTCACAGGCCGTCATCGACGACAACGCGGCCCACGCCGCGAGAGAAAAGCTCGACAACATGCACTTCGACGTGGCGAGTCTTCCGAACCTCGGCATCGACCGGCAGTTCGACGTGGTGTACTGCCTCGCCACGCTCTACTTCGTCGATGGTGTCGATAAGTCAGTGAAAGCGCTATACAACCTCGTCGAGCCGGGTGGCTACCTCATCTTCAACTACCCCAACCGCTACACGATGTGGACGTTCGACGAGGCGTTCGAGGGGTCCCGCCGCGACCTGTTCCACCGGGTCGTGGAGGGGAAGAACCTGCTCTCCTACGAACGCATCCGCAACCTCCTCGGGGCGAACCCGCGGAGCTACTGGACGTTCATGGACGCCGCAGACCTGCCGTTCGTCGGTCGGGACACGCCGTGTGTCTATCTTCGAAAACCGCTCGAAAACGAGGATTGAGAGTTAGCGACGCGGCGACGTGAGTTCGATGTCCGCCTCTTCGAGCAAGTGTTCGACCTCGGCGCGCTTCTCCTGATGCTCTGCTAAGAACTCTTTCATCAGTTTTGCGGCCTGTTCCTTACAACCGCCACAGAGGCGTTCGCCGCCGACACACTCGTCGTAGACTTTCTTCGCGAAGGCGTCGTCGTCGGCCGCGAGCAGGTAAGCGTAGAGTTCGTACACCGGACACTTGTCCGCCTCGCCACCGAGTCGGCGCTGCTCTTCGGCCGTCGAGCGACCACCGGTCGTCGCGGATTTCACCTTGTCGTAGCCGTCCTGTGGGTCGTCGAGCAGGCTGATGTGGCTCGCCGGAATCGAGGAGGACATTTTGCCACCGGTGAGGCCCGTCATGAAGCGGTGGTAAATCGAGGATGGGGCGTAGAAGCCGTACCCACCGTTCTCGATTTCGATTTTCCGGGCGAGCTCTTCTGCCTCCTCGCGGGTAAGTTCGAACGAGTCGATGTGCTCGTCGTAGACGCGCTTTTCGCCTTCCACGGCCTCGATGAGCGCGTCGAAGGCTTCCGGCGTGGCGTTTCGGTCCACGAATCGGACGCGCGGTTCGATTGGTTCCTTCCCGGCCGAATCGAGTTTGGCGACCACGCTGTCGAAGCCATCGCCGTCGGGATTACCGTGTTCGCGAAGCCACGCAGCGGCGTCCTCACAGCGGACGGTTTCGCCGTCGTCGGCAGAGAGCGCGCCGTAGGCGGCTCCGAGGAGTTCTCGCTCTGCGTCGTCCGCCTCGAAACTCGCGAAGGCCTTGGTCACGCCAAAGTAGCGCATCCGGGCGGCGAGGTCACGGGCCAGTCGGACGTGGGGGTCCTGGTCGGGGCCGACCGGGATGACCGTCGGCTTTGGCTCGTCGAGTTGCGGGTAGAGGATGTCCGCCATCTGCGTGACGACGCTCTGCATGTGCGAAACGTCCGTCTCGCCGTCGAAGCCGTAGATGTTCTCCAGTTCGGAGAAGTTGGCCTTGATGCCGAGTTCGAACGCGAGGTCCTGCAGTTCGCGGTTGTCTGACTGTCGGTAGAGTTCGCCCGCCTCGGGGTCGAAGCCGAGGGCGAGCAGGCTCAGCAGGTAGTCGCGAGCGTGTTCGTCGATTTCCTCCCACGAGAGACCGCGGGCGGAGTGGGCTTCTAAGTCAGCAATCAGGGCGTAGGCGTCTGCGCCCTGCTGTTGGTGCCAGATTATCTCGTCGAAGACGAGTTTGTGACCGATGTGCGGGTCGCCCGTCGGCATGAACCCCGAGAGCGCGGCCGTTGGCTTGCCCGCAGCCATCGCCTCGAGGACGGCGCGGTAGTCGCGGTGGCCGAAGATGACGCCCCGACGCATCAGGTAGTGTGGATTTTCGACGTCGGGAAGCACCTCGTCGAACTCCTCGATGCCGAACTCCTCGAACAGTTTTCGGTAATCCGCGATGGTCGACGAACCCCACGGGTCGAGCGTCGTCGCATCTGTTTCGTCCGCTGCTCCCGTGTCGTGTTCTGAATCGCGTGTCATGGTGTGAGTCGACCTACCGACAACCAGGTCTCTGTTCCGTCGTTCGCATCCGTCAGCGCAAAAACCATTCGTTTCCGGACCCCGTGGGCGAGGCGCACGTCGAGTGCCAACTCTCGCAGGGCGAAGGCGTGGTCGCGTTCGAGCACGCGAATCAGGTACTCCGAGTGGCTGAGGTCCGACACAGATTCCACGTCGGCGTAGGTGCGGAAGTCAGCACCGAACTTGAACCCCGTCTTGGGGACGACCTGCCGGTCGCGCAGTTCGGTGTACACCCTCAGTCGGCGGTCGAATCGCTCGCCTTCGACCTCGTGACCACGCGCGACGATGGCATCTGTCCCACCGTCTACGGTGAGCGTCCCCTCGTCAGTGAGGTAGGCCGCTTCGAGCAGCGAGAGCTGGACGGGTCCTTCCTCCTTCTTGCGACCGCCGAGCGGTTGGCCGTAGAACGCGGAGGCGTAGAGGGCACTCGGCGGGTCCCAGACGACCACGCGGTCGTCGATGAGCGTGCCCCTGCACGGTGGGAGGTCGAACGTGGTCGAACCCGTGATAGCGAGGGTGTCCGTGTCGAGGTAGGTGATTTCACCTTCCTCGTCCACCACGGCGAGGACGCAGTCGCCGAGCGCCGCGGCCGGGACGCGCGTTCGTTCGCCCACGGTGCGGATGCGATAGGCGATCTCGTCGTCCCACGGGCCGCTGCCGCGTGGGAACACCACGAAGTCCTCGTCGCCGGTCGGTTCGACCCAGCCGTCGCGTGCGGGAGAGAGGTAGAATCCCCGGTCGCGCAGGTCGCGGTAAACCTGAAAGCGGACGGCGAAGCCCTCGCCGGTTGCATCGGCGAAGAACGCCTCGAAATCCATGCCCTCGACCGTGTCGAGGTCGCCGCGAAACAGCAGGTGGGCCGCCTCGACGGGGTCTAAGGCGACCTCGTTGCCGTCGAGCGGCCGGCCGTAGCCTCGGGCGTCGTAGTAGCGCTGGCGGGCGTTTCCGCCGACCTTCACGACGCCATCTTCGAGCGTGCCGTTCATGACTAGAGGCAGACGGCGGGCGACAAAGGGCCTGCGGTCACACCGCGTCGCAGGTGGCGTCGAGACACCGATGACCGGACGCAGTTTCGAATTGGGGCAAGCCACACGGACAGTTTCCCGCGTGCGTGCCCGTCGGGAACGCGAACCCAGTCTCACAGTCGGGATAGTTCTCGCACCCGGCGATGAGGCTACCCCGCCGGAGTATGTTGAGGTTGCCGTCGCACTCGGGACACTGCCACTCGCCGTCGAACTCGGCTTTGATTCGCTCGTCGAGCGAGTCACACGAGCGGTCGATGCAGAGTTCGAACGCCTTCCCGTGCGTGGCGCGCATCTTCGGGAGGCCACAGTCCGCGCACTGCTCGTCCAGGATGGCTGCGTGCTGAGGCAGGCCGTAGTGGGCTTCACAGCCGAGACAGGAGACGTGCCTGCGTGTCTTGACCAGTGTTCCGTCGCACTCGGGGCAGGTGCCGACGGGCGTGCCGGCTTTCGCGGCAGGCACAGAAGTGGCGGTGTACTCGTCGTGGACGGTGACGGTCAACGACTGGTCGCCGTCCTGGGCGATGATGGCCGTGTCGCTCATCGAGAGGGAGGCGGCGCGAGTCAGCCACGCGACCGGCTGGTAGCCGTCTGCGTCGTGGACGAGGAGCGTGTTGTCGGGTTTGGCGATGACGACGACGTGGCCGCGGGCGGTCTGCTCACGGGTACCTTCGAAGATGGTCGTACAGTCGCCGGCGAGGACGCGAATCGAGTCGGGCATGGCCCGGACTGGTCCCGTATTGGTATATAAAATTCAGTCCACGCGAACCGTCTTCGTCTCGGTCTGTGGCAGGAGCGGCAGGTCGGGATACGCGACGTGGACGGCGTACTCGATTTCCTCGAAGTTCCCGCCGAAGACGGGGACGAGAAGCGTGTCTTCGCCGAGATAGGAGGACTTCGCTGAGAGTTCGGTGTCGTTTCCAGTGACGCGGAGGCCAGCGCGAGCACCGCCACGGCGATTTTTCACGTTGACTTCGCACATGTTGTTCTGGCCCGCGGCGATAGAGGTGGGGAAGTCGCCCCAGTCGATTTCGACGTTCGGGAGGTTGTTGGCCGACTCGTAGACGCGCTCTGCGACGCCCGCAGAGAGTCCGGCGTCGATGAGGCCTTCGACGCCCGCGGCCCGCACGTCTTCGGGCGTCTCGATACCTTCTTTCGCGAGTTTGTGGGCGCGTCCTGAGCCAACGCCGTCGATGGCGGTGAGGCCGACGGCGGCACTGGAGATGCCGGTTTCCACGCGCGCTTCCACGCGACGTGCGAGGTTCGCCGTCTCCGCGGTGTCGAACCGTTCTAAGAACGACTGCATCGCCGCGAGCAGGCGGCGAGCGTTCTGCTGGATGACCCACGCGTCAGAGCGCAGTTCCGGCGGCGTGCCGCCGTTCATGCTTGCTCTGAGGATGGCGAGCACTTTGCGCTGGCCGGGTTCCATGCTGTCCGGCGTGTGCTGGCCCACGAGGATGGCGTTGATGGCGTCGCGCTCCGATTGCCGGGCGCTCACGCTGTCGAACTCGGCGGCGCAGGACACGGTTTCGAGAATTGCGGCTTCGTCCACGAACTCACGGTCGGCGAGGCGTTTGAATCGCTCTGCGGTGGCGAGGCGCAGGTAGAACTTCGAAGCGAGCACGCCGAGGGCCGTCCCGTCTACGCCGAGGTCGTCGTCCATCTCGACGAAGCCACGGGAGACGAGTCCCGAGAGCGCGTTTCGCACCCGGTCGCGCAGGCCGTCGAAGTCGTACTCCTTCGGTTTCGACCGCGAGCGGATGGCGTAGAAGGTGGTGTCGAGCCAGCTCATCACGTCGTCTAAGTCCCGGAGGGTTCCCATCGCGATTTCTGCGTTTAGGTGGGCGTCCAGGTCGTCCGCGAGTCGGGATTCGATTTCCTTGCCCTCGCGCAGGAGGCGGCGGTACTTGTCGGCCTCGGCACGGTCACAGACCACCCAGCCGTAGCCCACGTCGTCGTACCCCGGTCGCCCCGCGCGTCCGAGCATCTGGAGCACGTCGAGGGGACTCATGTCCACCTCGCCTTCGAGCGGGTCGTGGAGCTTCGTGTCGCGGATGACGACACAGCGAGCCGGGAGGTTTACCCCCCACGCGAGCGTGGAGGTCGAAAACAGCAACTGGATTTTACCCTCGCGGAACCACTTTTCGACGGCATCCTTGTCCTCTTTCGAGAGGCCCGCGTGGTGGAACGCAACCCCGTCGGTGACGGAGTTTTTGAGCGTGTTGTTCTGGAGGTCTTTCGCCTCGGTGTGGAAGTCGTAGTCGCCGCGGGCACCGATTGGGATGTCGCGCTCTGCGAGTTCGTCGCGGGCCTTCTTCGCCGCCTGCACGGTGTCCTGCCGGCTCGCGACGAACACGAGCGCCTGCCCGCCGTCTTTGATGTGCGGTTCGGCGAGGTCGATGGCGCGATAGAGGCGACGGTACTTGTCCGCGAACGAGTTGTCCCCGTGCGTGTACGTCTGGACGTCCGCGTGGAGGTCCACGGGCCGGTAGGCGTCGTCGAATTCGAGCGTCGTCTCGGGGACCGCACCGAGCCAGTCGGCCACGTCCGCGATGTTTGGCATGGTCGCAGAGAGCGCGACGATGCGCGGGTCACACAGTCTGCGAAGTCGCGAGACGGTCACTTCGAGGACGCTGCCACGTCGGTCTGAGTCGAGCAGGTGCACCTCGTCGATGACACAGCAGGTGACGTCTGTGATGAACGAATAGCGCGGCGAGTCGTGCTTTCGGGTGGCAGAGTCGGTCTTCTCTGGGGTCATCACGAGGATGTCGGCGCGTTCGGCCCGCCGGGAGTTCAGGTCGCGTTCGCCCGTGACGACGTAGACGGAGTAGCCGAGTTGTTCGAAGCGTTCCCACTCGGCTTCCTTCTCGTTGGTGAGCGCCCGGAGTGGCGCGATGAACAGCGCCTTGCCGCCGTCGCGCAGGGCCTTGCAAATCGCCAGTTCCGCGAGCGCCGTCTTGCCACTCGCGGTGGGCGCACTCGCGACGAGGTTCTCCTCGCGCGTCAAAATCGCGGGCAATGCCTCGCGTTGCATCTGGTTGAACTCCTCGAACGGGAACACCGACTCGAACTGCGGGATGGCCTCTGCGACCTTCACGGAGGACACCTCGACGCAGTTCGCAATGGAAACGTGGGAGAGACCGCCATCTGGTAGTGAGGTTGGTCGCCCTGCCAAAAGGCGTTTCCTAGTCGGCCGCCGTCGCGCTCGCCCGCCGGAACATTCCGGTGTTGGCCGAGTGATAGAAGTAGATGCCGAGTCCGACGGCGGCGGCGATGTTAGACAGGGTCACCGCCCAGAACACCGCGTGCATGCCAAAGGAGAGGACGAGGCCGCCGACGGCGGCGATGGGCAGCCGCACGCCCCAGTACTGGACGACCGAGGCGTACATGCTCACCTTCGTCCGGCTCGCGCCGTTGAACCCGGCCTGGAACAGGTAAATCGCGCCGAGTGCGGGGTAGCCGTAGGCCAGAATCCGCAGGTACTCGACCGAGAGCGCGAGGCCTTCGGGGGACAGTTCCGGGACGAACGCCTCGGTGAGGACGACCGGGAGCAGCCACTGGATGACGCCGATGACGCCAAGGCCGATTGCGGCGAGCCGGACGCCGAGCCACGTCGTGCGCTTCGCGCGGTCGAGTTTTTTCGCGCCGAGGTTCTGCCCGACGATGCTCTGGGCGGCCTGCTGGAGTCCCTGTGCCGGGATGAACGCGATGCTCGCGACGCGGGCACCGACCGTGTACGCCGCGATGCCCGCGACGCCGCCGACGGCGAAGACCACGGCGACGATGATGAGGCGGACGATTTGATTCGTCCCCTGCTGGACGGCCGTCGGAAGCCCTACCTCGAAGACGGCGCGAATTTCACTCGCGTCTACGACGAACGACCGCTCTGAGAGCATCCCGCCATTGCGCCCGCGAATGATGAGGGTCAACCCGAGCAACATGCCACTGCTGTAGCCGATGACCGTCGCGAGCGCCGCGCCCGTGACGCCCATGCCCTCGATTGGACCGTATCCGAAGATGAGCAGCGGGTCGAGGACGATGTTCACGCCGACCGACGTGAGGTTCATCCAGAGCGAGGCCCGAGAGTCGCCCCACGCGACGAGACCGGCTTCGAGCGTGTCGCCGAGGGCGATGAGCGGCAGGCCGAGCGCGATGGTTCCGAGATAGGCGATGGCCATCACGGGGACGACGCCATCGACGCTCATCGGGTTGGTGCTCACGAGCAGCGAGACGAGCGGCCGGGCGCCGAACCACGCGATGACGCCGAGGAGGGTGCCGACGCCGAGCGCGATGTAGATGCCCGACCCCAGCGACCGCCTGGCCCCGGCGACGTTTTCGCCGCCGATGCGCTGGGCGACGCGAATCTGTGTGCCGACGTACGGAATAAAAATCGAGAACGAAAACAGCAGCGCGACGGCGGGTGCGGCGAGGCCGACGGCGGCGACGGCGTCACCGCTCAACCGGCCGAGAAAGATGAGGTCGACGATTTGCACTACCACCTGAACGAGATTCTGGACCAGGAGCGGGGCCGAAAGAACAACCAGCGCCCGGAGTAACGGTCCGTCGGTGATATCAGATGGAGAGAGCTCAAAGTTTGGTCGCCACATACTGAGATATATTTCTCAATTATTGCCCCGAATACATATATTTGACAGGGTTTCTCGCGGGGAGAGATAACGTGGAGGTTCGACCGTCGAATTCGACCTGTGATGCCGCGAGAGCGGGCACGTGGCCGGAAGATGCAGTGGGTCGGGGTTACCCCATCTTTTTGTCCCCGTATCCCCAGACATCTGGTAATGAGTCGCGTGCGGAAACCTGACTGGCTGAAGATGCGGCCACCATCCGGCCAGCAGTTCACGAAAATCAAACAGACCCTGCGCGAGCACAACCTCCACACCGTGTGTGAGGAGGCCAGTTGCCCGAACCTGGGCGACTGCTGGAGTGGTCGCAACGGGCCGGGCACGGCGACGTTCATGCTGATGGGCGACCGCTGTTCACGGGGCTGTAACTTCTGTGACGTACAGACCGGCGGGATGGAACCGTTAGACGAGGACGAACCCGCGAACGTCGCCGAGGCCATCGCAGAAATCGGCCTCGATTACGTCGTCCTCACGTCCGTCGACCGCGACGACCTGCCCGACCAGGGAGCGGGCCACTTCGCCGAGACCATCCGCGAAATCAAGCGCCGCGACCCAGGCATCCTCGTGGAAGTGCTGATTCCTGACTTCCAGGGCGAACCCGAACTCGTTCGGAAAATTATCGACGCCAAGCCCGACGTCATCGCCCACAACATCGAGACGTGCGAGCGCCTCCAGTGGCCGGTTCGTGACAAGCGGGCGGCCTACGACCAGAGCCTTTCGGTGCTCGAACAGGTGGCAGACGAATCCGACATCTACACCAAGACGAGCATCATGCTCGGCGTCGGCGAGTACGACCACGAGGTGTACCAGACGCTCTCCGACCTCCGGGAATCCGACGTGGACATCGTCACCCTCGGCCAGTACCTCCAGCCGTCGCGTCGCCACCTCGACGTGACCGAGTTCGTCCACCCCGACCGCTTCGACGTCTGGCGACAGGTGGCGGAAGCGGAACTCGGTTTCCTCTACTGTGCGAGCGGGCCGATGGTTCGCTCGTCGTACAAGGCCGGTGAACTGTTCGTCGATGCGATTCTCCGCGAAGGCAAGACCATAGACCAGGCCCGCGAGGAAGCGCGGGCCGCGTCCAATTCGGCCTGAGTCGCTCGTTTTCTGCCTCGATTTCGACCGCGACACGCTGTGGCTAGCCACGCCGTCGCTCGATTTGTCACGAAATTTTATATCTGACCAGAATTGTCCATCAACTCCACAAATATTCTCTAGACTGTCCCACTCTTCGCCGTCGAAATGGACGAATTTCGAGGAATGGGCGGCAAGAATGGGGGTTATCCAAAGCGCTTTACGAAAATACTTTAACCGAGGATGATGACCTTTTGCTCATGTCAGGAAGGTGGGTTCGACCGTGAGTACGCTTCAGCGTGACCCAAGCGACCAGGTACAGATTCTCGACGAAGATGGGAACGTCTTAGAAGGTGCAACCGTCCCCGACCTCGACGACGACACGCTCGTGGACATGTATCGGAACATGATGCTCGCTCGTCGCTTCGACCAGCGGGCGGTCAGCCTCCAGCGCCAGGGCCGGATGGGGACCTATCCACCACTCTCGGGTCAGGAGGGTGCACAGATTGGCAGCATCATGGCCCTCGAAGAAGAGGACTGGATGTTCCCCTCCTACCGCGAACACGGGGCCGCCCTCATTCGTGGCCTGCCACTCAAACAGACGCTGCTCTACTGGATGGGCCACGAGGAGGGCAACCGCCCGCCAGACGACGTGAACATCTTCACGGCCTCCGTCCCAATCGCGACGCAGGTGCTCCACGCCACGGGTGCGGCGTGGGCCTCGAAACTCAAGGGGGAAAAGAAGGCGTTCATCTGCTACTTCGGTGACGGCGCGACCAGCGAGGGCGACTTCCACGAGGGACTCAACTTCGCGGGCGTCTTCGACACGCCGAACGTCTTCTTCTGTAACAACAACCAGTGGGCCATCTCCGTGCCTCGCGAACGACAGACCGCCGCGAAAACCATCGCCCAGAAGGCCGTCGCCTACGGCTTCGAGGGCGTGCAGGTAGACGGGATGGACCCACTCGCGGTCTATCAGGTCACCAAAGACGCCGTGGACAAGGCCAAAGACCCGCAGGGCGAACTTCGTCCGACGCTCATCGAGGCCGTCCAGTATCGCTTCGGGGCGCACACGACGGCGGACGACCCGACCGTCTACCGCGACGACGACGAGGTCGAACGCTGGAAGCAGAAGGACCCGATTCCGCGCTTAGAGAAGTTCCTCCGCAGTCAGGGCCTGCTCGACGACGAGAAAGTCGAGGCCATCGAACAGTCCATCGAGGACGACGTCGCCGAGGCAATCGCCGAGGCGGAGGCCGTCGAGCGGCCATCGCCCGACGAAATCTTCGCACACGTCTTCGAAGAGATGCCCGACCGCGTCCGCAGACAGTGGGAGGAGTTCGAACAGCTCCGCGAACGGTACGGCGACGAACAACTTCTGGAGGAATAAATGAGCGACACCCAAAATCTGACGCTTGTACAGGCGGTCCGCGACGGGCTGAAAGGCGAGATGGAACGCGACGACGACGTCATCGTCATGGGCGAAGACGTCGGGAAAAACGGCGGCGTGTTCCGCGCCACGCAGGGCCTCTGGGACCAGTTCGGTGACGACCGCGTCATCGACACGCCGCTCGCAGAGTCCGGCATCGTCGGGTCGGCCATCGGCATGGCCGCTTACGGCATGAAACCGGTTCCAGAAATCCAGTTCATGGGGTTCATCTACCCCGCCTTCGACCAGATCGTGAGCCACGCCGCACGCCTCCGCACCCGGAGTCGCGGGCGCTACACCTGCCCGATGGTGGTTCGCGCCCCGTACGGCGGCGGCATCCGCGCCCCAGAACACCACTCCGAGTCGAAGGAAGCGTTCTTCGCCCACGAACCAGGCCTGAAGGTCGTCGTCCCCTCGACGCCGTACGACACGAAGGGCCTGCTCGCGAGTGCGATTCGCGACCCAGACCCGGTCATCTTCCTCGAACCGAAACTCATCTACCGCGCCTTCCGCGAGGAAGTGCCAGACGAGACGTACACCGTCCCACTCGGTGAAGCCGCGACCCGGCGCGAAGGAACCGACGTCTCCGTGTTCACGTGGGGTGCGATGACACGACCGACGCTCAAGGCCGCAGACGAACTTTCAGAAGAGGGCATCGACGTGGAAGTCATCGACCTCCGCACGCTCTCGCCGCTCGACGACGATGCCATCATCGAGTCGTTCAAGAAGACCGGCCGCGCGGCCGTCGTCCACGAGGCCCCGCTCACGGGCGGTCTCGGCGGCGAAATCGCCGCGACGATTCAGGAGGAAGCCCTCATCTACCAGGAAGCGCCCGTAAAGCGCATCACCGGCTTCGACACGCCGTTCCCACTCTACGCCCTCGAAAACTACTACCTCCCGCAGGTTGCGCGTATTAAAGAGGGCATCAAGGAGGCCTACGAGTTCTAAGATGGTATACGAATTCAAACTCCCCGACGTCGGGGAAGGACTGACGGAAGCAGAAATCGTAAACTGGCTCGTCTCGGAGGGGGACGAAGTCACCGAAGATATGCCAGTCGCCGAGGCGGAAACTGACAAAGCAGTCGTCGAAATTCCGTCGCCGGTCAACGGCACAGTAAAGGAAATTCTCGCCGAGGCAGGCGAGATGGTTCCAGTTGGCAACGTCATCATCACGTTCAATGTAGAGGGTGAGGAGCCAGCCGAGGAGGAGACAGAAGCAGCGGAACCAGCCGCCGAAGCTGAAGCGGAACCAGAAGCCGACAAGTCCGCCGCGAACGGCGAGTCCTCGGCCAAGGGTGGCCGCATCTTCGCCGCGCCGAGCGCCCGCCGGCTCGCCCGGGAACTGGGCGTGGACATCGGGAGCGTCGCCGGGTCCGGCCCGAGCGGCCGCGTGACCGAACAGGACGTTCGAGCAGCCGCAGAAGGTGGCGACGACGGCGCACAAGCCGCCGCGGAGCCAGCCGCAGAATCCGATGCTGAGGAACCAGCGCCAGCACCCGAGACCACCGAATCGGCAGGCTCGGGTGGCACACAGCAGGCATCCGTCTCGATGCAGAAGGCGGACCGCGACCGGACGCTCGCCGCGCCTGCGACGCGCAAACTTGCCGCTGACCTCGGCGTGGACCTGAACGCCGTGCCCGAGGTCGAACAGCGCGAGGGCCAGTCGTTCGTGACCGCAGACGCCGTCCAGCAGTTCGCCGAGGCGCAGACGGAAGCACAACAGGCCGACGTGGCGGCGCTCGGAACGACCTCGAAAGAGGACGAGCGCGTGCCGTATCGCGGCATTCGACGCACCATCGGTCGGCAGATGGAGAAGTCGAAGTACACCGCCCCGCACGTCACCCACCACGACGAAATCGACGTGACGGAACTCGTCGAAACGCGCGCAGACCTCAAGGAGGAAGCCGAGAAGCGCGGCGTGAAACTCACCTACATGCCGTTCGTGATGAAGGCCGTCGTCGCCGGGCTAAAGGAGTTCCCGTACATGAACTCCATGCTCGACGATGACGCAGAGGAAATCGTCCTCAAGAAGGACTACAACATCGGTATCGCCGTCGCCACGGACGCCGGCCTCATGGTGCCAGTCGTGAAAGGGGTAGACCAGAAGGGGATGCTCCAAATTTCGACGGACATGAACGAACTCGTCGGCAAAGCGCGTGACCGCTCCATCGAGCGCAGCGACATGCAGGGTGGCACGTTCACCATCACGAACTTCGGCGCGATTGGCGGCGAGTACGCGACGCCCATCATCAACGTTCCCGAAGTCGCCATCCTCGGGCTCGGCGCAATCAAGGAAAAGCCACGCGTCGTCGACGGCGAAGTCGTCCCACGGCACGTGATGACGATTTCGCTGTCGATCGACCACCGTATCATCGACGGGGCAGTCGCGGCACAGTTTGCCAACACGGTGAAGAACTATCTCGAAAACCCCGCACTACTACTACTCGAATAAATGGTCGTTGGAGACATCGCAACTGGAACGGACGTATTGGTAATCGGTGCGGGACCAGGCGGCTACGTCGCCGCCATCCGCGCCGGACAGCTCGGCTTAGACGTGACGATGGTCGAGAAGAACGCCTACGGCGGGACCTGCCTGAACTACGGCTGTATCCCCTCGAAGGCGCTCATCTCGGCGACCGACGTCGCGCACAACGCCGCGAACGCAGAGGACATGGGCATTCACGCGGACCCCGTCGTCGATATGCAGGGCATGGTCGCCTGGAAAGACGGCGTCGTCGACCAGCTCACCGGCGGCGTCGAGAAGCTGATGAAAGCAAACGGCGTGAACCTGATGCAGGGCACCGCCGAGTTCGCCGGCGAGAACACCGTCCGCGTCGCCCACGGCGGCGAGGGACAGGGCTCTGAGTCCATCGAATTCGACTCCTGTATCATCGCGACTGGCTCGCGGCCCTTCCAGATTCCGGGCTTCGAGTTCGACGGCGAACACGTGCTCAGTTCGCGCGAGGCACTCGCACTCGACGAGATTCCGGAGAAACTCGTCGTGGTCGGCGCGGGCTACATCGGGATGGAACTTTCGACGGTATTCGCAAAACTCGGCACCGACGTGACAATCGTCGAAATGCTCGACGACGCCCTGCCCGGCTACGAGACAGACGTCGCTCGCGTGGTCAAGAAGAAGGCAGAAGCACTCGGCATCGAGTTCCACTTCGGCGAGGCCGCAAAGGAGTGGCGCGAGGAGGCAGACGGCATGACCGTCGTCACCGAGAACGAGGACGGCGAACAGTCCGAATTCAAGGCCGACAAGACGCTCGTCGCCGTCGGTCGTTCCCCGGTCACCGACACGCTCAACCTCGAAGCCGTCGGCCTCGAACCGAACGAGAAGGGCTTCCTCGAAACCGACGAGCAGTGTCGAACCGACGTGGGCCACATCTACGCCATCGGCGACGTCGCTTGCGAGCCAATGCTCGCCCACAAGGCCTCGAAAGAGGGCCACGTCGCCGCCGAAGTCATCGCCGGCGAGCCATCGGCACTCGACTATCAGGCCATCCCCGCTGCCGTGTTCACCGACCCGGAGATTGGGACGGTCGGCATGACACAGGAGGAGGCGAGCGAAGCAGGCTTCGACGTGGCCGTCGGCAAGTTCCCGTTCACCGCGAGCGGGCGTGCCCTCTCGACGGGACACACCGACGGCTTCGTCCGCGTCGTCGCAGACGAGGAGTCCGGCTTCATCCTCGGCGCGCAAATCGTGGGCCCAGAGGCCTCCGAACTCATCGCCGAACTCGCCCTCGCCATCGAGATGGGCGCGACCATAGAAGACCTGACCGCGACGATTCACACCCACCCGACGCTCGCAGAAGCCGTGATGGAAGCCGCCGCCAACGCGAAAGGCGAGGCTATCCACACGCTGAACCGGTAACGCTCGGGTCGCTTTTTACACGCTGTGACGACATTTTTGCTGACTGGGGACCTACAGGTCTAGTATGGTCGAATCGGTCTGGCTGCGACGGGGCGTCAGCATCGTCGTCGGCGTGCTCGTCGGATTTGTCGTCGGCGTCGCCGTAACCGCGTGGCTCGAAGCGGTCGTCTGGCCGTCGCTGTTCGTCGGTATTCCGGCGGCAGTCGTCACCAGCATCGTCGTGGGGGCGGTGGTCTACGCCGTCCTTTCGAGGCGGACGGCGCGAGTGTAGCGCGGAGCGAAAGGTTCGCGATGGCGACAGACGCGCACCAGCGTTAAATCCCAGTCTGACGTATGTTGTACCCGAGGGTCTCGGGGTAGACCCAGTGGTTTCCAATGGCAATGCGAAAATACAACCCGTTCGACGAGCTCGAAGAGATGTTCGACCGCATGAGCCGCCAGTTCGAGGACATGCCTCGACGCGGCATGATGGGCATGTCCCAGATCATGGTGGACGTAGAGGAGCGCGACGAGGACTTCGTCCTCACCGCGGACCTGCCCGGCTTCACTCGCGAGGACATCCACCTCTCGGTGCTCGGTGACCGCGTCACCATCAAAGCCGAACACGAGGAATCGATGGACGAAGAAGACACGAACTACGTTCGCAAAGAGCGACGCCACCGCACGGTTCGCCGCTCGCTGCACCTTCCAGAGGACGTGGACGGCGACAAGGCCAAAGCGTCCTACAAGAACGGCGTCCTCTCGGTGACGCTGCCGAAGATGGAAGGCACGTCGAAGGGCAAGCAGATTAACATCGACTGAGTCGGTTTTTGCTCGTGGGACCCCCAGGTCCCGCGAGGCTATCAGACACCTGCGAGCGTCAGGTATGGGAGTTCTTTTACCTTCGCCACCTGAAGCACAGTACATGGATTACGACCCCCGCACAGTCGAGGGGAAGTGGCGCGAGCAGTGGGCCGAGGCGGGCCTGTACGAAGCCACCCCTGACGACCGAGAGGAGGCGACGTTCATCACGGTGCCGTATCCGTATCCGAGCGGCGGGATGCACATCGGACACGCCCGGACCTACACCGTCCCGGACGTGTACGCCCGGTTCCGACGCCAGCAGGGCGACAACGTGCTGTTCCCCATCGCGTGGCACGTCACGGGCACGCCCATCATCGGTGCCGTCGAGCGGTTGAAGAAGGGCGAGGAGAAGCAACTGTCCGTCCTACGCGACACCTACAACGTCCCCGAGGAGACGTTGAAAGATTTGGAGACGCCGATGGGCTTTGCCCGCTACTTCATCGAAGAGCACTACAAGAAGAACATGAAGGCACTCGGCCTGTCGGTCGACTGGCGTCGTGAGTTCACGACGAACGACGAGCGCTACTCGAAGTTCATCACCTGGCAGTACGAGACGCTGCGCGAGCGCGGCCTGCTGGAGAAGGGCCTGCACCCGGTCAAGTTCTGTACGAACGAGATGAACCCGGTGACGACTCACGACCTGCTAGAGGGCGAAAACGCCGAGTTCCAGGAGTACACGCTGGTCAAGTTCGAGCAGGGCGATACCGTCCTGCCGATGGCGACGCTGCGTCCGGAGACGGTGTACGGCGTCACGAACGCTTACGTCCAGCCAGACGGCGAGTACCGTCGGGCGACGGTCGACGGCGAGGAGTGGGTCGTCTCCGCCGAGGCTGTCGAGAAGCTGCGCTTACAGGAGCGCGACGTAGAGGTCGTCGAAGAGCTGACGGGCGAGGACCTGGTCGGAACGCGCGTCACGAACCCCGTGACCGACGAGGACGTGCTCATCCTGCCCGCCGACTTCGTGGACACGGACAACGCGACGGGCGTCGTCATGTCCGTGCCGGCTCACAGCCCGGACGACTGGGTGGCGCTAGCGGAGGCGAAAGCCGACACAGAACGCATGGAAGCGTTCGGCATCGACCCCGCGGAAGTGCAGGCAATCGAGCCACGCGCAATCCTGACCGTCGAAGATTACGGCGAGTTCCCGGCGAAGGACGCCGTCGAAGCTCACGGTATCACGTCTCCGGACGACCCGGCACTGGAAAAGGCCACCAAGGAGGTCTACAACCGCGAGTTCCACGCCGGGAAGCTGAACGACATGTACGGTGAGTACGCCGGCGAAATCGTCGAACACGTCCGCGAGGACCTGAAGGCCGACTACCAGAGTCGTGGGGCCTTCGACGCGATGTACGAGTTCTCAGAGGAGGTTATCTGTCGTTGTGGCGGCGAAGTCGAAGTCGCGAAACAGGACACGTGGTTCCTGCGCTACAACGACGAAGACTGGAAGCAAAAGACCAAGGAGACCATCGCGAATCTGGACGCGATTCCGGAGAGCACCCGCGAGCAGTACCTGCACACGGTCGATTGGCTGAACGAGTGGCCGTGTATCCGCAATTACGGACTGGGAACCCGCCTGCCGTGGGACAAAGACTTCGTCATCGAGCCGCTGTCGGACTCGACCATCTACATGGCGTACTACACCATCGCCCATCGCATCGATGACGTGCCGACGGAGGACCTCACGCCCGAGTTCTTCGACACGCTATTGCTGGGTGAAGGTGACGACGAGACGGCACTCGACCTGCGCGAAGAGTGGGACTATTGGTACCCGGTGGACTACCGCTGTTCGGGCAACGACCTGATTTCGAACCACCTGACGTTCTACCTGTTCCACCACGCAGAGCTGTTCGAGCCGCCAAAACAGCCACAGGGCATCACCATCATGGGGATGGGCCTGCTCGAAGGCGACAAGATGTCCTCATCGAAGGGGCACGTCGTCCTGCCAGCAGACGCCATCGAGAAGTACGGCGCGGACACCGTCCGCCTGTTCTTGCTGAACTCAGCCGAACCGTGGCAGGACTACGACTGGCGAGCAGACCAGGTGGAGTCCACCCGCAACCAGTTAGACCGCTTCTGGTCTCGCGCCCAGGACATCATCGAGGGCGACGAAGGCGAGAAAGACCTGAAGCACATCGACACGTGGCTGCTGGCGAAACTGCAGGACACCATCCAGACGACGACCGACGCCCTCTCGAACTTCGAGACGCGAACGGCGAGTCAGGCAGCGTTCTACAGCTTCGAAGAGAGTCTACGCTGGTATCGCCGCCGCGCCGACTTAGACCGGCCGGGCGCGAAGTGGACGCTGCGCAAGGTGCTGGAGACGCGCCTGCGCTTGCTGGCTCCCATCATTCCGTTCGCGACGAACGAACTGCACGAGCAACTGACCGGGAAGTCGGTCGAGGAGTCGCCGTGGCCCGAGGTCGAAGCCGAGTTCGTGAGCACGGAGACGGAAGTGCGCGAACAGTTGGTCGAGCGTCTGACCGACGACATCCAGGACATCATCAACGTCACCGACTCCAGCCCGGAGACGATTCGCATCTACACCGCCGCAGACTGGAAGTACACCGTCTTCGACACCGTCGTCGAAACCGGCACGAACGTCGGACAGGTGATGGGCACAGTTATGCAGAACGAGGAACTGCGCGAGAAAGGCAACCAGGTGAACGACCTGGTCCAGAGCCTCGTCGAGGTCGTCCGCGGGCGCGACGACGACGTCCTCGACGCGATGGCTGAACTGGACGAGACGGACGTCTACGAGGACGCCGCCCGCTTCTTCAGCGCGGAGTTCGACGCGAACATCGAGATCTACCGCGAGGGCGAAGCCGCCGTCGACCCCGCAGACAAGGCTCGCCTCGCAGAGCCATTCCGGCCAGCGATTCACCTAGAATAAGCCGGCAAGCAGAGATACGCCGGAAATCCAGACGATAGGCGCGATTTCATTCTTTTACAGCGCGATTAGTAGGGCATGAGTGATAGCGAAACCGCACAACAAGAGACCCCGGTCCTTTCAGACGACCTCAAATCGGTCTACCGCACCGTGACCGAACCGATGGGAATGCACGGAAACAACGAGATGAGCTTGCTCGGCCTCATCTGGTTCGGGCTGCTCGTGGTCCTCCTCATTCCGCTCGCGCCGTTTATCGCCCTCGTCTGGGTGATTGGCTACCTGCGCGAGCGACTGCTCTCGACAGAGGAAGTTGACCTGCAGGTCCGCGACCAGATTCGAGCGAGAGAACGAGCGCGCAGACGGCAGGGCCGCCCGGGCTAATCGCGGTTATCGAAGCGACGTGCCGATGAGGTCGAACGGATAGCCGTTGTTGTTCTCGTCTGCGTGTTCGTAGACGACGTGTGCGGCGGCGACGTCCTGAATCGCGAGGCCCGTGGAGTCGAAGACGGTGAGGCCGTCTGCGTCAGTGCGGCCTTCCTTTTTGCCGACGACGATTTCGCCAATCTGGCCGTAGATGTCCTCGTCCGTGAGGACGCCCTCGTGGAACGGGACATTGATTTCGCCCGAGTGGGTCGTCTGGTCGTAGTCGTCGATGACGAGTTTCGAGTCGAGCAGAATCTCGTCTGCGAGTTCGTGTTTTCCTTCTGCGTCCGCACCCATCGCGTTGATGTGGGTGTGCTCGCCAACAGCTTCGCGGGAAACGATTGGGGATTCGACGGGCGTGACCGTCGAGAGAATGTCACACTTCGCGGCCTCCTCGATGGAGCCTGCGCGAACGTCGAAGCGGTCGTCGAAGGCGTCGATGAAGTCGGCGACGGCTTCTTCGTCTAAGTCCGAGATGATGACCGTCTCGATGTCGCGAATCTCGCTGATGGCTTCGAGTTGCGTGTACGACTGGACGCCCGCGCCGACGAGGCCCATGGAGGTCGCGTCTTCGACGGCGAGGTGGTCGGTGGCGACGGCGGCGGCCGCGCCCGTGCGCTTCATCGTGAGTTCCGTCCCGTCCATGATGGCGAGCGGGAAGGCGTTCTCCGGGTCCGAGTAGACCATCGTGCCCATGACCGTCGGCAGGCCGAACTTGTCGCGGTTGTCCGGGTGGACGTTGACCCACTTGATGCCGGCTGCGTCCCAGCCGTCTGCCTTGATGTAGGCGGGCATCGACCGGAAGTCACCGTTGTACTGTGGCAGGTCGATGTAGGACTTCGCGGGCATCTGCGCGTCGCCGCGCTCGTAGGCCGCGAAGGCATCCTCGATGGCCTGGATGAGTTCCGACATCTGCGTGTTTTCGTCGACTGCCTCCCGATTGAGCAGCAAGGTTTCCATGGAGGCGATTTTTGCGCCCGGAACTTAGTTCCATCTTTCCGCGTTTCCCACAGAGAACGCAGGAAACGTCCAGATTCACCTTCGCAGATTGACCAAAAAGCCTATTCCGGGGGGTCGAATCGTTTCAGGTAATGCACAGGTCCTCCCTCGTAAGTATCCTCTGTGGACTGCTGGTCGTCACCGCCGGGTGTACCGGTTTGACGGGCAGTGAGCCAACACAGGATGTCTCTACGACGCCCGCCGACGTGCCAGCAGAAGACCACGCAGCAATGTCGTGCAACGTAATGGAAGGTGCCGAATCTTCGAACGACGTCTCTTCGAAACCCGCCGACGCACCAGCAGACAACGCATCGTATCCCCCAGGCGTCTCTGAACAGGGCGTCGAAGATAGTTGGGCGCTGGTCAAATCCCATCTACACGCTGCCCCAAATGGGTCGTTCGAACTGACCGCTAGTCACAAAGAAGTGAAACGCGATGACTACGGGAGTTCAGTCAAACACTGGTCCCAACACGTGACCGCAAACACGACCAACGGGAGGTTTCTCCTGAATCGAACCAATGTTCGGAACAACAAAACAGTTCAGTGGACGACGTATCAAAATCAGACGAAACTGTTCTGGCTCTCGACCAGCGAAAACAAGACACTGTGTCACGTACTTCCCGCGGACTCCAATCTCACGGTTGGTGGGTTCGTCGATAACGAGGAGTTCTCGATAATCTCGCAAGCCGGAGATTGGAACGTCACCCGCATCGAAGGGACTGAAGACCAGTTCCGCCTCCAGTCGAACTCGTTCAAAGAGGACTCGTGGTTAAAAGACCCAAACTCGTCAGTTTCAGCGTCGAATCTCACCATCGACATGGTCGTGCGGTCCGACGGGACGATTCTCGAATATCGCTACTCAGTAGAGAAGTCGAGACCAGAATTCGGAGAGACAACTCGAATTACCACTGAGTACGAGCTTTCCAACCTCGGCGAACCCGTCTCCATCGAGGAACCCGACTGGGTTTCTGAGGTGAACGTAACGAGTGAGCAAACAACCGACGGACAGGCGACTACTGCGTCGAGTTGAGAACGGTAATGAGACATTTCGTAGCCGCCGTCGCCGTTTCGTTCCTTCTGGTGACCGCCGGATGTAGTGGGATTCTTGGTGGTAGCAGACCGTCCGTTGACATCTCCGCGACGCCTGTTGCTGTGCCGAGCGACCCGACGTGGCCGCCCGGCGTCAATGAAACGAGTGTTTCCAACGTGACCGCACTCATGGCTGGACACCGGGATGCCCTTTCGAATCAGGCGGCGGTAATTCACATAGAGCGAACGACCACCCAGTTGTGCGAGGAGCAGGCCGCACCCCACGGCGACGCAGACACCTGTGAGAATGCGACGGTTATCAGGGATGGATTCTCCGAAGGGAAGTATAGCGCCAATCACAGCCATCACTCGGCCCGTGGCTACACCTTCGCGAATTCGACGCACATGGAGAGAGCGCGCACCTCACACTATCACACCTACGGTGAGGGCGAGCAACTGTACATCAATCAAACGCACGATGGCAACTCGTCCTACCAAGTCGTCTACGACCAGTACGCTTCGTCTGCAGACCCAGACGAACCCTCGCTCCCACGAATGCTCCGGCAGGACCGGGTTGCGGAGGTCCTCGGCCAGATGGAGGCCGTCGATGTATCGGTGATTCAAGAATCGCCGCAGAAACGGTATCGAATCACCGCCCGTGGCTTCGAAGACTCCCGTGAGATTCTGGAGCGGTACGATGCCAACGACATCAAATCGAGTCAGCTGTCGATGGTTGTCACAGAAACGGGTGCGATTCTATCCTCCGAGTACTCCTACACCCTTGTTCACGACGAAGGGCCGCGACAGTACGAGTACGCTGCAACCCTCGAGTATCCGGATACCCTGTCCCCCGTTAAACCGGACTGGATTTCGACGATGAACGGGGTCGACATGCCACCGGGACTGAACACGTCGGGAATCTCGAACAGTTCTGCCTTGACAACCGCCCACGAATCAGCACTTGCCAATCAGTCGGCCACGATTCACTATTCGAGCGGTCGAGAGGGGGCCCAGTCAGTCGTCGTTGGGCCGAACGCAGACCAGTTCCGACTCGTAACGCGCTCTCCAGGCGGCGTCCGGGAAATCGCTTCGAATGGGTCTGCAACGTACGCGTTCAACGGGAGCGAAGGCTATCAAGTTCAGCAGGTTGACAATCCAGAACAGGCGCGTTCGAACCTGACTCACGGCGAATTCGTCTCTCGTGTCCTGCACACTGCAGAGGAAGCAGCTGCGCTTCGAGTGAGAGGCGAAAATGTCCGGACCGAAAGTCCGGTGTACTACCTGTCCGGCACCATCGAGGGGAACGAAACGTCCCTCGAGCCGGCGATAAACGGGTCGGTAGAGGAGATACGGTTTAGAGCAGAGGTCACATCGAACGGCCTCGTCCGCCATGCGTATCTATACTACACCGTGCCGGAAGATGGGGAAAGGGACAGATACAGGGAGAGCGTTTGGTTCGGAAATGTCGGAAACACCACTGTCTCGGAACCGCCGTGGTGGGGTGAAGGAACGTGGCTGGTCGGGAAGAACGCGACTGGGCAACGCGAGCTTGTAGACAGTCACGAGGCTTCGCTCGAAAACCGGTCCCTGACAATCTACGCGACGAGTCAGACAGAGTCACAAACTGACAGTGGACAGTTCTTGTTCGAATCGTCCACTCGACGCGAAGGACGAATTGCGGCGAATGGGTCGCACTATCGGGTGGACATCCAGCGCTACAATCAGTCTGCGAACGGGACGACCAGAGATCGTGTGGTCGCGTGGGCAAACGGGTCTGCACGGTTCGAACGAACCAATGTGGACAGAGATAGCTACGAGTACACACTGGTTCGTGACGAGCAAGGGAACGTCGCAGACCCAGCCGCTTTGCTGCAGGTCGAACGTATCGATGGCGACGATATCGAGCTGCTCCTTTCCACGATTGAGGTGGACTCGATTTCCGCACACAATCGTGGGACGAGCGGAGATACACTCACCGTCGACTACCGATTGTCTGGCCACAATGTAACCGACCGAGCAGCCTTCGAAGCGTGGACTGGTCACGAAAATGTGTCAGCCCTTTCCATGGAGATGACGGTCCGCGATGGCGTTGTCAGGGAGTACCGACTCGATTACGATACCACTGAAAACGGGACGACCGACCGTATATCACGAGAGGTGAGAATGCACAATATCGGACGGACCGAGGTCCCGTTTCCTGAATGGGTCGAAACAGCGAGAGAACGGACGAACAAATCCACATGAGACGAGTGATTCCAGCGGTTCTCGTTGCCGTGCTCCTCACGACGGCCGGTTGCAGCGGTTTGATGGGCGACGAACCGACGGAAGACGTTTCGGCGACACCCATGGACGTGCCCGAGGACCCTACCTACCCGCCGGGTGTCACCGAGAATGGTGTCGAGAGCGTGAGCACCCTCCTCCATGCGCACAAAGAAGCCCTCGCGAAGCAGTCGGTGACGTTCCATCAGGAGACGACGGCGACGCGCATCTGCTCGCGAGTCAACGCCTCCGACGGCGAGGCATTCAGTTGTGAGAATTCGAGTTTCATGTACGACGGGTTCATTCACGGCCAATACCTCGAAAACAGGAGTCACTTTCTGACCCACACCCGCTCTGAGTCGGCAACGATTTACGACGACTACACCGTCCGCTCGTACGCAGACGGTGAGCGTGTCTACGTCAATCAGACGCGGTCTGATAACTCGACCTACCGAATCGCGTACGGCCCAGACGGCGAACCCACCGACCCGCGCAAGATGATGTTCGTCAATCTGGACAAGGAGGGCGTACTCACGAACTACCTCCACACGATGAACGTCGTGTCAGTCGAACGGATTCAGGACTCCCCGACGGAGCTGTATCGAATCACTGCTCGGGACTTCGAGAAGGAAGACCAGTTCACGAACGACCGCGGGTACGAAGCAGTTTCTGATGGCCGTCTCTCGCTCGTCGTCGCCGAGACCGGCGCGATTCAGTCGTACAACGTCACCTACACCTTCACCGACGAGAAAGGGCGCGTCCGGTTCGAGCAGACAGTGACGTACTCCGACTGGGGCAACACGACCATCGAGGAACCGGATTGGCTCTCCAAGGTAAACGAGTCAGACGCTCAGCGGCCGGAGAGTCATACAGCAACCGCGACGGAGGAGGGACGGTGATGCGTCGCATCGTCGCCACAGTTGCGGTTTTCGTGCTTCTCGTGTCGGCGGGGTGCAGCGGCATCACGGGCGACGAACCCGAACAGGAGTTCTCCGCGACGCCGGTAGACGTGCCGACGGACGAACCGACGCCTACGCCCGAGCCAATCGTTCCCGGCATCGGAGCGGAGGGCGTGTTCGACGCCGACTGGGTGGTTCAGTCTCACGAAGCGGCACTGGCTGGGCAGTCGGTGACCCTCCACGTCGAAGAGAATCATCGACTTCCCGGCGAACGCAGCGCGCACGTCGCGTCGTCGTGGGCGTTCGTCGGGGCCGACCGAGAGCGGTTCCATCTGGTCCAGCAGATTGGTGTGGCAGCGGAGCGAAACAGAACCCTCGTCGAATACGCCTCGAACGGGTCTTCGACGTACGAACTGAGCGAGCAGGCGAACTTCACCATCCGGAACGTCGGTGAGGGCACACCTCCACAGGTCCAGAAAGCGACGTACGGTGAACTGCTTCGCATCCTGTTCTCGTCGGTCGAAATGGACGCCCCACAACAAACCTGGGAAGATGGCGAAGTGTTGTATCAGGTTCGGGGGCGCACGCTCGCCGACGAGCAGGCGTTCGAGGAGTGGGCTGGCGCCGAGAACGTGACGAGCGTGTACGTGAACGCCAAGATTACCGAGGACGGGTTCGTCCGCGCCCTGCAACTGCGATACGTCGTGGCGCATCCGGACGGAAAGATCGTGTTCAACAAGCAACTCACCTACTCCGACGTCGGTGGCACTGAAGTCACGCTCCCGCCGTGGTGGGGGCAAGACCTGTGGCTCATCGGTGAGAACAGCGGTGGCGAGGCCGCACTCGGCAAGCGAAGCGTCGCCGCACTCGAGAACAAATCGATAACGGTTCGATGGTCCAAAGACGTGCTCGATAACGCCTCCGACTATCGGTCGCGCCTTTCGTCCGTACACCTTTACGGAACCCTCGGCGCGAATCGCGACCGATACCGGACGAGAGTGTACATCAACAACTCCACCGAACAGGTCGACTTCGAGGCGTTCTCGAACGGCACCGTTCGAATCGAACGCCGGGTGACGCGCGACACGGAGAACGTCACCGTTGCCTCCGACGAGGCAGGGAATCCAATCGACCCGGCCGCCGCGAGACGAGTTCGGCAACTGTCCGTCGCCGAGGCGGAGACGCTGCTTTCTGCCATCGAGTTCGAGGATGTCATCGTAGACACGAACGCCGAACCGGGCGAAGGACCGGGGCCGCGGTACATCTTCGTTGGGCGCGCTGTTGGAGATGAACAGGCAATGCGGGAATGGACCGGGTACGACAACGTCTCCAACGTCTCAGCAAGTGTGTCAATTGCAGCGTCCGGCGCGATTCGTGGATACAGGCTCGAATACACCATCCACCGAAACGGCCAGTCGGATGGGGTGAGCGAGACGTACTACGTCCACGGCGTCGACGAAGTACAAGTCGACGCTCCATACTGGGCGAATCAGACAACAGAGCCGGATTCAGCAGCATGAGACGACTACTATCGACAATTTTGGTGGCACTACTCCTCACCACTGCTGGCTGTAGCGGCATCCTTCCCGGCCAATCCGAACCGACAGCGGACATCTCTGCGACGCCGGTACCGGTTCCGGGTAATGGTTCGTACCCGCCCGGTTCACAGCACGTCGATATCGCTGACAACGTCTCGTATCCGCCGGGCGTGACGGAAGCGGGGCTCGAAAACGGGGTCGCCCTCCGCGAAGCGAACGCTGACTGGATTTCCGGAAAACGATACACGGTCGTTCGAACGGTGATTCGGGAGCGAACCCAGTCAGCTGAATTCGACAAAACTGAAACGAGGCTGGAAATCGCCAACAACACCTCCTTCTACCTCCAGCGGACGACCTACTGGGACGAGTCACAGACCATGCTCCGTGCGCATTCGCTCTGGGCGACCGGTGACAAAATCTACGAACACGAGGTAGAGGGGAATCAGACAGAGACCGACGTCGTACACGACGGAATCGTCCATCCAACGGGAGAGCGAACGATAGACGGGATTGCCGAAGAGGAACTCGCTCTGCTCCTCTCTACGAACGGAAACGTGACCGTCGAACCGGCTTCAGTCACGATAAATGGGGAACAAGCCTTCGTCCTCACCGGCAAGCAAATTTCAGAAGACGATTTCTTCGACAGCCCACAGTACCTCACTGAGACTGACGGGTTCGCGATTGAGAACGTCACTATCCGAGTGCTGGTGACGAGTGAGGGGAAAATTTGGTCATACCACTACGCACTCTTTGGAGAGCGAGACGGGGAATCGTACACCGAGCGCGCGACGGTCGAGTACAAACACGTCGGGCAGGGGCGCGTTCACGAACCCCACTGGGCTGACGAACTAAACGGAACTGACAGCGATTCCACTCAGGAAGCGGCGTCGGCGTAGAAAAACGGTCGAAACGCGATTCGTTCAGCGGTCAGGTGTGGGAGATGGGCTGAGAGCCGATTTTTACATCATGCCGCCCATGCCGCCCATACCGCCCATGCCGCCACCCATGCCACCGCCGCCCGGTGGCATTTCCTCGTCGCCGCCCTTGTTGGTGGAGAGGTCACCAGCGGCGATGATGTCGTCAATTTTGAGGACGAGGTTCGCGGCCTCGGTGGCACTGGAAATTGCCTGCTCCTTCGCGTGGGCTGGCTCGACGATGCCTGCCTCGAAGGTGTCTTCGATTTCGCTCGTGAAGACGTTCAGGCCAGCGCGCTTCTCACCGGACTCGTGGGCTGCACGGAGGTCGACGAGCGTGTCGATGGAGTCGAGACCAGCGTTCTCGGCGAGGACGCGTGGCACGAGTTCGAGGGAGTCTGCGAACGCCTCGACGGCGAGCTGCTCGCGGCCGCTCACGGAGTCAGCGTACTTGCGCAGGCGGCTTGCGAGTTCGACTTCGATTGCGCCGCCGCCGGCGAGGACGCGGCCGTCGGAGACGGTCTGTGCGACGACGTCGAGTGCGTCGGTGATGCCGCGTTCGAGTTCGTCGACGACGTGTTTCGTGGAGCCGCGGAGCAGCAGGGTGACACCGTGGGCTTCGCCTTCGCCTTCGACGTAGAACAGTTCGTCTGCCTCGTCGCGGCGGATGGTGCCCTTGCCGAGGTCCGATTTCTCGACGCTGTCTAAGTCGGAGACGATGGACGCGCCGAGGACCTCTTTCAGGAACTCGATGTCGGACTTCTTCGTGCGGCGGATGGCGAGGATGCCTTCCTTCGCGAGGTAGTGCTGTGCGAGGTCGTCGATGCCCTTCTGGCAGAAGACGACGTCAGCGCCGACGTCTTTGATCTGTTTGACCTTCTTTTTCAGCTGGGCTTCCTCGTTGTCGATGAACTGCTGAAGCTGAGATGGGTCCGTGATAGAGACCTCGGTGTCGACGTTGGCCTCCTCGATTTCGATGGCTTCCTTGAGCAGGAGGATGTTCCCGTCCTGGACTTCTTTCGGCATCGAGTCGTGGACTGGGTCCTTGTCGATGGCGGCACCGCGGAGGAGTTCGGACTCGCCTGCGGCGCGACCGGTCTGGGTTTCGATGTTGATGAAGTCGAGGTCGACGACGTTCTCGCCTTCGTCGTTCTCGACCGTGACCTGGCGGACGGCGTCGACGATAATCTTGCTGAGGACGTCCTTGTTGAGCTCTGCGCCTTTGCCGGTCATGGAGGTCTCAGCGACCTTGCGAAGCAGGTCTTCGTCGTCGGTGTCGACGCGCTCTGCGATGTCGTCGATTTCCTTGCGGGCCTGCTGGCTCGCGAGGTGGAAGCCCTTGATGATGGCCGTCGGGTGGATGTCCTGTTCGAGGAGGTCCTCTGCGTTCTTGAGGAGTTCACCGGTGACGGCGACGGCGGTGGTCGTCCCGTCGCCTGCCTCGTCTTCCTGCGTTTCGGCGACCTCGATAATCATCTCGGCCGTCGGGTTGTTGATGTCCATCTCTTTGAGGATGGTGACGCCGTCGTTCGTGATGGTGACGTCGCCCATCGAATCGACGAGCATCTTGTCCATCCCTTTCGGGCCGAGTGTGGAGCGTACGGCATCAGCAACTGCACGGGCTGCGCGGATGTTGTGCGCCTGTGCGTCGCGGTCCTTCATTCGCTGGGAATCTTCGCCGAGGATGATCATCGGCTGACCCTGCATTCGCTGACTCATAATCAAGAGCGACTATAATTGTGATTCTACATAAATGCTTTGATTTCCGCTCCGGCCAATTTCCCACACAGTACGCCCGCTGACGCCTGAAACCACCAGAAAGAGCAGTCTCGTTGGAGAGGGTGTGACGGAGACCCACACGACGTGGACGTTCTGTTCGTTCGTTCTTTAAATACAATCTACTAGCCACAGGTCTTCGAAACCATCGACCACCTCGAAACGGCAGTCGAAGCACTCGCTCGCACGATGTAACCTATTGGCTCAGAAACAGGTATTTCTCCTCGCTTCGCCATCCCACTATCAATGGAAAATCGCAGGCGGACGGTGGTCGCGGTGGCCATCGCGGTGCTCTCGATTCTCGGTGCGGCAGTGGTTGCGGGGAGCAGTGCGACGGTAAGCGAGACACAGACCGACCAACAGCTCGTCACGCGGAGCGTCAACGGCGCAACGAACGGTCTCGATGGTCGACTCTACCTCTACGTCGAAGGTGAGCGCGAGGCAGATTCGCTCAGAGCTGCGCTCACGGAAGCGTTTGGCGACCGCGGCGTCGAGGTGCTCGAACTCGAAACTCTCGCGGACACGCACGATGCGCCCGTGCTTGCAGTGTTCGCTGAGGAGCCGACAATTCGCTACGCCCCCGGCGAGTCTGTCGGCACGGTGCGATGGGCGCTCTCCTACTCCGCCGCCGGTAACGCCACCCAACTCGCGGCAGTACGCGCAGACCCGACCGCTGGCGTCACCCTGTCCGCGTCGAACCCGTTCGTTCGCACCGGAACGTTCGAAACCCGTGATACCACGAGGGGAGTGTTCTCGCTCCCAACCTATCGCATTCACCTCGCGGACGTCATCGGAACGACAACTGCAGACGCGGTTTTTGCACCCTGACCGGCAAATATTTTCTCTCCTGTGGAAAGAATTAAAATAACATAAAATAAACCAGATAATTATATATTCCTCTCAGCCTTATTAGTGTTCGATGAAAACCCCCATTCGGTCCCCTCTTCGCCTCGGGTTAACGCTTCTATTGCTGTTCAACGCGGCGAACGTCGCTGCGTTCAACGCCGTCGAGAGCGATACCGAGACGGAAAGTGTCTTGATTACGAGTAACACTATCGGTGTTGACAACTTGCTCGACGACCGGCTCTATCTCTACGTCGAGGGTGACGTTCGTGATGCGGCGATGCTCCGAGTCGCGCTCACGGAAGCATTCGCCGCAGAAGGCGTGACCACCGTCCCGGTCGATTCGCTCGACGGTCGATTCGATGCCCCCGTTCTCGCCGTTTTCTGTGACGAGGTAGCCCTCGAGTACTCTCCCATCCGTTCGAACTCGAAAGTCGATTGGCAACTGTACTACTCCGCGACGGGCAACGCGGCACAACTCGCCACGCTCCGTGCAGACAACTTCGCCCCCATCGACCTGACCGACGCTGACCCGTACGTCAGCTTCGGGCTGTTCACCACCTACGACGTGACGACGGGCATCTTCACGCTCCCGAGCTACAGAACCCACATCACCGACGAGATGGCCGCTGAAGCCGTTCGCAACGTCGAGATTGCGCAGGCTTAGGCTTCATTCGCGATGTAGACGCCAATCCAGCCGCCAATCGCGCTCAGAACAATCGAGTACGCAACACCGAACAGGACGATAATCCAGAAGAGGAAGCCAAACAGCAGGCCACCGCCCGTCTCGCCGACGCTGAACGCGCCGATGGAGAGGAATCCGAAGATGAAGAACACGATGAGAATGAACGGAATCGCGGCGATTGCGCCAGCGAGTGCACCCACTTTGAGTCCTTCGTCTTTCTGCAGGTAGCCTGCTACGCCGCCGCCGAGGACCGGCGACAGCGGAATCCACGAGAGAACGACACCGATTACCGCCCCGATGAGTGCGTTAACCCAGATATTCTGCTCTGCCATGCCACCAGATTGACCCCGCGGGGAGAATAGTCTATTGGATGATGTGTTTTCAAATCCCATCAGAAAGCGTTTCCCAACGCAACGGGTCCGCAGCGCGACTAGACGCGCTGCTCAGAAGTGTTGCGTTGGAGAAAACGCCAGGACTGGGATTTGAACCCAGAATCCCGAAAGGGAACACGCTTTCCAGGCGTGCGCCTTACCGTTCGGCCATCCTGGCTCGCGTCCGAGACTATCCCCGTGACGCGTTTAAGTCCTTCTTTTTCAGTCGGCGAGTGTCGGTTCGGCGAGGTAGGTCACTACCGTTGCACCGACGCCGATGACGAGGGCCACGGCGAACTTCACGAGCAGGTCCACGGGTTGCCCGGCGACCAGTTCGTAGGCCTGTAGGAGGACCAGAAACGACAGCGCGCCGATGACGCCCCAGAGCAGACTGGCCTTCGTCCGTGGGTTCATGGACGTGGTCGTAGGCTGCGTTTGCGAGTCGAGCGACGAACCGACGACACGCTCACTCCTCGACGGAGGCGATGGCTTCGATTTCGACGTCGACGCCCTTTGGCAGGTTGGCGACTTCGACTGCGCTGCGGGCCGGCGGTTCGTCGTCGAAGTACGTCGCGTACGTGTCGTTCATCGCCGTGAAGTCGTCGATGTCGTTCAGAAACACTGAGACTTTGAGCACGTCGCTCATCTCCGCGCCGGCTTCCGCGAGGACGGCAGTGAGGTTGTCGAGACACTGCTCTGCCTGCACGTCGATAGGTTCGTCGTCTAAGAGTTCGCCCTCCGGCGTGAGTGGAATCTGCCCGGCGGTAAACACGAGCGAGCCGTTCGTCGTTGCCTGGCTGTACGCGCCGACGGCCTCGGGAGCCTCGTCGGTGTGGATGATTCGCTTCATACCCCGAGAGGCACGCCGAGTGTGATAAAACTGCATGAGATGGGTCCACCCGGCGAACGTTGAAGGGGGCTGTCTGTCAACCATCCACCGAGGACAGATGACAGACGACTACGAGATTACACCGCCCGAACTGACCGCAGACCGGATTCTCACCCTCTCAGACCCGCGTTTTTCCGACGACTCTGTCGCCATCGTCACCGGGGCCGCATCCGGCATCGGCCGCGCGACTGCGGTGGCACTCGCGAAAAACGGCCTCACCGTCGTCGCCACCGACATGGACGAGGACGGTCTCGCAGAGACGGTGGCGGTCGCAGACGAGGTCGATGCACCCGGCCCTGTCGAGACGGTGGACGTGAACCTCACCGACGACGCCGAGGTGGAGGCACTCGTGGAGACGGCCGCCGAGCTGGGACAGTTGCGCTACGTCGCGAACATCGCGGGTCTCCAGCACATCGCCAGCATCGAGAACTTCCCGATGGAGACGTACGACCTGATGCAGAACGTGATGGTTCGTGCGCCCTTCCTGCTCACGAAACTCGCCTTCCCCCACATCCGCGAGGCAGACGACGGCGTCGGCGCAATCGCCAACATGGCCTCGGTCCACGGTCACCTGGCGACGAAGGACAAGCCCTCCTACATCATGACGAAGTTCGCCCTGCGCGGGCTGACGCAGGCCATCGCCGCCGAGGGCGAGGGGCGGATTCGCAGTTTCAGCGTGAGTACCGCCTACGTCAAGACGCCGCTCGTGACGAATCAGGTGCCGGACACGGCCCGCGAGCGCGGTATCAGCGAGCGCGAAGTCGTCGAAGACGTGATGCTCGGCCACAGTCGGGTAAAGGAGATGATGGAGCCGGTGGACGTAGCGAACCTGTTCACGTTCGGCTTCTCGCAGTACGGCCAGCATCTGGACGGTGGAGACCTGCGCTGGGACGGCGGCATGACGCTCACGTATGAGTAAGCGCGTCGCCATCGCCTGTCAGGGCGGAGGGAGTCATACGGCGTTCACCGGGGGCGTCCTCAAGGGAATACTGGACGAGGACCCAGACGTGGACATCGTGGGCTTCTCGGGAACCTCGGGTGGGGCCGTGTCGGCGCTCGCCGCGTGGTACGGACTGCTCACGGAGGGGCCCGAGAAAGCCTGTCGCCTCATCGACGCCCTCTGGGGGGACATCGCCGCCAATCCCGGCGTCGACCGCTGGGTCAACAGTTCGATGGTCGCGTGGACGCGAGCGGGCAACAGCGGCCTCCCGATTCCCGAGGTCAGCCCCTACCAGCATCCGTTCTCCGACTGGGGCCACAATCAGTTGCGCGCCACGCTAGAGCAGTTCATCGACTTCGAGCGCATCCCCGACCTGCTCGAAGCGGACAGCCCTGAACTCGTCGTCGGGACGGTGAACGTGAACGCGGGCGAGTTCAAGACGTTCGCCGACGAGGAGATTACGGTCGAAGCCATGCTCGCCTCAACCGCCCTGCCGACGCTGTTCCCAGCCGTCGAGATTCATGGTCACAGCCACTGGGACGGCCTGTTCAGTCAGAATCCACCGATTCACGACCTGTTGACCAACGGCACGAAACCGGACGAAATCTGGGTCGTCCAGATAAACCCGCAGACCCGAGAAACGGAGCCAAAATCGCTCCTCGAAATTCACGACCGGCGCAACGAACTCGCGGGGAACATCTCGATGAATCAGGAACTGCGCTTCATCCACACGGTAAACGAGTGGATAGAGGCGGGTCACCTGCCGAGAGAACACTACAACGTCGTCCGCACGCGGAAAATCATGTTCAACAGAGACCTCCACGCCGCGTCGAAACTCGACCGTTCGCCCGACTTCCTCGCGGAGTTGCTCGAACTGGGCGAGCGACGCGGGCGCAGCTTTATCGATCAGATGAGGACGTCCACTTCGTAGTCGTTCTGCTCTAAGGCCGCGAGTACCTCGGCGACGTGGTCGTGGCCCCGCGTCTCCAAGTCGATTTCGACCTCCGCTGCGTTCATCGCGAGGTCACGCGAGGTCCGGTCGTGCTGGATGGCGTAGATGTTCGCCTTCTCCGCGGCGATGACCTCGATGAGGCGTTCGAGCGCGCCCGGTCGGTCTTTGAGCACCGTTCGAATCTTCAGATAGCGACCGGTCTCGACGAGGCCGCGCATGATGACGGTCGTGAGGACGTTCAGGTCGATGTTTCCGCCACACAGCGCCGGGACGATGACCTCGCCCTCCTCGTAGTCGAACTTCTCAGAGAGCAACGCGGCGAGTGGAACCGCCCCGGCCCCCTCGACGAGCGTCTTGCCGCGTTCGAGCAGCGAGATGAGCGCGACGGCGATTTCCGAGTCGGAGACCGTGACCACCTCGTCTACGCGCTCCTGGATGACCTCGAACGTCTGCTGGCCGACGCTCCGAGTGGCGATACCGTCGGCGATGGTGTCGACGCTGTCTAGCTCCTGGACGGACCCCTTTTCGAGCGACTGGGCGACGCTCGATGCGCCTTCTGCCTGCACGCCGATGACGCGGATGTCCGGGTTCTTCGCCTTGAGTGCCGTGGCGATGCCCGCAATGAGGCCGCCGCCGCCGATACCGACCACGACGGTTTCGACCTCCGGGAGGTCGTCGTAAATTTCGAGGCCGATGGTTCCCTGCCCGGCCATCACCGTCTCGTCGTCGAAGGCGTGGACGTAACAGCGCCCTTCCTCGCGCTCGATTTCGTGGGCTTTCTCTGCCGCTTCGTCGTAGTCTGCGCCGTGCAGGACGACTTCTGCGCCGTAGGCGCGGGTGGCCTTGACCTTTGAGATGGGAGCGTACTCGGGCATCACGATTTTCGAATCGACCCCGTTTCGCGTGGCGGCGAGTGCGACGCCCTGTGCGTGGTTGCCCGCGCTCGCGGTGACGACGCCCGCTTCCTTCTCCGCAGGCGAGAGCGTCGCGATGCGGTTCGATGCGCCGCGAATCTTGAACGACCCGGTCCGCTGGAAGGTTTCGAGTTTGAGGTGGACCTTCGCACCGGTTATGTCCGAGAAGGTGTGAGAGTAGTCGAGCGGTGTGTGGCGAGCGACCGCCTCGACCCGCTCTCGGGCCTCGAGTACGTCAGAAAGTTCGAGCATACCTCCGAGTTGCTGTTGCGCCGCATTTATCGTTTACGTGTAACTCAGGGCGATGAAGTAGGGGGATCGGGACGAGCATCCCAGGGGATGGGGGGCTGTCCCAAAGCGTATGACTGCGTCTGGATGACAGCAGGGAGACCATATAAATGATTTGGAGGTAGAGTGAAAGTGAAACCGGACGACTGCAGCGGGTTCGAGCGGGCGTCAGACGCTCGTCGGCCGGACGTCATGCTGGCGTATCTGCAGGGAATTGTTTGTCAGCCGACACTATTCGCGAGGTCGAACCTGAATCGGTTTTTCCTGGAGATAGCGGGTGACACGCGCCTCGAACGACCCGCTCCCGGGCCACTCGACGGGTTCGGAGACGGCGAGTCGCTCCGGGTCGCCGACGTACAGCGCGATGTCCCGGTCAGGCCCGGGGACGTCTACGCGGACGTACAGGCCGCTCTCGACGCCCTCGTAGGCGTCGAGTGAGCGGATGTCGGCGGTTCGCAGTAGCTTGCCCTCCACCTCGCTGCCCGGTGCCGGACCGAGCGTCAGGTAGTTGCCCGAGACCACTTTGAGCCCTTCGAGCACCGCGTCGCCGAAGAACTCGTAGCTCGATACGACGTCTTCGACGGTCTTTCGCTCGGTCAGCGTTCCGTACACGAACACATCCATGGCCGGGGCTATGGCGGCGGATGGTTTGCCAGTTGTGGCTCGAAAATCGAGGGCGTCAGGCGATTATCGCTCGTCGAGCGGCGTGACCGTCAGGTCCTTCTCGCCGACGTAGCGAGAGCGCGGGCGGATGAGGCGGTTGTCCTCGTACTGTTCTAAGACGTGGGCAATCCAGCCACCGGCGCGGGACATCGCGAAGATGGGGGTGTAGATATCGATTGGGATGCCCATCTGGTAGTAGGTCGTCGCGGAGTAGAAGTCCACGTTGGGCGCGAGGCCCTTCTCGTCGCTCACGTACTCCTCGATGGCGACGGAGTAGTCGTACCACTTCATGTCCCCTGCGGCCTCGCCGAGGGATTCAGACTGCTCGCCGAGAATCTTCGCACGTGGATCTTTCACGTTGTAGACGCGGTGGCCGAATCCGGGGACGCGACGGCCGTTTTCGAGGGCGTCTTTGACCCACTGAGTCGGCTCCTTGCCGCTCTCGTCTACCTCTTTGAGCATCTTCATCACGTTCGCGTTGGCTCCGCCGTGGAGGCCGCCTGCGAGCGTGCCGATTGCGCTCGTGATGGCGCTGTGGAGGTCGGTAAGCGTGGAGGCCGTGACCATCGCGGAGAACGTAGAGGCGTTCAGGCCGTGGTCTGCGTGGAGCACGAGCGCCTGGTCGAACACGTCTTCTTTGACCTCGTCCGGTTCCTCGTCGTTCAGCATGTAGAGGAAGTTCGCCGCGTGCGAGAGGTCCTGGCGTGGTTCGACGGGGTCGTTACCGTTGCGGATGCGGTTGTACGCCGCGAGGATGGTCGGAATCTTCGCCGTGATGCGACGGGCCTTGCGGAGGTTGGCGTCGTAGTCGGTCGGGTCGACGTCGTCCTCGGCGTCTGGGTCGTACGCGGAGAGGGCGGAGACGAGCGTTCGAAGGGCCGCCATCGGCTGTTCGTCCTGTTCTGCGAGTTCGCGAATCTCGGCCATGAGGCCGTCCGCGATTTCGCGCTCGGTCGTCATCGCGTCGGCGAATTCGGCGAGTTCGTCCTCGGTCGGCAAATCGCCGTGCCAGAGGAGGTAGAGTACTTCTTCGTAGCTTGTATTTCGAGCGAGGTCCTCGATTGTATAGCCACGATAGACGAGTTTGCCGGCGTCGCCGTCGATAAACGAAAGTGACGACTCAGCGACAAGCACGCCTTCTAGCCCTTTCTTGAGCTCGTCAGACATACCGTGTCACTAGCTTACCTGCCGGGAAAAACATTATTGTTCGCCCGCATTCTGCCGACGGCTCCGGGCAACGTTTTTTGCCGGTGGCGGAGAACTGGCGAGTATGTCCGACGAGGTCGGCTACGAGCCGGTCAGCGTGAAGCAGGTTTTAGCGGAGATGAAAGACATCGCTGAACTGCTCATCGACCTCTCCTACTCGGCGGTGCTCCTCGGCAGTGACGAGGTCGCAGAGGAGGTCCTCGTCTTAGAAGAGCGTATGGACGTCCTCCAGATGCAAGCGCGCATGAGCCTGCTCATGGCCGCACGCAGCCCCGAGGACGCAGAGGCACTCGCCCCTGTCCTCGGCGTCGTCGGCGCGGCAGAGAAGATAAGCGACGCCGCAGGCGACATCGCGAAGGTCGTCTTAGAGGATATCGGTCTCCCTGACGCGATGCGCGCGGCGATTCCGGAAGCCGTCGAAACCCTCGTGCGCGTCACCATCACCGACGACTCGCTCCTCGACGGGATTTCGCTCGGTCGCGAGAACATCGAGACGGAGACGGGCGTCCGCATCATCGCCCTGCGCCGGAGCGGAACCTGGCTGCTCAACCCCGACCACGAGACGAAACTCGCCGCAGGCGACGTCATCCTCTTGCGCGGTCCCGAGGAAGGGGTCGCGCAGGTGTTCGAGCAGGCGAGCGGCCGCGCCTACGTCCCGCCGACGCCGCCGGAACCAGGCATCGAGGACTTAGAACGCGCCGTCGATTCCATCGTCCTGATGAAGAACATGGCCGAACTCGCCGTCGATTTGGCCTACGGTTCCGTGCTGTTCGACAGCGCCGAAGTCGCAGAGGAAGTCGTCGAACTCGAAGCCGAAGTCGACGCCCTCCAGTCGCGCTTCGAGGCGTGGGTGTTGCAGGCGGCCAGCAGGGTGGACGACCCCGTGCAGTTGCGTGGTCTCGTCCATCTCGCGCGGTCGACGGAAGTCATCAGCGACGCCGCCCTCGAAATCAGCGAGGGCGTCCTGCGCGGCCTCGGCACGCACCCCGTCGTCGAACAGGCGGTGCTCGAAAGCGACGAGGTCATCGTCCGCCTGAACGTCGCCGAGGGGAGCGACTTAGACGGCGTCACCCTCCGCGACAAGATGGTCAAGACGGAGACGGGAATGCGCGTCATCGCGGTCCACCGCCGCAACAAAACCCACGACGCCCGCGGCGTCCCCGACGAGTGGGTCGTCTCGCCGGGGCCGCTCACGGCACTCCACGGTGGGGACGTGCTCATCGCAAAAGGAACGCGAACGGGAGCGGAGCGCCTCGCACAACTGGCCGGTCAGGACTCCCTCGACAATCTGTAGGCCGACCGCAGCACGAGGATGACCGTCGCGAACGCGCCGAGCGACGTCGCGAGGACGAACCCGAGCGCGATGTAGAAAAACGGCGAGCGGAACGTCCCCGGCAGGATGACGAAGAAGACGAAGATGGCGACCGTAGCGAGCACGCCGAATGCGAAGCCACGACGGGCGTTTTGTGGCACATTCAGCGCATCGACCATATTCGCTCGCGGGGAGCGGGACCGTTCGTCTGTCACAGCCGGAAGTTGGGACGCGAGTGCAAAAACCACGTTGATTTTCCGCATACCGAACGGCTAAAGAGCGTGGGGCCGCCGTCTAGGGGTAATGACGACCCTCGGCACGGCAGTGGCCGAACCAGGCGAGATGGACGTCGGTCGGTTAGCCGTCGGCGAACTCCGCGACGGCAGTCCGCTTCGCCTCCCTGTCGCCGTGATAAACGGGGCCTCCGAGGGGAAGACACTCTATATCCAGGCGGCGAGCGACGGCGACGAACTCAACGGTGTCGGCGTGCTGAAGACGTTCGTCCCACAGCTCGACCCTGCTGAACTCACTGGAACGATTCTCCTCGTCGGCATCGTCAACTACCACGGCTTTCAGGTGGCACAGCACCGCAACCCAATCGACGACACGAAGATGAACCGGGCATACCCCGGCGACAAACGCGGCACCTCCTCTGAACGCATCGCCGCCGCAACGTTCGAGGTGGCCAGTCAGGCTGACTACGTCTTAGACCTCCACCAGGGCTCGACCAGTCGGATGATAAACGAGACGCGCGTCCGCTGTGGTCGCCGCCACCACCTCCACGACGAGTGTCTCGAACTCGCCCGCGTGTTCGGCTGTGGCCACGTTCTGGACCAGAAAGGCCCGAACGGCCAACTCGCCCGCGCCGCCCCGGACAAGGGCATCCCGACCATCGACCCCGAACTCGGCGGTGCGGTTGGCTGGGACGAACAGAGCATCGGCATCGGCGTCCGTGGCATCTACAACGTGCTGCGCTACTACGGCTTCTTAGACGGCGACGTGGACGTCGAACCCCAGACCCGCGCCCGCGGCTTCCGCCAGTTCGGCGCGCCCGCCGGCGGCGTCGTCACCTTCGAGAAGGAACTCGGCGAGTGGGTCGCCCCCGGCGACACGCTGTTCCGGGTGACCGACGTGTTCGGGACGGTAAAGGAAATCGTCGAATCGGACACCGACGGCATCTTCTGGCGAACCCGCCGCCTGCCACAGGTCGCAACCGGCGAGTACGTCTGCTCCGTGGGCGTCGACATCGACGAAATCTGATGCTCGCCTGTCCCGCCTGCGACCGAACCTACGAATCCGGCCCCGACGAGCCGTGGCGCTGTACGTGCGGCCACGCCCTCGAATTCGCCGAGCGACCGCTTCCCGACGGCCCTGCACCCGACCCCGTCGCGCTCGACACGCGACCCGGCCTCTGGACCTTCACGGACTTTCTGCCGATGGACTCGCTCGTGACCCTCGGTGAAGGCTGGACACCCCTCGTCGACGCGCCCGACTGGAACGCCCAGTTCAAACTGGAGTACGTCTTCCCGACGGGGAGTTTCAAAGACAGGGGCGCGACGACGACGCTCTCACAGGCCAAAGCACTCGGCGTCGAAACCGTCATCGAAGATTCGTCCGGGAACGCGGGGGCCGCCATCGCGACGTACGCCGCCCGCGCCGGCATCGACGCCGAAATCTACGTCCCCGCCTCGGTGAAACCCGCAAAGCGCCGAGCCATCGAGCGGGCGGGGGCAACCGTGATTCCCGTCGAGGGAAGCCGCGAAGCCGTCACCGACGCCTGCATCGAGGCCGTCGAGCGCGGCGAGGGCTGGTACGCCAGCCACGCGTGGAACCCCACCTTCTTCGCCGGGACGCAGACTGTCGCCTTCGAAATCGCCGCCCAACGCGACTGGGACGTGCCGGACGCCGTCGTCCTGCCACTCGGCCACGGGACGCTGTTTTTGGGCGCGTACCGCGGCTTCAAAGCCCTCCTCGACGCTGGCTGGACCGACGAAATGCCGCGATTGCTGGGTGCGCAGGCTGCTGGTTTCGCCCCGATTGCAGACGAATTGCACGGCGATTCGGGCGAGCAAAACGACGTGGCTGACGGCATCCAGATTCGCGAACCCGCACGCAAGGACCAAATTCTGGAGGCCATTCGGGAGACAGGTGGCGATGCGATTGCCGTCGGGGAAGCGGAGACGGCGCGAGAACTGGAGAACCTCCACCGTGCCGGCTTCTACGTCGAACCGACGTGCGCGGCCGCCCCTGCTGCGCTTTCGGTGTATCGGGAACGAGGGGAACTTGCCGACAGCGACGACGTGGTCGTCCCGCTCACGGGGAGCGGGCTGAAGATGAGATGACGGCCGGAATGGCCGTCGCTCGGTAGAATGAGGGTGTGTACCTGCTGGCGCGGCGTTCGGGCGTCGGGCGAACGCCACAGGCCAGGGGTCGCCGGAAGGGGAGCCGTCGACCCGCGGCGGCCGCGCCAGCAGTGGGTATGGCAGTCGGAGGCGCTGGATGACGCCTCCAGGGACCGCGAGGGGGACGCGGTCGGGTGGTGCAGCGCAGTGGGGGTGCGCAGTGGTGGTGGTTCACAGCCGCGCGGGGGACACGGCCGGGGCGATTCACCCGGTGGAAGCCACCGGGGAGCTCCAACCATGAGGGTTGGAGGAGGGTCTGAGTCGTTCCTCAGCGCGCGTCTTTCAGGTCGACGAACGAGCCTGCAGCGGCGGTGATCCACTGGGTCATCAGCTCGTCTTCGGTCGCCTCACGCGGGTACACGGTGCACTCCTCTGTCGGGCCGTTCGTCTCGAGGGTGTAGTCGAGGTCGAATTCCGGCCAGCGGTCGCGCGAGGTGAACTCGGAAGTTGCCGCGCCGTTCGTCCATTCGGACTCGCTGAGGTCGTATTCGTTTCCGCTCATGGTTGGGGTCTCCGTTCACGCCGGGTCGTCGGCGCTTACTCCATCCAAGAACACATACCACCTTTCCTATACACTGACTAATCTAACCGTTAATTCCGTTCGAAGGACTGAAACGGTCTGAAACGATTCGGAAGCGACTGTAAGGATAGGCTAAAAACGCAAGACGCTAGCGCTCTGTGTGAGTTTCACAGTCGAACCCGCCACGAATTAACGGTTTTGCGATATGTCTCCGGGCACACGGGGGCACTTCGTACCAACCGGGTTCGATGTCGCGCGCGACGGAAACCTCGACCTTGCCCGGCGCGGTCGTCCCACAGTCGCGACAGCGATAGCCCTGGTTCGCGCCCGCAGACTTCATTCGCCGGTCGCACCCGGGACACGTGGGCGTTTCGAGCGCGGTGGTCTGCACGGCGCGAACTGCGAATTTCTCGAGTTTCAGCGTGCCGTCGCTGCATTCGCCACACACCACGAGGTCGTCGCCGACCCGCAAGTTTCGGACGTGGTCGCGAAACCGCTTCGTCGGCTCGAATGCCGCACACTGCAGGCGATTAATCCCGGCTTGAATCTCGAAGAAGACGTGGCCGCCCTCCCGCGTTTCCGGTGGGGTGGTAACGACCCCCGAAAGGCGGTACGAGCGGCCGTTTTTTGCAGTGGAAATGGTACCCTCTCGGAGGTGAGCGTCGGTGCCCTGGTTGGTCACGAACAGGGCCGTCTCGGCGACCGGTTCACTCTCGATGGCGGCGGCGACTTCCCGGACGGCGTCGGGGTCGTCGCCACGGATGCCGTAGAGGATGGGACCGGGCGTGTGGGGCACGCAAACGGCCTGCCCCTCCACTTCGTCCACCGTGTCCCAGACCGCTGGATAACCGGCTTCCGCCGCGGCAAACACGGAATCGTAGTCGATGTCACGCTCCGTTCCCCACCGCCCGCGGGGTCTATAAGAGATGTGCTCGTAGGTCCACTCTGAGAAGGTGTCCCACGCGCCGACGGCGGCGAGCGCCCCGATGAGGCCCCGTCCCTGCTTCCACTCAGCATGAAGGAAGCCGGCCTGCTCGATGAGCGCGCGGGCGTCGTCGATTTCGTGAAAGTCGCGGACTGCGGCCCGAGCAAAGTCGATAACATCCGCAGAGACGGCATCATCGGGACAGACGACCACGCCGGGATTCGTGCGCGGGTCTGCGGTTTCGGCCGAGGATTCGACCTCGTCGCGGGCGAGTTCGAGGGCCGCCTCCGGGTCGCAGTCAGTGTGGATGCAGAGAGCGGCGTTACCCCGGGTTTTGTGCTTGACAGCAGGATTCAGCCGCACGAGGAGGAGTCGGTCAACGTCGTTGCCAGCCTCGCGGATGCGGCGTGCGACCCGGGCAGCGGCGTAGGTCGTACACATCCCGCGGTCGCGTGAATCCGTGTCGTCGAGGCCAACGAGCGTCACATCGAGGCGTTGTCGGTGCGCGAATTTCCCGGTTTCGGACCGGGGACAGAATATATCAATCTATCCCCACAGACCGGGCAAATCGCCCGAAGGAGTGGGTTTTCGAGTGGCACAACGCATATATGGCAGGAATAGCTTATTATTGTCCATGTCACGGTCAGCACTGGTCGAGAACGTGACCGCAATGCTCGCCGACGCGGGCTTTACGGTGAGCGACCGGTGTGCCATCCGTCCGAAAAGCTTCGACGTGGCGGCCCGCCGGCACGATGACCTCATCCTGGTCAAGATTCTCGGCAACATCGACGCCCTCGACGCACACACGGGCATCGAGATGCGTCGCCTCGGGCAGTTTCTGGACGCGACACCCCTCGTATTGGGCCTCAGAACCCGCGACGAGGACCTGAAACCCGGGGTCGTCTACTTCCGACACGGCGTCCCCGTCGTCAGCCCGGACACCGCGATGGACCTCTTCGTCGAAGGGGTTCCGCCGCTCATCTACGCTGCACCGGGCGGCCTGTACGTAAACATCGACGCCGAAGTGCTCGCAGACGCCCGCGAGGAACAGGGCTGGAGCCTGGGACAACTGGCCACCGAACTCGGCGTCTCGCGGCGCACCGTCTCGAAGTACGAAGACGGCATGAACGCGAGCGTCGAGGTCGCGGCCCACTTAGAAGAACTGTTCAACCGACCACTCACGAGTCCCGTCGAGATGCTCGCGGAGGAACTCGACGAACAGGAGCGCGAACCCGACACCGCGGCGGTCGACCCGGACGACGAGCAACTCGTGACCATCCTCACGCGGGTCGGCTACCAGGTCCACCCGACCGCTCGCGCCCCGTTCAAGACCGTAAGCGAGACCGACAACCGCGAAGACCGCGTGCTCACTGGCCACTCCGCGTTCACCAAAACCGCAGAAAAGCGCGCTCGCATCATGAGTTCGCTCGGCGAAGTCACCCGCACCCGGTCTGTGTACGTCGTCGACCGCGCGAAACGCGAATCGGTCGAGCACACGGCCATCATCGAGCGCGATGAAATCGCCCGCATCGACGACCCCGACGACCTACGTGACCTCATCTACGAGCGCACGAAGCGCTCTGGCTCTGAGGCCTGAGTCACTCAGGTTGTTTTTCTCGGGCCTGCGCTCGCTCTTCGACGTTTTCGAGCGTTTCAGTGTCGAGCAGTCGCTCTAGCTTGCGCTCGAACTGCTCGTCGGTGAGTTCGCCGCGTGCGTAGCGGTCTCTGAGGGTATCGAGCGCGTCGCGCTGGCTCTCGTCGTCTGCGTCCTGCATCGGTGAAGTGGCGTCTTCCTCGAGTTCCGGTTCCTCCTCGTCGTCGCCGAACAGGATGCCGACGATAGGGACGATGACGATGTACCCAAACAGCATGAACGGGAGCCACCAGTCCAGCCCCGACAACAGCGCGGCGAGCCAGATGCCGGTGACCAGCAAACTCGCGATTCCGGTCGCGTTCCCCACGAGTCGCTCCCGGAGTGTCGAACTCATACAGTGCAGTTGGCGCGAGGGGAGTAAAAATCAGGGCGGTGAATCTGCTATCTCGCGGCCAGTTCTCCAGTCGAAACGAGGGGGTGTGGGTGGCGTTGGCGAACGCCACCGCGACGAACGGTCCGGGAACGCGGGATTACGCGTAGGTCTCTTCTAAGTACTGGACGATGTCCGAACTCTCTGGCATGCCGGAGACGTCGTGTTCTTCGTCGACGAGGACGGGAACGCCGGTCTGACCGCTCACATCCTTCACTTCGGTGCGCTCGCTACGCGCGGCCGGTACCTCGATGGATTCGTACTCGAGGTCCAGTTCGTCGAGTTTGCTCGTGACCTTCGCACAGAACGGGCACCCGGGGAGTTCGTAGAGTTGAATGGAACTCATCAGACACACGTATGGGTGGAAGCATAAAAAGCCAACTGGCGGTGTGCGGCCCGCGCACACCAGCGGCCAGTTCAGAGTTGGCCGGCGAGCAAGCCGCTCGTACGGACGAAGAAGTAGAAGACGAACAGCACGGCGAGAATCCACTGGCCGGCGTGGACGTCGCGTGCCTCACCGACGGCAGCCTTCACGAGCGGGTAGGAGATGATGCCCGCGGCGATGCCGTAGGCGATGGAGAACGTGAATGGCATCACGAGGATGGTCAGACCCGCCGGAACGGCGTGGGAGATTTTGTCCCATTGCA
The DNA here is from genome assembly GCF_029338295.1 of Haladaptatus sp. QDMS2. Lineage (NCBI taxonomy): Archaea > Methanobacteriati > Methanobacteriota > Halobacteria > Halobacteriales > Haladaptataceae > Haladaptatus > Haladaptatus sp. QDMS2. The sequence goes on from NZ_CP119791.1 coordinate 2,561,252, forward strand.
CGTCCGCGATGTTACGGAGCATGAGCACCGCGACGACCACCAGCGCGAGGTGCGAGGCGTAGAGCGGGACGGCCGCGGCGAGTGGGACGAGCGCGAGCGAGGCGAGGAACAGGAGGCCAACCACGAGTGCAGTCATACCCGTGCGACCGCCCTCCTCGACGCCAGTCGCGGATTCGATGTACGTCGTGACCGTCGAGGTGCCGAGGATGCCGCCCGCGGTGGTGCCGACTGCGTCGGCCATGAGCGGTTTGTCGATGTCTGGCAGGTCACCATCTTCGTCGAGGAAGCCCGCCACCTGCGCGACACCCGTCAGCGTGCCTGCAGTGTCGAAGAAGTCCACGAAGAAGAACGTGAAGACGATGAGCGAGAAGGCGAGGGCGTCGACGTTCTGGAAGCCCTGGATGAATGCGCCGACGAGTGGCGTGATGTCGTAGCCTGCGGCGGAGTAGGCAATCTGGGTCGACCCGACGAGCGAACTGTCGGCGAGCGTCGTGCCCTGTGGGGCCTGGTCTGCCGGGAACGCCCGGTAGCCCATCGCGTGGGCCGCGTAGCCAGCGATGGTGGTGAGGATGATGCCGAGAATGATAGATCCGCGAACGCCGCGGGCGTAGAGCGCGAAGGTGACGAAGAGGCCGACCGCCGAGATGATGGCGACCGGGTCGGAGGCGAAAACTGGGTTGAAGGCGACGAAGGTGGCGGCGTCGCCGGTGACGACGCGCATGGCTTCGAGGCCGATGATGGCGAGGAACAGCCCGATACCGGTTCCGACGGCGAATTTGACGGGTTCGGGGAACAGCCCGATGATGAACTCACGTGCCCCGATGGCGGTGAGCGCGATGAACAAAATCCCCTCGACGACGACGGCGGCGAGCGCCGTTTGCCACGGGACGCCGAGGCCGAGGACGACGGTGAACGCGAAGAACGCGTTCAGGCCGAGGCCCGGAGCCTGCGCGAACGGCCGATTCGCGTAAAAGGCCATCACGAGCGTGGCGATGGCGGCGGAGATGAGCGTGACGACCGCAATCATCTGGAAAGTTTGTGCGTCGGTGCGCCCGGGGACGTCGATTGCGAGGTTGAGAATCGCTGGGTTGACGACGACGATGTAGGACATCGTGAGGAACGTCGTGAGCCCGGCGAGAACCTCCGTCCGGAGGTCCGTGTTGTATTCCTCGAAGCCGAAGTAATCGGCAATTGTGTCAGTTATCGCCATAATGCACGTTTAAGCACAGCGCCTGAAGTAGACTTAAGTCTTATCCAATCTTCGCCACGAAAATCAGCACAGACGTGAATACCTCACGGTTCGAGCTGGGTGAGCGCGCCGACCGGGGCTGGGGTGAGTTCGCGCGCTCGGCCAATGCCCTCCTCGCCCACGGCGATCAGCGCGAACACGCCACCCACGTCGGCGTCGGCACTCGCGGCGATGTCGAGGAGGAGTTCCTGCGTCTCGCCCGAACGAATCAGGTCGTCGACGACGAGCACGGAGTCGTTCGCGTCGATGGCCGAACTCGGGAGGTAGTAGGTGAGTTCGATGCCAGACTGGAGGCGCTGGCGGGCCTCGATGAAGTCCTCGACGGCGGTCTCCTTCGACTTCTTCGCGTAGGCGAGCCGTGCGCCGAAGTAACTCGCCATCGCGGCGGCGAGCGTGATGCCGTCGGTGGCGGCCGTGAGCACCACGTCGGGCGTTTCGAATTCGAAGGCATCTGCGGCGATTGGGGCGACGAGGTCCAAGAAGGACTGGTCGAAGACGACGCCGGAGTTGTCCACGTAGCCTTCGTCGTCCACCCGGATGCGAGAGTGTAGTTCGCGGGCGAGTTCCTCGCGGCCGACGCCGCCGACGACTTCGCGGGCGCGTTCGACGCCGGGGAGGACGTGGCCGTTGACGTAGCGATTCAGGTCACCGGCGGGGAGGCCGGTGAGGTCGGCGAGCTCGTCGTAGGTCCGACTCTGCTTCAGCATTCGCAAGACGGCGACTGCCTGCAACTGGATGGCGGCTTTCTCCGCTCGATTCATGCCCTGTACCTCACGTTTGCACAGTTATGAATACATCGATGGATTGTCGTGCTGGAAGTAACCATTGACGTGCATTAGCACGGCGGCGTCGTGTTACGGGAGAAGAACGAAGAGCGGTGCGGTTGCGGTGTGGAAGCTGTCCAGTGTAACACCCGAACGTGAGCGAAGCGAGCGTTCGGTTTTTTCGGGCGCGTTTTTGCAACGAGCGGTTCGTCGAAGGCGAACCCGAGTTGTAAAAAGGTGCGTTACCAGGGTTCGTTCTTCAGTCCAAGAACGTAGGCGATTACGTTCGTGAGGATGTGGAGAACCGGCGTGAGGATGAGCACGGTCACAATGACGGGGAGGGTGAACGTCTGTCTGAACCAGCCGGTTGCGACGAGGAAGGTGAGCAGGAGCGCCACGACGACGAAGTCGAGTTGGTCAAGCAGGGGGAAAGCGGCCCCGCGTTCGCGTCCCGACCGGCGCTTGATGAACGAAGCGAGGATATCGCCGAGCATCGCACCGAAGGCGAGGCTGAAGGCGGCGACGAGCGGGAACGCCGGGAGGGTGAAGTCGAGCAGCTGGTTGAGCGAGGGGCGGATGGCGTTTAGCGCGACGCCGACGAGGACGCCGATGAGCGTTCCGGCGGCGGTTCCGCGCCAGGTCTTCCCGTCGCCGAGAATCCGTCTGCCCCGCCACGTTCGACCGCCGTCGATCGGCGGGCCGCCGCCGAAGAGGACCGCCGCGTTGTTGGGGATGTAGGCCGGCAGCATCGCCCAGAAGGCAATCGCAATCACCGCAAAGATACCCATATACTCTCCCTGAATCGCGGCGGTGACTTAATCTCGGGTGGTTCTCGTCTGGGACGTAGTCAAAACAACATTCTGAATAGGGGAGCGAAAAAAGTGCCTGCAATGATTCCGCCCATCGCGAGCAAATTCGTGGCCGGTGAGACGGAGGCGACCGTCTTAGACCACACCCGAAAACTCAACGAACGGGGCGTCAAGGCCATCCTCAATCTGCTCGGCGAACACTACGACGAGCGCGCCGAGGCCGACGCCGACGCCGACGTATACATCGACCTCGTCGACGAAATCGCCGCGGCGAATCTCGACGCCTGCATCTCGGTGAAACCGTCACAGGTAGGCCTCGACTTCGGCGCTGACGTGTTCGGGGAGAACGTCACGCGCATCGTCGACCACGCCGCAGACAAAGGGGTCTTCGTCTGGATCGACATGGAGGACCACACGACGACCGACGACACCCTCGACGTGTTCGAGGAACTCGCCCGCAAACACGAGGGCGGCGTAGGGCTCGCGATTCAAGCAAATCTGAAGCGCACCAAAGCAGACTTAGAACGACTCGTCGACGTGCCGGGCAAGATTCGACTCGTGAAAGGGGCGTACGACGAACCGAAAGCAATCGCCTTCAAGGATAAAGCGGACGTGAATCAGGCGTACAAGGACTACCTGAAGTTCATGTTCGAGGAGTTCGAGGGCGGCATCGCCGTCGGGAGCCACGACCCGGCGATGATTGCCTACGCGAAGGAACTCCACGAGGAGTACGGGACGGACTTCGAGATTCAGATGCTGATGGGCGTGCGGGAATCGGCGCAGTACGAACTCGCAGAAGAGTACGAGATGTGGCAGTACGTGCCCTACGGCGACCGCTGGGCGCAATACTTCTATCGCCGCGTCATGGAACGCAAAGAGAACGTCCTGTTCGCGCTTCGGGCCATCGTCGGGCGCTGAGCCGCGCTATCTGCCGAATCGTTCACGTTTGCTGAGTGACTGCTGTCCGATAGTGTAATCGACGCGAAGGAAAGGGCTGATAATCGTTGGGCGTGTTGGTACCGTCAAATGGCCTCCTGGAAACGTGATATGGCCAGCGGCCTGGTCGTCCTCATCCCTATCCTCGTCGTCGCGTACGTCGTCTTCCGACTGTACGTCCTGATCGCGTCGATTTCGGGGTTCGCCAACATCGAACCGATCTGGCTCGGCGTCATCCTGACGCTCATCGTCTTTTCGCTGTTCGTCCTGTCGGTTGGCTACCTGATGCGCACGGCATTCGGGAGTTTCGTCGAAGAGACAATCGACAGTGCAATGAACCGCCTGCCGGGCCTTCGCATCGTCTACAACGCCTCGAAGATGGCCATCGAGACGGCCCTCACCGGCACCGAGGACCTCCAGAAGCCCGTCAAGGTCGAGACGTGGGACGGCCTCCGCATGACCGCGTTCAAGACCGGAAAGATGGCTCCCGACGGCCGCGAAGTGCTCTTCTTACCGACCTCACCGAACATCACCACCGGATTCGTCATCGAAGCCGAATCGGACCGCTTCGAAGAAATCGACGAGAAGGTAGAGGACGCACTCATCCGCGTTCTGTCGGCCGGATTCGGGGAGAACCGCGATAAGGCAGGCGTGAAAATCGATGTCCACGAAGACGGCGAGACGCCTACGCCCGGCGACGACGACTGAACGCAGCGCCTTTACTTTCCTCCGCCCTACCTCTCGCCAGTGAAGCTGCACGTCCGCTACGAGGGCGACGACGACCCGAAGAAATGTACCGCCCGTAAACTCGCACGATTCGACCTCTGTGAGTTACACCGCTCTGCGCGGGCGACCCCCTACGGCGTGATTCTGAATCCGCACGCTGAGCAGGCGCTCTCGCCCGCCGACGCGGGGCAATCGAACCTCGTCGCGCTCGACTGCTCGTGGGAAACCGCGGGCGAGGCGATGTTCAAAATGCGCGGCGAACACCGGGCGCTCCCCTTCCTCGTCGCCGCGAACCCCGTAAACTACGGGAAGCCCTTCCAGTTGAACACGGTGGAAGCCTTCGCCGCCGGACTCGCGATTCTCGGGGAGTACGACCACGCAGAAGAAATTCTCTCGAAATTCCGCTGGGGCCACACCTTCTTGGAGATGAACGAAGAACCCCTGCGTCGGTACGCCGTGTGTGCCGATTCTGCGGAAGTCGTCGAGGTCCAACAGGAGTATCTGGACCGGGGGAACTGACCTCCAGAAGGCTTATTCTACGTGTCGTTGATTTGTTATGTATGGTCAATCCAGTCGGCCTCGTCCTCATCGCATTCGGCCTTCCGGCCGCCATCTGGCCATACCGAATCTCGCGACTCCAAGAGCGTCTCGACGCCGTCGGCAGCACGACTCCGTGGGACGAAGTCGAACCCGCAGATTGGCGCGTCGCCCTCACTCGAATCGTGGGCGTTAGCCTGTGTCTCGTCGGGTTGGTCGGCTTCCTGCTCGGGTGACCTGCCGGCCCAACTCGGAACATTTTAACCGCCACAGACGGTACCCCGCCAGTATGGCCAGCTTTGAAGCCGCGGAAAAGCGGATTCTCGAGAAGATGATCTGCATGCGGTGCAACGCACGGAACCCGAAGCGCGCAGAAAAGTGCCGCAAGTGCGGCTACGCGAAACTCCGCCCGAAGAGCAAAGAGCGCCGCGCAGCCTAATCGAGCTACTCGCGGGCGAGAATGGCGTAGTGGGCTACCGCGACGCGCTCACCGTCCAGAATCGCCGCTTCTTCGAACGTCTCCTCGTGTCGATAGCCGAGGCGCTGCCAGATGGGCGCCGAGGCTTCGTTCGGGGCATCGTTTCTGCACACACATGGTGTAAGCCGCGTTCGCGAAAGCCGTAGTCAGTCACGAGGCGACTCGCCTCGGTGCCGTGGCCCTGCCCCCAGAACTCGGGGGCGAGATTCAGTGAGCCAGCCATAGCTGAAAGGCGATTGAAAGTGAGAAAAAACGGTTGCTCGATTACTCGGGGTACTTCGATTTTCGCTGCTCTGCGCGGCCGAGTGCCGTCTCGATGACGTCGCGGACGTCGCCGTGGAACTCGTCGCCGTGGCCCGAGTACATGTGTTCGACGCCCTCGGGGAGCCGGGCTAAAATCTCCTTGATGCTTTCGATGAGGCGTTCGCGAGACTGGCCGGGCATGTCCGTGCGCCCGAAGCTGCCGTAGTCGAAGGCCGCGTCGTTGTGGACCACGACGTCCCCGGAGAAGATGGTAGCGTCACTGGTGAGGGCGATGTGGTCTGCGGCGTGGCCGGGCGAGTAGATGGCCTCGAACTCCTCGTCGCCGATTTCGACGGTGTCGCCGTCGTCTAAGTGGTCCGTCCGAAGGTCGTGGTCGCCGTAGGCGTAGCACGGACAGTCGAACGCATCGAGAACTGTCGCCAGTTCCGAGACGTGGTCGCCGTGCTGGTGGGTGAGCACGACCGCGTCCAGCGAATCGGTGTGCTCGCGGATGGCCGCTACGACGCCGTCCATCGCACCTGCGTCGACGAGCACCGTCCGCTCACCGAGAACGAGGTAGGCGTTGCAGGTGAACACCTCCGCATCTTCGGTGATATTGATAACTTCCATACCGTCCACTTGGCCCGGGGGTTCTTGAGGCTACCGGGGACGGCAAGTGAGAGACGGCAGGCCCGTCTGGCGATAGTGACGCGGACAGCGAACTGAAGGTGTCGGGCATCACGCACGTGATAGGTGGCGTGGCTTTTTTCCCCGAGAATCCACAATGGTTGCCCATGGGATTTGGGAGCTACGACGAGTCTGAACAGGAGCGACAGGAAGTCGACGGTGACTTAGACGAGAGTGACGGCGTAGCGACCAGCGAGAACGACCATCAGGGGAGCATCGACTTCGAAAACGGCGCTTCGAACGACGAACTGCTCGACCGCCTCCAGGAAATCAAACAGCAGTGAAGTCAGGAGTGCGGACGCTCGGTGTCGCCGAGTCGTTCCGCGACGAACGGAGCACGCTGGCTGGCGTCGTCACCCGCGCCAGCCGCATCGTAGACGGCTTTTCTTTCGGCGAGTGTACGGTCGGTGGCCTCGACGCGACGGACGCTATCAGTGACCTCTACGACCGGCTGGGCCGCGAGGACGTCCAGTCGGTCATGGTTTCGGGCATCGCTCTCGCGTGGTACAACCTCGTGGACCTCCACCGACTCCACGAGGCGACAGCGCGCCCGGTCATTTCGGTCACCTACGAGGCGAGCGATGGTCTCGAAACCGGACTGCGAGACGCCTTCGACGGGACGGAACTCGACGCCCGTCTGGCCATCTACGAGGCACTTCCTCCGCGTCACGAACTTCAAGTTGGGGCGGAGACGGTGTGGGTTCGGTGTGTGGGTTGTGAACCCGACGAGGCCGCCGAACTGGTGCGGGGATTCACGCCGGAAGGCGGCCGCCCGGAGCCACTTCGCGTCGCCAGGTTGGCCGCCCGGGCGGCCGACGAGTGGTGGCATTAAGTATGCACGTCTCGCAGTTTTTTCCAATGGGAACAATGGAAGGACTCGACGTCGTCGAGTGTACACGGTGTCCCGAACTCGTCGAGTGTCGGTCGCAAATTGTCAATGGGGTCGGTCCCGCCGATGCAGACATTCTCTTCGTCGGCGAGGGCCCGGGCGCACAGGAAGACGAGCAGGGCGAACCCTTCGTCGGGCGCAGCGGGACCGTCCTCAGCGACACGCTGCGCGACGTGGGCTTGGAGCGAGAGGTCGTCCGCATCACCAACTGCGTGCGGTGTCGCCCGCCGGACAACCGCAACCCACGCAAAGAGGAACTCGCAAACTGTCGTGAGTATCTGGAGAACGAAATCGACCGCGTGGACCCAGAACTCATCGTCACGCTCGGGAAGGTCCCCTCTGAACACCTCCTTGGTCGCTCCGTCGCCGTGACCAACGAGGCCGGCAGCATCGTGGACAAAGCGATTGGTGGCAAGCCCCGGCGCATCCTCGTTTCTGTACACCCGGCCGCGACGCTCTACGACCGCAGTCAGACCGAGACGTTCGTGAAGACGCTCACGAAGGCCGCAGAGACCACGAATGAGACCGGCGACCAGTCCCGACTCGGCGACTACTGAGTTTCACCGCAACGGAAAGCGACTTGTTCGAGACCCCCTCTAGCTAGCGTATGAGCCAGCGTGCCCCACAACAGGCGACGACGGCCGACGTCGTCGTCGTGGACTACGGCCTCGGCAACCTCCGGAGCGTGACCCGCGGGCTGGAACGCGCCGGTGCGGCGGTCGAAATCACCGACGACCCCGACCGCTTCGCCGACGCAGACGGCATCGTCCTCCCCGGCGTTGGTGCCTTCCGTGAAGGTGTCGAGAACGCCGCTCCCTACCGTGAGGCGCTCCGCGACGCCGCCGACCGTGGCCAACCAATTTTCGGCATCTGCCTCGGAATGCAGATGCTCCTGACCGCGAGCGAAGAGGCAGACCGGGCCGGACAGGGCGACGTCACCGGTCTCGATTTCATCCCTGGAAACAACGTCAAGTTCCGCGAGGGCCAGAAGGTCCCGCACATGGGCTGGAACGAACTCACCGTGAAACGCGACCACCCACTCGTGGAGGGCATTGATGGTGAACACGCCTACTTCGTCCACTCCTACTACGCCGTTCCCGACGACGAGAACGCGATTGTCGCCACGACCGACTACGGCGTCGAGTTCCCCGCCATCATCGCAAACGAATCGGGCACTATCTTCGGCACGCAGTTCCACCCAGAAAAGAGCGGCGAGACCGGCCTTCGCATCCTGCGGAATTTCGTCGATATCTGCGATTCGGCGTAAGCTAAAATCGGTTTTTGTGTCACGCGAGAGTTAATATACGGAGCGGACGCAGTGGGACTCGATGCGCGCGCTCATCGCTGTCGCCATCGCCCTCACCGTCGTTCTCGTCGGCGTCGTTGCGGGTGGCGTCTACCAGTCTGCCGAATTTGGATCACCCGACGGACCCGCTCCCGACGAGGCCCGCGTCCTCTCCTTCGAATCCGGAGGCGGTCAGTGCGTCGAAACCACGAATCGGAACATCACGTCGACACAGCGGGGTAGCGACCGAGCTACGGTCATCGAGACGCGGGCCAACGTCACCGTTCCCGACGCGAACTACGCCCTCACCGACCCGACCATCACGAAGGTGGGTGAGCGACGGTACGTCGTCTCCTTCGAGAGTGAAGAAGTACCAGAAAAGGCCGCGCGTAACTGTCAGGCGATGGCTCGCTACCACCTGACGTTCGAGGTCCCTCACGGTCAGGCAGACCGCTTCAACGTGACCGTCGAATACAACGGCGAAGAAACGCAGTGGTTCGAAAATGGACCGGATGGGTCGGGAAGCGGCGCGAACGCCGGCGGCAGCGACGCGACCACCTAGAGGAACTCGCGGACGTCCGAGTACCACATGTCGTGTTCGTCCACCATGTCGATGCGACGGGCGATTTCCGCGGCCAGCACGTGCCAGCACAGCTGTTCTGGGTCGTCCTTGTCCAGATTGAACGCCGCGTCCTGACAGCCACAGGCTCGGCCTTCGACGACGTACTCGTCCTCGTGGCCGACGACGACGGTGAAGTCTCGGTACTGTTTGACTCGCATCTCTGAGACGGCCTCGATGGCGCGGACGCCCCGCGACCCGTGGACGGAGATGATGCGGTCGACGATAGCGGGGGCTAGCGAGCCACGTTCAGCCAAATCGGCCTGCCAGCGGTCGACCGCGTTCACGCCAGACCCTACGGCGTGCGCACCAAAAACCCATGCGATACCCGTATCAGGTGCGGCTGGGGTCCCCGGCGCGGAATCGCTCGATGGAGCGGCAGGTGACCTGATGTGCGGCGACGAGAATGGTGACGCTCACGACGATGGTCGCCGCCTCGTACGGCGTCGAGAGCAGCCCGAGCGAGACGATGAGGGTGGTCGCACACGCCGGAGCGTGGACGGTGTCAGTTTCGAACATCCCGAAGCTGGTGAGGGAGATGGAGAGGATGCCGCTCGCAGCGAGACGAAGGCCGTCCGGCGAGGAGGGAGCGAGTGTGGCCGTGACGACCACGCCATTCGCGAACAGGAGATAGGCGACGAGACCGGCGAGTGCGCCGATGAAGTGACTCCCGACGACGCGACGTAGGTCCGTCGCCGGGCCCTTCTGCTCGACGGCGAGGATGAACGCGGAAGGGCCGAGGCTCGGGAAGATGAACGGCTGGCCCGTGACCCACGCGAGCGCCCCGAGGACGGTGAACAGCGCCCCGGCGTAGAGGCTCGTTCGCAGGCGGCGACGACGCATATCGGTGTGCTGCCGGCGGAGCAAGAAAACACCTTCTTCTCGCACCGAGAGCGTGTCCCTTTTCGTCTATCGCCGGAGAGAACAGGCATGAACGTCCGGGAAGGGGCCATCGAGGTGGCGGTACCCGAACAGTCAGGCGACTCGATCGAGGACGCCGTGTTCTTCAATCCGAACCAGGAGTTGAATCGCGACATCACCATCGCCGTCCTTCGGGCCTACGCCGAGCGAAACGAGTACGCCAGTTCGTACCTAGATGCGACAGCAGCAAGCGGTATCCGCGGGGTTAGAGCCGCGAACGAGGGGTGGGAGGCTACCTGCTGTGACGTAGACGAGGAAGCCGTCTCGCTTTGCGAAGAGAACTTCGAGCGAAACGGCCTCGCTGGGACCGCCGTCCGCCGAAACGCAAACGCCCTCATGCACGAAGAACGCTTCGACGTGGTGGACGTAGACCCCTTCGGAACGCCCATCCCCTTCGCCGACGCTGCGTTCAACAGCGCCCGCAACCTCGTCTGTGTGACGGCGACGGACACCGCCCCGCTCTGTGGCGCGCACTTCAACTCCGGCGTCCGCAAGTACTCGGCGGTCCCCCGAAACACAGACTACCACGCGGAGATGGGGCTCCGCATTCTCCTCTCGGCGCTCGCCCGGACCGCCGCCCGCTACGACGTTGGCGTCACGCCCATCCTCAGTCACGTCACCCGCCACTACGTCCGGGTGTACCTCGAGTGCAGTCCTCGGGCGACGGACGCGAACCACGCAATTGACGAACTCGGCTACGTCCACCACTGCAACGAGTGCATGCACCGCGAGTGGGAGGACGGGATGATTGCCCACCCCCCAGCCGCGTGCCCGAACTGCGAGACGAGTATGGTCACCGCTGGCCCGGTCTGGCTCGGTGCAATTCGTGACCGTCACTTCACTGCGCAGGTCCGCGACCAGTTGAGCGAGGAGATGGGGCAGGCGAAGAAAGCAGAACGCATGCTCGCCACCATCGAGGACGAACTCGACCTCCCGTTCCACTTCGACCAGCACAAGGTCTGCAAGCAGTGGGGCATCTCGGCCCCGGCGATGGACGACTTCCTGGAGGTGCTCCACGAAGCGGGCTACGAGGCGCGACGCGCCCACTACGGCGGAACCACCTTCCACACGGACGCGACGATTGCGGAAATCGAGGACGCCGCCCGCGCTCGATTCAGCTAAGACAATCTGCGAGTGATTCTCCTGTTGACTGCGCCCATTCGATAAGCGGCCAGAACAGGACGAACGAGAGCCCAATCACGAGTAGTTTGACTCCCGTTTCCCTGAGCCCGGCGGGCGACCCGCCGCGTTCGAGGGCGAACACGACGGCAGCGAAGGCGAACGAGAACCACGCGACTGCGAGGTGTTCTGAGCGTGCGACGAGATAGTAGCCAGCGAGCAGCATAGCCGAAAGGATGGCAAAACCCCCCGCGAGTGCCAGCGTCGGCGTGACGCCAAGGAATCCAGCTACGACGACGATTGAACTGGTCACGAGGAACGTCGCGAGCGTCTGTCGGCGACCATTCGGGGCGGCGTACTCGGACACGGATGTTCGTTCCGGCCGAACTGTCAAGAATGCACGGGAGTGGCCGAAACCCTTGAAAGGGCCGACTGGTAACGGACTATCCATCGAATGGCCGCCCTCCACACCGCGAAGTCGGTCGTCACCGTGGCGAAAGAAAAACAGTTGAACGTAAAGGCGGCGAGTCTCGCGTACTTCGCCGTCGCATCGTTTATCCCGTTCGTCCTGCTCCTCATCATCGCACTTTCGAAGTGGGGCGGTGACGGCTTCGCGGCGTTCGTCATCGACAGCGTCCTCTCGCGAGTCCTGCCGGCGCAATCGGGGCAACTTAGGGAGATGGTGATGAATGCGGCCGGCCGGAGTCGGGCGACGGCACTCTCTGGAATCGTGCTCTTCTGGTCGTCGCTGCGGCTGTTTCGCGGCCTCGACGCCGTGTTCGTCGAGATGTACGGCGACCGGGAAAAGCACGGTATCGGGGACCGAATCGTCAACATCCTCCTCGCGTTCCTCACCGTGACGGGGGCGCTCGCGCTCTTGCTGGTGGTGGGCGTTGCCCTCGCCATCAACTTCGATGCCGCGTTCTGGAGATATCTCGCCCCACTGCTCTTGGTTCCGGGGCTCACGCTCGTATTCCTCCCGATGTTCCGCATCTTCCCGAAGGGGACGGTTCCGCTGCGCGAGGCGCTGCCCGGGGCACTCATCTCTGCAACCTCGTGGGCGCTCCTGTTCGCCGGCTTCCGCCTCTACATCACGACCATCGGCCAGTCGCGGCTCTACAGTTTCGCGGGCCTCGCGCTCATCGTCCTGACGTGGCTGTATCTCGGCGGCATCGGCTTACTCCTCGGCGTCGTGTACAACGCCGTCACCAACGGCCACGTCAAACCCGAGCGGCCACCGAGTTTTTTGTAGTCCTTTTCGTAAGAGAGCAGTGTGAATCAACGCGTCGCCACCCTCGCCGACACGGGTCGCACCATCCTACGTGAGGCCCAGGACCACCAAATCACGTTTCTGGCGGCCAGTCTCGCCTACTACGCGTTCATCTCGCTCATTCCGCTGTTGTTGCTCGTTCTCGCCCTCGGGTCGCTGTTCGGCGGTCAGGAGTTCGCGGCCGCCATCGTGGGTTCTCTCAGCGGACTGCTCTCCGCACAGGGGCAGTCCGCCATCGAGGAGGCGCTCACCGGAAGTGCCGGACGAGGCGGGGCGACGCTCATCGGGGTCGCGTTCCTGCTCTGGAGCGCGCTCAAAATCTTTCGCGCCCTCGACATCGCCTTCTCCAGGGTGTACGACAGCGAGTGGCCCGATTCGCTCGTCTCACAGCTCAAAAACGGCCTCGTGACGCTCGTCGCCGTGGGCGGCGGCCTCGCGCTGACCGCAGCCGTCGGCGCGGCGATTTCCCTGCTCGGCCTGCCGGTGTTGGAGATTATCGGGCCGTTCGCCCTCGTCGTCTTCCTCGCCGTGGCGTTCGTCCCATTGTACTACTTTTTGCCCGCGAAGGACGTATCCATCCGTGAAGCACTGCCCGGCGCGGCGTTCGCCGCGGTTGGCTGGACGATACTCCAGACGGGCTTTCGCATCTACGCCTCGCAGGCGGGCAACTTCGAAGCCTACGGCGTCATCGGCGCGGGCCTGCTGCTCGTGACGTGGTTCTACCTCGGCAGCGTCATCCTGCTCGCCGGTGCCGTCATCAATGCCGTCCTCGCCGGGCGCAGCGACGCATCGACGGACCGGCAGTTACACAAAGGCGGCCCCCGAGGTGACAAGCGACAACTGGCGAGCATGACTGACGAACGCGACGACACAGAGGCGGCCGCAGAATCGGTTTCCGACGAACTCAACGCCCTCCGCGCGGACTTAGAGGCCTTCGAGGAGGAAATCGAACAGCGGACGGTCCAGCGCGACCAGGTCGAAAGCGACTTGAAACGATACGTCCGAAGCCGGATGCGACGCGGCCACGCCCGCGGCTGGGGGCCGTATCTCGTTTTGCTCTACGGGACCATAATGACCCTCGGCGCGTTCTTCTACCTCTCGGGTGGCTGGGCCATCCTCGCCATGCTCGTCGTCTGGCTCTCGACACTCGGCCTCTACGTCGTGATGCTCGCCGTCGGCGTCGTCGGTGGGGCGGTAAACGTTCCCGGTCGACTGCGTGACCGCTACACCGCGTGGCGACAGGACCGATGACCAGGAGCTTTGGCGTAGTCGAATTTCTGCGCGAACTCGTCCCCGAGTTACTTATTCCGCTGTTCGCGCTCGTCACGCAACTCGGCGACCTGTGGTTCTACTTCCTCGTCCTCTCGCTGCTCTACTGGCTCGGCCCGCGCACGCCACTCTGGAACGATGGCGTCTCACGCGACCGCATCGCCTACGTCATCGCAATTACGCTTGGGGCGCTCTCGCTCACCCTCGCGCTCAAGGGCCTCTTCGCACTTCCCCGCCCACCCGCGCCGGACGTCGTTCCCGGGAGTCGGTTCATCCCAGACGCCTACCACGCCGCCTACGAGTGGCTCGCGGTCTCTGACGGCTACGGCTTTCCGAGCGGGCACGCCCTTGGGTCGACGGTGGTCTGGGGCGGGCTCGCACTCACCCTCGGTGTGAGTACGTTCCGCCGCCGAATCGTGACGGCGGGAGCCATCATCGCCCTCATCTCGCTGTCGCGACTCGTTCTCGGGGTTCACTACCTCGTGGACATCCTTGCGGGCATCACGATTGGCGTGACCTACCTGCTCGTCGAACGGCGAATCACTGGCGAAGACCCGCGACTCGCGTTCTGGGTCGCCGCCACCATCGCGCTGTTCGCGTTCGTCACCAGTGGCTTCGGAACCGAGGGGGCCGCCGCCGTCGGCGGCACGGTCGGTGGCATCCTCGCCTGGCAGTACGTCGAACCGCGACTCGACCAATTCCCCTCTCGGCGCCAGGCACTCCTGACCGTCATCGTTGGCCTGCCGGTGCTCGGCATCCTGCTCGCCATCGTGACGACGGTCACTGGGTCGGTGATGGTCTCGCTGCTCGGTAACGCCGTCGTCATCACCGGGCTACTGGCGCTGCCGCTCGTCGCGAACCGCTGAAAAAGACCTGAATAGCGGGAGTTAGAACGTCTCGAGGTAGCGGTCGAGTTCCCACTGGCTGACGGAGATGCGGTACTCGTCGTACTCCTGGGACTTCGCCTGCATGAACTTCTCGTAGACGTGTTCGCCGAGTGCGGACTGCATGTCCTCGTCTGCTTCGAGCGCAGAGAGTGCCTCGCCGAGGTTGGCCGGCAGCGTGTCGATACCGTATTCGGCGCGTTTGTCGGCGTCGAACTCGTAGATGTTCTCGCGGACCGGGTCGGGCGCTTCGAGGCCGCGCTCGATGCCGTTCAGACCGGCGTGGATGATGACGGCGAGCGCGAGGTACGGGTTGCACGATGGGTCCGGCGAGCGCAGTTCGATGCGCGAGGCGGCAGGCACGCGGGCGGCCGGCCGGCGGATGAGCGCAGAGCGGTTGCGGTCGGACCACGCGACGTAGACGGGTGCCTCGTAGCCGGGGACGAGACGCTTGTACGAGTTAACCGTTGGGTTGCAGACGGCGGTGAGCGCCGGGGCGTGTTCGAGGACGCCCGCGAGGAACTGCTTTGCCGTCCCAGAGAGGCTGAACTCGTCGTCGCCGTCGTGGAATGCATTGTTGCCGTCCTCGTCGAACAGCGAGATGTGGGTGTGCATGCCCGAGCCGTTGATCTTCGCGATTGGCTTCGGCATGAACGTGGCGTGATAGCCGTGTTCGGCGGCGATAGCGCGGACGACCATGCGGAAAGTCGCGACGTTGTCGGCCGTCGTCAGGGCGTCGTCGTACTCGAAGTTGATTTCGTGCTGGCCCTCTGCGACCTCGTGGTGGCTGGCTTCGATTTCGAAGCCCATGTTCTCTAAGCCGTAGATGATGTCGCGGCGAACGTCGGAGGCGAGGTCCTTCGGCGCGACGTCGAAGTAGCCGCCTGCGTCGTTGGTGATGGTCGTCGCGCGGCCATCTTCGTCTTCCTCGAACAGGAAGAACTCGGGTTCCGGCGCGGCGTTTACCTTGTAACCCATCTTCTTCGCGCGGTCGAGCGCCTGCTTCAGAACGTAGCGTGGGTCGCCGTTGAACGGTTCGTCCGTCGTGGTGTCCACGACGTCGCACATGAGACGCGCAGAGGCGCTCTCTTCGGTGTTGCGCCATGGTAAAATCGCGAACGTCGAAGGGTCGGGTTTCAAACGCATGTCCGATTCCTGAATGCGGACGAAGCCTTCGATAGAAGACCCGTCGAAATAGATGCCCTCCGAGAAGGCCTTTTCGGCTTGCGAGGCGGGGACAGCGACGTTTTTCACTGTACCGAGAATGTCGGTGAACTGGAGTCGAAGGAAGTCTACGTTGTTCTCTTCGATTTTGTCAACGACTGCCTGCGCTTCCGCCGAAAGACCACCATCAGGGGCAATATTTTCGTTTGTCATCTTTCTCTTACATGCCTTCGGACTACCTCAACCATTAAAACACTAATGGTCGGCGCAACTCTCCGAATCGCGGGGTAAAATTGGATATTCGTAAAATTCTAATGGGTGGGGAAAGTGATAGCAAATATGACGTACGAAAATCTCGACAGCAAACTCATCAACGCGCTCCTCAAAGACGGGCGGGCAAGCCTTCGCAGCCTCGCAGACGAACTCGACGTCTCCGTGACCACCGTCTCGAACCACCTGAAGAATTTAGAGGAAGAGGGCGTCATCACCGGCTACACGCCAAAGGTGAGCTACGACAAACTCGGCTACGGCGTCACCGCCGTCATCCAGCTCAAAGTCGAAGGGTCTGCGCTCCCAGACATCACCGAACAGCTTCGCACCCACCGCCAGATGGTCTCGGTGTACGAAGTCACCGGCGACCACGACATCATCGCGATTGGCAAGTTCAAGGACACAGACGACATGAACAAGCAAATCAAGGCGCTGCTCGTGGAGCCGGAAATCAAAGAGTCGAACACGAGCGTCGTGCTCAACGCCGCCGCAGAGCACGAGCAGTTCGACTTAGAAATCGAAGAGTAGACTCCCGAACAGTCACGTTTTCCAGCACTCACATCTAAGCCAGTTGACATGAAAGTCGGTGGTATGGCTCCCGCCCCACAGACGCGAAAACAGGTCGAACAAGCGACGTCCCGATTCCGTATCGGCATCGTCGTCTTTCTCGTTCTCGGCGGCCTGTTCGGCGTGCTGACGATGGACGGCCACGCCGGCGCACTCGTCGCTGGCGTGGCCGGCCTCGGCCTGTTCGTGTACCTGACACGACTCGCCGGGCAGCAATCGCACCATCCGTGGAACCGTGGCCGCGTCTAGCGGCGCGGCGACGAAAGAAGAATGTCTGGTTTTCGAGTCGGTACTGGAACCGCGGGGTAGTGGGTGTAGGGTGTCTAGGGACGATTTTCAGCCGCTTTGCCGAGTTATACTCGACAGCCCATGTGAAATTGTTACCTGCTCAATTTCACATTGCGCCGCCCATACCGCCCATACCGCCCATGCCGCCCATGCCACCGCCGCCCGGTGGCATGTCCATGTCGTCGTCGTCGCCGTCGACCTGGCCGCCGGAGAGGTCGCCTGCGGCGATGACGTCGTCGATGCGGAGGATCATGACCGCGGCTTCGGTTGCGGATTCGATGGCCTGCGTCTTGACGCGGAGTGGCTCCACGACGCCTTCGGCTTGCATGTCGATGATGTCGCCGGTGTAAGCGTCGAGACCCGTCGTCGTCTCGCCTGCGTCGTGCTTCGAGCGAAGATTGACGAGACTGTCGATTGGGTCGAGGCCAGCGTTCTCTGCGAGGGTGCGTGGGATGACGTCGATTGCGTCTGCGAACGCCTCGACGGCGAGCTGCTCGCGGCCGCCGACGGAGTCGGCGTAGTCGCGCAGACCGAGGGCGAGTTCCGTCTCCGGAGCCGCGCCGCCGGGCAGGACTTTGCCGTCTTCGAGCGTGACGCGAACGACGCCGAGGGAGTCCTCGATGGCGCGCTCGACTTCGTCGACGACGTGCTCGGTGCCGCCGCGGAGAATCAGCGTGACGGACTTCGCTTCCTTCACGTCCTCGACGAAGATGCGGTCCTTGCCGCCGACGTCGCGCTGGGCGACGGAACCGGCGTAGCCGAGGTCCGCTTCCTCGATGTCCTCTAAGTTCGAGACGACGCGAGCTCCCGTCGCGCGAGCGAGGCGCTTGATGTCGGACTTCTTGACCCGGCGGGCCGCGAGGATGCCTTCCTTCGCGAGGTAGTGCTGGGCCATGTCGTCGATGCCCTTCTGGCAGAAGACGACGTCAGCGCCGACGGCTTTGAGCTTGTCGACCATCTCCTTCAGTTGCTTCTCTTCCTGGTCTAGGAACTGCTGGAGCTGGGCCGGGTCGGTGACGTTGACTTCGGCGTCGATTTCCGTCTCCTTGATTTCGAGGGCCTGGTCGAGAACTGCGACGTTCGCGTCCTCGACGCTGTACGGCATGTTGTCGTGGACGCGCTCTTTCGAGATGATGACGCCCTCGACGAGTTCGGACTCGTCGATGGAGCCGCCGACGACCTTCTCGACTTTGATGTTGTCCGTGTCGATACCGTCCTCGTCTGCGACGGCGCGAACGGCGTCGACGACGAGCTTCGAGAGCGTGTCCTTCGCGCTCTCTGCGCCCTTGCCGGTCATCGCGGTCGCGGCAATCTGGGTGAGAATCTCCTCGTCGTCCTCGGAGACGTCGATGGCGATGTTCTCGAGAATCTCCTTGGACTTGGCTGCGGCCTGGCGGTACCCCTGTGCGAGCGTGGTCGCGTGGATGTCCTGCTCTAAGAGGTCCTCGGCCTGCTGGAGGAGGCCGCCCGTGATGACGACGGCTGTGGTCGTCCCGTCACCGACTTCGTCCTCCTGAGTCTGGGCGACTTCGACGATCATGTTCGCCGCCGGGTGTTCGATGTCCATCTCTTTGAGGATGGTGACGCCGTCGTTCGTGACGACGACCGAGCCCATCGAATCGACGAGCATCTTGTCCATCCCTTTCGGGCCGAGTGTCGTGCGTACCGCCTCGGCGACCGCCTTGCCGGCGGTGATGTTCATCGACTGCGCATCTCGACCTGAGGTGCGCTGGCTGTCCTCCGAAAGTACGATGAGGGGCTGGTTGCCCATTCGCTGAGCCATAATCAGTCAACAGATTGAATGTGCTTCTATATGAATCTTTTGCCGGTCCGGTGAGAAATCGTACCACACAGACCCCGTCGAGAGGTGTGTGAAGCCGTGTCAAACGAGAGTTTAAATAGGATTATCCGGAGAAGTTGTGGTACTCCATCCCCTGAGTCTTCAGTTCGTTGTGCGCCCGTTCGAGATAGGAGTACACCGTCCCGTGGGGAGCGCCGTCGAGAATCATCTCGGCGGCCCGCCGGGCGACTTCCACTTGCTTTGGCGTCCCGATGATGCCGAGGGTGGAGCCGTAGATGGTGACCGATGCGCCCGAGAGTTCGGCCATCAACTGGCGGGTGCGGCCGCCCTCGCCGATGAGCCGACCTTTCTGGCGTTTCAGGTCGTTTTTGTTCCTGCTGTGGGCGTCGATGTCGATGAGGTCGAACATCATCAAATCGTCGTTGAGCAGCGAGAGGGCGTCGTCCGGGGAGAAGCCACGACCGATTGCACGCACCACGTCGGGCCCTTTCAGCCCGGAGATGGGGTCGCCAACCGACTCGACTTTCACCGACCCGGATTCGGAATCGATGTCGAGGCGCACCTCTGCACGCGCTTCGATTTCGCGCATCGTCGCACCGCCTTCACCGATAAGGACGCCAATGCGGTCCTGCGGAATCTTCACGTGTTGCATGCGCCTCACTACTTTCTCACGGCGTTTTAAGCCTTCGCACACGGAACGAATCAGTCGGCAGCGGCCCCAACAGCGAACTCCACGTCGCCGATGGGCCCCAGTTTTCGAAGCCGCGGCAGGGCGGTGACGTAGCCGGCGACGAAGACGAACGAGACGCCCGTAGCGAGCATGACGACCGTCGGGCCGGAGGCATCCGCCGCCGCCCCACCGAGGAGTGCGCCGAAGGGTGTCGCCACCGTCGCCATGCTCACGAGGACAGACGTGACCCGCCCGACGAGTCGCTCGGGCATGCTCGTCTGGACGAGCGTCATGACGAGGACGTTCGTCGCGCCGATGGGCACGGCCGCAACCGCAAACAGGGCCGCGGTCAGCGCGAGCGACGGGGCGAGGACGGCGAGCACCCAGAGTACGCCCGAGAGTAGATACGAGACGACGATGAGTCGGCCAAACGCGAAGTGGTCTACCGTCCCCGCGCCGAGCGCCCCGGCGAGCATCCCCGCGGATAAGGCGGCGAGCAGCAGGCCGTACGCCGCGGAGTTACCGAGCGTGTCCGCGTAGGCGGGGAGCACGGCGAAGTAGCCGCCGAAGGCGAAGTTCGCGACCACCGCGCCGAGAATCAGGAGGAACAGCGGGGACGCCCGGAGCGCCGCGATACCCTCGCGGAGGTCCGTAAGATACGTCTGCAGGGGTGATTCGGTGGCGTCTGCGTCTTCAGCAGGGGGCACGCGAACCGAGAAGAACAACAGAGCTGCCGCGGCGAAGGTCACCGAATCCACGAGAAACAGCGTGACCGCGCCGAACACGGCGACGACGATGCCGCCGACGGCGTTGAACACGAGGTCGACCCCCTGATAAGCAAAAGAGAACGCCGAGTTCGCGGGGACGAGGTGCTCGTCGTCCACGAGTCGCGGGAGGGCGGTAATCTGGGCGGGGTAGACGAGCTGGTTGAGCGAGGCGAGGACGGGCATCACCGTGAGCACGAACCAGACGGTGAGGTGGCCGGTGTAGTGGGCGAGCGGAATCGTGAGCACCAGAACGCCCTGAATCACCTGCGTCGTCACGAGGACGCGGCGAATCGAAACGCGGTCGACGAGCGGTCCGGCGAGAAACTGGAACGCGCCGGGCAGCATCGTGAGAAAGCCGGCCAGCCCCGTGTAGAACGCAGACCCCGTGAGCGAATAGACGAGCCACATCGCCGCGATGTAGTAGAGACTGTCTCCGGCGTTGGTCACCAGTCGGCCCGTCATGAGGCGGACGAACGGGCCGTTTCGCAGGAGCGGATGCACGGACGAAGGGACGAACGACTGGCGAATAAATGGTCGCAGAAATACATTTCTGTCCGACCAGTTGCAGAAACGCGCTTCTGTAATCGTCGCGAGGGCTACCCGTCGCGCGTCGTTTCGAGAACCGTGAGCGAGTCGTCGATGGTCACCCGAAGCGTGCCGTCCCCGACGTGACCCGTGACGCGAAGCCGAAGCGGGTCGGTCGAAACCGTCTCGACGGTGGTATCGTCGAGCCACTCGAGTCGCCACGTCGGTTCGGCGTCGAGGGCGACACCCTGTTCGTGGTGGAAGGCGACGACTGCCGGGTCGGTGACGAGCGCCTCGGGAATCGTCATGTAGACCGTTCCATCACACCGCACGCAGGTGAATCGCACCATCCGGTCGTCCGTGCCGAACTCCTCCGGGTCGAGCAACACCTCGGGGATAGACCGCCCCTCGCACGAGAGACAGAACCCATCGATAACGCTCCTGACCTTCGAGCGAATCCAGCGGTCGTACACCATCGGATACTCGTGAGGGTCGTAGCCGTCGAAGACACCGGGAGGAACCGAACTCTGGAGGGTCGTCCGGTCACAGTCGGCACAAACGACCAGCGCCCGTTCGTCCTCGTAGGAAAATTCGAGTGTCCCGCCGCAGACCGGACACGGGTCGTCGAGCGAAAACGGCCCCACGGTCGCGGCCTGCTCGTAGGCACCCGCCAGAATCGCGCCCATGACGTGCGCCCCGGCATAGCGCAGGCGGTAGCCGGCATCGACCTTATCGATGAAGATACCAGTGAGTTTGCCGAGGTGGTAGTTGAACTGCCCGCTGTCGCGCATTCCCACCCGCTCGCGAAGTGCAGAAAACGAGAGCGGCGTGTCCGAGGCGTCTGCGAGTTCACGCAGGATGGCGACGCGCGTCTCGTTGCCGAGCAGCGCGAACGCCTCGTCCGGTCGCGTGTCCGCGCGTGAGTCGTTCATGACGGCACAACGCCACTCTCGAATAACAGCGTTTCGCCGTCAGAGACCGAGGGCAGCGAGCGCGGCTCGGCGCTCGTCCGCGGTCAATCTAAAGGGGGCGAGTCGTTCGTCCAGTTCCGCGTCCGACGGCCGTCGCGACTGGTGGGCGGAGAGGAAGTTCGCAATCTTGTCCGCGGCGTACTGCTTCAGTTCGCCGCTCAGTAACTCTCCCGAACGGTACTCGCGGGCGAGGCGGTCGAGTTCGCCGTCGTCGGGTTCGAAGAACGCCTGCAGGTACTGGAACGCCACGTCGATTTCGGGATTGCCGCCCTGTTCGCGGTGGGCATCGAGGCTCGATTGCCCGCCCGAGAAGGCGTACTGCTGGAGTTTCTCGGTCACCGTCTCCCGGTCGTCGGTGAGGCGAATCGAGGGGGCGTCGTCGCTCGAACTCATCTTCCCCGGCCCGGCGAGACTCGGGAGGAATTTCCCGAGGAGCGCTCCCGGTTTCGACACGGGGACCTTCTGCAGGTCGGCCACGTCCCGACAGAGGCGGACGTGAGGGTCCTGGTCTACGGCAATCGGGACGAGCGTCGGATGTGCGCCGTGGACGAGTTGCGGGAGCACGAGGTGGGCGGCCTGCACCGCCGGGTAGAACCCAAGGCCGATGTTCGGCGGGTCGCCGTACGTCGCCGAGATGGTGGCGGGCGTGAGGTGCTTCGCGAACGCGGCGGCCGCGGGGTACACCACGTCCGCGTCCTGCGTGTCCACGAGGATACGGGTGTTCTCGGGGTCGAACCCGACGGCGAGCAGGTCCTTGAGGTTGTCTCGCGTGTAGGCGCGCCCTTGCGCGAGGGTCTGGTCCTTCGCGAAGTACTTCTCGTCGTCCGAAAGCGGGATGTAGACCGTCGCGCCGGTCTGGTCTTGCAGGTGCTGTGCGAGGGAGAACACCTGGATGTGGCCGAGGTGCATCGGTCCGGAAGGTCCGATGCCGGTGACGATAGAGTGGTGCTGGCCGGCGTTCGCGGCAGCGAGGTAACGGTCTACGTCGCGGTGGGCGTAAAACACCCCACGGCGAACGAGCGGGTGAACCGGCTGTGGAAAGTGTTCGAGGTGGTCTGTAGTCAGTGCGTCTGCGCCGAACTCGGCAAGGAGTTTCTCGTAATCGACCTCGCCGGAGACGGCGTACGGGGTGACGGAATTGGATGCTGGCATTGTGGGTGCGTCGCTGGTGGTCTGAAGACGGTGCGAAAAGAGAGCGAGGGAGCCGTCGACGGGCGGGCTGTCGGGTTAGGCCGCGACGCCTGCACAGGCGAAACTGTCCGCTCTCGAACCGGGCCAGCGCCAGTCGAAAGCGGACTCCATGCGAGAAAGAAGTTGCCGTGAGAACTTTAGCGTTCCTGCTCGGTGACGTGTGCGAGCAGGGATGTTCCGTCGGTGTCGACGCTCTGGCGGGCGAAGAAGTTCGCGATATTCCGACAGTCGCGTTCGAGGAAATCGCGGGAGTTCGGGTGGTGGACGGTGACCGCCTGTCCGAGGTCGATGATGGTGAGTTCGCCCTCGTGGACGACGATGTTGTACTCAGAGAGGTCGCCGTGGACGAGACCGGAATCGTAGAGACGGCACATGTACTCACGGACGACCTCGAAGGCGGTTTCGGGGTTCTCGATGTGAACTTCGCCGAGCCGGCGGGCGCGGTCGTCGCCCTGGCCGAGATACTCCATCACGAGCACGTTGCGTTCGACGGCGATGGGGTTCGGGACGCGAACGCCCGCTTCCTTCGCCCGCCTGAGGTTCGCGAACTCCTTTTTCACCCACGCCATCACGACCTGGCGTTTCTGGTTGCCAATGCCCTCGAAACGTGGGTCGCCCTCCAGATAGTCACGCATCTGGCGGAAGTTGCTCGTGTTTATGAGGTACACCTTCACCGCGATTTCGCCGTCGGGGCCGTCTGCGAGGTAGACGTTCGCCTCCTTGCCGGTCGAAATCGGCCCGCCGAAGGCGTCGATGTAGCCGTCTTGAACGAGTTTGTAGAGTGCGGCGAGCGTCGCATCGTCGAACACAGCCCCCTCTACTTTGAACTGCTCTGTGTCCTTGAGCCGAATCGCGAACTCCTCGAAGTCGCGGTCGTGGCTCTTTGCGATGCGGTCGGCCTCGCTGTCTTCGACGTGGATTTCCTCCCACTCGTCTGTGTCGGCCATCTCGGTGTCAACGAGGCCGTGGTCGTCGCTCATCTACCGGAGCGTACGGGGTGGAACCGTAAAAGCGGTGGTGCTCCGGGCGTGTCAGGCCGTGATGTGGCCTTCGCGGCGCAACTGGTCTGCGTCTGCCTTCTCGAAGCGCCAGACGATGTCGGCCTTCTCGTCTTGCCAGTCCCAGGGCTCGACGATAACCACGTCGTCTTCGCGAATCCAGACGCGCTTTCGCATTCGACCGGGAATTCGAGCGGTCCGCTCGACGCCGTCCATGCACCGCACTTTCACACGGTTCGCGCCGAGCATATCCGTCACGATGGCGAACACTTCTCCGTCGTCGGGCATCCGGAGGTTCTTCCGGCCCTCGTTGCTCTCGTTCTCGCTCATGGGGGCCTGTTTATCGGCAGGCCATTTAACAGTTGCAACCTTCGGCAGATCCGAACTGCCGCGTGCAGCACACTTAACCGCTCGCTACGATGACTGATACCAATGCGCGCAGTAGTGTTTCAGGGAGTGGGCGAACCGCTCACCGTAGAAGAGGTCGATGCGCCGACGTGCCCGCCTCATGGCGTGGTCGTGGAGACGGAAGCCTGTGGCATCTGCCGGTCGGACTGGCACGCCTGGCAGGGCGATTGGGACTGGGTCGGCGTGACGCCGAAACCGGGGCAAATTTTCGGCCACGAACCGGTCGGTATCATTGCGGAGGTCGGCGAGGAAGTCACCCAGTTCAGCGAGGGCGACCGGGTAACGACCCCGTTCAACCTCTCGGACGGAACCTGTCCGCACTGCCGGGCGGGCCGGGCGAATATCTGTGAGAACATCGTCCCGCTCGGTTTCGTCGGACCGGCACAGGGCGCGTTCGCAGAACGCTTCACCATCCCCGATGCGGACCACAACGCCGTGTTGCTCCCCGAGGGTGTGGACCCGACGGCGGTTGCGGCCCTCGGCTGTCGATTCGCCACGGCGTTTCACGGTCTCGCCCACCGCGTGGACGTGGCTCCCGGCGACTGGGTCGCGGTTCACGGCTGTGGCGGCGTCGGCCTCTCTGCGGTCCACATCGCGGCGGCCCTCGGTGCGAACGTCGTCGCCGTCGACATCGGCGCAGAGAAGCTCGACCGAGCGCGAGAACTCGGCGCCCACGAGACGGTGAACGCGACGGACGTAGACAGCGTCCCTCGCGAGATAAAACGGCGTACCGGGGGCGGCGCACACGTCTCGGTGGACGCCCTTGGCATCGCAGAGACCTGCCGGAACTCGGTAAACTGCCTCGTTAAGGGCGGCCAGCATCTCCAGATTGGCCTGACCACGAGCGAAGAGCGCGGCGAAATCGCCCTGCCAATCGACGCCATCGCGATGGGCGAAAAGGAGATTTACGGCGCGTTCGGGATGCAGCCAAACCGCTACGACGAGGTGTTCCGGATGATTGCAAGTGGGAGCGTAAACCCCGGCAAAATCGTCTCTGAAACCGTCTCCCTCGACGAGGTGCCGGAGAAGCTGGCGGCCCTCGGAACCTACGAGTCGGTCGGGATTCCGGTCGTCGATACGTTCTGAGCCGCCATCACCGCACTTAAGAGGGCAGGCCGTGCACTCCCCGCGTATGTTGGATAAACTCGGAACGGGCGGCCTCGTTGGCCTCCTGTTACTGGTCGTCGGCCTCGGCGTCATCGCCTACGCAAACCCACTCGTCGCCGCCGGGCTCGCACTCGTACTCGCGGGTGTCGGACTCGTCGCGAAGGGACTCGTCTCCGGGATGCTCTCCGCATTCGGGATGGGTGAAATGTTCTAACTGCGGGAGAAGAGGTACGCGAACAGGCCGAACGCGCCGGTTAGCACGTTGACCAGGAAGAGCGCACCGACGAGCAGCCCCCAGACTGGTGCGCGGGATTTCCCCCTGCGATGTGCGTCGCGGTAGACGTACCGACCGGCAGCGATTGCGAATACGGTGTTGCAGACCAGAAAGAACACCACCAGCACCGCGAGGTCAGGGCCTCCCGCGAACGGAAACGAGACCATACACAGTCTCTGCGGACGGAAAGCAAATACTTGCTGGCTCGTCCCGTTGGCGGTTGTGACGGTATCGTTTCGTGATAGATGACAGTTGGCAGGTACATTTATCAGCAGGAATCTCCGAGTGTTACTAGTGACGCGCGACACCGACGTCGCCCAGTCAGAAGCGATAACGTCAAAGATTCTCGAAACCAGTCCGGTCGGTATCGCTGTTTTCGATGGAGACGCTCGAATCGTCCGCGTCAACGACCGCCTCGCTGACCTGCTGGGTGCGACGAAAGCCGAGATACTCAAGGGGGCGAGCGAGCTGCAAGAGTGGCCGGTGTACGACGAAGACGGAAACCACGTCCCGAAAGCAGAACTCCCGATTCGCCAGGCCATTCTCACGGGCAAACCGATATACAATCAGGCCTATCAGGTTCCTCGAAACGACGACGAGCTGTTCTGGTGTTCGCTGAGCGCCTCGCCTATCTTCGACGAGGACGGCTCCGTCGCGTTCGTGGTCGTCTCGGTAGAGGACATCACGGAGGCGAAACGACGCGAGCAGGTCCTCGAAACCCAGACCCAGGAGTTAGAGACGGTCAATCAGATAAACCGCATCATCCGCGACATCAACCGGTCGCTCGTGTCCGCGACCACGCGCGGAGAGATAGAGCAGGCGGTCTGTGACTGTATCGTGAAGTCTGGGCTGTACGCCTTCGCCTGGATTGGCGAGCGCCACAGCAGCGGCGTCGGGTTGGTCCCCCGGGCGCGGGCCGGGGTCGACGACCGCTACTTTGCGACCCTCGAACGACTCGCGACAAACCATCCCGAACGGTCCGAATCCTGGCCGTCCACCATGGCGCTCACGACGGGGGAGTTGATGTTCGAACCCGACGTCGCGGCCACCGAGTCGATTCCGGAGTCGATTCGCGCCGAATCGCTGCGACTCGGCGGCGAGTCGGCCGTCGCCATCCCGCTTCGCTACGACGAAACCGTCTACGCAGTGCTCGTCGTTGCGTCCACTCGAGAAGCAGCCTTCGCCGAGCGCGAACTCGACGTGCTCACCGAACTCGGCGAGAGCATCGGCTACGCCATCAACGCGATTCAGGCGCGACGGCTACTGTTCTCGAACTCGGTCATCGAACTCGAATTCGAACTCACGAACCGGGACGCTGTGTTCGCCCGTCTCTCGAAGGACGGTGACTGTAGAATCCAATTCAAGCAGATGGTGGCTGGCCGCGACGGGAGCCTGTTGCTCTACTGTGGCATCACGGGGGCAACGGCCGAAACCATCGAATCGCTGGCCGGTGAGTTTCCCGAAATCGAACAGTGCCGGCTCATCCGCAAGGACGACGAGGAGACGCTGTTCGAGTTCGTCGTCTTCTCCCCGTCAGCGGTCAAGTCGTTGATGGACCTCGGTGGGCACATCTCCGCAACCGTCGCAGACCGGGGCGTGAGTCGCATTCGCGTCGAGTTCCCACCAGACGCCGACGTCAGAGCGGCTGTCAACGCCGTCCGCGACCTGTACCCTGACGCGAAACTCGTCGCCAAGCGAGAACGCGACAACCCCGTCGAGACCACCCGCGAGTTCAGGCACAAACTCGACGAGCAGCTCACCGACCGCCAGCGCTCGGCGCTCAGAGCAGCCTACTACGCGGGCTACTTCGACTGGCCGCGGGGCTCGACGGCTGAGGAAATCGCAGCGTCGATGGGTATCTCCTCGGCGACGTTCCACCAGCATCTCCGGGCCGCACTCCGCAAACGCTTCTCTGCGTTCTTCGGTGACGACACTGACGAGACCACGAACCTAATTACATAGGCATATTATTTGTTGCCACGGCTGGCATAGCAGGTGATACCTCTCCGGGAGAGAGGTGCCTCTATTGCGGTACGGAAGGTGGGGTAGGGGGGAGGGGCCGTTTCCGGCGCCTTCTGCCACTCCACAGTGGACAAAGTGACACACATCTCGGAGTAGCATACTCATTTAGGGAGTGGTACGGTTAAACGTGACTATAAGTGACACACGGAAAGTACAAGCCTCAGTCACTCTCACCGTGACCGGCACGATGTTCGCTGATGAGACGGTCTATCATCGCCTCCTGCTGTGCCTTTTCGCGTTCTTCTGCGCGCTCGTTCCAGGCGTCGATGACCGCTTCGACGTCGCTTTCACGCGCCACCGCGAGGTCGTCAATCTCCTGAATTGACACTTCCTCCGCAGACCCGACGGGGATGTCGTGTTCAAACAGTACCGCGTCGGCAGCATCAGAGAGCATCCCGTACTTGAGCACGACGCGCGGTTCGGTCGCCGCGAGCGCCTCAGCCGTGCTCCGGCCCGCGCCGCTCGCGTCTCGCAGGAGAATCACGTCCGCCTTTGCGAGGCCGTACCGTTCTTGCGTGTCGGCGATGGCTCCCTTCGTGAACTGCGCGATTGGCTTTACCGACACGAGGTCCTCGTTCTCCGCGGCAACGTCTGCGAAGTTCGAGTGGTCGATGCGCCAGAGTTCTTTCAGGCGCTCCAGTTTGTCGCGCAACTTCTCGCTCGTCTCTTTTTCCGTGGCGAGTTCGCGTTTCAGACGGTCTGTCTCGCGTTCGAGACGGGTTATTTCGCGGCGCTCTCTGGCTTCTTTTCGCTCCTCGCGGCGGGCCGTCGAGAGTTCTTTCTCGTACTCCTGTACCCGCTCGTTTTTCGTGGCAATCGTGTTCCGAAGGTCCTCGACGTGCGATTGGAGGCGGTTGACCTGCGCTTCGAGGCGCTTGATGCGCTTTTCCTCTTTGGTCAGTTCACGTTCGGTGTGTTCTGACTGCTGCTCTTCCGAGTCGTCTTCCGCCAGCAGGTCGTCGAGAACGCCCTCCACCGACTCGCCGCCGGCCACTACCCGTGCGGTTACTTCGCCGCGGTCTACGGGCGCGGGCACCTTCTTCGCGATGCGGTCGAACTGGTCTTCGTGGGCGTCGTAGGCGAACAACGCCGCGGCCATCGCGTCGCGTTCGTGGTCGTTGTCGTATCCCTCCTGGCGCGTCCGGTGTTGTTTTTCGTCGACAGGGAGGTCGCGCTGTGGAACCCACGCCGCCGCGTTGAAACTCCGGCGTATCTTCTCGACTGTTTCGGGCATCGGCGTCACGTCGGCGGCGACGAGAATGGGCCGCCCGTGTTCGATGATCCACTCGATGACGTCAGCGGTGTCCGCGGTGCGCGTAGAGAGGACGTCGAGCACTTCGCCGTCCAAGCCGACGATGGCCACCGCCGTGGTCGTGCCGGGGTCGATACCGACGAGGACGTGGTCGCGTCGCTTTGCGAGCGGCCGAAACTCGATGCCGTCGCGTCGCTCGCGCTCCATCTCCACGCGCACGTCGCCAGAGCGGTGGGTCGTCACCGGAATCTCGTCCGGGCGGCCTTCGACCCGGAAGACGGCGTTCGCGTACCCCCCGTATTTTTCGGTAACGTCCTTCTCGAAGTCGAGGCCAACGTCCTTGAGCGTGGCTTCGACCTCACGGGACCGGGTGCGGACCGCGCCGTGAATCCGCCGCGTGAAGCGGTCTTCGCTCCAGCCACCCTTGCCGGTCGAGCGGCCCCGCGAGACCTTGATTCGCGTCGTGTTGGTGAACGCAGAGACTTCGTACCCCACGTTCGCGGCGGCGAGGCGGGCAGCGGCCTCCGCCTCCTTCATCGGGTCCTTGCCGTAGGGGACGCCGTGACGGGCGGCGACCCGAGAGAGCGGTTCCGGGCGCTCGTCGCCGGTCACCTGGACGAGTTTCGTCTCGCTCGGGAGTTCCTGCAGGAAGTGGACGAGGGCGTCCTTGTCCGCCGCGAGTTCGTACATGTTGTCAGTCGCGACGATGGCCGGCTTCTCGCGTTGGATGAGCCGACAGAGCTTGCGAAAAGTGACGACGTCGCGGTCGAGCGACTCTCCTTCGAAGGCGACGAGGGCGAAGGAAGGCGCATCACCCCGGATGTCGCCGCTTTGCACGTCGACCCCGAAAATCAGGGCGTCGAGGGCACTCGTTCGAGTACTCACACACTTGGGTAGGGCGTCATGTGACTTATACTGTCGTCTGTAACGTTTTCACGATACTCGACACCCGCTGGTGTCGGATTCTTCAGTGCTTACAGACGACAGTACAGCGAATGGGGGGGTTCACTTCACGCGGTTTGCTTGACGACGCCGCCGAAGAAGACGGCCGCGAGCAGGGCGAAGACGACGAGCACGCGCCACCCGGCGGCGTAGCCGCTCGCGTCCGCGACGTAGCCAAAGAGCGGTGGGATGACGAGCGCGCCGGAGTTGAGCGCGGTCTGTGCGCCGGCGGTCGCCGCCCCCACCTCGCTCGGTGCGACGAGCATCGTCACAGAGGCGTGGTACAGACCCGTGAACCCGAGGACGGAGAGGCCGAGCAGGGCGAACACGGCGATGGCGGCGAAGCGGGCGTCCATCATCGGCAGGACGAAGAACAGCGCCGCAGAGCAGATCGCGAGCACGACCATGATGAGGGCGCTGGCGTTCACGGGGTCACCCGGGAGGCGGTCTGCGAGGCCGCCAAAGGCCACCCGACCGGTGCTCCCCATCACCTGCACGAGCGCGAGGGTGAGGCCCGCAACCCCCACGGAAATCGACACGGATTCGGTGAGGTAGGGGACGAGGTAGCCGGTCATCGTGAACAGTGTCGCCGCGAGAAAGAGGCCACCGACGATGAGCAGGACGTAGGCGCGATTGTCGGCGAGGCCGCGCACGTCCGGAATCGAGATGGTGCCCGAACCGTCGTGCTCGTTGGGATAGCCCCGCGAGAACGCGGCGGTCACGAAGAACGCGAGGCCGGCAGCGACGTAGAACCCGGCGTCCCATGGCACGCCGGCGCGTGCGGCGAGGCCGGTGACGACGAGCGCGCTCGCCCCGGCCCCGGCGGAGACGCCGACCTGTTTCACGCCGAGAGCGAGATTGCGATGGGAATCAGGGACGCCCTCGACGATGGCGCGATTGGTCGCGGGCATGGCCGAGGCGTAGGCCGCCCCGAGCGCGAACACCGCCCCCAGCAGGAAGGCGAACGAGGAGGCGAGAGTGACGCCGAGGACGCCGAGCGCGAGGGCGACGAGGCCGCCGATCATGACGCGTTTCTCGCCGAGGCCGTCCACGGCCGCCCCCATCGGGAACAGAAACAGGGTGTACCCGAGAGTGAGTGTCGAGACGACGATACCGAGGGAGAACTTAGAGAGCCCGAATCCAGACTGGATGAGTCCGGTGGCGGCGAACACGCTGTAGTAGCAGACGCTCGCGGCGACTTGCCAGGCGAGAATGACGCCGACGGTTCGCCGTGCCTCAGTCATCCGGGTAGGGGACATCCACGGTTTGCCCGTCGTGAGGGACGAACACGTCACCGTCGAAAGCGGCAACAGCGTCGCTGTGGATGGCCCCGGCGTTCCCGGCGTAGCGCGAAGAGATGTGCGTAAGCGCGAGGCGTTTGACGCCGGCTTGCTGAGCGACTTCGCCCGCCTCGGTGCCAGTCGAATGACCCGTCTCGCGGGCGCGGTCGGCGCGTTCGTCGTCGAACGTCGCGTCGTGGATGAGCAGGTCTGCGTCCGTCGCGGCCTCGACGACGCTCTGGGCGGGGCGAGTGTCCCCGGTGTAGACCACGCGGCGGCCGGGGCGGGGTTCGCCGACAACCTGTTCCGGTTCGACGACCGTGCCGTCGTCGAGTTCGACGGGGTTGCCCGCGTGGAGTTCCTGAAACAGCGGCCCGACGGGGACGCCGAGTTCCTCTGCGCGCTCGCGGTTGAACCGCCCTTTGCGGTCTTCTTCGACGAGGGCGTAACCGACCGAGGTGGTGCGGTGGTCTGTTTCGAAGGTTCTGACTTCGTACTCCTCGCCCCCGTGGGCGACCTCGTCCGGTTCGACTTCGTTGATGTGGACGGGGTAGGAGGGGCGTGCGCCCGTGGCTTCGACGAGGTTGCGAATCTCGCGGCGGGTTCCCGTCGGCGTGTGGATGGTGAGCGGGTCGTCGCGGCCGTTGAAATCCCACGTCTGGACGAGGCCGGGGATCCCGAGGACGTGGTCCCCGTGGAGGTGCGTGACGAAGAGGTGAGAGACGGCAAAACCGGTTCCAAAGCGCATCATCTGTCGCTGGGTGCCTTCGGCGGCGTCGAACAGCAATCGCTCGCCTTCGCGGTTGACCATCAGCGCACTGGGATTGCGCTCGGTGGTCGGCACCGCCCCACTCGTTCCGAGAAACGTCACGCGCATGGCCCGAATTTGGGCGGTGAAGCATTAAACGCGCTTCGGAAACGGGCCGTAAGTCAGGCGAAACCGGTCGCAACCCGGTCGCGACGAAATCGTTGTTCGAAGGCGAGTTCTTATCAGTCAGAGAGTTTTTGAAAACATTGTATGTCTACAAAACTGATTGGTTCGCTGCTGGTGGCAGCCATGCTCGTGCTCGCTGGCTGCACCGGCGGCATGGGACCAGCCGACGACACCACGACGGCAGCGGGAGACGGTGACCCATCCGAGACGGGGACGGTCAACTTCTTCATCTCCGACCAGGAGAACGCCATCTCCGCGTTCTCGCACCTGAACGTGACCGTCGATGCGGTGTCGTTCCGTAAGGCGGGGAGTGACGACGGAGGCGACGACGAGAAATCGACCACGGCTGAGACTGCAACGACCACGGCTGAAACGACCTCGGCCGAGGCGACCACACAGGCCGACACGACAACCGAGACGGAAACCGAAGCCGAGACAGAAACCACGGAAACCGAGTCAGAAGACGGTGACGACTCCGGCTGGGAGACCTACGAGGTCGATTCGAAGACCTTCGACCTGACCGAGCTACAGGGTGAGAACGCACAGAAGCTCGCCGCCTTCGACCTCGAATCCGGCACCTACACCGAGGTTCGCCTCCACATCTCCGACGTGGACGGAACGCTCAAAGACGGTGAGGAAGTGTCGGTGAAACTCCCGAGCGACACGCTCAAAATCAAGTCCGAGTTCACGCTCGACGCCGAATCCGAGGTGGACTTCGTCTACGACATCTCCGTCCGTTCGGCGGGCAACAGCGGCAAATACGTCATCCAACCGGTCGTGAAGGAGTCCGGCGTGAACGTCCCGTACACCGACATCGGGAGCGACGAGGGTGACGAGGAAACCGACAGCGCAGACGGTGACCTGTCGCTCGAACTCGTCGGCGACGCCGTCGCCGGCGAAGAAGCCACCGTGAAAGTGACGCAGGCCGGCGAACCCGTCGCGA
Organism: Haladaptatus sp. QDMS2; assembly: GCF_029338295.1. NCBI lineage: Archaea > Methanobacteriati > Methanobacteriota > Halobacteria > Halobacteriales > Haladaptataceae > Haladaptatus > Haladaptatus sp. QDMS2. The sequence continues at coordinate 2,594,311 of NZ_CP119791.1, forward strand.
ACGCAAACGTCACGGTCAACGGCGAAGCCGCCGGAACGACCGGCGAAGACGGAACCGTCTCGTTCACCGTCCCCGTCGGGTCCGAGGTGAACGTCGAAGCGACGTCAGGCGAGGCCGAAGGCGAACTCGACGTTTCGCTCGAAGGGACTGCAGGCGTATCGAGCGACTCCCTCGCCCCGCTCGCATAATCGACCGATTCTTACCCCCACATTTCCTTCTATGCGGTAATGGACGGGCCGCTGTGGACCGATACGCACGCGCCGGCACTCTCAGACCTCCCCCAGCCGGAGGTCCGCGACTACCTCACGCGGGCCGTAGACGAGCCGATTAACCTCGTTCTGCACGGCCCACAGGGCAGCGGGAAGACCGCCGCCGTGCGTGCGCTCGCGAGAGAAGCACACGACGACCCGGACAACGATTTGGTAGAAATCAACGTCGCCGACTTCTTCAACCGAACCAAAAAGGAGATTACGAACGACCCGCGCTTCGAGCACTTCCTCACTGGAAAGAGCGACCTGCCGAAACGCGACATGATAAACCACGTCCTCAAGGAGTCTGCGAGTTACGCGCCGGTGTCGGGCACCTACAAGACCATCCTGCTCGATAACGCGGAAGCCATCCGCGAGGACTTCCAGCAGGCGCTGCGACGGGTGATGGAGCGCCACCACAAGACGACCCAGTTCGTCGTCACGACCCGGCAACCGACGAAGCTGATTCCGCCCATCAAGTCGCGCTGTTTCCCGGTTCCTGTCCGCGCACCGACGGCGAAGGAAAGCGCAGAAGTCCTGCGTCGAATCGTCGAAGCCGAAGAAGTCGAGTACGAGGAAGACGGCATCCAGTACCTCGCTGGCTACGGCGGTGGTGACCTGCGCAAGGCCATCCTCGGCGCACAGACCACGTTCGAAGACGCTGGTGAAATCACCATGCAGACCGCCTATGAGGCACTCGGCGAGATTGGCAACAAAGAGCAGGTCGAGACGATGGTCGCGAAGGCCGAAAAGCGGGAGTTCACGGACGCGCGCAAAATTCTCGACGACCTGCTCGTAGACGAGGGCTACAGTGGCAGTGAAATTTTACAGGACATCCTCGGGGTGGCGCGGTCGCGCTACAGCGGCGATAATCTGGCTCGGCTTTACGAGATTGCCGGTGAGATTGATATGGATTTGGCGGAGGGGACGAGCGACCGAATTCACATCTCGCACCTGCTCGCTGAGATAGGGCGGTAGTCGCTCACTTTTTCCCACCAGCCAATCGCGTCGCCTCCGGGCGCAGCCGAAGTCTCAACATGGAGAGCGTGCCGAGCAGTGGCCCAATCGCGAGTGGGGCGAACGCCCACTGCCAGCCGACGAGGTCCACGAGGACAGGAACCAGTTGAATCGAGGCGATAGTGAGCAGGAAGCCGAGGGCGGTCTGGAGGGTGAGCGCCGTCCCGACGTAACTCGATTCGGCGAGTTCCGTGACCGCGACCGAGAACTGGGCGGAGTCGGCGACGATGGTGAATCCCCAGAGGAGGACGAACGGCGCGAGAATCCAGAGCGGTGCGCCGAAGACGAACCCGGCGGCGAGACAGCTCAGGCCGCTCACGCCCATACTGACGCTCGTGACCGTGGTTCGACCGAGGCGGTCTGCGGCGAGGCCGGCGACCATTGCGCCCGCGCCGCCGATGGCGATGGTGCCAAAGGCGAGCAGGCCGGCGGTTCGCTGTGAGCCGGGGGTTCCGGCGGCGAGGCTGGCGACGAGGAAGACGGGAATCCACGTCCAGACGGCGTAGAGTTCCCACATGTGGCCGAAGTAGCCGCCGTTCGCGAGCAGGGTCGGACGGTCACGAAGAATGCGGACGACGGCGCGCGGGTCGAACGGGGCGGCGGGCGACTGGTAGGGGCCTTCGGTCACGAACAGCGCGAGGGCTGCGCCGACGGTGGCGACGCCCGCCGCGCCGAAGAGGACGAGTCGCGGGTTGTCGACACCGCCGATGACGCGGATGAGGTGGGGCAGGGCCGAGCCGACGGTGAGCGCCCCGACCAGAACGCCGACGGCCATGCCCCGCCCGGCGCGGAACCACCCGGCCATGAGTTTCATCCCCGGTGGGTAGACGCCGGCGAGCATCATGCCGGTCAGGAAGCGCAGGACGACGGCGGGAAGGAGCGATTCGACGAACGCGGCGATGGCGGCGGTTGCCGCCGCGCCGACGAGGGCCGCACCGGCGACGAGGTACTTCGGCGTAATCACGTCGGAGATGGTGAACGCCGCAGAGAGGAGTGCCCCGGTGACGAAGCCGAGTTGGACGGCGTTCGTGAGCCACGCCGTCTCCGCAGGCGTGAGGTCCCACGCCGCGGCGAGTTCCGGGGCCGCCGCCGTCGCCGAGAACCACAGCGACATTATCAAAAGCTCCGCCGTGGCGATGAGCAAGAGCATCCGAAGACGGCGGGTGGACGAAACGCCCGTCATTATTCAGAACGATGACAGGCGACGGCTAAAGGCTTGCCCGCGCGTGTGAGGAGCGCGCAGCCCGTACAGCATTTTTTTTGGTCGAAACCGTTTATCAAAAATTCTGGGTTGGCACACTGACACAAATGACAGAACGTTCAGTCTAAAAGAGTGTAACACAGCTCTTTCCGCTGGTTTTTATACATTGTGCAGCCGACCTATATGGTTAGCGTACGTGAATTATTGACCAAAAGACATTTACTCGGACTCGCGGTTACACACGGTGATGTTGACGAGTGGCCGACGAACCTCCCTCCAGGTTCTCGGTACCCTGGTGGGGACGGACAGATACGACACAGGATTGACAGCACAGTCGCGGTTCGCGACCAAGGAGTGCGTGTAGCATGAGCGACCAGCCCTCCAAGCGTGGTCCTCGACCGTCTCGACGACACCTGCTCGCGCTCGGCGCGTCACTCGGCCTCGCGGGGTGCATGGACATCACCTCCGGGTTCGAAAAGTGGCGACAGGACGGGCCTGCGACCACTTCGACGAACACCCCGGCAGCGACGTCGACCGCAACCCCACAGACTGAGACGGCCACAGAGACGGAGACAGAAACGCCCGAACCGGTCGAAGAAGCCGTAAACGGCGTCCCAATAAAGCGCACCGAGTTCACGTATCGCGAACTGCCCTACGAAGAACGTCCTCAGTTCTTCGGGCAGTACCGTGACGCGAAGCCACAGTGTGACAAAACCGTCTCACAGGTCAACGAACTGCCCGACCTCATCCCGGCGACGGTCGGCGACCACACCGGTCACTTTCCGCTCCGGACGACACGTTGGCTGCTTCGCTGCCTGCACTGTTATCGCGAAAGCGGAAAACAGGGCTACCTCGACCGCGCAGAGGAGTTCTCCCAGGCGCTCGTAGACGACGCCGCGATTGGCCCAAACGACGGCATCTACTTCTCGTATCGTCTCGACAAGGCGGGGTCGAGCGCCGACCTGAAAGCGCCGTGGTACTCGGGAATGTGCCAGGGCGTCGGCCTCTCTGCATACACTTACTTCCACGAGCTCACGGGCGACGACAAGTACCTGGACTTAGCAGAGCGGGTGTTCCAGACGTTCAAGTCCGTAAAGCGGACCACTGACGGCCCGTGGACGACGATGGTCGACCCAAACGGCTACTACTGGGTCGAGGAGTATCCCTTCGAACCGCCGACGCACGTTATAAACGGCAAGTGTATCGGCATCTGGGGGCTGTACGACTACTGGCTGCACACCGAATCTGCGGAGGCGAAGTTACTCCTCGACGCCACGCTCACCACGGTGCAGAACTACGCCGACCACTGGCGCGTCCCCGGTGAAGTGAGCTACTACGGACTCGACGGCTACCGGCGCTGGCAACTCGGCCAGACCGACCGGTATCCGGACCCGTACCGTGGCAACGACTACTACCACGGCGTCCACCTCATCCAGATAGACAAGCTCTACAAGCTCACCGGCGACGAGTTCTTCAAGCAGATGTGGGAACGCTACAAGTCGGACGACCCCGGCGACATGTCCTGACCACGTGGCCAGCTTTTATTCGAGCACGAGAATGTGGCGGGTCAGCGTGCCGTGAACGTACCGCTCGAACGAGTGAGTGACTTCCCAGCCAGCCGCTCGCGCTTCCTCGGCCCACGGGCGGTCCGCGACGAGGACGCACTTCTCTCCGACGCGCCTCGCTTCCGCGAGCGCACCGGCTACGAGGTCCGCGAGGTCGAGGTTCGCGATTTTCGACTGGCGACCGTACGGCGCGTCGAACACGACGGCGTCAACCGAATCGTCACGGAGGGCGAGGGCAGTCGCATCGCCGCGCACGATGCCGAAGTCCGCGTCATCGGGCAGCAGTTCGGTGAGATTCTGCTTCGTGCCCCGAACCATCTTCCACTGGGCGTCGTTGCCGACGAGACGCGCCCCCACGAGACCGCCTTCGAGGAGGACGCCGCCAGTTCCGCACATCGGGTCTAGAAGGGTGCGCCCCGGGCCGGCCCCGGCGATGTTCACGAGCGCCCGGGCGAGCAGCGGTTCCATCGACCCGGGCTGGAAGAAGGGACGGGCGGTCGGATTGCGGTCACCGTAGTCGCGGAGGCTCGCGGCAGCTTCCCAGCCGAGTGCGCAGACGTCGTCTGCGAACAGCGCGCGGAGGGTGTGGTCGGGGTCGTCCAAATCGACGGTGAACCCGCGGTCTACGAGCACGCCACCGAGCACGCGCTCTGCCTGCTGGGTGCTCACGTTCGCCGTATTCTGGATGTCCCGGGCGCGGACGGCGACGCTCCCCTCACGGTCGAACGTCGCGGATTCGAGCAGCAGGCGGGCGCTCTCGACGGAGGCATCGGTGTGGCCCACGAGTTCGTTCGCGCGGTGGGTGTAGGCGAGACGCGCGATGGCCGCGGCGTCGATGCTCCCGGCGCGGACGAGGCCGGTGGCCATCGGGGTCACCGCTGTCGCCGCGCTCTCGGCCTCGCAGGCGGCGAAAGCGTGGTCTTCACCACCGAGTTCCAGGACGTACACGATGCGCACTCTGGAACCTCGAACAAAGAGCGTATCGGTTAAATACGCCGAAACCTGTCAACGGCTGGCACCAACATTTATAAACCTTAAATACAAGTTTTTAAACGAAACATGACTGACCCCAAGGAGACTATTAATATTGAGAACGTGGTTGCCTCCACAGGCATCGGTCAGGAACTCGACCTTCAGTCTGTCGCGATGGACTTAGAAGGTGCCGACTACGACCCCGAACAGTTCCCCGGTCTCGTTTACCGCACCCAGAACCCGAAGTCTGCCGCACTCATCTTCCGCTCTGGCAAAATCGTCTGCACCGGTGCAAAGAGCACCGACGACGTCCACGAGAGCCTGAACATCGTGTTCGACAAGCTCCGTGAACTCAACATCAACGTAGACGAGGACCCTGAAATCGTCGTCCAGAACATCGTCACGAGCGCGGACCTCGGTCGCAACCTGAACCTGAACGCAATCGCCATCGGGCTCGGCCTCGAAAACATCGAGTACGAACCAGAGCAGTTCCCCGGCCTCGTCTACCGCCTCGACGAGCCGAAAGTCGTCGCCCTGCTGTTTGGCTCCGGCAAACTCGTCATCACGGGTGGGAAGAAACCGGTCGACGCAGAACACGCCGTCGACAAGATCGTCTCGCGCCTCGAAGAACTCGGCCTGCTCGAGTAACTTCCGGCACACACAAGCCTTTTCGCACTCTCACAGACGAGTATGGACTCTACCGCACTGCAGGTCGTCCCAGCCGAAGGCGGCCCGCTCGCGGTCGCTGGGACGTTCGTCCTTGGGGCGCTTTTCTACGCACTCACCGCGCACATCGCCGCCCGGTACGTCCTCGGCGACGTACCGCCGACCCGTGCACTCATGGTCGGCCCCGTGCCGGCACTGGTGACGATTCTCCTCCAGCAATACCCCGTCGCCGTAATGTTGCTCATGGGATTCATCGCCGACTTTCTGGCGATTCGGTTCATCTACCGCGTGCGGCTCAAAACAGGTGGTCTCATCGCCGTCGTCCACTACACCGTCACGGTGTTGCTCGCGCTCGTCCTCGCGAACCTCGTGGCGCTACTCGGAACCGCACCGACCTGAAAAATCCAGTTTCTATTCGACCAATCGCTCGATTTCCGTCACGAGAATCCCCGACGCGCCGAGTTGCTTTACCTCCGTGATGGTCTCGAACACGTCGCGCTCGTCCACGACCACATGGACAGCGACGTTGTCTCCGCCCGCGATATCCATCACCGTCGGGCCGCCGAGGCCGGGCAATGCCTCGCGAATGGCGTCGAGCTGGTCGCGAGGTGCGTTCATCATCAGGTAGCGCTTGCCCTCCGCGTGGAGCACGGAGTCGAGCGCCGTCTTGATTTGCCCCACTTTCTCGTCCTCGACGACGTCCTCGCGAGCGAACAGGCGCACGGAGCTGCCCAAGACTTCATCAAGGATAGCGAGGCGATTGACGCGTAGCGTCGTCCCGGTGGAGGTGATGTCGATGATGGCGTCGGCCATGTCCACGTGCGGTGTGAGTTCGGTCGCCCCAGTGACCTCCACGATGTCCGGGTCGATGTCCCGCTCTGCGAAGTAGTTGCGCGCGATGTTCGGGAACTCCGTGGCGACGGTCTTCCCATCTAAGTCGTAAATCTCCTCGATGTCGCCGTCTTCGGGCGCGGCGAGCACGAGGCGACACTGCCCGTAGCCGAGGTCCAGCAGGTCGACGAGGTTCGAGACGCCCGACTCGTGGACCTGGTCTAGGCCGGTGATGCCCACGTCCGCCGCGCCGTCTGCGACGTACTCGGGGATGTCCGCGGCGCGGACGAAGAGAATAGTGACAGCTGGGTCGACCGTACTGGCGTAGAGTTTGCGGTCTGCGCCGTCCACGACGTGCAGCCCTGCGCGTTCGAGCAGGTCAATCGTCGGGTCGTGCAGTCGGCCTTTGTTCGGCACAGCGATGCGCATTGGCTGGGCCTTTGCGTGGCGAAGCAAACTGTCTTTCCCTCCCGGAGTATTTTTCTCACCCAGATGAAGACTGTGTGACGTATTCGGATTGAAGGGTATCCTTCGCTGCAAACCATTCCAACCAATTCACTCAACGACCAATACTTCTCAAACCGACTTAAATGAAGAGAGACTGCTAGGAGAAATTATATGAGATGAGAACGTGTCAACAATATGTCAAGCATAGATAAATTTGGAGGGACGTATCTAAGCGCCAACATAGCAATTGGAATTAGTGCAGTCGCCACCGTATTTATTGCAATAGCGGCAAGTGAGTTTATAGACAAAAGTATTGCATTAATTATCGCAATCTCAATAGGAGTTGTATTGGCGATTGGCTTGTACAGATTTATTAGAGGACCCTAACCGATCAAACCAATCGCCTCTACAAGCAGGTCTGAGTCGGCACGTTTTCAACACCCGCGACAGAATCTCCGGCCATGACCACGCTCCAGATTACCGGCGGGAAGGTCCTCCTGCCGGACCTCTCGGTCGAAGACGCAGACGTGCTCGTAGACCAGGACGCGGGCACGATTCTCGCTGTGGGCGACGTCGAAGCAGGCGACGAGACCTTAGACGTCTCCGGGTCGCTCGTCATGCCGGGGCTCGTGAACGCCCACTGCCACGCCGCGATGACCCTGCTCCGGGGCTACGCCGACGACAAGCCGCTCATGGACTGGCTCCAGGAGGACATCTGGCCGGCAGAGGCGCAGTTGACGCCCGAAGACGTGCGCGTCGGGACCGAGTTGGGCATCGTGGAGATGCTCAAGGCTGGCGTCACGACGTTCGCGGATATGTACTTCGAGGTGCCCGAAGTTTCGGCGGCAGTCGAGGACCTCGGCGTCCGCGCCCGCATCGGCCACGGAATCGTGACCATCGGCAAGGACGAGGACGACGCCTGGGACGACATCGAGGAATCCATCGAGGTGGCCTCCGAGTTCGACGGCGCGGCAGGCGGGCGCATCAAGACGGCAGTGATGCCACACAGTCTCACGACGGTCGGCGAGGAGTACTACCGCGAGTTCCTGCCCGAGGTGCGCGAGGCGGGGCTTCCGGTCCACTACCACGCGAACGAGACGTTAGGTGAAGTCGAGCCAATCGTGGAGGAGCACGGCGAGCGTCCAATCGAGTACGCCGCAGACCTCGGGATGCTCGACGCGGGCGACTTCTTCGCCCACGGCGTGCACCTGGACGAGACCGAGATTTCGGTGCTCGCAGCCCACGACGCCTCGGTCGTCCACTGCCCGGCGTCGAACATGAAGCTCGCGAGCGGGATGGCCCCCGTGCAGGCACTCCGCGATGCGGGCGTGACCGTCGCGCTCGGCACCGACGGCGCGGCCTCGAACAACGACTTAGACCTGTTCGACGAGATGCGCGACGCGGCCATGCTCGGGAAACTCGCCACCGGTGATGCGAGCGCCGTCCCCGCCGAGGCCGTCGTGGAGATGGCGACGCAGGGTGGCGCGGACGCCCTCGGGTTCGACGTGGGACGCATCGAGGCGGGGGCGAAAGCCGACTTCGCCGTCGTGGACTTCGAGGCTCCGCACCTGACTCCGGCCCACGACTACGTGAGCCACCTCGCCTACGCCGTCCGCGGGTCTGACGTGCGCCACACCGTCTGCGACGGACATATCCTCATGCGCGACCGCGATGTGCTCGTCTGCGACGAGGCCGCGGTGCGCGAGCGGGCGGCAGAACACGCCGCAGCGCTCGTCGACCGCGCCTGAGCGGTCGACTCGCCGGTTGGCCACCGAACGTACAGAAAATCTAACAGTTAGGGTTTGTGAAACGACGGCCTATTTGTCGTCAATTATAAGGGTAGAAATAAACGTATAGAGTCGTCTCTAAACGGTCTTGAGGAATCTCTACCGCCATATCTCGTCGCATGAACTGAACGAACAACGAAAAACTGAACTGAACAGAAATCTGTATTTATCTCGTTTCCAGAATATCGTTGTCTCGATGAATTCGAAACCGAAGTTGTTCGCCATCGCAGCCGTGATGGCGTTGTTGCTCGCGACGGTCGGCCCCGTGGCCGCGTTCGCGGGTGACGAGACAGCGGGCAACGATTCGATGAGTACAGCTGGAAACGACGCACCGCTCGCGGTGCACGTCACAGAGACGGATACCGACGTGACCGTCACCGTGACCAACGCGAGTGAACCCGTCTCGAACGCGAACGTGACCGTCGCGCCGGTGGGCGACGCCACCTACGACGGTGCTGGTGAGTACACAACCGACGAGAACGGGACCGTTTCACTCCCCGTTCCGGGCGAACAGGTCGAAGTCGAAATCGTCGCCACGAGCGGTGACGAGCGCGTGACCACGACCACCGTGCTCGGCGACTGGCGACCGACCGTGGACGGCGACGCACCGTTCGGCCAGCACGTCTCACGGTTCGTCCACTACCTGTTAGACCGCGATGATTTAGACGACGACAAGCCGTTCGGGCAGATGGTTCGCGAGTTCGTCCACGAACAGAAACAGCGGGCGGACAAGCACGCGAAGAAACACGACGACGAGAGTGAGAGCGCGGATGAAGAGTCCGACCGCGAGGACAAACGTCCCGACCACGCGAAGGATAAGGCGGACAAGGAAGACAAGCGCCCCGACCACGCCGGACCGAAGGACGGCCACGAGCGCGGCACTGACAAGACATCTGACGACGGCGAGAACGAGGATAGCGAAACCGACGACGAAGACGAAGCGGAGAACAGCGACGCGGAAAACTGAAGTAGAGTCCGCGAAACGGGCACTCCGCGGTCGGAGCTGAATCGCACGCAAACTGACCCATCTGAACTGTCAGTGGCACCCCGCTCCGAGTTCTCGGAGCCAGCACGTCGATTCGGGATGTGAGTTTTTCTGCGGGCTGTAGACGAGTCCGGTAGCGTTTTGACCCGCCTGTGCCATTCTTCCGCCATGAGTGACGCTTATCCGCCTGTCAGCGAGCACCTCGACGATGTCGAGGCCGCCCGCAAAGAGGGCCGTCGCAAGATGGACTGGGCGCTCCAGCACATGCCCATCCTCCAGGCACTCCGCGAGACGTACAAAGCCGAGAAACCGTTCGCCGGCCAAGTCATCGGCATGGCGATGCACGTCGAGGCGAAGACCGCGAACCTCGTCGAACTGCTCGCCCTCGGCGGCGCAGAAGTCGCCATCACGGGGTGCAATCCGCTCTCGACGCACGACGACGTGAGCGCCGCGCTCGATAACAACGACAACATCACCTCCTACGCCGTCCGCGGCGTTGACAGCGACGAGTACTACGACGCTATCGAGGCTGTCATCGCCCACGCACCCACCATCACCGTCGACGACGGGATGGACATGGTCGCCGCGATTCACGAGAACCATCCGGAACTCATCGATTCCATCATCGGCGGCGCAGAGGAGACGACGACGGGTGTCCACCGCCTGCGGGCGATGGACCGCGACGGGGAACTCAAGTACCCAATCTTCGCCGTCAACGACACGCCGATGAAGCGCCTGTTCGACAACATCCACGGCACGGGCGAATCGAGCCTCGCCACCATCGCCATGACGACGAACCTCTCGTACGCCGGGAAGACCGTCGTCGTCGCCGGCTACGGCTACTGTGGCAAGGGCGTCGCGAAGAAAGCCGCCGGGCAAAACGCGCACGTCGTCGTCACGGAAGTCGACCCACGCCGCGCCCTCGAAGCCCACATGGAAGGCTACGAAGTCATGCCGATGGCAGACGCCGCGGAGGTTGGTGACGTGTTCATCACGACCACCGGCAACCGCGACGTCATCACTGAGAGTCACTTCGAGGTCATGAAAGACGGCGTCCTCCTCGCGAACGCCGGCCACTTCGACGTCGAAATCAATCTCGACCAGCTCGAAGCGATGGCAGCGAACGTCTACGAAGCCCGCGACGGCGTCATGGCCTACGAACTCGAAGATGGCCGCGACCTGAACGTCCTCGCCGAGGGCCGCCTCGTCAACCTCGCGAGTCCAATCGCGCTTGGCCACCCGGTCGAAGTGATGGACCAGAGCTTCGGCGTGCAGGCCGTCGTCGTCGAGGAACTCGTCGAAAATGCAGAGAAATACGACGCCGGCGTCCACGACGTACCGGACGAACTCGACCGCCGCGTCGCAGAAATCAAGCTGGACGCAGAGGGCATCGACTTCGACGCCCTCACCGACGCCCAGTCAGCGTATCTCGGCTCCTGGGACCACGGGACGTAAGCCAGTGCCCTATTTTCCGCCGCGGACGACGTGGCCATACTTGAGCAGCGAGACGAACACCGCCCCACCGAGCGCGTTGCCCACCGTCGCGAGGGCGAGGAAGTGCAGGTAGTCGAGGAAGCCGAGTTCCGGCACGAGGAACAATCCGGCGAGCACCTCGACGTTGCCCGCGATGCTGTGAGGCAGGCCCGCGAGTCCGATAGTGACCGTTACGAGCCAAACGAAGAACACGCGGCTGATGGTCTCCTGGGCGGCCGCGACGAGCCACGAGAGCAGGCCCATGAGCCAGCCAGCGAGCACCGCGGCGGTGAACAACCCCCACGTCGAGTGTTCCGTGAGTTTGACCGCAATTTCTGCGAACGCAGAGGCGTCCGCGATGCCGTAGGAGGGCGCTGCGGTCACGGCGATGGCGGCGAAGATGATGCCGCCGACGATGTTCCCGACGTAGACGATGCCCCAGAGCCGCCCGAGTTGGGCGAGCGTCGCATCGCGATTGAGCACGGGTAACACGGCGAGGGTCGTGTGTTCGGTGAACAGTTCCGAGCGTCCGAGGACGACGAAGATGAAGCCGACGGCGTAGGCGTTGGCGAGCGCGATATGGAGCAGGGGTTCGCTCCAGAGGTCGCCAGCCATCGTGATGATGACGGCCATGAGCAGCGGCCCGAAGCCGATGTCGAGGCCCGCAGACAGCGCAGAGAGAAACAGCCCCTCGCGTGGTCGCCTGAGTTCGTTGAGTCCCTCGTCTATCTGCCGGGAAAGAATCGTCTTCGAGGAGGTTTGTTCGGTGGTTCCGCCATCGACCACTGGGTCGCCACTCATGACTCTCTAGGCGGGTGTTCTGCAATTCGCTACTAAAGTGGTTGGGCCGTTCACTGTCAGGTAGCGGTTTTTATACGTCCCCACCGACCAGATTCACGTACGAATGGCAAACTCCAACTCGAAGGGCAACCGCCGCGAGCGGGAACTCGTGAACCTGCTCGACGAAGCCGGGTTCGCGGTCATGCGCGCCCCCGCGAGCGGCGCGGCGACCACGCGAGAACTTCCGGACGTGCTCGCGGGCAACGGCGACGTGTTCTACGCCATCGAGGCGAAGGCGTCCTCCGGGCGGCCCATCTATCTCACGGGCGAAGAAGTCGAAGCTCTCGTCTACTTCTCACAGAATTTCGGCGCGAAACCGCGCATCGCCGTGCGCTTCGACCGCGAAGACTGGTACTTCTTCCACCCCGCAGACCTCTACGTCACCGATGGCGGGAACTACCGCGTGAAAAAGGAGACGGCACTCTCCGAGGGCGAAGACCTGGACGAACTGACCGGAAAATCGAAAAAGACGCGGCTCACCGACATCGGCGAGGACGCTTAACCGGTGGCACCGGCCGCCGGCTGTGGGGAGTCGTCGCCCGCGGCTTCGAGGGTCGCCGGTCGCGCGAGTCGCGAGTAGGGGAACGAGTAGCGGCGGAGTCGTGACCGTCGCAGCGTGTCTCGTGGGTAGACCGCCTCGACGACGAGGTCGTCGCGGTCGTACCGGTGGTTGCCGGGATAGCCCGCGACGGTCGTGTTCGCGGTGGGGATTTCGACTTCGTCCGCTCGGTCCGTGGTGACCCGATAAACGATGAGGGGGTCGCCCGTCTCGCGGTCGATTACCCGGTCGCCGGGTTCGAGTTTGTGCCCGGGACAGAGGAACGGTCGCGGCGCACCTCTGCGAGCCATGAGTCGGTCGCCACAGACGGCGCACTTCGTGGTGAACTTGCCCGGCGGCGGGACGCGCCCGAGGGTGATTTCGAGCGCGACCCGCCGCTGGTGTTTGCACTTCGCGTTTCTGAGTTCGTAGTCCGGACACGAACACTCGTGTTTTGCGAGGTCGACGACGTAGGTCGCGCCGCTCTCGCTATCGACGGCGTAGCGTCCATCAGGAAGCTGTCGGACGGCCATGCATTCCGTCCACGCACGTGCAGACCGACTATCCATTCTGGAGGTGTCGGGCGCGAGTGCGATTTTTCGTGCTGGTGACGCTGGTGTTGCTTGCAATGGCGTCATGATTGCTCCGTGGGTGGCGCACATCATCCGCCGTGGCGTCCGCCAACCACTCCACGTGAACAGTAGGTTCCGAAGGGACGTAAACTCTCGGTATGGACCGTTTATACCTATTATTCTCTGTCGAAAGTAGCGTGAAAATTCCCCCTTCATTTCGACTGGAGCGCGCCTCTGAAGCTTCGAAGCGCTTTTGAAGTGGGGAACAGAAGGCGGCGCATGGAATTAGAGCGGGACGCGCTTGTCGAAATCGTCGTCTCTACGGTCGCCGTCGTGCTGTTTGTCGCGGTCGTCGTGGCCGTCGGGGCGACGTACACGAGAGATTCGCTGAGCAGCCAGGGTGCACTCGCACTCGTCGGCACCATCGTTGGCTTCGTGTTGTTGATGGCGGGAATCGGCTTCTGGCTCTCGCGAAAGAAGTAGACTCAGGCCTCTTCTGACTCGGCTTCTGCGTTCTCCGTACGCCAGTCGGTGAGGTCATCGTCGTCCGCGTCGTCGATGGCTTTCTCGTAGTAGGCCATCGGGTGCGAGATGGTCTCACAGCGGTCGTCTTTGTTGATACAGTCGCCGTAGGATTGCATCGTCGCACACGACGGTGCCGAGTATTCGGTCGGACTCGTCGCCCCGCGGATATGATTCGTCTGATAGCGCGTAATCTCCTCACCGAAGCCGGGATTCACCTCGTAGAGCGAGACGATTTCGTCCGTGTCCATCCCGATACTGGCGAGGAAGGCGGTGATGGCGAACCGAGAGTGGTGCTCCAGATGTTCGCCCTTCTGAATCTTGTCGAGCAGCGCCTTCATGCACGGCGGGAACAGGTCGGGGACCACGGTGTCGATTTCGCGGGTGAGGTCGAGTTCCGAGATGACCTGCTCTAGGTGTTCGACCTCGTCTGCGAGCGACTCGGCGATGGCGTCGGGGACGTTCAGGGGGAGTCCGTCCTCGATGCGGTGTTGAACCGCCTGACGCAGGAGCTGGTGGCACTCTGCCTGCGTGACGGGGACCTGTCCGTCCGCGAGTTCGCGGTTGACGAGTCGCCACTCGTCGCCCCACATGTCCGCCGCGAGCAGGAGGTACGTCGCCACGTCGACGCGATAGCCTGCGCCGTCTTCGTGGACGTGGCTCGCGAGGTCGAATTCGGCGAGGAGTTGGTCGAACGAGAGGCGTTCTGTCTGCGTGCTCTTGAGTTCCGTGCGTTCCTCGAACTCCGCGACGAACTGTTCGTGGGCGGCTTTCGCCTCCGCACGGGCGTACCGCCGGGTGCAGATGTGAACGTCCACGAGCGAGACGAGCACGCGGGCGACGGGATACGAAAGCAGTTCCGTGCGGGCGCTCCGGTCGGGTTCGCCCACGTCACCGTCGGTGAGTGCGCCCTCCACGCGCGCCACGGCCCGCGCGACGACGGGGTCGTCCTCGCGGGCGACGAGTTCGGCGAGGTCCACGCCCGCCTCTTGGACCGCCTGCCGCGAGGCTGCGAGGAACGGGTATCTGGCGTGGAGTTGCTTCATTGAACTTCACCTTCTTGGTGAGTCCGAATAAATTGAATGGATTCTCGGAGAGTCGGGTTAGCTGTCTCGCATGAAGGCGAACGTGGTGCCAAGGTGCTTGCCGACGAGGACCGTGCCGTCGGTGACTGTTGGGGCTGAAACTGCGTCACCTTCGAGTTCGTATCGGGTCAGGAGTTCGCCCGAATTCGCGTCGTACTTGTGGAGTCGCCATTCGTCGGTGCCGGCGTAGATGCTATCACCTGCGACAGCGAGTTCGCCAAGTCCGACGTAATTGCTGTGCGGCGATGGACGAGTGTTGTGCTCCCATTCGACGGTCCCATCCGTCGGCGAGAGTCGGTAGAGCCGGTGGTTGTCGATGTCGTTTCCGAATGCGTCATCGTTACCTGCGGTGACGAACACCGCGTTGTCAGTCGAGACGATGGAATCGACGTAGGTGTTCTCGTCTTCGCGCCCGTGTGAGAACGTTTTCGACCAGCGTTCGATTCCGTCGATATCGTAGGCTACGAGGTTCGTCCGTGGGTCCTCGTTTCGTGTTTGACTTCCGGCGAGAACGGTGGTGTCGTAGGCTTCGAGCGATTCGAGTCGTGGACCGCGTTCGCTCCAGCCAAGCGTTCCAGTATGACGCTCTACGGCCCACAGACGGCCATTCGTGTCGTTGAAGATGACGAATGGACCGCCGATAACGGGCCCAGCCGCAAAGCCTTCGAGGCCGGGGCAGGTCTTTCCACTGAAGTCCCACTTCACGCTCCCGTCGGCAGCATCCAGTGCGTAGAGTTTCGACCACGGGTGGCGGTATTTCGTGCCAACGAACACCGTTCCGTCTGCGACGGCCACGTCGGTGTCGAGCGGTCGTTCTGGTGAGAAGCGCCACTGTTCGACGCCAGTAGCACGGTCGACAGCGTACAGCACATCGCGGTCAGCCACGAACACGGTTCCCTGTTCGCTTGCAGGGCCAAACTGGAGCGACCCCTGTGCAATGAACTCCCATTCCTGCTCGCCCGTCTCTGGGTCGAGGCCGTAGAGTCTACCGTCCGCGTCTGCCGTGACGGTCAGTTGCGTGCTGTCTGCGAGTGGCGAGGCGTGAGCCGCTTTCGTATCGAACCGCCATGCGAGTGATTCGGGCGGTGCGCCAAACTCGTAGACGCTCCCCCCGCCAGTCAGGTACAGTCGGCCGTCGGCGACGATTGGATTCGAGATGTAGGTCGAATTTGGTCGTGCAGGCAGAACGTTCAGGACATCCCCCGTTTCCGTGTCAAAGGTGAAGAGGTGATACTCCCCGTTATTGAGCTGTGCGAGGGCGAAAAGCTTCGAATCGGCCGCGACGATCGTGCTGTAGAACCCGGAAATCGCCATCTGATCCCAGGTGTCACCTCCGGGATGTGTGTCGTATTGGCGTTCCCAGCGATATTCTCCAGTCGCAGCATCGATTGCCCAGAACGTGTTGTAGCCGTCCCTCACGTAGACGGTGCCGTTCGCTACTGTTGGCTGTGAAACCCCCCGGTGATTCGTGACGTCTCGTGCCCAAATCGGCGTTCCGTCTGCTGAGTCGTAGGCGACGACTCGTCGTCCAACCGTGAGGTAAACGAGTCCATCTCCGACGACCGGGGAGACGCTCAATGGGGTTCCTCTATCGTCTCGCCACACCTCACTACCGTCGTCGGTCGAGATGGCGAGAATTCGCTGTTGGTCGGTGAAGTAGACAGTTCCGTCAGTGACGGCCGGTGCGTCGGGTTCCCCGTCGGACAGATTTCCGTGTTCGTTTTCTCGTGGGGACGGACCGGCGACTCGCCACGTCTCTGAACCGTCTTCGGTATCGAGTGCGACGAACGCGCTTCGGTGGCCGTCGACACCGATGAGTTTGAAAAAGACCTGTCCGTCTGCAAGTGTCCCGACAGAGGAATACTTTGCGTCTGATTCGTACCGCCAGAGCTCAGCCCCATCGGACCGCGAAAACGCGGCAACCTCGTTCTCGATGAATACCTGTTCACCAGATGCGACACCGACGACGATAACACGGTCTTCGTGGACGATTGGCGTATACTTCGACCCCGAATTGCCGATTTCTTTGCTCCAGGCTGTCGACTGGGACGCGAGGTCGATGGCCGACAGGTACAGTGTTCTATCAGTGTGTGAGGCCGTGACCTCGTGTACGACGTACGCAACGCCATCAGCGATTGCTGGCGCATAGGGGGCAGCCTCCGGCGTGTCGACGCTCCAACGGACCATCGCGTCCGTGTCTGGAGCGGCTTCTCCCGCTGCGTGCCAGGTGTTCTGTGAATCGTAGGCGTACATCGGATAGCCACTAATCGCCGTCTCTGCTGCCGCAACGTCGGAAAGTGTGGACAGACCCGCGCCTGTCACACCTGCGCCGAGGAGAGCACCGAGCGCTTGGAGGGTAGTACGTCGGTTAAGTTCCGTCATCGTCCAGAGATATTCTAAAAAGCCTGTAAGTGTCTTCTGGCTAAGAGAATAGCTAGACAAACCGAACGATCAGCAACCTATCGTGAAAAAACCGCAAGAAGTGAGGGTTAGTCGCTCTGGATACGCGGGGCGAGCATGTAGGTGACGCTGCCCTGGCCCTCTGCGAGTTCGAAGTGGAGTTTCACCGGGAACTCCTCGCCTAAGTCGATGGTGACCTCGCCGTCTTTCGGGATGGCCTTGTTCATATCCTTCAGATAGTCGAGCGAGAACAGCGAGCGGGCCTGCCCGGCCTGCAAGTCGATGAGGTCCTCGCGGGGGAGTTCCAGACGCACGTCGTCGGTGTCGCCCTCTGCGGAGACGTAGAACAACTCGTCTGCCTCTTCGACGCCCAGTGCGATGTGGTCAGAGACCATATCTGCGGCCTTGACTGCCCGGTCGATGTCGCGTCCCTCGATGACGACCTGTGCCGGCAGGTCCAGGTTGGGGATGTCCGGCTCCTGCCGGATGGAGTCGGGGTCGATGAGCGCGAGGGTATACTCTAAGCCCTCAATCTGGATGTGGAGCTTTCGCGTCTCCTCGTCCAGTTCGAGCTGCACGAGTTGGCCAGAGCTGGCCATCCCTGCGATGTTCTCCAGTCGGGAAAGATTAACGCCAATGACGCCGCCGTCCGCCTCGTAGGACTCGAAGGCGCTGGCATCGAGCGTGAGGTCCACCATCCCAACGTTCGCCGGGTCGACCGCCCGAATGGCGAACCCGTCCTCGTTGAGGTGGATTTTACACTCGTCTACCAGCACACTCACGGAATCAAGGGCCGTCCGGAGCGTTTCAGCGCTCACGATAGCCTTGAACATGTATTTCGGGGTACGAAAGCCCGGCATAAAAAGACTCGCGTTCGCGCCTGCGACTGCGCGCGTGCGCGAATCGCCGTGGCCGAGCGACATCGGCTAAGGGTGACCGACACGGCCTCCCGAAATCCGGTGATGACCGAACGCGAGAACGACCGTTGAACGGCTGAATCGATGCCCTGCCAGAGGCAGTCGCTCGGGGCGAGAGCGGCAGAAAAGCCGCCGCAACGCTTATCTGAATAGCTGTTCAATTATTCAATTATGACTCAGGACACGACGCGTCTGCGCCGTCTCATCGAGGACGAGCGTGGGACGTGCTGCGACGAGGCGCTCACGGAGCGACTGGACGAATTGAAGGCGCTCTCCGATGGGACCAGATCCCCGTTCGAGCGCGACGTGGCCGCGCTCAAGGCGCTTGGCAACGAGACGCGCTACGAAATCGTCCGCCTGCTCACCGTGGCGGACCGAGAACTGTGCGTCTGTGAGTTCTCGCCGCTACTGTCGGTGAGCGAGAGTGCCGTGAGCCACGCGCTTCGCGGCCTCACGGACGCTGGACTCGTCTCCCGTCGCAAAGAGGGGACGTGGCGGTACTACCAACCAACACCGCTTGCAGAACGGTTGCTGGCGGCGCTCGACGGCTCGCGAGGTGAGCAGGAATGAGCGACGAATCGGGGCTGTCGGCGCAAGCACAGCGGAGAGCCGTGCGAAACCGCTACGCGCAAATCGCGACGGAGTCAGGGACCAGCACTGACGCGGACGACGATTGCTGTGGGAGTTCCGACGGCTGCTGTGGCGACGAGGCGTCGCAGGCGGACTCGACGGCACTCGGCTACACTGACGACGACGTGGCGGCCGTCGCGGCCGGTGCGGACCTCGGACTCGGCTGTGGGAACCCGACGGCGCTCGCCTCGCTCGAAGCGGGCGAGACGGTTCTCGACCTCGGGTCGGGAGCTGGCTTCGACTGCTTCCTCGCCGCCCACCGCGTCGGGGAGACGGGCCGCGTCCTGGGCGTGGACATGACCGTCGAGATGGTCGAGAAAGCTCGTGCCAACGTCGAGAAGAACGACGCGACGAACGTCGAGTTCCGACTGGGCGAAATCGAGCACCTCCCCGTCGCAGACGAGACGGTCGACGTCGTCATCTCGAACTGCGTCGTGAACCTCTCGCCGGACAAGCCGCAGGTGTTCCGCGAGGCGTTCCGGGCGCTCAAGCCGGGCGGCCGTGTGGCGATTTCTGACGTCGTCATGACCGCCGACCTCCCCGACTCTGTTCGGCGCGACCCGGAATCGGTCGCCGCCTGCGTTGCGGGTGCGTCGACCATCGACGACCTCGAATCGGCGCTCGCTGCGGCGGGGTTCGAGGACATCGACATCGCGCCGAAAGACGACAGCGGGGAGTTCATCCGCGAGTGGGACGACTCGCTCGACTTGAGTGCGTACATCGTATCCGCGGACATCTCGGCGCGAAAACCGGCGCGCTGACCTCGCTCGGTCGAAGGGCGTAAGAAGCCGCGTTTCCTACGCCACGGCAATCAAATGCCGCGCAAAGACCACTATTACAACAAAGCCAAACAGGAGGGCTATCGCTCCCGTGCGGCCTACAAGCTGAAGCAACTGAACGAGGAGGCCCACCTCATCGAGAAGGGCGACACCGTGGTGGACCTCGGGGCCGCCCCCGGCGGGTGGCTCCAGGTCGCAAAGGAACTCACCGGCCCGTCGGGCACGGTCATCGGCGTCGACCTCCAGCGCATCAAGCCCATCGACGGCGTCGAGACCATCAAGGGCGACATGACGACCGACGAAATCAAGGACGCCGTCCGGGAGACGGCGGGCGAGGCCGACGTCGTCATCTCCGACATGGCCCCAAACATGACCGGCGAGTACAGCTTAGACGCTGCGCGCTCTGCCTACCTCGCTCGCCAGGCGTTCGAGACGGCGACGGATATCCTCGCCCCCGGCGGCGACTTCGTCGCGAAGATTTTCGACGGACAGGACGTGAAACCGCTGCGCGACGACATGGAACAGGAGTTCGAGTACGTCCGCGCCATTCACCCTGACGCCTCCCGCGACGAATCCTCCGAACTCTATCTGGTCGCGAAAGGGTTCCTCACCTCGCCGGTCCGCGAAGGCGACACCGTGGAAGTCACTATCGCGAACATCGGCAAGGAAGGCGACGGCGTCGCCAAACTCGACGGCTACACGCTGTTCGTGCCGGGCACGGAAGCGGGCGAGACCGTCGAGGTCAGGGTGACGGACATCAAGCCGCGCTTTGGCTTCGCAGAGCGCATCGACGACGAGTAAAAACCGATTTTGCTACTGCTCAATCAGCAGTGAGCCGACCAGGACGATTCGCGGATAGTCGACGTGAAAAACGGTAGTTACTCGAAGGCGAACTCGCCGGCGTCGGCGACCTGTTTCTCGCGGCGCGACGTGACGAAGCCCACGACGGCGTAGACGAACGGGGTGTCGCCGAGCGCGATGAGCAGTTTGAGGAGGTACTGGCCGATGATGAGGCCGGCGACCTGCACCAGCGGCAGTGGGTTGCCCGTCCCGAGCAGTTGGGGAACGAGGTAGAACGCGAGCGAGACGAAGATGACGGTGTCGATGACCTGGCTGCTCGCGGTCGAACCGATGTTGCGCAACCAGAGGTGTTCGCCGTTCGTGAACTCGCGAATCTTGTGGAACGCGAAGACGTCCCAGTTCTGACTCACGACGTAGGCGGCGAGACTGCCGATGACGATGTTCGTACTCGCGCCGAGGACGGACGCGAAGGTGGTCGCATCGACCGGCGAGAACTGGAATGCAGGGGCCTGAATCGTCGTCCAGACGAGCACCAGCATGACGAGCGTCATCCCGAAGCCGACGTTCACGAGCATGGTCGCCGGTTTGCGCCCGTAGAGTTCTGCGTAACAGTCAGAGGCGAAGAAGGTGAGCGCGTAGGCGAGCGCCGCGCCCGGCAAGATGAGCGTGTTGCCAGCTAGCGGCAGCGAGAATGGAATCGAGAAGGCGAGGACTTTCGAGGCGGTTAGCTGGGCCGTGACGAGTGCAGTGATAAACAGCGCGACGAGCGCGAGGCGTACTGGGTCCCCGGCATCACTCGTCATCGATTCTCCCGTGACGGTCGTCGATTTCGTCGAGGAGGTCGAGCATCTTGCGAATCGAGGCTCGAATCGCTTCGCTTCTGTTTACGAATTTGCCGTCTTCCCCCACGTGGGCATCGAGGTCAGAAAGAAGTTCCTCTGGAACCTCAACGCTGATTTTTGGCATGGTAGGATGTTACTGGAAGAATACTTAAATCCTCTCTTGGGAGTCCACGAGAGAATGTCTCTCCCGCCCGAAATCAGCCAAATCGCCGGTTAATCGGCCCCAGCGCGTTCTTTTTCGGGAACGCGACGACCGCCGAGGGTCACGACCCAGAGCAAGCCGAGGCCGAGGAAGTACGCGAGCAGCGTCGGAATCGCGAGGATGAACATCATGAACATCCCGCCCGGCGCGCCGAAGGCGGCGATTGCGAGGATGCCGATGGTCACTTCACGCCAGCGGGTGCGGAAAGTGCGGTAGGTGATGATACGCCCGCGGTGGAACAGCAGCATCGAGACGGGAATCATCCCGAGGATGCCGATGCCGGCGGTCGTGAGGAACACGAGCCACCCGAAGGCGTTGATGCGGTAGGAGATGATCATGTTCGCCTGAATCGCGTCTGCGGCGAGCCACGAGACGATGGTCGGTGCGACGTACGAGTATCCGACCATCGTTCCGGCACCGATGCCGACCAGCATCGAGAGGCCCCACAGGAGCAGAACGTTGCGGTTCCCGCGGGCGAAGCCGCGCTCTTTGAGCGACGGCCACGCGAAATAGAGCAATACCGGAATCACTGAGACGGCGGCGAGGACGGTTGCGATTTTCACCTCGAAGATGAGCGCCTCGACCGGGTGAAGCGCGACGATACCGAAGTCGATGCCGTCTGCGGCGATGGCCTCTGGAACCTTGCTCAGGAAGTTGTCCCGGATGATTTTGATGCCACCCGAGTAGAGGAAGATGAACACGCTCGCGAGGACGAGCATGAACGTCCCCACAATCCAGAATGCTTTCGAGGTGAGACTTTCGAGGATGAACGCGATGTCGTAGTAGTAGCCGCCGATGTCGTCTTCGGTCTTCTCGTCCTCGGAGAAGGCGTTCACGATACCGGTCGTCGTGCGGGTGATGGCGCTCCCCGATTCCTCGTCGGTGTCGTCGGGGCGAACGTCATCGACGTCGCCGTCTGCGGCGTCTGTATTCGCCGCAGGAGCCTCCGCGTCCTCGTCTTCTGGCATATCGTTGACGGCGGCGGCAGTCGCGCCGTTCTCGACGGGGTCAGCCTCGACGGCTTCTTGCACCTCGTCGAAGCGGTCTAAGATGGCCTGTGCCTTGTCGGCGTCGTCGTCCTGCATCGCCGTGCTGGCGTGCTGGAGCGCCTCGTCTTCGGACATGGCCGCGAACACTTCCGTGGGTGCGGCATAGATAGCGGCGGCGTCAAGGCTGTCGATGTCGATTTCCGCTGGGTCGCCCGCGCTCGCTGGACTCGGCGCGTCGCGCTGGCGGCGCGTCGAGACGAGCACCTTCGTCAGGCCGAGACTGAACCCGTAGAGGAAGAGCAGCGGCACGGCCCACATAATCTGGGTGAAGGGGTCTGGCGGCGAGAACAGCGCCCCGAAGATGAAGATGGCGACGACGGCGTGACGCCACTTATCGCGCCACGTCTCGTAGGGGACGATTTCGATGTACGCGAGGCCGGTCATCGCGAGCGGGAGCTGGGCGGCGAGGCCGAAGGAGAGGGTCAACAGGAAGACGAACTGCGCCCAGTGGACGATGGAGTACGTCGGCTGGAATCCGCCCTGAATCGCATTCCCGGCGAGGAACTCGAACATGAGCGGGAAGAAGAGGGCGTAAGCGTAGACGACGCCGCCGACGAACAGTCCGAGGCTCAGCGTGAGGATGAAGGTGAATTTCCAGAGGCCGATGCGCTGGGTCGGCCAGAGGCCGCGTTCACGGAGCGCGTCGCGGGAGTAGTACAGGAGGAAGGGAATGGCGAGCAAGATACCCACGACGAGGCCGATTTTCACTTGCAAGAGGATGACGTCGAACGGTGTGACGGCGATGACGTCGGTCTGGTCTGCGACGTCTGGGCCCATTTTCGAGAACAGGTCCGCCTTGAGTTGGACCCAGACGAACTCGCGCAGGGCGTAGATAGTGCCCATCAGCCCGATGACGAACACGATGAAGACCTTCTGTAGATGGGTCTGTGCCGTGCTGAGCATCGCGCCGACCGTTTCCCGACCACTGGCGACAGCGCGTTTCGTGTCGTCGTCTATCGCTCCAGACATCCCCGTATCTGGCGAAGGTAGCCCGGTCTGAGTTATCAATCTTGTTCTCTGCGCGGAGAAGAAAGTTTACAAACGTTGGCCTGACTATCAGCGAGTAATGACGGGAGTGTCGGAGGGTTCGGACGATGGCTGACCACTTCTCAGCCCCAGCCGTAAACGAAGATGGCTCTGTGCAGAACGGGCCGGCGTCTGACAAGGAGATGCCGCTTGCGGACCACATCGAGGAAATGGTCCGCCGGACGGGCGTCGTCCTCGTCATCATGGCCGTGATAAGCGGCATCGTGTTCCCCTTCGCAGACCAGATCATCAACTTCCTCTGGAACAACATTCTCCCGGGAACCGACGTGGCACGACCCCGACTCTACCACCCGCTCGCGCTGGTCCTCGCGCGGCTGAAAGTCGCCTCGCTCGCCGGGTTCATCATCGCGTTACCCGTGTTCGTCTACGAGACGTACCTGTTCATGCGTCCCGGCCTCTACAAGCACGAGCGCCGGTACTATCTCGCGGCCGTCCCGACGAGTCTCATCCTCGCGTTCATCGGCGTTGCCTTCGCGTTCTACCTCGTTCTCCCGACCATTTTCACCTACTTCACCTACTACACCCAGGGAGCCGCGACTGTCGCCTACGGCCTGACCGAGACGTTCAACCTCATCGTCCTGCTGATGGGCTTTTTCGCGCTCATCTTCCAGATTCCGCTCATGGTCATGCTCGCCATCATGATGGGACTGACCACCCGCCAGTGGCTCGCAGACCGTCGCCTCTACTTCTGGGGGGCGTTCGCGGGTATCGCGTTCCTGTTCAGCCCCGACCCGACCGGGATGGCACCTATCATCGTCGCGGCCACGATGATTGCCCTGTTCGAGGGGACGCTGTTGCTCCTGCGCTGGACCCAGCGGTAACACTCTTTTCTCCCCCCTCCCTCTCACCGGACGATGAGAGTGTTGCTGGTTCGCCACGGCGAGACGCACTGGAACCGCGAGCGACGCATGCAGGGGTGGGCTCCCTCACGGCTCACCGAAAACGGCGAGCAACAGGCCCGGGTCACGGGTGAGACCCTCGCGGCGGAGTACGACATCGCCCACATCTACGCCTCAGACCTGACGCGCACTCGGGAGACGACGGTGCACATTCGCGAGTCGGTAGAGGCAGACGCTACCTTCGACTCGGCGTGGCGTGAACGTGACCTCGGCGTCTATCAGGGACTCACCCACGACGAGATAACCGAGCGATTCCCCGAATTCTCGCTCACGCGAGCGGGCCTCGAAGCCGCGGCGAAAGTACCGGAAGGTGGAGAAAGTCTCGTACAGGTCAGAGACCGCGTGCTCTCCGGCTGGGAGGACCTCACCGAGAATCACCGCGAAGGCGACACCGTCCTCGTAGTGAGCCACGGCGGGCCGATGTACCTGTTGCTCGGCCACCTGCAGGGTCACGACATCGTCGAGAGTTACACCCGACTGCGCCTGAAGAACTGTTCGGTCTCAGAAATCGCGGTCGAGGAGGAGTCCCGCGTGGTGCGGGAAAACGAGACGCCGTACTAGTTGTCGGGTCGCTTCGGACTACTTACCGGTCGGGTACTCAGCGTCGAAGACGTTCTCGACGAGCGGTTCGTCGGCCGCCGTGGCCTGCCCGGCGGGACTCACGCTGCCGGTGCGATAGCCAAAGAGGTCGAGGGTGACGTGGTCAAAGCCGGCGTCCTTGATGTGGTCACGGGCGGCGCGGATGAAGTCAGCGTCTAAGGCACGGTCCAGTTCGTCCTCGGCGATTTCGATGCGGGCGAGGCCGTCGTGGTCGCGCACGCGGAACTGCGAGAAGCCCCACGTTCTGAGGAGTTGTTCTGCCTTGTCCACGCGAGAGAGGCGTTCTTCGGTGACTTCGAGACCGGTCGGAATGCGCGAGGAGAGACACGCCATCGCCGGTTTGTCGGCGACTGAGAGGTCGTACATATCCGCAATCTGGCGCACCTCGTCTTTGGTGATTCCCTGGGCGACGAGCGGGGAGTAGGCGTTTAACTCCTCGACGGCGCGCAGGCCGGGACGGTGGCCCTCGCCGAGGTCGGAGGCGTTCGTGCCGTCGCAGACGATTTCGATGTCGAGCTCTCGGGCCTTGTCGAACATCTTGCCGAGGCGCATCGTCCGGCAGTGGTAGCACCGGTCTTCGTCGTTTTTCACGAAGTCGGGGCTGTCGAGTTCGCTGAACTCGACGATTTCGTGCCGGATGCCGATTTCGTCTGCGACCGAGACGGAGTCGTCCAGTTCGGCCGCCGGGAGCGTCTCACTCTTCGCCGTACAGGCCACCGCGTTCTCGCCGAGGGCGTCCGCGGCGAGTGCCGCGACCACGCTCGAATCGACACCGCCGCTGAAGGCGACGAGGACGCTGTCGCGCTGGGCGAGGTCCTCGCGGACGGCTGCTGCTTTCTCCTCAACCGTAGGCATAGACACGGCTACTTGCCGCGTAAACAAAAGTACGTTGTCCGCGGCGAATCCTATCAGCTGGGCGAAACGAGGGTGCGGTCAGACCGCCTCGTCCGGCTTTTCCGGCGGGGTCCCAGCGCGGTCGAGCGACGAGCGGAGAGCAACCCCGATGAGGAGCGCGAGGGTCAGCGAGACGAGCCCTGCGCCGAGCAAGAGCAGCGGGTAGCCCGTGACCGCGGCGAGACCCGCGAACAGCGCCGGGCCAGTCGCCCGTCCGAGGAAGGTGGTACTGTTGCGCAGGCTGAGCGCCCCGGCGCGGTACTCGCCGGTCACGAGGTCGCTAATGGCGGCGTCCACGGCGGGCATCGAGAGGCCAAGTCCGGCCCCCACGACCACCGCGCCGAGGGCGACGACGAGCGCGGAGGGGGCGAGCCACGCGACGACGAGACCGACGCCGAAACAGGCGAACCCGCCCGCGACGAGGAGGCGATTCGAGATGTGGCGGGCGAGTCGGCCGTTTTGCGTCGAGACGACGATTGACCCGACCTCCGCAGCCACGATGATACCGCCGATGAAGACCGGCGCGAGACCGTACTGTGCGGTGAGCAGGAACGGCAGAACCGTGAGAATTGCGCCGAACAACAGCAGTTCGGTGGCGAACGCCGCACCGTACAGGAACAGCGTGTTCGGCCCGGTGACTACTGAGAGCGCCCGCCGGATGTAGGCGACGCCGCGCGCCTCGCGGACGAGTGCCGGTTCTTCGAGCGCGAAGAGGGCGAACAGGCCCACGGGAATCGCGAGCAGACAGGCGAGGAAGGGGACGTTCCACCCGAAGGAGACGAGGATGCCGCCGACGAGCGGGAACAGCGCCGCGCCTGCAGAGAGCACCGCGATGTTCATCCCGAGGACGGCATTTCGTTGCGTTCCCTCGAAGGTGTCGCCGATGAGTGTGACCGTCGCGACGAACAGCCCGGCGGCCGCCGTGCCCTGAATCGCCCGGAGTGCGAGCACCCACTCGAATGACGGCGCGAAGTAGATGGCTCCGCCGGTGACGCCGAAGGCGAGCAAACTCGTGACGAGCACGCGCTTTCTGCCGAGGCGGTCTGCGAGCAGGCCGATGAACGGCGAGAGGACGATGCCGACGACGAAATAGGCGCTGACGACGAGGCTGGCACGCGCGTCGGTGACGGCGAAGGCGTCGCGGATGACCGGCAGCGCCGGAGCCACGAGCGGGACACCGAGCGGCGCGAGCAGCGTGCTCAACAGCACGACCTGTACCGTCCGCGAACGCCACGGCACGCGGTCTGGTCGAAGATTCTCAGCCATCAGGACGTCCCCCGGATGCCGACCGCACGGGCGGCACCCCATCCCCAACTCATGCGTAGAGATTCGCTGGCTGGGCGGATAATCCTGCGTCAAAACGTGGGTCGGCCGCCGGGACCGGACCGCGAACGCTTTTTGTCCCCGGGTGGGTATCACACGGCTGAATGGATTTCGAGGGTATCCCGGGCGTTGGCGAGAAAACCGCGGCCGCACTCGCGCAGCTCGACGACCCCGAGACGGCGCTCAAACGCGGCGACGTGCTGCGATTGGCGAGCGCCCCCGGCATCACTGAAGGGCGAGCGGCGAGCATCGCGCGGGCGGCGATTCGAGAGCAACACGGCGACCCCGGGACGTTCCTCGCGACGAATCGAGCCCGTGAACTCTATCAGGACACGCTTGCCCTCCTCCAGCAGCGCACCGTGACCACCTACGCGAAAAAGCGCCTGGAGACGCTGTTTCCGAGTTCGAAGCAATCACGCATCGACGAGGTGCGCGCCTTCGTCGACGATGCGACGACACGCGACCCGACGCCTGAGGTGTTGGAGGCGCTGACCGCCGTCGAACCGCTCGCCCACCCCCGAAACGTTCGGGTGCGCGACCGCTGTCTCGCGACGATGGACGCGGAAATCTACGCCGAGGCGAAGGAGGCCGTGCCTGAACTGAGCGTCGAAATCGTCGAGGACGCCCGCAGGCTCGGCGACCTGGCACGCGGCTACGCCACCGTCATCGCGCTCGACGAGGAATTCGCGGGCGTCGACATAGACGGCGACGTACAGGTGAAACCGAAGGCCTTCGAGAATCCCGTGGACATCGTCCCCGAGCGCACGCTCGCGTTTTTCGCGGCGAACCGCGAACGCCTCTCGGCGGCGATTCGCGTCCACCGCGCCGCCGACCTCGAACCGCCACAGGGCCTCGAACTGGATGCACTCGAAGCGGGCCTCACACGGCTGAACGACGACGGCACGGTGAAAGGTGACGAGGAGTTAGAACGCCTCACCGCGGCTGCGAACGACCTGGACGCGGCGGTGTCGATGGCCGAGAACGTGGCGAACGACCGGCTGCGCGAGGCGATTCAGGCCCGCGACGTGACCATCGAGGGGTCAGACCTGCTCTCGCTGGTCGAACAGGGTGCGGGCGTCGATTCGCTGCTGTCGCGAGAACTTGCAGACGAGTACGACGCAGCCATCGAGGCCGCCCGCGACCACCTCGTCGATTCCCTCTCGCTCGATTCGGGCGAGGCGGAAATCGGGCGGATGATTTTCGGCGAGGAGCCAACCTTCCCCGTCGGCCACCAGGAGCAGGTCGTGAATCGGTTACGTGAAGACCTGACCGTGGCCCGCGACCGCCGCGCGGCCCGGCGAAAGCGCGAGGTGGCCGTCGAACTCGACGGCATGACCGA
This sequence comes from Haladaptatus sp. QDMS2, assembly GCF_029338295.1. Classification (NCBI taxonomy): domain Archaea; kingdom Methanobacteriati; phylum Methanobacteriota; class Halobacteria; order Halobacteriales; family Haladaptataceae; genus Haladaptatus; species Haladaptatus sp. QDMS2. Next base: position 2,622,782 of record NZ_CP119791.1, read on the forward strand.
GGCCGTCGAAGAACTCGTCTTCGCGTCGCTCGAACTCGACGTGGAACTGGCCATTGCTCGGTTCGTCGCGGATTACGACTGCGTGCTGCCCGACCTCGCGGGCGAAGGCTTCGACATCGAGGGCGGGCGCTCGCCTCTGCTCGACGTGCCCTTCGACGAGGTGGACCCGGTGGACTACGCCGTCGAGGGCGTGACGCTGCTCTCGGGGGTCAACAGCGGGGGGAAGACCTCCACGCTCGACCTCTGTGCCGTCGTCGTCATCCTCGCGCACATGGGGCTTCCCGTGCCCGCAGCGAAGGCGCGCATCAGCCTCGTCGAAGAGCTCCACTACCACGCGAAGACCCAGGGAACCCTCGACGCCGGCGCGTTCGAGAGCACGCTCCGTGACTTCGCGGGCCTGGTCACCGGCGACGCGAAGAAACTCGTCCTCGTGGACGAACTGGAGTCGATAACCGAACCCGGCGCGAGCGCGAAAATCATCGCCGGCATCCTCGAAGCGCTCTCGGAGCGCGACGACTCGGGCGTGTTCGTCTCTCACCTCGCGGGCGAGATTCGAGACGCCGCGGACTACGCGGTGGCGGTCGACGGCATCGAAGCCGTCGGTCTCGTGGACGGCGAACTCGTCGTGAATCGCTCGCCACAGAAAGACCACCTCGCCCGGTCGACGCCCGAGTTGATTGTTGAAAAACTCGCCGCCGAGGGTGACGCCACGTTCTACGGGCGGTTGCTCGAAAAGTTCGAAGCCTGAGCGCGCATTTACCCCTTCTCGCCGCCTACACTCCGTCAATGCCTGTCGTCTACCGCTGTCCAGTCAGAGGATGTGCATTCGTCGTGCAGGCGAATGACTCGAATCACGTCCTCGAACTGGCGCGCAAACACCACGACATGAGACACAACGTGCCCGTCTCCGGTGAAGAGGTCAGACGGGCGATGACGCACGTCTGACGCCGAGATACCCCAATTTGGCGAACAGTTAAGTAGCGTCACAGGCACGGTGAAAGTGATGGCTGATGACCCCGACGGGGGGATGCTTTCGTGGGACGAATCGGTGTTCCGGGACGAACACGTGTTCGAAATCGACTACGTCCCCGAGGTGTTCCGCCACCGCGAGACGCAGATGCGGAGCCTGAAGTACGCGCTCCGGCCAGCGGTGCGTGGGTCTCGTCCGCTGAACGTGATGATTCGCGGACCGCCCGGGACCGGCAAAACCACTGCCGTCCAGACGCTCTTTGGCGAACTCGAAGCCGAGACGGACGTGCGGACGGTGCGCGTAAACTGCCAGGTCGATTCGACGCGCTACTCGGTGTTCTCGCGCATCTTCCAGGGTATCTTCGAGTACGAACCGCCCTCCAGTGGCATCTCGTTCAAGAAACTGTTCGGACAGGTCACAGACCACCTCGTGGACGAAGACGAGGTGCTCGTGGTCGCGCTGGACGACGTGAACTACCTGTTCTACGAGTCCGAGGCCTCCGACACGCTCTACTCGCTGCTGCGCGCCCACGAGGCCCACGCCGGGGCGAAAATCGGCGTCATGGTAATCTCCTCTGACCTCGGCTTAGACGTCATCGAAGAACTCGACAGCCGCGTCCAGAGCGTGTTCCGCCCCGAAGAGGTATTCTTCCCGGCGTACGACGAATCTGCGATTCGCGACATCCTCGCAGACCGCGCAAAACGCGGCTTCCACGAAGGCGTCATCGAGGGCGACGTACTGGACCGCGTCGCCGCGCTCACCGCCGACACGGGCGACCTGCGCGTTGGCATCGACCTGCTCCGCAGAGCGGGCCTGAACGCGGAGATGCGCGCCAGTCGGGTCGTCACCGGGAAAGACGTGGAGGAAGCCTACGACAAGTCGAAGTTCATCCACCTCTCACGGAGTCTCCGGGGCCTCTCGGAACCCGAACGCGCCCTCATCAGGGTCATCGCAGAACACGAAGGTGAGCAAGCCGGCACCGTCTACGAGGCGTTCCACGAAGAGACGGACCTCGGCTACACGCGCTACTCGGAACTCATCAACAAACTCGACCAACTCGGCCTCATCGAAGCGCGATACACGAACGTCGAGGGGCGCGGCCGCTCGCGCGAGTTGACATTGAAATACGACGCGCAAGCCGTCCTCGACCGCCTCTAAAATCGCTCGACGTGTGGCCGGACGTCGAGTTCGAGCGTCCACGAGTCTTTTTCCTGTTCAATCAGATGCCAGTAGGAGTTCGCGATGGATTCAGGTTCGAGATACTGGTACGGGTCACCCTCTACGTCTGCATCGGAAACGGAGGGGTCGCGAATCTGCCCGTCGATGACGACGTGGGCGACGTGAATCCCCACCGGGCCGAGTTCGCGGGCCATCGACTCGGCCATGCCCCGGACGGCGAACTTGGCCGCTGAAAACGCGATGGCCCCCTCCTTGCCCCGAATCGAGGAGGTCGCTCCGGTGAAGATGATGGTTCCCTCGCCCGCTTCGAGCATGTCGGGGATGACCGCCTGCGAGCAGAGCAGGCCGCCGACGGCGGCGACCCGCCAGGCGGCTTCGAACTCAGCGGGGGTAACGTCGTGCACTCCCTTCCAGACCGAATCGCTCGCATTGTTGACGAGCACCGAGACCGGTCCGAGGCGCTCGTGAACCTCCTCGAAGGCGGCGGTCACGGCCGCCGGGTCTGCGACGTCCACGGGAATTGCGATGGCCCGCCCCGGTCCCGCTTCGAGTTCGGCGGCGAGTTCTCCGATGTAGTCACTCGACCGGGCGAACAGCGCGAGTTCACAACCCTCGACGGCGAATCGACGCGCGAGTGCGGCTCCGAGTCCGGGGCCGACACCCGCGATGACGACGGTCTTGCCCATTGCTACCAAAGAGCAGTTCCGAGGAGAAAAACCGTTGGTCTGCGTCGGGTTATTGGGAGTCTGCGACGATTCCGGTCGCCCGCTCGAACACTTCGTCTGCGCGTCCGGGGTCGCGGGCCTCAGCGGTCACGCGGATGAGCGGTTGCGTGCCCGAAGCGCGAAGTAGGAACCAGGCATCGCCGAGGTCCACGCGCACGCCGTCTAAGGTCTGAACATCGTCGAACTCGTTGTGGACGCGGGCTTCGATGGCGGCCATGAGTTCGTCCTTGTTCTCGACTTCGAGGCTCGTCCGGCGAATTGGGTACGGTTCGATGTCGCCGACGCGGTCCGCGAGCGGGCGCTTGCTCGCGAGTTCCACGAGGCGAACCGCGGCGAGCGGCCCGTCCGGGCAGAGCGTCTCTTCTGGCCAAATCCACGCGCCGGACGGCTCGCCGCCGAACACCACGTCCGGTTCGGTGGCACGTTCTGCGACGTACACGTCGCCGACTTTCGTCCGGGTGAGCGACGCGCCCTGGTCTGCGAGCAGGTCCGCGACGACGAGACTCGTGTCCACTGGGGCGGCGACGCGTTCTCCCGCGCCCGCTGCGTCGAGCGAGAAGAGCGCGAGGAGGATGTCCCCGGAGATGAACTCGCCCGCTCCGGTGACCGCCATCATGCGGTCTGCGTCACCGTCGTGGGCGATACCGAGGTCGGCGTCCGACGCGCCAACGAGCTGGCAGAGCGACTCGCAGGTTTCGGCGGTCGGTTCGCTCGGGCGACCCGGGAACCGGCCGTCCGGCTGTGCGTTCAGCGTCTCGACCTCACAGCCGAGGCGGGCGAGGGCTTCTGCGGTGACGCCGCCCGCACCGTTGCCAACGTCCACGATGACCGAGAGCGGTTCGGCGAGGTCCACGGCGTCGACGAGCGTCTGGACGTGGCGCTCTGCGCCGTCGCGCTCGATGCGCGTGCCGAGGCCTTCCCAGCCGACCGGTTCGAAGTACTCCTCGCGGATGCGTTCGGTGACCGCTTCGCGCTGGGCCTCGTCGAACGCTTGGCCCGAGGGGTTCCAGAGTTTGATGCCGTTGTCGGGGGCGGGGTTGTGCGACGCCGTAATCGAAACGCCCGCCGCTGCGTCCTCTGCGGCGACGGCGCGGGCGACGGTCGGCGTGGCCGCGAGGCCGATGTCGACGACGTCCGTGCCGCTCTCGCGGAGCCCGGCGACCAGCGCATCAGTCAAAAATTCGCCACTTTCTCGGGGGTCGCGGCCGACGACGACTCGGGCTGCGTCGGCGGCGAGGGCGCGCCCGACGGCGAGTGCGAGGTCGGCGGTCACGACCTCGCCGACGGGGCCTCGAATACCACTCGTTCCAAACATGATAGTGGCGACGGAGTACGACAATAAAAAGTGCGTGGCCGGAGGGCGCGCTTTTTCACTCCCCACGTCTATGGTGCCCACATGAAAACGACCGGCGGAAGCGACGACGCAAAGCGACGCGCGGGCGAACGCGCCGCGGAAGAAGCCACAGACGGGATGGTCGTCGGCCTCGGGACGGGTTCGACCACCGCCCACGCCATCCGCGCCCTCGGGCGGGCGGTGGATTCTGGCCTCGACATTTGCGGGATTCCGACCTCGTTTCAGTCACGCCAGTTGGCCATCGAGGCGGGCATCCCACTCACCGCGCTCGACGAAGTCGAGACGGTCCACCTCGCCATCGACGGGACAGACCAGTTCGCGGGCCGTCACCTGATAAAGGGCGGCGGCGCGGCCCACACCCGCGAGAAACTCGTCGATTCGGCCGCCGAGCGATTCGTCGTCGTCGCAGACCCCTCGAAGCAGGCTGAGGTCCTCGACCACCCGGTTCCGGTGGAAGTGCTGCCGGATGCCTGGACGGTCGTCACCGAGGAGATCGCGGCGAAAGTCGGTGGGGAAGCCACCCTGCGGGAAGCCGAACGCAAAGACGGGCCGGTCGTCACGGACAACGGAAATCTCGTCCTCGACTGTGACTTTGACGAAGTTCGCGACCCCGCCATGCTCGCGCTCGACCTCGCGGCGATTCCGGGCGTCGTCGAACACGGCCTGTTCATCAACCTCGTCGATACGGTGTACGTCGGAACCGACGACGGCGTCGAAGAACACCAGTTCTGACCGGGAGCTGTCGCTCTCGGCGAGAAGTGTGAAAGAATGGTTGGTGTCCCCCCAGGGGGAGTGCTATCCTATTTAAAGGTCGCGCGGCTGAACGGTCTTTCGGTCGTTCTCTTTTGCGCGACGTGCGGCGTCTTCGAGGAGCTCGGAGACTTCCTCGTCGAGTGCGTCGTAGAAGTCGGACGCAACGTTCATGTCATCGAGTGCTTCCTTGACGGCGGCTTTGACGATCAGGTCTGCCATACGCACGTCTGTTTCCCATCACCGTTTATAAGGTTTCTCAAATAGACTCGGTGTAAGAAGGCCCCTACCCTCTACAAACCCCCGTTTCGAGTCGATAACTAGGTACGCTCGTAGTGTGAACGTGCGAATATGCGCGACATCTTAGAAGCGGTAGCGGCGGGCGACCTGAGCGTCGCGGCCGCAGAAGCGGAACTGGCCGGGTACGCAACCGACGACGTCGGGCGGTTCGACGCCGCTCGCGAGACGCGAAGCGGCGTCCCGGAAGCCGTCTACGGGACCGGTAAGACGACCGAAGAAATCTGTGGCCTGGTTGCCACGTCGCTCGAAACGACGGGCCGGGCAATCGCGACTCGCCTCTCGATGGCCGACGCGAGCGCCGTCCGAGAACGCCTTCGCCCCGAATTCGAGGGGAGTCTCTCGTTCGACGAACGCTCAGGCGTGCTTCGGGCGCACGCCCCGGAGTTCGAGCGCCGGGACCTCGACGCGACGGTGGGCATCGTCACAGCAGGCACCGCAGACGGCGGCCCGGCGGGCGAGGCGGCTGCCATCGTGAGCGAGATGGGCGCGACCGTCAAGCGAATCGACGACGTTGGCGTCGCCGGGATTCACCGGCTGTTCGACAACCTCGCGAACATGCGCGCGGTGGACGTGCTCATCGTCGCCGCGGGCCGAGAGGGGGCACTCCCCACGGTCATCGCCGGTCTCGTGGACGTGCCCGTCATCGCCCTCCCTATCGCCTCGGGATACGGTCGCGGTGGCGACGGCGAGGCCGCCCTCCTCGGGATGCTCCAGTCGTGTACCATGCTCACGACGGTGAACGTGGACGCGGGATTTGTCGCGGGCGCGCAGGCCGGACTGATAGCCCGTCGCCTCCACGCCGCGCGAAACGAATCCGCGTAGGCCTGAACGAGGCGAATATTGCACGAATATCTGAAGAATATATAACGAATCGTGCAAGAGTATATCAAGGTACGACACGAACGAGTCGTGCCGGTAGACAATTGCCGGTACGTGAGATATGCCAGAGTGCAATTACTGTGGCGCGCACGTGTCCGACCGCTTCGCGCGGGTATTCGCGGACGAGAATGGTTTGGTGAACGCATGTCCGAACTGTTCGGCGAATGCGGGAATTGCGGAGGCATCCAGGACTCGTGCGGATCGGCAACTCGCCAGATAAGGACGCGGAACTGTATCGCCAAGAAACCAACTTCGGCGCTTTTCCCTCTCTACCCCCATTCTCGGCTCCGAAATGACTACACGATAGCGCCGCGACTGTCCACGTGAATGCACTTCGTCTACATGCTGGAGTGTGGCGACGGGACGCTCTACACGGGCTACACGACCGACGTAGCGCGCCGCGTCGAAGAACACAACGCCGGAACCGGCGCGAAGTACACTCGCGGGCGAACCCCGGTCGAACTCGTCTACACCGAATCGTTCGAGACGAAGTCGGGGGCGATGAGCCGCGAGTACGAAATCAAGCAGTTTTCCAGAGCACGCAAAGAGCGACTGGTCGAGTCGGCAATTTCTGCAGGCCCGTAGCAACGACCTTTTTCACCCCCCGCAAGGAGTGTCGCACATGGACGAAATCTCGTTTGGCACCGACGGGTGGCGCGCGACGCTCGACGTGTTCACCACCCCGCGCGTGCGCATGGTCGGCCAGGCCGTCGCCTCCTATCTCGCCACGACCGACGAGCAGCGCCCGCTCGCCATCGGCTACGACGCCCGCGAGACCTCCCGCGAGTTCGCAGACGCCCTCGCTGGCGTACTCACGGCGAACGGCTTCGACGTGGTGATGCCACCCCGGGACTGCCCGACGCCGGTCGTCGCGTGGAACATCGTCGAGCGCGGCCTCGCGGGGGCGCTCATGGTCACCGCCAGCCACAACCCGCCCGAGTACAACGGCGTGAAATTCATCCCTGACGACGGCGCACCCGCGTTGCCCGACGTCACGGACGAAATCGTGAGCCACCTCGCCGAACCCGAAGGGCTGCCCGAGGCCGACCACGGCACGGTCGAGGAAGTGGACTTCGTCGGCTCCCACCGCGAGCAGGCACTCTCGCTCGTGGACGGCAACCTCTCGGGTCTGACGGTCGCCTACGACGCGATGCACGGTTCGGGACGCGGCGTCACCGACGCCCTGCTCGAAGCCGCGGGCGCGGAGGTCATCCGCCTGCGCGAGGAGCGCGACGTGACCTTCGGCGGAACCCCGCCGGAACCGAACGCGGAGAACCTGCAGGCGCTCGCAGATTACGTCGAATCCGGTGAGGCCGACCTCGGCGTGGCGAACGACGGCGACGCAGACCGCATCGGCGTGGTGACCCCAGAACGCGGCTACCTGAGCGCGAACCACTTCTTCGCCGCCATCTACGACTACCTGCTCGAATCCGACACGGGGCCGGCCGTCCGGACGGTTTCGACGACGTACCTCATCGACCGTATCGCCGAGGCGCACGGCCAAGAGGTCGTGGAGACGGCAGTCGGGTTCAAGTGGGTCGCGCAGGCGATGCAGGACCACGACGCCCTGATGGGTGGCGAGGAGTCGGGTGGGTTCTCCATCCGCGGGCACGTCCCCGAGAAAGACGGCGTCCTGATGGCCCTGCTCGCGGCGGTTGCCGAATCCGAAAAATCCCTCGACCAGCGCGTTACGGACCTGCTCGCAGAACACGGCGAGATTCACCAGAGCAAGAGTAGTCTGGATTGCCCCGATTCGGAGAAAGCGCGGGTCATCGCGGCACTCGACGGCGACCTGCCCGAGACGGTGGCCGGCGTGAGCGTGAAGAACGTGAACGCCACGGACGGCTTCAAAATCGTCCTCGAAGACGGGTCGTGGCTGCTCGTCCGGCCGTCTGGAACCGAACCGAAACTGCGGGTGTACGCCGAAGCAGGCAGTACCGAGCGCGTGGGCGAACTGCTGGACGCGGGCCGCGAACTGGTCGAACCGCTCGTCTGAACGCGGCAGCTTTTTGTTGGCTGTTTGTCCAGAATTAGCTAATGGACGCTGCATTACGACGCTATCTGAACGCGATTCTCATTCTGCTCAGTCTGCTGGTGGGGCTTCTGGCAACCGAGTTCGTCATCTCTATGGGCGGCGTGAGCGCATCGATGCTGGCCCTCCCCCTCGTGTTCACGCTGGTGGTGGGTGCAGGCGCGTGGGTGGTCGCGAAACCGGCCGCCTACTAGTCGTCGGCAAATCTACTGCTCGTTCTCGCGCTCGACTTGCTCGCGGTTTATCGGCGGCGTTTGCCACTCAGCCGCTCCGTCGGCTGTGCCAACTTTGACGAGTCCCCAAAAAAACGCCGCCCAGATGGTCAACAACACGAGGGCGAGCAAAATCGTCATCGCCAATTGCAGTTCAGACGGAATCGCCATACCCACGTTTCGAAAAGTTAGGTAATCAACGTTTTCGACACCCGGAGCGAGGCAATTCGCGAGTGCCTCGCAACCGCTCGTCGTCGAATTCCTCGATTTCAAACCTCAGTTTCTCGTAGAAGGGGCGGTTTTTCTCGTCGAATTCGGCCGTCAGTCGCGAAACGTCCTCGCCAGCGGCGTCCACCAGTTTCCGGCCGATTCCCTGCCCGCGTCGAGCGCGACGGACGGCCACGGCGTCGATGTGCTGGCCAGTGCGGACGAGCGCGCCGAGAATGCGCCCCTCCGATTCTGCCACGAGTGCCTCGCGGGTGTCACATTTCTCGCGAATCGCGGCGGCGTCCGCTTCGAGCATCGCACCGTCTAAAATGGTCATCACCGTCGGGAGGTCGGCGTCGGTGGCGGGGCGGACGCGCATTAGCCGCCTTTGATGAGTCGGAGAATTTTCACGTGCGCTGCTTCCACCGGTTGGTCCTCGGGGACGAGCGCCCCGTCTACGAGGACGGAGACTTCGTGGACGTTCAGGTCCACCGCCTCCACGAGGTCGGCGTAGGTGCCGCCTTCGAGTTCCACCTCGTGGGTGTCCTCACCGACGACTTCGACCGTGACGCGCATGTCACAGGGGTAGCGACGGTGCGCCCTAAACGTGTCGCGTCAGGTCGGCGGAACCCAGGTGTCGCCCGTCTCGTCTGCCTCGCCTTCGACGAGCGGTTCTGGCGGGCTCGCCTCGCCGCGGTAGGTGCGGTAGGCCGTGAGTGCGAGCGCACCAAGCCCGAGGATGAGCACGAGGAACTCGATGAGGCCGCCGACGAACGGCAGGCGGGTTGCGAGTTCGACGACCAGCAGGCCGAGGAACAGCGCGACGAAGCGGTTCGAGTAACCCGCGTAATCGAGCAGGAACGACCCGATAGCGTAGCGCCCGTAGATGGTCCCCACCCACACGACCAGCGCGAACAGGAAGATGCCGGCAATGGACAGCGGGATGCCGACGATGGTTATGAGCAACACCAACAGCAGGATTGGCACGCCGATGAGTGTGAGCAGACCCACGCCGCCTGACCTGAGTGGTGCAGTCGTCGCGGCCGCGGAGACGCGCCCCGAGAACGCCGGGAAGGCGAGCAGGAGAATCGCACCGAGGACGAAACTCACGAGGAAGCCGTAGACGGCGAAGATACCCGGCAGGACGCCGAAGCCGGGAACGTCGGTGCCGCCGTCGCCGAGTTGCAGGTTCGGGTTCTGGGTCACGGTACCCGCGACCACCGCGCCGTCCGCGACGTCGAGTTCGCCGTCGTATTCGAGGTTGCCGCCGACCTGGGCCGTCTCGCCGAGCGCGATAGAGCCGCTGTCGATGCGGGCGTCGCCGGTCACCTGCCCGTTGACGACGGTCGAACCGCTGCCGGATTCGAACGTGCCGAGGACGGCGGTCGGGCCGACCACGACGCTGCCACCGAACGCCCCGGTGGTTCCGGTGACCTCGCCGTTGATGACGCTACTCCCGGTGAACAGCGAGAGGTCGCCGTTGATTTGGCCGTTCACGACCGCGTTTCCGCCGAAGACGTTCACGTTCCCGTTGACCGTGCCGTCGATGACGACGTTCCCGGCGTACACCTCCAGGTCCTCGTTGATGACCTCCCCTTCGGCGATTCGGACATCGCCGCCAGTTCGCGTGTCAGCCGCCACGACCCCGGGGATGGCCCCGAAAACGACGATGGCGACGAGCAATGCTGCGAGGATACGTCTGTGGATAATTCCCCGTCCCCTCATAGTGCTAGACGTACGTCCTGGACGGGCTTAAGTCGGTATTGCGCGAAATTGACCACACTGTGAGCAGAGCGAGAGTCTCGGAGCGTTTACAAACCGATAGCCCCTCACTTCGGCCATGAGCGAGGCGGATGCCAATTCGCGGGCCGGACGCGAGGAGATCTGGATCGAAAAGTATCGCCCACAGCGACTGGACGAGGTCGTGGGTCACGAGAACATCGTGGGCCGCCTCAAAAGCTACGTCGCCAAAAACGACCTGCCACACCTCCTGTTCTCGGGACCAGCAGGCGTCGGCAAGACCACCTCGGCGGTGGCCATCGCCCGGGAACTCTACGGCGACGACTGGCGAGAGAACTTCCTCGAACTGAACGCCTCAGACGAGCGCGGTATCGACGTGGTGCGCGACCGCATCAAGAACTTCGCGCGGGCGAGTTTCGGCGGCTACGACTACCGCATCATCTTCTTAGACGAGGCCGACTCGCTGACCTCAGACGCCCAGTCCGCGCTGCGCCGGACGATGGAGCAGTTCTCGAACAACACCCGCTTCATCCTCTCGTGTAACTACTCCTCGCGCATCATCGACCCCATCCAGTCGCGGTGTGCGGTGTTCCGCTTCGCCCCCCTCGACGACGCGGCGGTCGCAGACCAGATTCGCCGTATCGCAGAAAACGAGGGCATTCCCGTCACCGACGAGGGGATAGAGGCACTCGTCTACGCCGCAGACGGCGACATGCGAAAGGCCATCAACGCGCTCCAGGCCGCCGCCGTCATGGGCGAGGAAGTGAACGAAGAGGCCGTCTTCACCATCACCTCGACGGCCCGCCCGGAGGAAATCAAGGAGATGGTGACGAAGGCGCTCGACGGCGATTTCACCGCCGCGCGCTCGACGCTCGACGAGTTGCTCACGGAGAAGGGCCTCGCCGGCGGCGACATTATCAACCAACTCCACCGCTCGGTGTGGGAGTTCGGACTTTCGGACAAGGAAGCCGTGCGCGTCATGGACCGCATCGGCGAAGCGGACTACCGGATTACCGCCGGCGCGAACGAGCGCGTCCAGTTAGAGGCGCTGCTCGCCTCCCTCGCACTGCCCGACTAGTTGAGCCGCCAGATGTGGTAGTTGAGCACGGCGGCGAACGTCACCCAGGCCAGATACGGCACGAGCAACAGCGCCGCGCGCCGGTCCACCCGGTCGAACAGCGCGATGGTGGCGACGATGGCCACCCAGAGGGCGATGATGACGACGAGGCCGAGCTGTGGCGATTCGAGGCCGAAGAAGGCCGCAGACCAGCCGACGTTGAGCGCGAACTGGAGGGCGAACGCCGAGAGGGCGACTCGGACGGCCGTCTGGTCGAATCCGCGCCGCCAGACGAGCCACGCGGCGGCCCCCATCAGGGCGAACAGCGTGGTCCAGACGGGGCCGAACACCCAGTTCGGCGGGTTGAACGCGGGTTTCGCGAGGGTGGTGTACCACGTGTTGATTTGCGGGCCGGTGAATACCGTCCCGAGCGCGCCGACGAGTTCCGAGAGGAGAATCGCCGCCGCGAGCGTGGCGATTGGCCGGCGGTTGGGGAGCGAGGAGCGGGCGAGGTCGGTTGCCATAGGATACTGTACGCACTCGTTGGTAGTGAAAATGAAGGGTGGCGTGCGAGGGGGGAGTCGCACGCCGCAGAAAACGGGTGAGGGGGGGGATAACCCGCTGACACGGTTGCCACCCTGGAGGGGTGGAGGGAACTCCCGCGGCGACCAACACGGCACAAATGAGGCATAACGGTGGACGGCTGCGGGTAACTCCCGGTTATACGGTAACCATTAGTTACGTAAATACCCGAGGTAAGTAAAAGGTAAGCTGGTTACCCACGGGTAACTGTGGTTGTGCCGTCTGAAGCACGCTGCGGGCCGATTTATCCGATAGCGAGCGTGTATGCGGAACTGTTTTACGCGCACACAGGCCAATTGGGGACACGAATGAGCGACCTCGAAGCGGAGTATCGTCTCGAGTATTTCGAGACGGAAGACTTCCACCGACTGGAGTGCTCTGAGTGCGGGGCGCACTTCTGGACGCGAGACGGGACTCGCGAGACCTGTGGTGAGCCGCCGTGTGCGGAGTACAGCTTTATCGACAATCCGGGATTCGACGCAGAATACACGCTCGAAGAGATGCGTGAGGCGTTCCTCTCTTTCTTCGAGGAAAACGACCACACGCGCATCGACCCCTACCCCGTGGCCGCGAACCGCTGGCGCGACGACGTGCTATTGACGCAGGCGTCCATCTACGACTTCCAGCCACTCGTGACGAGCGGACAGGCACCACCGCCGGCGAACCCGCTCACGATTAGTCAGCCGTGCATCCGAATGCAGGACATCGACAACGTGGGCAAGACCGGCCGCCACACGATGGCCTTCGAGATGATGGCCCACCACGCCTTCAACGCCAAGGAGGAGGTCGGCGACAAGTACGCCTACGAGGGCGAAGTCTACTGGAAATCCGAGACCGTTGAATACTGTGATGCGTTCTTCGAGTCGATGGGCGTCGACCCCGTCGAAGTGACCTACATCGAGGACCCATGGGTCGGTGGCGGCAACGCAGGCCCCGCCTTCGAAGTCATCTTCATGGGCGTCGAACTCGCGACGCTCGTCTTCATGTCCTTAGAGCAGGACCCAGAGGGCGACTACGAGATGAAAGACGGTAACCGGTACTCCGAGATGGACACCTACATCGTGGACACCGGTTACGGCTTGGAGCGCTGGACGTGGGTCAGTCAGGGCACGCCGACGGTGTACGAAGCCGTCTACCCCGACATGATTGCCTTCCTCAAAGAGAACGCAAACATCGAACTCACCGAGGAGGAAGAGGACATCGTCCACCGGGCGGCGAAGCTCGCTGGCCACATGGATATCGACGAGGCGGAGGACATGGAGTCCGCCCGCGACAACATCGCAGAGCACATCGGCGTCTCCACGACGGAACTGACGGACCTGATGGAGCCACTGGAGGACATCTACGCCATCGCAGACCACTGCCGGACGCTCGCGTACATGCTCGGCGACGGCATCGTGCCGTCTAACGTCTCGACTGGCTACCTCACGCGCATGGTGCTTCGGCGCACCAAACGCCTCGTGGACAACGTCGGCATCGACGCCCCACTCGACGAACTCGTGGACATGCAGGCAGAGCGCCTCGGCTACGACAACCGCGACACCATCCGCGACATCGTACGGACGGAAGTCGAGAAGTACCGCGAGACGCTCGACCGCGGTGGTCGCCGCGTCCGCCAGCTCGCAGAGGACTACGCAGCGAGCGGCGAGTCGATTCCGACCCGCGAACTCATCGAGCTGTACGACTCTCACGGCATTCAACCAGACATGGTCGAGGAAATCGCCCTCGAAGTCGGCGCGGACGTGCAGGTTCCCGACGACTTCTACAGCCTCGTCGCGTCCCGCCACGGCGGCGAGCAGGCCTTCGAGGACGAAGAACAAGTGAAAACGTCTGCGGACGACCGCATCGCGGAACTCCCGAAGACCGACCGCCTGTACTACGAAGACCAGGAGCGCACCGAGTTCGAAGCCGTCGTCATCGACGTGTTCGAGCGCGAGGAGGGCTACGACGTCGTGCTCGACCAGACGATGTTCTACCCCGAAGGCGGCGGTCAACCGGCCGACCGCGGGTCGCTCTCGACCGACGACGTGAGCGTCGAAGTCACCGACGTCCAAATCGTCGACGGCGTCATCCTCCACCGCACCGACGACGACCCCGGCAAGGGCGAGTTCGTCCGCGGGCAGGTCGACACGACGCGCCGTCGCCGGCTGATGCGCCACCACACCGCGACACACGTCGTGATTCACGCCGCCCGGAGAGTGCTCGGCGACCACATCCGGCAGGCGGGTGCCCAGAAGGGACTCGCCTCCTCGCGCATCGACGTCACCCACTACAACCGCATCACCCGCGAGCAGGTGAAGGAGATAGAGCGCCTCGCCAACGAAATCGTGATGAACAACACGCCGGTCAAACAGGAGTGGCCGGACCGCCACGAGGCGGAGAGTCGCCACGGCTTCGACCTCTATCAGGGCGGCATCCCGCCGGGCGAGAACATCCGCCTCATCTACGTCGCAGACGACGTGCAGGCCTGCGGTGGCACGCACGTCTCGCGAACCGGTGACATCGGCGCAATCAAGATTCTCACCACCGAGCGAGTCCAGGACGGCGTCGAACGCCTCGTCTTCGCGGCCGGTGACGCCGCCATTGAGGCCACCCAGGAGAACGAGGATTCGCTGTACGCGGCCGCGGACATCCTCGACGTGAGTCCAGAAGAGGTTCCGACGACCGCAGAACGCTTCTTCGAGGAGTGGAAGGCCCGTGGCAAGCAGATAGAGGACTTAAAAGAACAACTCGCCGAAATTCGCGCGAGCGGTGGCGCGGGCGGCGAAGAAGTCGAACTCGAAAATGGTGCAATTGCGGTCGTCCAGCGCATCGACGCGGACATGGACGAACTTCGGGCGACCGCCAACGCGCTCGCCGAAGACGGGAAAATCGCCGTGCTCGGCAGTGGCGCGTCGGGTGCGCAGTTCGTCGTCGCCGTCCCCGACGACGTGGACGTGAACGCCGGCGAAGTCGTGGGCGAACTCGCCCGCCGCGTCGGCGGTGGCGGTGGCGGCCCGGCTGACTTCGCACAGGGCGGCGGCCCGGATGCGGAGAAACTGGACGACGCGCTCGAGGCGGCCCCCGAAGTCCTGAAGAAGGTCCTGAACGCCTGAATCGGGCCGGCCGCGGTCGCTATTCTCTTTTGAGTCGCCCACCGAGTGACGACCATGGACGTCACTACGACAGACGGAACGACGCTGTTCGCGCAGGCGGCGGGCGACGGCGAGACGGTCACGTTCGTCGGCGACGCCGGCTACGGCGCGTGGCAGTGGGGCTGGCAACACGCCGCGCTCACCGGCCCGTTCGAGACGCTCGTCTACGACCACCGGGGCGTCGGGCGCTCCGAGAAGCCACCTGGCCCGTACTCAGTCGAACAGCTGGCCGACGACCTCGAAGCCGTCCTGTCGGCCCACGGGGCGCGAAAGACACACCTCGTCGGCGCGGGCCTCGGTGGAATGGTCGCACTCGACTATGCTCGGCGCTACGCACGGGCGCGAACCCTGACGCTGCTCGGAACCGCCGCACGGGGGGCGGGCATCGACACGTCGCCGCTCGCGGCAGACCCGACAGACGAGGCGGCGATTCGCGCCTCGCTCGACCACGCGCTGTCCGCCGACTTCGTCGGAGCGTACGATGAAGTGGTAGACCAAATCGTCCAGTGGCGAGCGAGCGACGACGCGTCACTCGCTGGCTGGGCAGCCCATCAGGCCGCAGTCGAGGGGTTCGACGCTGACCCACTGTACGAGATTTCGCTGCCGACGCTCGTGGCCCACGGGACGGCCGACGAGGTGTGGCCGGCGGCGGGGGGTGAACACCTCGCCGACGGACTGCCGAACGCGACCCACTGCAACCTCGATGGGGCCGGACACCTCTGTCACGTTGAACAATCACGTATCCTGAACGACGAACTGATTGGTTTCCTCGAAGTCGCCTGAAGGAGCATTATTTCACTGAAAGACTGACACAAATATTTATTGGTTACTTCTGTGTTCAGTACTGTAGAGTGAAATGTTACGACGGGAGCTTTTGGGCGCGATGGGGGTGGTTGGGCTTGCCGGCTGTCTGTCGTCGCTGCGGTCGTCGAAGGGAGAATTGGCGGGCATCGAGGTGGTGAATCACGACGACGTCAGGCACACGGTTCACCTGCTCGTGAAACTGGGCGGCAAACTCGTCCACTGGTCCTCCCACGAGGTGGGCGGGAACGACGGGACGGCAGCCGAGGCGAACTCGACGCAACTCGACCGGGAGTGGCCGGAGAGTTCGGGGCTGTTCACCATCTACACCCGGGTGGACGACGCCGTCGAGTGGGAGAAACTCACCCTCGACACCACACGGGTGGGGTGTCACGCCGTCAAAATTCTGGTGGACGCGACGGAAGTCAAACTCTGGCGAACCGGCTGCACTGACTATCCGACAGCACAACCCACATCACCCTGAGCCGACTCAGAGAGCGGCAGAACTATCAGGAGAGCGTAACGCACTAAACGTTCGCTGTCGTCCTAGACAGCAATGACACGGCTCCGACTCGCGCTCTTGAACGCTTCACACGACGCAACCGATACGAAGCGGAACTTTCGTCGCGAAGTGGACGCGGACCTCGTCGAGTTCCACGCCACCGAGGGCCGGCTTCCGGGAACGTTCGACTTCGACGGCTTTCTCGTAACCGGGTCACGGTCGTCCGTGTACTGGGACGAGAAGTGGATTCAACCGCTCAAAGACTGGGCGAAGGAAGCGATCGACGAAGGCCTACCAGCCCTCGGCGTCTGTTACGGCCACCAGCTGCTGGCGGATGTCCTCGGCGGCACCGTCGAGGGGATGGGCGAGTACGAAATCGGCTACCGCGAAATCACCCACCACGACAACACGCCCCTGTTCTCCGGCGTCAACGAGCGATTCCTCGCGTTCACGACCCACCAAGACGCCGTCACGGAACTCCCGCCGGGCGCGACGCTCACCGCCGAGAACGACTACGGCGTCCACGGCTTCCAGAAAGACGACGTGTTCGGCGTCCAGTTCCACCCCGAATACGACATGCAGACCGCCCGCGAACTGACGATGGGCAAGGACCTGACCGACGAACACCGGCAGCAGGTGTTAGACGGCATCACCCCCGAGAACTACGCCCGCGCCCAGCAGGCGAAACTCGTCTTCGAGAACTTCTGTGACTACGTCCGCGAAGTGAAGGACATTCCGCGCGCCCCGGCCCGACAGTAATTCCGTCACCGGTCCGGATTTTCGAGCGACTAACTATAGCCGGCTCCTGCTTCTCTCCCTGTATGGCAGTCCGCTCGTTCAGCCGCCTCAGACACCTCGTCGGTGCGGTGGTCATCACCGTCGGTGCGTTCGTCCTGAGCGCGCTCCTCTCGCTTCCCGCCATCGGGATTCCCTTCGACACGCTGGTGGGCTTTACCGTCATCGTCGTCCTCTCTGAACTCGGGTTCGCGCTCGCCGCGGGCATCTTTCTGTGGCTCGCCCACCACCGCATCGACTACTTCAACATCCGCTGGCCGACCCGAATGGGGTATATCGCCATCGTGGCCGGAACCGTCGGCCTGCTCGTCTTCCGGTTCGTCTCGCTGTTCGCCGTCACCGAACTCGGCCTGCCGGTCGCCGGAAATTCCATCCTCGACCCGGCACTGGCGGGGTTCACCGAGATTCTGCTCGTGTTGATTCCCATCTCGATTCTGGTCATCGGCCCCACAGAGGAACTGCTGTTTCGCGGCGTCCTCCAGCGCTACCTCGGGGAATCCTTCCGAACGGGCACCGCCATCGCGATTTCGAGTTTCTTGTTCGCCCTCGCCCACGTCCCCACGTCGTTCGTCGCCACGCCGGACCTCGGGGCAGTCGCCGTGACGGGCGTCATCCTCTTTGGCATCTCCGTCATCCTCGGGGTCATCTACGACCGGACGCAGAACCTGGTCGTCCCGATGCTGGTCCACGGTCTCTACGACGCGGTGCTGTTCGGCGCGGCGTACGTGGTGTTGACGGGATAAGAAGACCGGAGATTAGGTGTAGCGACCGGTCTGGTCGCCACACTCCTGGCAGACCGTGACCAGTGCGTCTCTCGACTCGACCATCTCGATTTTCTGCGGGGTACGTCCGTCGCAGGACTCACAGTCTCCGTAGAGGTCGATTTCGTTCGACTCTTTGGGCGACCCGATGGCGAGGGCGACGACGCGGTCGTCGGTGTAGTTGAACCCCTGCTGGTGGTCGCCAGGGGCAAAGCGGATGGCCTCACCTTCCTCGACGACGATTTCGCCGTCCTCAGTGTCGAAGGTGGCGGCCCCCTCCTGGATGTAGAACACTTCTTCCTGGTCGTGGTGGCAGTGGTAGCCGAAGGCGAAACTCTCGCCGGGGGCGAGTTCGAAGTAGTTGAGCGCGAGACCCTCGGTTTCGAGCGCCTTCGCCACGGGGATGCGGCGGCTTGCGGGACTCATCCGTCGGTCGAGTTCGTCGATGCGAACCTTCTGCATGGTGCAAACGCGGGAGTGGAGTCACAAAAGTCCTCCCCGACGTGTCTTTTGCTTGTCCAGTCGGTGGTGGGTTTCGGTGTCTGGTCACGCGAGCACGCCATCGATTCTCGTCGGAATCGCACGGCCAGCTGAAAACTCTCGACCCTCGTACGGTCGCGTCCCGTGACCGGATTTTCGTCGGAAACCGACAGACTGCGACCGTTTCGTCCTCGAAACGACACGAAAAGTGGCACCCGCCAGTCCAATTGGCGGCCCGACATAATAATAAACCATGAGGTAGGAGTAACATGCGACCAAGAGTCACGAGGTTCGATACCAATGCACTCAATTGTTCTTACGAAAGGCGTCCCCGACTTCCGCGAGGGTCAGGTGTCCTTCAACGAGGAAGGACACCTGGAGCGGGGGAAAACGCCGACGGTGATGAATCCGAACGACAAGTTCGCCCTGGAGGCCGCGTTACAGACGAAAGTCCGACACGGCGGCCGAGTCAGCCTGATGAGCATGGGGCCGCCAGGCTACCAGAGCATTCTCGTAGAGGGGATGCGCGACGTGTACGCAGACGACCTCTACTTGCTCTCTGACCGCGAGATGGCCGCCTCAGACACCTGGGCGACGGCCATCACCCTCAGCGCCGGCATCGAAAAACTCGGCGAACCGGACCTCATCTTCGCCGGGTTCAAAACCGCAGACGGGGAGACGGGCCACACCGGCCCCCAGACGGCGTGGTGTCTCGACTGGCCGATGATTACCCACGTCATCGCCCTCGACGTAGACGAGGAAGAACGCACGGTTCGCGCAAAGCGCCTCGTCGAAGGCGACATCAAGGAGATCGAGACGGTGGAGGTGGACATGCCCGCGTTCATCGTGATGGACCCCGAGTTCGAAGCGAGTTACCGGAAGGCCGACCACCGCCTCGTGTTCAAGGACCTGCGCGCGGAGACCCAGGAGCGCGCCGAGGACGCAGAGGACCACATCACGGTGTGGGACCACGTCGCGCTCAACCTCGACCCGAACTTCATCGGCCTCGACGGGTCGCCGACCATCGTGTCCTCGGTGGACCCGATTCCGAAAGCGCCCGCAGAGCGCGAGGCCACCATGGTCGACGCGGCCGACGCGGAGGGAATGCGAGAAGTACTGGACGTGATGGACGCGTTCGCAGCGGGGGACTAACTCATGGCGCTCGACCCAGCAGACTACACGGTAAAAGAACTCGAATCGGAACTCGAAGACGTCGCAGACGAAGGCGAACTACAGGAGATTCTCGACGCAGAGAAAGACGGCAAGGGACGGACGACGGCCGTCGCGGCCATCGAGGCGCGTCTCGACGCCGTCACCGGCGCAGACGAGGGCGAAGCGGCGGACGAAGACGTCCAGGAAGAACCCGAGGGAAGCGTCGAAAAACCCGCGGCGGCCAAGCAGGCGGTGGACGTCATGGGACTCGCAGACGACCTCCCCGAGGGCTTAGAGCACCCGACGGCGGACAAGAAACACGTCCGCGCACTCGTCGGCGGCACCTACCGCGACATGTGGGTGTACTGTGAGACGCAGGCCGGCGAACTCATCGACGTCTCGAAGGAGATGCTCGGGAAGGCCCGCGAGCTAATGGACCAGTACAACGAGGACTACGACGCAGACGAGCGCGTCGTGGGCGTCGTCATCGGCGACAACACGAGCGACCTCGCAGACGACGTCATCGCCTACGGTGCGGACGTGGCGGTGTACCACGAGGACGACCGCCTCGAACGCTTCCAGCACAAACCGTACACCGAAATCGTCTCCGACATGAGCCGGGCGGACGCAGACTGGCGCGACTACGACAAGCCCCGGTACTTCCTGTTCCCGGCGACGAACAACGGTCGTGACCTCTCGGCGCAGGTGCAGGCCGAACTCGACAGCGGCCTCGCGAGCGACTGTTCTGACCTCTACATCACGGACGAACTCATCTCGAATCCCGTGAAGACGGGTGAACCCGGTGTGAAAGTCGAGTTCGAGCGCGTGTTGCACATGAAACGCCCCGACTTCAGCGGGTTCGAGTACTCGACGATTCTCTGTCTCGACAATCCGAGCCGGGAGTTCCACCCGCAAGGAGCCTCGGTCATTCCCGGGAGTTTCCCGGTCCCCGAAGCAGACGACGACCGCGTGGGCCTCATCGTGGACCACGACCTCGACCTGCCCGACGACTGGTTCAAAGTGCACGTGACTGGTCACGAAGAACTCGACGAAGGCGTAGACCTGACTGGGCGCGAGGTCATCGTCGCGGTGGGGCGGGGAATTGGCAAGGACCCGACCAAGGGGCTCGAACTCGCGCTCGACCTCGTCAAACAGTTCGACGACGCGGACCTCGGCCTCTCGCGTGGCGTGGTGACGGCCTCATACAAGGTGGGCGGCCACGTCGAACAGTACGTCGCGGAGGAACGCCAGATTGGCGAGACGGGACAGGTGGTCGCGCCGCCACTCTACATCGCGGCGGGTATCTCCGGGGCGGTCCAGCACAAGGTCGGGATGGACGAGTCGGGTACGATTATCTCCATCAACACGGACCCAGACGCCCGAATTCGGGACTTCTCGGATTACTTCATCGAGGGAGACCTGTTCGAGGTGCTCCCGCAGTTGACACAGGCGCTCGAAAGCGGCGAATTGAATCTGAAAGCACTCGCTGACGGACGCGGTGACTCACAATGACGGAGTACGAACACTATGAAGCAGTCGTGGTCGGTGCCGGCCCCGGAGGGGCGGCGGCGGCCGCGGTACTCGCACGAAACGGTATCGAAACGCTCGTCCTCGAACGCGGCGTCGAGGCGGGGTCGAAGAACGTCTCGGGTGGCCTCCTCTACGCAGAGGAATCGGCCCCCTACACCATCGACGACCTCTTCCCCGACTTCCGCGAGGAGGCCTCAGAACGCCCGATTACGCAGTATCACCTGCACAATATCGCCGGCAAGAAGGTGAAATCCTTCGACATCACGGACCTCCACGAACACGACACCGCGTGGTCTGACGCCGTGCTGCGCCGGAAGATGGACTCGTGGCTCGCCGGACAGGTTCACGAGATTACTCGTGCGACCGGCGGTGGCCTCCTGACCGGCGTCCACGTCGATGGCTTGCTGCGGGAGAAAGGCGAAATCGTCGGCGTCACCTGTGACGAACTCGACCCCATCACGGCAGACATCGTCGTCGCCGCAGACGGGGTGAACTCAGAACTCGCCCGGCAGGCGGGTCTCATGGACTGGGAGGAACCAGATGAATGGTTCCAGGGAGTCAAAGCCGTCGCGGAGATGCCCGAAGACGTCATCGCAGAACGCTTCGACGTCGAAGAAGACGAGGGCGTCGCCCACCTGTTCTCCGGCAACCTGTTCGAGAACGTCCGGGGTGGTGGCTTCCTCTACACGAACCAGGAGTCGCTGTCCATCGGGACGGTGTTCCACTTAGACTCGCTCGTCGAAGAGCGCGCAGAGCCACACCAGTTGCTCGACAACCTGCTCACCCACCCGCTGCTCGCCAACTGGCTGGGCGACGACTACACGGAACTCGAGTACTCGGCGAAACTCGTCCCCGACTCGAAGAAAGTGGCCCACACGTCGCCGCACAAGGACAACCTCGTGCTCGTGGGCGACGCGGCAGGCCAGATGCAAGCACAGGGCCCCATCATCAAGGGGATGAACCACGCCGTCACCGCCGGGGCACTCGCCGCAGAGGCGTTCGCGGAAGCGAAAGCCCGCGGCGACACGGCCTCCGCCGGGGAACGCTACACCGAGAAACTCTACGACGAAGGCGTGATGAAGAAGCTCCGGCCGCGGGGCTACCAGGTGGTCCGTCGGGTTGGCGAGAACGACGCGGCAGAGGGCATCGTCGACGGCCTGCTCAAATCCACGATTGGCCGACTCGGCGTCCGTGCCCTGGGCGGGCGGTTAGAGCGCCTCTACTCCGAGCCACGGCTGTCGATGATGGTGCCGGATACCCAGACGCCGTACGTGACGCTGCCGACGGTCATCGCAGAGGAACTGGGAACGAGAATCAGCACCGAGAGCCACGTCGAACCACCGTCGCTGGCAGACCGCATCGGGAAACTCACCTACGACACGGACGTGGGCAACCCACATATCACGCTGCTCGACAACTCGCTCGAAGCGAGCGGCGCGGCGGTCACGGCGTGTCCGGTGAGCGCCCGGAACTTCGGTGGCGGGTGCTACCGCGAGGAGACCATCGCGTCGAACGGCTCGACGGAGCGGGTGGTGAGTCTCGACACCCAGCCGTGCGTCGAGTGTGGGACCTGTGCCATCGTCGCGGACACGAAGTGGGAACACCCACGGGGTGAGAAGGGCGTCGAGTTCGAGTGGGGCTAAGCGTGACCCACTCGCCGTACTGGGAGCGGATTTCGGCGCTGGCAGAGCGAGCGCGCGCAGACCGAGAGGCATCAACGCTTGTCCGGGGCGACCCGGACACAGAGCGGGCGATGGCGTACCTGCGTGAGGGGGCGGGACAGGCCGTCCTCGTGTACATCGAAGCACGCACTGGTGACGAGCAGGTGCGCTTTTCGGAGGTGGAGTTCTCGCTGCTCGAACGGGCGTTGAACGACTGGCTCGACTGCTACGCCCACTGTTACGGCGTCGAGTTGGACGCGGATTTCACGGTTCGCGAGATGGCGGAACTACTCATCAAGACCGACAACATCCACGACACGGCCCAGTTGTTGACTGGGGTGCCGAAACGACGACCAACCGTCACGAAAAACTATTAGGGTAGAGGGCGTGGTATCGCATGCCATGAAACTCTCTGACAAGCTAGAGTTCGGCCACGAGGACCGACGACTCATCTACGAGTACATCGAGAGCCACGGGGCCGTGACGCCGAAGGAGATAGAGCGGACGCTGCGGGTGGACCCCGGTGGACTCAAACACCACATCGCGATTCTGAAGCGCGACGGGCTCATCGAAGCGGCGGACGACAAACTGCTCGTCTCCATCGACGCTGGCACGGAGGAGGAGTTCACCGACGAGGGCGTCGAGTACTCGATTCGGCCCGCTCGCCAGGATGACCTCACCGGGCTTGTCGGAGCGATTCGCCAGGTGTCCCAGGAGAAGACGTACATCGTCGGCGAATCGGTGGCCGACGTCATCGACCACGAGGAGGTGCTCCTGCGACACAACGAACTGGAGTCACGCATGTTCTTCGTCGCCTGCGTCAACGGGGACGTGGTCGGCTGGGTCCACCTGAGCGCCCCCGAACTGGAGAAACTGAGTCACACCGCCGAGTTGACCGTGGGCGTCATCGACGAATATCGCGGCCACGGCATCGGGAGCCACCTGCTCCACCGTGGGCTCGAATGGGCCAAAGAAAACGGCTTCGAGAAGATCTACAACTCGGTTCCATCGACGAACACGGACGCCATCAAGTTCTTAGAGACCCACGACTGGGAAATCGAGGCGACGCGCGCGAAACACTACAAACTCGGCGCGGAGTACATCGACGAAGTGATGATGGCGGTCAGACTCTGACCACGACGTCGGGGAGTTTTTCGCGGCGACCAGCGACCGCAAACGTGCAGAAAACCGCCGGAGAGCGGAGTTCCCCGGCAAGTATTAACATGGTTTTAAGTGGCTTGCCGACATTCGGTCTGCCATGGCAATCGACCCACAGTTCCACGAAAACCGCGAGGTAGTGGACGAACACAACGGTCACGACGTGTGGGGACCGGTCGACGAACCGGAAACGCTCGGCATCCACGGCACCCACGTCGCCGTCGATTTCGACATCTGTATCGAGGACGGCGCGTGTCTCGAAGACTGTCCCGTAGACGTGTTCGAATGGGTAGACACCCCCGGCCACCCCGAAAGCGAGCGGAAAGCAGACCCGGCAAAAGAAGCTCAGTGTATCGACTGCATGCTCTGTGTAGACGTCTGCCCCGTCGATGCAATCGACGTGGACGCCGGCCGGCAGGCCGGTGGCGGCTGGTAAGGGCGAAAAACAGCGGCTATTTCGTATCGAGGTCGAGTCCGTCCGGCAGCGCGCCGAACGCGTGTGCGTCTGCGAGTTCGCGCATCCGCTCTCGCAGATGCTGTTCACAGAGGCCGACCTTCATGTGGTCTTTCTCCACAGCGAAGGCAGCCTCACGGTCGCAGTAGTGACAGCGCATACAGTGAACTACGTTCCTTGGGGAGTTTAAGCCTCCGACGCCGTCAATCGTTGACTGAATCGCTCGTACTCCGCGCCAGAAAGCGTCACCTCGCCGAGCACGTCGATGTGGGCGTCGCTCCCGCCGGTGACGAGCAGGTCGTAGGCGGACACCGCCTCCCAGAGACTGGCGTCGTCCACTGGTCGGGCGTAGGGGTAGTACGCCTCGATAGCGTCTAACTTGGCGGCCAGTTCGATGGCCTTCTCGGGATGTGGATACCGATACGGGTGTGCGAGGCTGACCACGGGACAGGCTTCGGAGAGCAGGCGGGCACCCTCTTCGAACGAGGGGATGGCCGCCCTGCGGACGAAACACGGCCCGTCGTCGCCGATGAGCTCGTCGAACGCGTCCTGATAGGCGTAGGGCGCGTCGCTTGCTTCGATGGCGCGGGCGATGTGCGGGCGTCCGATGCCCGGTTTGTACTCGATGTCGAGGGAGACAGAGAGCGTCGATTCGACGGCCGCGACCATCTCTCGTGCCCGTTCGAGCCGGTTCTGCTGGATGCGGTCGAGGGTGGTGGCGAGGGCGTCCGTCTCCCGAACGCCGTAGCCGAGCAGGTCGATGTCGAAGCCGCCGGTATCGACGCGCAACTCGATTCCTCTGATGAGGGTGAGACCGTCGTGAGTGGTCACGGGGGCGGGCAATCCCGGGTGGATGGTGTCGTGGTCGGTGATTGCCACCGCGTCGAGATCGGCACGGGCAGCCACTTGGGGGACGTCCGCGAGCGTCATCGTCCCATCAGACGCAGTCGTGTGTGCATGGAGGTCCGCGACCGACATGGTCTAGCCCACGTACTCGGGGTGGAAACGCCTTCGGGTGGTCCATGGCAATAATATGCCCTAAAAGACCATTAACAATCCATAGTCATACATAGAAAACAGTTATAATTATTCTTCATGCACAAGCGAGTATGAGATTGAACAACGGTGCAAGCGAACTAATCGAAGCCCACAATTACCCGGCCACGTCCGGCGAATTCGTCGAGCAGTACGGAGAGGAGGAGATTAAGCTGGCAAACGGTTCTGAGACCTTTGGCGAGGTCTTTGGGCTGTACGAGTCTGACGAAACCTTCACCGATGCAGAAGATGCAAAGCTTGCAGCGTTCCAAGCAGTGAGCCACAAGGGCGTTGGCCGGCGTTTCTACTCGGACCGCGAATCGTTCGATATCGCCGAAAAGAGCCCAGAGGCCGTCTCGTTTTAGGCCCACTCGATTGCACTATCCAGGTCGAGCGGCAATCCACCCTTCTTGTAGCCACGAAACGTGCCGTCGGGTCGTGCTCTGAACACGACGGCCGGTTCGTGGTGGACGTCCGGTTTTTCACCAGCGACTGCGTTCCACTCGTCGTCACGAAACGAGGTGCAATCGACGAACAGCACCGCGCCGTGGTGTTCGCTGAGTTGGCCCTCCGTCTTGGTCGCGGCGGTGTCGCGGACGGCCGCAGTCGGCGTGTTCGCCACGCGTTTGGTCGGCGGGCGGGGGCGCGTCACCTCGACAATGACGTCCGTCTCACCTTTTATCGCCCGGAAGTCGAGCGTGTGTCCGGTGTGAACGTCGATTTCGGGGACGAGTTCGTAGCCGGCGTCGATGAGGAGTCTCGCCGCGTTGAACTCGCCCATGGTCGCGTCCATGCGCGTCTTATCGAGGCGGGCGCTCGTGCCGAGTTTCGACGCCATCGTGTAGCGATACTGGTCGAGGAGGCCAGTGTCGAGGAGGTCCTCGTAGAACTGGATGGCCTCGTCTGGGTCGGCGTCGGGGAACCCTGAAGCGTGTTCGCGGAAGAACTTTCGAGTCGTCTCGCGGCCGTCTTTCGAGAAGAACACCGGGAGGAAAAACCAGGCGACGTGGTCGTAACTCGCGAGCCAGGGGTCTGTCTCTTTCAGGTCGGCGAGGAGTTCGCGCTGTGCCCACCGGGCGACAGGATACGGAACCTCGTCGAACGAGTACTTGTCCGTCCGCCAGAGCGCGCTCGGCGTCTGCGTGTTGCCGAGCCAGTAGGCCTCGTTGTCGTTCCAGCAAAAGAGCGCGAAATCACCGTTTTCCATCGTAAATCGGCGCGCTTCGAAGCCGGTAGGCGGTTTGAACCACGACCCGGACATGGTCGCGCCCATCGCCTCGTCGAGGTCCGAAAGCAGCTCCCGGCGCACCCGCTTTTCTGACCACGACTGGGGCGAGCGTCGGAAGCGAAGCGGCCCTGCCACGGTTGAGTAAAAGGGGCGGAGGTCTATACGGGTTACGAACGACTGACTGGTCAGAAAACGTGGCTATTTCAGCGAAAAGACAGGTACCGATACATTGATAATGAAAAACACGCAAGTATGGGTGTATTTCGCATGTCAATGGGTGCCTATGACGAACAGGAACACATGCGCCGCGAAGAGAAAACGAGTCGTGTCAACGCCGACAACGATGACGACACACGCCTTCAGTACGAAGGGAAGGTAGAGTACGACTCGGGAGACTCTGCAGAGGCGCTCTTAGAACAGTTCAAGAAGATGAAACAGCAGTAACAGTTCCTTTTCTTCGCAGCAGTAGCAGCGACGACCCAGTGACGACGACCATCGCCACGACGTGCGCGGCGAGCGTCGCGAGGAGCACCGGGTGGTCGAGGACGAACGGGACGAGCAGTGACTGGAGTAAGCCGAACCCGAGGGTGTCGCGATCGGCCAGCGAGAGCGCCCGTGCCTGTTCCGGCGGGAAGTCGTAGGTCCACGACCGCCAGAGCGCCGTGACGCTCGCCCACCACCCCGTCCCGATGCGGTAACAGAGGTCCCAGCAGACGAGTAGCATGAGGTAGACGGCGAGGATGGGCGGGTCGGGGCCGACCAACCGCGTGAGCAGTGGCTCCGGCCCGGTGTCGAAGGCGAACAGGTAGGTTACGAGCGCGACGAACGCGAGGACGGTGAGGACCACCTCGACGTTCGGCCCGAACAGGAGTCTGCGGTAGGTCCGCGGCGCGTTCGCCTCGCGAATTCGGGTGGCGATGGCGCTCATGCAGAGACTGCCGATGGTCGCCACGACGATGGCCGCAGTTCCGGCGGGGACGGCCGCCCAGAGGTCGTAGATAGCGGCCACCACGAGCAGGCCACCCTCGAAGAGCACGAACTGGACGAGCGCCGAGGCCCGTTGCGAGAGGTCGACGCCAGGTAGCGCCCCGACGATGCTTTCGTACACCCAGGCGTCACCATAGCGAGAAGCGGGCTTATCCATCGGCGACCTCGACGGCATCGACGCCGAGGGCTTTTTCGACGGCTTCGTCGAACGGAGTGAGTTCAACCGAGACGAGTTCTTCGATGCGATTGTCGGTGACGACGACGGTGTTTTTCATGCCGTGAATCAGGGGGTGGGCGACGCTCGCTGGCACGTCCGTCACGAAATCGAGCCAGTAGGCCGACAGGCGTGGGGTGAGAACGGGCACGCGAATGATGGTCAGGTCGTGACCCTGGAGCGCGGCCGTGTGTTCGAGCACTTCGCGGTAGGTGAGGACGTCTGGGCCACCGATTTCGTAGGTTTCACCCGCCGTTTCGGGGACTGAGAGGGCACCGACGAGGTACGCAATCACGTCCTCGATGGCGATGGGCTGGCACTTGGTGTCCACCCATTTTGGCGTGACCATCACCGGCAGACGGTCCGCGAGTTGGCGGACCATCTCGAAACTTGTACTCCCATCGCCAATGATGATAGCGGCGCGCAACGTCGTCAGGTCGTAGTCGCCCTCGCGAAGGATGCGCTCGACCTCCCGGCGCGACTTGAGGTGTTCTGAGAGGTTGTCTCGATCCTCTCCGAGTCCCCCGAGGTAGAACACCCGAGACACGCCTGCTCTGCTCGCGGCGCGTTCGAAATTGTGGGCTGCCCGTCGGTCACGTTCTCTGAAGTCCCCACTGGACCCCATCGAGTGGACCAGATAGTACGCAGCATCGATACCGTCGAGTGCCTCGTCTGCGCCCCACGGTTCGAGCAGGTCTCCTTCGAAGACAGAAACGCCTTCGAGGGCGTCGTAACGGGCTGCATCTCGGACGAGCACGCGAACCTCGTGGCCCGCCTCGAGAAGTGCCGGAACTAAAAGCCGACCGACGAACCCAGTCGCGCCCGTGACCAGAACTCTCATACAATAGTACAGTCGCGCAGTCAGCTTAATTATCTGCTGCCCAACCAGGGGTGTCGGGTGCGCCTCTGGCCAGTTCGACCGTCCTTGCGAGTCGTGACGCCGGCGCGGAGTCGCCCGGGTCGCCCGCCCGCTCGGTCCAGTCGTCGATGGCCCGTCCGGTCCATGAATCGGCCGCGAGAACCTGTTCACGGGCTGTTTCGTACTTCCCGTCGTTCACGACGGTCGTCCCCGCACTGGACGCGGCGGCCACCGCGAGCAGTTCGGCGCGGTCTTCGTCGGTCGGTTCGCGGGCGGCCAGCCGCGAGACGACCCCTTCGAGACGGGCCGGTTCGGGGTGGACGAACACCTTCTCGCCGATGGCGTGGCGGCCGAACAGCGGTTTCGCCTCGGTTGGCGTCCGGTCTATCAGGCGCTCACCGCCGAACGTCGATTCGACGCGCTCACATTCGGTTTCTACATCGAGGGCGAGGTTGTAGCCGGGGTACACCGAACACTCCTCGGGATAGAGGTCGCTGTCGTGGATGCGACACTGCAGCGTCTCGGGGTCTAAGAATACGCACGTCGAGAGCCACGTCGCCTCGGTGTCGAACGGACCGACCGGTTTCGGCGGCTTGCGAAGGCCGACGAAAAATGCGGGGCCGCCATCGATTGCGGCGAGGTCGATGCCGTCTATCGTCACCCTAGAGTCGGCGGCGTTCGCGTCCTGAAACAGGCGCGGGACGAGCGCGTCGCCGTAGCCAGCGTCGATGAAGCGGCGGACTTCGTCGCGGCGGAGCGGGACCAGATTGTACACGTCGTCGAGCGGTTGGCGCGGGCCGCGGCGCTCGTGGTCGAGGGCGACCGGAGAGATGGCACGCCAGTCGATACAACAGCCGGCGCAGCCTTCGCAGTTCACGCGCATGGAGTGGCCCACGCTACCGTGGGGCAAAAAGGGTTGGGCGAAGCGAGGGTGTCAGCGGAGGTCGATGCGGTTCACTTCGTCCCACGTGGTCTCGTCGAGGACGACGATTTCCGACTGGCCAATGACGTAGAGGTGGTCACCGATGTAGACGGCGCGCTGTGGGGTGTCGATTTTCACCGACGTCACGATTTCGAGGCCGTCGTCGTAGGCGACGATGTGGCCCTTCTCCGCTCCGGGGAGGAAGAACACGCCGTGTTTCTCGTCGAGGAGGAAGGCGTGGTGACTCTGCTGGATGGCCGACCAGCGGTCGTCGAGTTTCAGGTCGTCTTCGATGGTCGGGTCGGTCGGGTCGGACACGTCGAACATGACCGCCTTCACCGAGCCGTTGTCCTGCCCGATGCCGAGGACGCGGTCTTCACCGATGGGGTGGAGGTACGACGAGAAGCCCGGGAGCTTCAGTTCGCCTTCGAGCGTCGGGTTCTGTGGGTCGGAGAGGTCTAACACGTGGAACGGGTCGATTTGGCGGAACGTGACGACGTAGCCGCGGTCACCGTCGAAGCGGACGCCGAAGATGCGCTCGTTCTTGCCCATGTCCTCGACCGAACCCGTGACCGAGAGCGACTCGTCTAAGACGTACACGTCGTTCACCGGTTCGGTGGAGGCTCCGAGGAACCACGGCGACCAGATGGTCGTCGCGATGCGGAGGTGGCCCTCGTGTTCGTCCATCGAGAACTGGTTGAACGGCGTGCCGGGCACTGCGCCCGTCGCCGTCACGTCGAAGCCGTCTTCGATACCGACTTTCACGATGCTCGTGGTGACGAAGTCGCGCTTGTGTTTCTCGACGTAGTTCTCGGCGCGGTCTTGAAGCCGCTCAGAGACGCGTTCGCGCTCTGCGGGCGACAGGGTGGCGTACCACTGCTGGAGGATAGCCTGCACCTCGACGGTGCGCGCCTGCTCTGAGAGATCGTACGTCTGGAGGCGCTCTAATCGCTCGACCGTGCGCTGATCGAGCAGGTCACGAGCGTCCGTGAGCAGGAAGTCGAGCATGAGGTCGCCCTGGCTCGGGTACTCGGAGTACGTGAGGTAGATGCCGGTTTCTGACATCGTGACGACGGAGGCGTACCCACCGACGAACGAGAGGCTGTCAGAGACCTCGCCGGAGTCGGGTTCGAGCGCCAGCGCGGTGTAGGTCAGCGAAGAGGGCATCGGTTCGGAGGGGTGGAGGATGTCTGTACACCGCACCGAGACGCCCGCGAGCGGTTCGATTGGGCATGGTTCACCGTAGTTGATGTTCTGCTGGACGACGAGGTACACCGTGCCGTTCATCAGGCGAGCGGTGTGAATGTAGCCGTCTACGGCTTTCTCCCAGGATTTCTCGGGGTTGTCCGGGTCGGACACGTCGTAGGCGGTGACGCGGTCGCCACCGAGGACGAGCAGCGTGTCGTTCGCGAGGAGGAGTTCGCCGGAGGCGTCAATCTTCGAGACGACGTCAGCCTTCTCGGGTGGCAGGGCGCTCACGACGCTCGTCTGTGGCTTGTAGCGAGCGTCGTCTTCGGCGCGTTCGTAATAGTAGTAGTAGTACTGGCCCTGACTGACGAAGAGGTGGGTGCCATCGGTCTTCACGAGGTCCGGTTCGTCGATGCCCTGAATCTGGACGTTGGTGCCGGAGACGCGGTCAGGTTCGCCGGATTGCCCGCCGTCGTTTCCGCCCTCACTGGTCCGGGTAGGTGCGCCGTCGGGACTCGCACCTTCCTGGACTGCGACATCCACACCGCCGTCCGCGCCGCCGAAGCCGAATCCACCGTAGCTACTCTTGGCTCTCCCGGCTTCGAGGTACTGCTGGAAGGCTTCCGCAGAGTCGAAGCGTTCGAGTGCGGTGGGTTCTGGTGTTGAGTTCGGGTCCGTGCCCGGGCGATCGTCGAGTGCTGGAAGCATCGCGCCGACGAGGACGCCCGTCGTGGTCAGTACGACGAGGGTCAACGTCACGATGCGAAATGGCGTCAGTCGAACCATGGCGGTCTCACGAGCGAAGTGCTCGATTAACAGAAGGATACAGACTCAAATAGCGATTCCCTAACATCAAATACCTGTTTGAGTTATCGAGCCGTCGGCTCGTTTTGGGGTGTAACTGTCGTCTCGTACGATGGTTCGGTCGACAGCGAGACCCAATCAGTAAGGGAGTCATTGCTATACCCCTGCGGGGAGTCATACCGGTATGGCACGACGGGCGTGTGACGCGTGTGGTCGCAAGGTAAAGATAGCCGGCGGCATCGGCGACCTTTGGTCGTTCGACTACGGTCCCTCGGACGGGATGACGCTGGAGTACGAAGACGGCCGCGAGTATTTCCTCTGTTTCGAATGTATCGAGCAACTGCCGGCGGCCGCCACTGCCGAGGACGTAGAGGCACTCTGAGGTGGTGAATCCGGTGGTATTTTGGCCGCGCGGACAGGGTTCTCTAACGTGAATACGGAGCGCATTCTCGACGAATTTCCGGCCCCCTCGTTTCGCGGTGCCCAGAAGCAGGCGCTCCTCGACATCAAGAACGCCTACGACGCCGGCAACGACGTGGTGCTCGTCCGCGCGCCGACCGGGAGTGGGAAATCGTTACTCGCCCGCGCCATCGCCGGGTGTGCGAAAAAGCCCGGGGAGGGCGACCCGACGCGGCCGATGGGCGCGTACTACACCACGCCGCAGGTGTCACAGTTAGACGACGTGGCGGACGACGAACTCCTCGAAGACCTCCAGATTATTCGCGGAAAGCGCAACTACTCCTGTATCCTGCCGGGCGAATCGACCACGCCCGTCAATCAGGCCCCCTGCGCCCGTGAGAAGGGCTTCGACTGCAACGTCAAACACAGGTGTCCGTACTTCTCCGACCGGGCCATCGCAGCCAACCGCTCGATTGCGGCGATGACTCTCGCGTACTTCATGCAGACCGCCGGAACCGAAGCGTTCGGCCAACGCGACGTGGTGGTCATCGACGAGGCGCACGGCCTCGCCGAGTGGGCAGAGATGTACGCGACCATCGACATCCAGCCACACACCGTGCCCGTCTGGGAGCAGCTGAACGTCCCCGAAATCGACGGCCTCGACCGCGCCGTCTCGTTCGCCGACGGCGTCAAGGACATCTGCACCCGGCGCAAGGACGAGCTCCTGCGGAAGGTCGAACTCTCGCCCGCGGAAGTCGCAGAGCGCGACCGCCTCCAGAAACTAATCGCTGACCTGAAGTGGTTCGTCGAGGACTACCGGAACCCGGAGAGTCCGACAACGTGGGTCGTCGACCAGCCAGACGGCGAGGGAACCGGCGTCACGGTCAAACCGATGAATCCAGAACGCTACCTGCGTCACACCGTCTGGGACCGGGGAACGAAGTTCGCGCTTCTCTCGGCGACGATTCTCAACCGCGAGGCGTTCTGTCGGCAGGTCGGTCTCGACCCGAAGAAAGTCGCCCTCGTGGACGTTCCTCACACCTTCCCCCTCGAAAATCGCCCG
Organism: Haladaptatus sp. QDMS2; assembly: GCF_029338295.1. NCBI lineage: Archaea > Methanobacteriati > Methanobacteriota > Halobacteria > Halobacteriales > Haladaptataceae > Haladaptatus > Haladaptatus sp. QDMS2. The sequence goes on from NZ_CP119791.1 coordinate 2,655,896, forward strand.
CTCTACGACGTGACCCAGGGAAAGATGACCTACGAGCACCGCAAGCAGACGCTTCCGAAAATCGCTCGCCTCATCGTCCAGTTGATGCAAAAGCATCCCGACGAGAAGGGAATTATCCACGCCCACTCCTACGCGATTCAGGCGGAATTAGAGCGGATGCTCGGCGAATTCGGCGTCGCCGGACGCGTGCAGGCCCACTCACGGGAGAACCGGGATGCGGACTTAGAAAGCTGGAAGGCGACCGACGACCCCGACGTGTTCCTCTCGGTCAAGATGGAGGAAGCCCTCGACCTGAAAGGCGATCTCGCCCGCTGGCAGGTCATCTGCAAAGCGCCCTACCTGAACACGTCGGACTCGCGGGTGGCCCGCCGCCTCGAAGACGGACAGTGGGCGTGGTACCACCGCGCCGCGCTGCGCACCGTGATTCAGGGCTGTGGCCGCGTCGTTCGAGCACCGGACGACTACGGCGCGACCTATCTGGCGGATTCGAGCCTCCTCGACCTGTTCGAACGGGCAGAACCCGACATGCCCCCGTGGTTCAAAGAGCAGGTGGACGCGATGACCGTCCCGGACCTGCCCGACTTCGACGGAAAGGCCGCGGCGGGCGAGAAGTTCGGCAGTCCTTCGAAAACGTCCCGGCGAGCCCCAACGCGCAACTCGACGCGCTCGTCAGGGGGTCGTTCGTCGTCAGGTTCGTCCTCGTCCTCGTCCACCGCCGCGAGCAGTGACGGCTCCCGACGCAAGGGGAATCCCAAGAATAAGTCGTTCGAGGACCATCCACTTTCCGACATCTGGAGCGAGTAGTCAGTCGATTTTCGCGTCCACGACGACGTGCCAGACGCCCTCGCTGTGGCTCTTTACCTTGCGTCTGTCGAGTATCTCGACCGCCCGGTCAGCCCGGGCTGCGGCCGCGGTAAGACGGTCGATTGGTCGGTCCCAGAGCAGGGTTTCGGGCGTCGTCTCGTGTATGTGGAGGACGCCGCCGGGTTCAAGCGCGGCGAGTGCGGCGTCAAGATACTCGTGTGCCTCGTAATAGCCCATCACGACGCGGTCTGCAGAAATCTCGACGTCCCGGCAGTCGGCGAGGATGGCGTCTACCCGGTCGGTCACGTCGTTCAATTGGGCGTTCTCCGCGAGGAATTTGAAGGACGTGGGGTTGATTTCGGTCGCCGTGACGTGTGCGCCAGCACGGGCCATCGGGAGCGTGAAGTAACCGATGCCCGCGAACATGTCGAAGACGCGCTCGTCGGGTTCGACGACCTCGCCCATGCGGACGCGCTCCGCCTGATTTCCGGGCGAGAACATCACCTGTGAGAGGTCGACGGCGTACTTCGTTCCGTGTTCGGTGTGGACGGTTTCGGTGTCGCCGCTGCCCGCGATGACGGTGCCGGTGGGTTCTCTGCGTGCGCCAGAAATCCCGCCGCGGGAGACGACGGTCTCCGCCTCGCCGTGCAGCGAGAGTAGCGCCTCGCCAACTTCTTTGGGGCGAGGGCAGTCGTCTGGGAGTTTGACGAGCACGACAGACCCGACGACGGCCCACGAGGTGGGCGCGGAGTCGAGTTCCGCTTCGGTCCAGCCCTCGGCGGCGAGCACGTCTTCGAGTGTGCGAGTGCGCCGTTGTGGGTCGGTCTGGCGAATCACGTCGAAGACGGCGGTTTCGCTGGGCGGGGCGAGAATCGGGAGTTCGACGTGTCCCTCGTCGTGGGTGACGACTTTGCGCGAATCGTCGTAGACGCCTTCTGCGGTGAGTGAGGCGATGGCAGCCTCGGCATCGGCTTTCGCGACGACGGCAGCGAGGTCACGCATCGTCGGGGAGGATGTGGAGGCCGGCGCGACTCTTCAGGACAGAAACCATCGTCGCATCGGGGTCGAGGTACGAGGGCCGCGAGATGGTCTTCGACTCGAAGGTCTCTGGGTCTAACACCTGCACCGCGTGTTCGTCTTCGACGGTGACGAGGGTGGTCTCCTCAGCGTCGTCCACCGAGCCGATTTTCTTCGCGCTCGCGGCCTCCTCGTCGCCGAACGGGGCTTCGAACGGGTCGCCCGTGGTGAGACGGATGCCCTTCAGGTTGCCCTGGACGCTCTTTACGAGGACGGGGCCGCCGTCGTCCTGGGGGTCGATGATGTCGCCGGGGGTGAACGGCGGCAGGCGGACCGCGAAGGTGACGCGGTAGACGCCGTTGCCGTCCTCGTCTTCGGTGACGAGCGTCTCCGAGTCGGAGTAACTGCCGCCGAACTCGTTTACGACGCGGCGGGCGATTTTCATCCCGATTTTGTTGGTCGAGACCTTGACGTTGAGGCCGTCCGGGCCGCGTTTGGTCTCGGTGATGAAGGCGTCGCGGTCGCCGGTATCCTGCATGCTGGCGACGACTTCGTTCGCGATTTCTTCGGCGCGATTCATCTCCTCTGCGGTCGGCGTGCGGTCGCGGGCGCGAATCTGGACGGTACTCGCGTAGTAACTGCCCGCGATTTTCCCGCAGCGAGAGCACGTCTGGCGCGAGATTTTCACGGGCACCATCACTTCTTCCTCGATTGGCGTGTCGCGGATGACACCTGTGAAGTAACAGTGCATGTGGATGGTGTTCTGGTCTACCTGTTCGGGTTCGACCGCCCAGTCTACGTCCGCCACGTCCACGTGGACCTGGAGGTTGCGAGAGACTTCTTCGATGGCGATGTCGGTGTAGTCCTCTGCGCCCACGTCGACCCAGCTGCTCTTGCGGTAGAGCGCGCCACAGTGGGCGCAAACGAGCACCTCGATGCGGTCGGGGGCAGAGACGAACTCGAAGTTCTCGAAGTAACAGTCGTCACAGAGCTTCGCGTCCGGGTCCACTGGCTCACCCGGGCGTGGCTCTTCGGGGAGGTCCATCGGGTCCCCACAGCGTGGACAGAAGGCGCGCGAATCGGTCATTGTACTCTGTAGGCAGTTCACGCGGTAAAAACGCCGCGTCCCGCGGCCCGAACCGTGCGAGAACGTAACAGGGAAGCTTTAGTTCGCGAATCACTTACGAGAGAGCATGAATTGGAAGCCAGACTGGGGCCTGCGCGGGCGCATGGCTCTGACCATGTTCCTGCTCTTTGCCCTCTACATCGTCTTTATCGGGGTCCTCACGCTCTACTTCGAGAGCCTCGTGATTACCGTCGCGTTCATGGGGATCTTCATGTTCGCCCAGTTCTTCTTCAGCGACAAACTCGCCCTCTATTCGATGGGCGCGAAAGTCGTAGACGAAGACGAATACCCCGAGTTGCACGCCACGATTGGCCGCCTCGCCCAGCAGGCGGACCTGCCGAAGCCGAAGGTCGCCGTCGCGAACTCCCGCGTTCCGAACGCTTTCGCGACCGGGCGCTCCCAGAAGAACTCCGCCGTGGCAGTCACCACGGGCATCATGCAGACGCTGGACCAGGACGAATTAGAGGGCGTTCTCGCACACGAACTCGCGCACATCAAGAACCGCGACGTGATGGTCATGACCATCGCCTCGTTCCTCTCGACGATTGCCTTCCTCATCGTTCGCTGGGGCTGGCTGTTCGGCGGCGGCGGGCGCAACCGCGAGGGCGGCGCACCTGTCATCGTGGCCATCTTCGTCTCGCTCATCGTCTGGGTGGTGTCGTTCCTGCTCATTCGCGCCCTCTCGCGCTATCGCGAATACTCCGCAGACCGCGGCGGGGCCATCATCACGGGCAAGCCCTCCGCGCTCGCCTCGGCGCTGATGAAGATTTCGAGCGGGATGGAGCGCGTTCCGAAAGAGGACCTGCGCGAGCAGGCCGAGATGAACGCGTTCTTCATCATCCCCATCAAGAGCGGCTTCATCGGGCGCATCGCGAGCACGCACCCACCGATGGAAAAGCGCATCCAGAAGCTCCGCGAGATGGAGCGGGAGATGGAACTCGCATAGATGGGCTTACTCGATAGTCTCAGAGAAGCCCTCGGCATGCGCGCCGAGGCGGACTCCATGCGCGATGCGGACCCAGACGACCTGTTCGGGATGAGCACCGCCTACCTGACGATGGAGGCGGACCTCGGCTTCGAACCCTCGGCTGAAGCCGCCCTCTGTTTCGCGGGCGTGGACAACACCGATTTCGCCGACACAGTGCGCGAGGTAGACGACATCCTCCACGCCGGCAAAGAAGAGACGGGCACCGAAATGTCGTTCCAGAAAGACGGTCACGGCTACGAGTGGGTCGTGCTCGAAGACGACGACCCCGAGGACCTCGTGACGAGCATCCACTTCGCCGCGGACACGTTCGTCGAACGCGGCTACGGGTCGCGCCTGCTCGCCGCGCTGTTCGGCTTTGAGAAGGACGGCCAGATGGCCTACTGGGTGTACTCGTTCCGCCGGGGGGCGTACTACCCCTTCGCCCCGAAAGGGAACAAAGAGCACAACACGAGCGTCGAGTTCAAACTCGAGAGCGTCCTAGACGGCGAACTCGAACTCGAAGCGGACAAGGCCTACTGGTACCCCCTCTGGCCGAGCAGTGCGGGCCGCCACCCCTGGGACTAGGCGCTCGTTTTCACACAAATAGGTTCGTGCCCACGTCACAAACGGCCGTTCGGCATCCCGCATTTTCACTTTCACCCTCCTGTTAACGAGGCTTTATACCCGAGGCGGAAAAAGAACGGAGTATGGCAAAAGACGTCGACCTCGAGAGTCTCCCTGGTGTCGGTCCGGCAACCGCAGACAAGCTTATCGAAGCCGGCTTCGACACGTTCCAGTCGATTGCAGTCGCCAGCCCTGGCGAACTGTCGAACACCGCAGACATCGGTGAATCCACCGCCGCAGACATCATCAACGCCGCCCGCAAAACGGCTGACATCGGCGGCTTCGAGACAGGCTCCGCAGTGCTCGAACGACGACAGAAAATCGGCAAGCTCAGCTGGCTCGTCCCGGACGTAGACGACCTGCTCGGCGGCGGCGTCGAAACCCAGTCCATCACCGAAGTGTACGGTGAGTTCGGGGCCGGGAAGTCTCAGATTACCCATCAGCTTTCGGTGAACGTCCAGCTCCCCCGCGAGTTCGGCGGGCTCGAAGGCAGCGCCATCTTCATCGACTCCGAGGACACCTTCCGGCCAGAGCGTATCGACGACATGGTCCGTGGCTTAGACGACGAGATTATTCAGGCCGCGATGGAGCGCCGCGAAATCGAGGGCAGCCCTGGCGACGACGAAGCCATGGAACTGCTCGTCCAGGACTTCTTAGACCACATCCACGTCGCGAAGGCGTTCAACTCGAACCACCAGATTCTGCTCGCCCAGAAGGCAAAGGAAATCGCAGGCGACACACAGGACACCGAGTGGCCCGTCCGCCTGCTCTGTGTGGACTCGCTGACCGCCCACTTCCGCGCCGAGTACGTGGGCCGTGGCCAACTCGCCCAGCGCCAGCAGAAACTCAACAAACATCTCCACGACCTGATGCGCGTCGGCGACCTCAACAACACCGCCGTCGTCGTCACGAACCAGGTGTCCTCGAATCCCGACTCGTTCTTCGGCGACCCGACCCAGCCAATCGGTGGGAACATCCTCGGACACACCTCGACGTTCCGGATGTACCTGCGCAAATCGAAGGGCAGCAAGCGTATCGTCCGCCTCGTGGACGCGCCGAACCTGCCGGACGGTGAGGCAGTCATGCGTGTCGAGGGCGAAGGCCTGAAGCCGGAATAAGCGGTTTCGATTCTCTCTTCATTTTCTCGTTCGCGTCGCTACACCGTGAGCGATTGGTAAAAAGCGAGAGTGACCGGGTACTATTCTTCGGTGACGGTCTTATCGAGGTCTTTCTCGCCGAAGTAGATTTCCGCGCCGTCCTGGGCGACTTTCTCTGCGAGGACGGCACACTTGATGCGCATCGGGCTGATGTCGACGCCGAGCATGTCGACCATGTCGTCGCGGTCCATCGCTTGGAGTTCCTCGATCGTCATCCCAGGAAGTTTCTGCGAGAGCAGACTGGCGCTCGCCTGGCTGATGGCACAGCCGTCGCCGGTGAAGGCGACGCGGACGATTGTCTCCTCGTCCTCGTCCAGGACGACGTCCATACTAATCTCGTCACCGCACAGCGGATTCTCGCCGACGTGTGAGAACGTCGCATTCTCCAGATGCCCGTAATTTCGCGGGTTCTTGTAGTGGTCGAGAATCTGCTGTCGGTACATATCCGAACCCAGTCCCATACTGTCCACGATATGAGAGTGCGACCTAAAAGGATTCCGCAGCCGGGATTTTCGCGAAATAGAATAGTCAGAAAAAATGAATGGAAATTTCTCAATAACCGGTAGTGTAGGAAATAAAGTCCGAAAGGCTGAATATCCATATATCAAGAATGAGTAATTAGCAGTACATTTATTATGGATGGCGTAGATTATTAAATTGATACCAGGGATTCCGAGTTCTTGGAATGAGGTATCAACTGAGGGGAAGGGTAGGGGAGAACCGCAGCAAACTGCTGAGTCGTCAGTACCGGTCGCAAAGCCGGCGCGTGGGGGCGCGACGACGACTCGGCGCAACGAGCCACGTGGCTCGTAAGGGGGTCCACAGGGGAGGGACGAACCGAGACTTCGTCGGGGGGCGAAATCTCAGCATAAACGAGTCCTTGGGGGAGGACTGAGGGGTTTATTGGGGGGAGTACCGGTGACGGATTTTTCGAATGCGTTTCACTGTCGAGCGGACGTCAGACGCTCGCGAAGATTTCGCGGGCAGCGTCGACGGCGTCGACGAGCGCATCGACCTCTTCTCGTGTGTTGTAGAGATAGAACGACGCCCGAGCGGACGCGGAGATGCCGAGGCGGTCGTGGAGCGGTTGCGTACAGTGGTCGCCCGCACGGATGGCCACGCCGTAGTCGTTGACGATGCTCGAAAGGTCGTGGGCGTGGAGGTCGTCGAGGGTGAACGAGACGAGCCCAGAGCGGTCTTCGCCCAGGCCCGGCCCGTAGGTCGTCACGTCGTCGAACTCGTTGAGGCGTTCGAGCGCGTACTGGGCGAGCTGGTGCTCGTGGGCCTGAATCTTCTCCAGACCAATCTCGTCTAGGTAGTCACACGCCTCGGCGAAGGCGATGCCTTCTGCGATGAGCGGCGTGCCGGCCTCGTACTTCCACGGCAGGTCGTTCCACGAGGAGTCCTCGTAGGTGACCTTCCGAATCATCTCGCCGCCGTAGAGGAACGGCTCCATGTTCTCGAGAATCTCCTTCCGCCCGTAGAGGCCGCCAATGCCGGTTGGTCCGCACATCTTGTGACCGGAAAAGGCGTAGAAATCCACGTCCAGAGCTTTGACGTCCACCGGTCGGTTCGGCACTGCCTGGGCCCCGTCACCGAAGATGTAGGCGTCGTGGTCGTGGGCGAGAGCAGCGAGGTCGCGAATCGGGTTGACCGTGCCGAGCGTGTTCGAGATGTGGACCGCGCTGACCATCTGCGTGTCGTCGTCGATGAGTTCCGCCGCGTGGTCCATGTCGAGTTTCCCGTCGTCCGTGATACGGATGTAGCGCACCTCCGCACCCGTCCGCTTGGCGATTTGCTGCCAGGTAACCAGCGAGGCGTGGTGTTCCATCTCCGTGAGGACGACGTTGTCGCCTTCACCGAGTTCGTTCAGGCCCCACGCGTAGGCGACGAGGTTGATGCTCTCGGTCGTGTTCTTCGTGAAAATCATCTCCTCGCGGCCGGCTGCGCCGACGAACTCGGCGACTCTGTCGTGTGCCTCTTCGTAAGCGATAGACGCCTCCTGGCTCAGATGGTGGATGCCCCGGTGGACGTTCGCGTTGTAGCCCCGATAGTAGTCCCCGAAGATGTCGATGACGCGATTTGGCGTCTGACTTGTGGCCGCATTGTCGAGGTACACCAGTGGCGTGTCGTCGCCGACGGTCCGCGAAAGGATTGGGAAATCCTCCCGGAGACGGGCGACGTCGAGTGGTGCTGACTCTTGGGTTCCCATTACTCGACGTAAGGAGATGGAGACAGAACTTTCCTTCGGTCGCCGACCGATTTGGCCGAAAACCGGAGCCTGCGCTTACGTGTCGGGCAGTACGTCGCGGTTCAGCGTGACACCGAGTCCAGGGCCCTCCGGCGGGGTGACGGTTCCCTCGTCCGCGGTGAACGTCTCCTCCAGCATGAAACTCCACGATTCGGGCGTCCACGGCGGTTCGAGCGGGAATTCGCACCACGGACTGCCCACGGCGGCCATCACGTGGAGGTTCGCGGCGAACCCGATGGCGTTCGTCCACGTGTGCGGAACGACCGAAACGCCCTGCTGGGCGGCCGATTGGGCAAGAGAAACCGTCTCCCCCATACCGAGGGCGAGCATGGAATCGGGCTGGAGGACGTCGAGCGCCTCCGCACGCAGGAACTCGCGAACGTGGTGAGGGCCGTTGTTGAACTCTCCGCCCGCGATGGGCACGTCCGTCTGCTCGCGCAGGCGAGCGTAGCCCCGGTAGTCGTGGCGCGGAAGTGGCTCTTCGAGCCACACGATATTGCCGATATCCTCGAGTTCGCGACACACCTCACGGGCGTCGGCGAGTGACCACTGCTTTTCTTCGTCCATCACCCGGACGCTCCAACCCTTGTTCGCGTCCACCATCAGCGTCAGGTCGGGGAACGCTTCTCTGACTTCGCGGACGATTTCGAGGTCGGCTGTCGACTGGACGCGGAGTTTCACCGCCTCGAACCCCTCGGCGACGCGCTGTTCCACGTACTCGATGCGGTCTGGGGCGGACTGGACCTCGCCCGTGGAGGCGTACGCTGGAATCGCCCGGGACTCGGCCCCGAACAGTTCGTACACCGGCTTTCCCGCGTCCTTGCCGATGATGTCCCAGAGGGCAGTCTCGATGTGCCACGGGCGCGGGCCGACGAGGTCGATGCTCGCGAGTTTCCGCCGGATGCCTGCGACGTTGTGTGGGTCCTCGCCGAGCAAGAACAGCGAGAGGGCGTTCTCGTAGTCGATGCCGCCGGCGAAACTCGGACTCGCGGTGATGCCGGAGATGCCCGCGTCGGTTTCGATTTCGAAAATCTCGGCCTCGTGTGTTCCCTGCGGGTAGCCGGGAATCCACGTCGGGTAGAACGCCCCGTCCAGATGGTGTTCGACGTGATACTGGGAGACACCAGTTATCTGCATGACAGGTGGCGCGAACTGCGGCGCAAAAAGTGTTCTGCCGACTTAGCCGAGGCGCAAGACCTGTGCGTGCCGCGTCTCGCCGATGGTGAGCACCGTGCTCTCGTCGACGAATCCGTTTTCGACGGCGACCTGAATCGCCTGCGTGCCGACGATGTTCGCGACGGTCGCCCGCTGAAGGCTCGCGACGACGCCCTGTTCGTCGGTCTCGTCGCCGCCGTAGAAGCTCTCGCTCACGGAGATGGAGACGTCGCCATCGGTGAACGTCTCGCCGAGGATGTCCGAATCACAGACGGAGACGAGCAGGCCTTCGGGGGTCTGCCGTTCGTTTACGATCATTCTTCGACGAGTTTGCGCTCTGCTTCCTGGCGCAGCTCTTCTGCCTCCTCTGCGAACTGCTCTGCGAGGTCGTCCTCGCCGACTTCCTCGTGGGCGCGAGCCTTCTCCTCAAGCAGGTCGATGGTGCGGAAACCGAGGCGAAGCGCGTTGTCGAAGCAGTTGAGCGCCTCCTGTGCGAGACCGCGTTCGAGCAGGAAGAAGCCGCGATTGTACCACGCCTGCGGGAAGCGCGGGTCGATTTCGACGGCGCGCTCTGCGTGTTCGAGCGCTTGCTCCGGGCGACCGAACTGCCAGAGCGCGTAGGCGAGGTTCGTCTCCGCGCTCGCGGCGTGCTCGGAGCGGTCGTCGAGCGAGATGGCTTCCTGATACGCGCCAATCGCTTCGTCGAACTCCTCTAACTCGGCGTGGGCCGCACCTTTGTTCACCCAGGACTCCTGGGCGACGAGGTCGTCTTCTGCGAACTGCGCGGCGCGCCCGAACGCCTCCGTCGCCTGTTCGAAGCGGTTGATTTGCATGTAGCCGAGGCCGACTTCGAGGAGTTGTGGGGCGTCTACGTCGTCTTTCGCGAGCTGGCGCTCGTCGAGCAGGTCGGTGAGGACGCGAGAGTCAACCGGGTCCACCTTCGAGGGGTCGACTTTCAATTCGGGTGGGTCGAGGTCGAACTCGTCGTACGAGTCTGAGAAACCCTGTCCCTCCGAGAACCGGTGTGGGTCGCGGTCGGGGTCGGTCATTGCCGGGCGTAGGCAATCACGCACATTAAGGGCTACGCCATCGCCACCCGCAGAATAATCGTCTCGAACCGCGAAGTGTCTGTATGCGACTGTTCGTGAGCATCGACCTGGACGGGCTCGCAGCGGCGGTCGCCGCCGTCCAGGAACCCCTCGCGTCGGTAAGTGGACTCGACCTCGTGGACCCGAACCAGACCCACGTCACGCTCAAATTCCTCGGCGAAGTCGGTGAGAAGAGCGTGCCGGAAATCGAAACCGCCGTCAGCGAAGCCGTCAGAACGACGGCGATTCGCCCCTTCACGGCGACGTTCGAGGGGCTCGGCGCGTTTCCGAACAGCGACTACATTCGCGTCGTGTGGCTCGGCGTCTCGGACGGAGCATCGGAATTGACCCGGCTCTACGAGGCCATCGAACGCCGACTCATCGAGGAGGGATTCGAGCCCGAAAGCCACGAGTTCACGCCGCACGTCACCCTCGGGCGGATGCGCCACGGCGGGGGCAAGGAAAAACTCCAGCGGGCACTCGAAACGGAGGGGGTGACCGCCGGGTCGATGGAGGTACGCGAGGTGCGCCTCAAAGAGAGTCTGCTCTCCGGTGACGCCCCCGAATACGTCACCGTGTCGCGGTTCGAACTGATTTAGGTCGGCCAAAATCTTTCAGTTCAGTGATAATTCTTAAGCCCATCGCGGCGCAAGCACGGATATGGGACTGGTCGAGAATCTCATCCTGGTGTTCATCGCGGGGTTTATCACGGCGCTCGCGACCGGCCTCGGCGCGCTGCCGTTCTTTCTCGTCGAGCGCGTGAGCGACCGGTGGAACGTCGTCCTCTGGGGGCTCGCCTCCGGCATCATGGTCTCTGCGTCCCTGTTCGGCCTCATCGGCGAAGGGCTGGCGAACGGGACGCCGACGGAGCTCGCCATTGGCCTGCTCGCCGGCGTCGTCCTCGTCGTCGTCAGCCACCGCATCATCTCCGGGACCGAAGTCTCGCCGAAACGCTACGAACAGGCAGACTTTCGCAAACTCGTCTTGATTCTCGGCATCCTCACCGTCCACTCGTTTCCGGAGGGCGTGGCCATCGGCGTCTCCTTTGCGGACCTGAATCTGGACACGGGCATCGCCCTGCTCGGCTTTAGCGTCCCGCTGCTCGCCGTGTTCATGACCGTCGCCATCTCGATTCACAACATCCCGGAGGGCGTGGCCATCTCCATTCCACTCCAGTCGATGGGCGTCTCGAAGTGGCGGATGGTCTGGTGGGCCGTCTTTTCGAGTCTTCCCCAGCCTCTCGGTGCAGTCATCGCCTTCTACTTCGTCCGCATCGCGCGGGAGTTTCTGCCCTTTGGCTTTGGCTTCGCGGCGGGGGCGATGATTTACCTCGTGCTCTCTGAGTTCATCCCCGAAGCCCTCGAACTCGGCGAGGAACTGCCCGGCGGCGGGCACACGGAACTCGCCTCCGGCCTCCTGGTCGGCGTGCTCGTCATGGTTCCCCTCGCGTTCGTCTGAATCGGCCGCTAACCTGAGTCAAAGGAACAAGATTTTATGCCGTCGAAGGGTACGCCCGTGTACTATGGGCAAGAAATCGAAGGCCAAGAAAAAGCGCCTGGCCAAACTCACGCGCCAGAACACGCGCGTTCCCGCCTGGGTTATGATGAAGACGGACATGGAAGTCCGACAGAACTACAAGCGCCGCAGCTGGCGGCGAAGCGACACCGACGAGTAAGCAATGAGCGCAAGCGATTTCGAGGAGCGCATCATCACCGTGCCGCTCCGTGACGTTACGGCAGTTGCAAAGCACCAGCGAGCCAACCGCGCGATGAAGATCATCCGCGAACACCTCGCGAAGAACTTCAAAGTCGACCCAGAAGACGTGCGTCTCGACCCGTCTATCAACGAGGCCATCTGGTCTCGCGGTCAGAAGAAGCCACCGCGCAGACTCCGCGTCCGCGCAGCGCGCTTCGAAGAGGACGGCGCACGCATCGTCGAAGCCGAACCGGCAGAGTAACGCTGTGTTACGTGCGGCATTCTCCGGTTCCGCGTACGTCGGCATCTTCGCGCGGACCACTGACGACTGCGTCGTCGTTCGCCCCGATGTCGACGACTCACTCCTCGCCGACTTAGAGGAGGAACTCGATGTCCCAGCAGTGGCAACCACGGTCGGCGGGTCGGGTGCGGTCGGCGCACTCGTCACCGGCAACGAGAACGGCCTGCTCGTTTCGAGCCGCATCAGCGACTACGAACGCGAGCGCATCGCGGACGTCGTCTCCGTTCCGGTGTACGAGTTGCCCGGTCGCATCAACGCCGCCGGGAACGTCATCCTCGCGAACGATACCGGCGCGTACGTCCACCCAGACCTCTCAGATGCGGCAGTAGAGGCGGTACGTGACGGCCTCGACGTGCCCGTCGAGCGCGGCGACTTGGCCGGCGTCAGAACCGTCGGCGCTGCGGCCGTCGCCACCAACAGAGGCGTCCTCTGTCACCCGAAAGCTACGGACCAGGAACTCGACGCGCTCGAAGCCGCGCTCGGCGTTCCGGCCGACATCGGGACGGTGAACTACGGGGCTCCCCTCGTCGGCTCCGGCCTGCTCGCCAACGACGCCGGCTACGTGGCCGGCAAGGACACGACCGGGCCGGAACTCGGTCGCATCGAAGACGCCCTCGGTTTCATCTAAGCCGTCGATTCGCCACCGATTCTGCGGATTTTCCGCCGAATCGACGCCCAACTCCGACGAGCGACAGCGCAGCACAGGAAGGGAAGATACTTCCCGCTCGCTCCCGGTATTCTCTTCCATGAGTCAATTCACCGTGACTGGTCAGTTCAAGACGAGCCGTGGCTGGGAATCGTACACCAAACAAATCGACGCGCCAAACGAGAACGTCGCACAGGAGCGCATCTTCACGCAGTTCGGCTCCAAACACGGTCTCGACCGCACGAAAATCACCATCGACTCCGTTGAAGAGGCAGAGGAGGTCGCAGCATGAGCGCCCAACAGCAGATGCAGCAGCTCTCCCAGCAGCTGCAGGCACTCGACGAAGAAATCGAAGCGCTCGAAGCCGAAATCGAGCAGAAGCGCGAAGAAAAACAGTCGATGGACGAGGCAGTCGAAGCCCTCGAACTCTTAGAGAGTGGCTCGACGGTACAGGTGCCACTCGGCGGCGGCGCACACGTCCGCGCAGAAGTGCTCGACATCGACGAAGTCGTCGTCACCCTCGGCGGTGGCTACGCAGCAGAGCGCGACCAAGAAGACGCAGTCGAGACGCTCAAGAACAAGAAAGAGCTCGTCGACGAGGAAATCAGCGACCTGCAGGACGAAGTCGCCGAACTCGAAGAGCAGTCTCAGCAGATCGAACAGCAGGCCCAGCAGATGCAACAGCAGCAGATGCAACAGCAGATGCAGCAGATGCAACAGCAGCAGGGCGAAGGCGACGAGCAGTAAGGTGAGATGTTCGACGGACTAAAAGAGAAGCTTTCGAGCTTCCGAAAGGATGTCGAGGAGTCGGCGGAAGTCGAGGAAGATGTCGACGACTCGCCAGCAGCCGACACGGAATCGGCGGCCGACCCGGCCACAGCCGAGGCCGACGCCGTCGAAGCCGAACCGGAAGCCCCTGCGGAGGCGGCTCCGGACGCAGCGCCGACCGAGACCCCGGAGCCAGCACCCGAACCGGTCGCAGACGAACCCGACTCCGCAGACCCCACCGAAACCGTCCCTGCGGAGGTTCCTGAGACGACTGACGAAGTCGAACCGGAAGCCAGTGCCGAAGCGGAACCCGAGACGGACGAAGGAGACGTCCAAGAGGCAGAGGCAGCCGGGGACGAAACAGACCCCGAGAAGGCGGACAACGGCCGCAGTTTCACCGAACGAGCGAAACTGTTCGCTACCGGACGGGTCGTCATCGAGGAAGAAGACTTAGAAGACCCACTCTGGAACCTGGAGATGGCGCTCATCCAGAGCGACGTCGAGATGAACGTCGCAGAGGAGATTTTAGACCGCATCAAGGAGAAACTCGTCGGCGAAACCCGTGTCCGCGGGCAGTCCACGGGCGACATCGTCGAAGAAGCACTCCACGATGCCCTCTACGACGTCATCAGCGTCGGGCAGTTCGACTTCGACCAGCGGGTTCGCGACGCCGACAAACCCGTCGTCATCATCTTCACGGGGGTAAACGGCGTCGGGAAGACCACGTCCATCGCGAAACTCTCGAAATACTTCGAGAAGCAGGGCCTCTCGACGGTGCTTGCCAACGGTGACACCTACCGCGCCGGGGCGAACGAGCAACTCGCAGAGCATGCCCGCCGGCTCGACAAGAAAATCATCACCCACGACCAGGGCAGCGACCCGACCGCCGTCATCTACGACGCAGTCGAGTTCGCGAAAGCCAACGACGTAGACGTCGTGCTCGGCGATACGGCCGGTCGGCTCCACACCAATAACGACCTGATGGCGCAACTCGAGAAGATAGACCGCGTCGTCGGGCCGGACATGACCATCTTCGTGGACGAAGCCGTGGCCGGACAGGACGCCGTCGAACGCGCCCGCACCTTCAACAACGCAGCGGCCATCGACGGTGCCATCCTGACGAAGGCAGATGCCGATTCGAACGGTGGCGCGGCAATCTCCATCGCTCACGTCACCGGAAAGCCGATTCTCTTCCTCGGCGTCGGGCAGGGGTACGACGACTTAGAGCGCTTCGACCCCGAACAGATGCTCGAACGCCTCCTCGGTGAGGAGTGAGCGGCGGATACCAGTCTTTTTTACCGGTATCGCGGACAAAACGCAGTGGTAACCAGGGGACGGCCACGGGAAACTGTGGGAAGCAACCAATCGCACAACCAGCAGCGGTCGCGTGTGCCGGTAAAATCTACCGCATCATGGGTTGTGGGGATGTTTTCGCCGTGAGACGCGTGTTCAAGATGCTTCCATGATGAACGTCCCGTGAGGGATGTGCACATGGACCAACCAACTACTGTCGATAATGCAGTAGGCGTAGCAGAAAGAAGAGGTGGAGTGGCATGAACACCGTAGAGCAGTGGAAACAGGAACAACATCCACTCGACATAATCGACGACGTCGAGCGATTCGCCGCGGAGGGAGTTCCATTCGAGAACCTCGAAGACCGGGCTGGTCCCGGCGTCTGGGAGCGGTTGAAGTGGGCGGGGATGTACGCCCACGGCAAGCACACGGGCTACTTCATGCTCCGGACGAAGGTTCCCGGCGGGTACCTCACCCCGGAACAGGCCGCCGTCATCGGTGAGGTTGCAGACGAGTTCGCAACTGCGCCCGACGAGTTTGGCGGCGCAGAACAGAACGAATTCTGGGGGGATGCGTACCTCGACATCACGACCCGACAGGACGTCCAAATGCACTGGATTCGACTCGAAGATGTTCCCGAGATCTGGCGACGGTACGACGCAGTCGGCCTGACGACGATTCAGGGATGTGGCGACGGGGCGCGAAACGTTCTCGGCTGTCCCGCGGCCGGCCTCGACGACCACGAGTGTTTCAACGCCCAGCCCGTTGTGGATGCCGTCTCTGACTTCTTCACAGGGAATCGTGAGTACGCGAACCTCCCCCGGAAGTTCAAGCTGACAATCACCGGATGTAGCCGCGATTGTGCACAGTCACAGATAAACGATATCGGACTCACGCCCGCCCGAAAGGAGTTCGATGGTGAGTCCTACTACGGCTTCCACGCCCGCGTCGGCGGGGGACTTTCCGACGGCCCTCGAATGGCCTCAGACCTGGATGTGTTCATCCGACCCGAAGACGCAGTCGAGTTCTGCCGTGCCGTCGCCCAGGTGTTCAAGGAACTTGGTGACCGGCACAACCGTGGCGTCTGTCGGATGCGCTACCTCGTCGAACAGCTCGGCCCGGAGCGATTCGAGGAGGCGATTCGCGCCCGGTGTGAGTCCCCACTTTACTCACGAGGAACGGACCTGACAACCGGGTACACCGGCGACCACGTTGGCGTCCACGACCAGAAGCAGGACGGCCTCAGATTCGTCGGCTTCAACGTCATCGCGGGTCGGATGGGCGGCGACGAGTTCGCCGCCGCCGCCCGCGCCGCCGCGGAGTACGGCACCGACGAGGCGTCGGTTCGCCTCGCCACCGACCAGAACTTCCTCATCTCTCACATCCCCGAGGCGAACGTCGAGGCGCTCGTCGCAGAACCGTTCGCCGCCGACTATCAGCCCGACCCCGGACCCTTCTCGCGAGGAGCGGTCGGCTGTACCGGCAGCGAGTTCTGTAACTACGGCATCATCGAGACGAAAAATCGGGTGCGTCGCTGGGCGCGGGAACTCGACGAGCGGGTGGCGGTCCCCGACGGCGTCGACGTGATTCGGATGCACATGAGCGGATGTTCGGCCTCCTGTGCGCAACCCCAAATCGCCGGCATCGGCTTTCGTGGAGAGACCGTGAAAGTCGAGGACGGTACGAGTACCAACGCTGAAGGTGACGCCATCGTCGAGGGCATGGACGTGGGCCTCGGGGGAAGTCTCGGAGCGGACAACGACTTCATCGACTGGGTGGAGACCGCCGTCCCCGCCAGTTCGGTGGTACCTGCGCTCGAACAGCTCTTTTCGGCTTACTCGACGGAGCGAACCGAGGGCGAGCGCTTCTACGAGTGGTGTCGACGCGTGGATAACGACCAACTGCGAACCATCATGCAGCACGCGGACGTGAACGTCTCGGGGGGTGTCGCCCATGAGGGATGAACCGTTTCCGGGCGTTCCCGGCAGAGAGACCTCGGCGGAAGCACGGACCGATGGGGGCGCGGTGAACGTAAGCGAGGACGGCAGCCTCGGCGACCTCACATTCACCCGGCCGGCGGAGGGAAAGAGCCAGGACGTAGAGGAGTCCGACCCGACCGTGCGGTGGGGCGTCCCTGATGGCGTCGATCTGGACACGCCGGGCTACTCGATTCGGGCGTCGATGAACGACATTGAGACACCAGACGAAAAGACGTGGTTCATGGAACTCGACGAAGCGGTCATCAGAGAAGACCGGTGTATCCAGTGTGGAACCTGCGTTGCCGCCTGCCCCTCGGACTCGATTGGCATCGGTGACGACGGTCTGCCAGAACTGGTCAAAATGTGTACCGGTTGTTCGCTGTGCTGGGATTTCTGCCCCCGCGGCGGCCTCCGCTACGAACGTCAGTGGAAGATTACCGGTGGCGACGACAACGTGAAAGGCGCGGGAGATCCTCTCACCGAATTCTCGGCGAAAGTGACCGACGACTGGCGCGAGAACGCCCAAGACGGCGGTGTCGTGACGGGCATCCTCAGTCACTTGCTAGAAGCCGGTGAAATAGATGGAGCGCTCATCGCCACCGAATCCGCAGACGAACCGTGGAAAGCCGAGAGTTTCCTCGCGACCACTCACGACGAGCTGGTCGCAAACGCCGGAAGCTTCTACAATCAGACGATGGCGCTCGGTAACCTCGACCTCGAACAGTGGGCGCACAAACTCCCCAACAAGCCGGTTTCCGAGTTGAGCCTCGCCGTGGTCGGGACACCATGCGAAATCGAGGGCATCCGCGCCCTACAGGACTTTGACTGGGATTACCAGAGTCAAGAGGAGGGGGTGCGCGCCATTTCCTACACCATCGCGCTGATGTGCACGAAGAACTTCAATTACCAGCGACTCATCGGCGAGCAATTGGAAGAAAAACGCGGCGTCTCACCGGACGAAATCGGTAAACTCGATGTGCTGCACGGGAAGATGATGGCCTACGACCACGACGGCGACCTCCTGGTCGAAGAGGACGTGGCGAACTTCCACGACGCCGCCCTCAAAGGCTGTGACGAGTGTGCCGACTTCACCGGCTACTGCGCGGACCTCACCGTTGGCTCCGTTGGGAGCAGCGACGAGTTTTCGAGCGTTATCATCCGCACGGAACAGGGGATGCGAGCGTGGGAACTCACCGAACCCGACCTCGAGTACCACGACTTAGAAGACCGGAGCGCGATTGGCAAACTACAGGGCTGGGACAAGAAGAAGGCCTTCGAGTCGCTAAAGCGACCGTTCGACCCGGACGCCCCACGATTCATCGACTACACCGACCACGCCGAGTGGTACGACACGAATCTGAACCCCCACGAATCGGACCACTGAGCGGAGAATCAGGCCCACTGTCCGAGAAAAAGCCTTTATCACCTGGACCGCCTATCCTCGCGTAACATGGTACTTGACAATCTCGGGAGCTCCCTGCGGGGCACCCTCGACAAACTCCGCGGCAAGTCTCGTCTCAGCAAGGAGGACGTCGAGGAGATCGTCAAGGAGATTCAACGCTCTCTCCTGCAGGCCGACGTCGACGTCGGCCTCGTGATGGAACTCTCCGACAACATCAAAACGCGCGCCCTGGAGGAAGAACCGCCGGGCGGCACCTCGGCGCGTGACCACGTCCTTCGCATCGTCTACGAGGAACTCGTGGACCTCGTCGGCGAGAGCACCGAACTCCCGCTCGAAAAACAGACCATCATGCTCGCGGGCCTCCAGGGGTCGGGGAAGACCACCTCCGCCGCGAAGATGGCGTGGTGGTTCTCGAAGAAGGGGCTTCGCCCCGCGGTCATCCAGACCGACACCTTCCGGCCGGGCGCCTACGACCAGGCCAAGGAGATGTGTCGCCGGGCGGAAGTCGATTTCTACGGCGACCCAGACGAGGAAGACCCGGTCAAAATCGCCCGCGAGGGCCTCGAAGCGACCAAAGACGCGGACGTGCAGATCGTGGACACCGCCGGTCGCCACGCGCTCGAAGCCAACCTCATCGACGAAATCGAGGAGATTCGCGCGGAAGTGAAACCCGACCGTTCGCTGCTCGTCTTAGACGCCGCAATCGGGCAGGGTGCAAAGGAACAGGCCCAGCAGTTCGACGAGTCGGTGGGTATCGACGGCGTCATCATCTCCAAACTCGACGGGACCGCGAAGGGTGGTGGGGCGCTCACCGCCGTCAAGGAGACGAACTCCTCTATCGCCTTCCTCGGGACGGGCGAGACCGTCCAGGACATCGAACGCTTCGAACCGAGCGGCTTCATCTCTCGCCTGCTCGGGATGGGTGACTTAAAACAGCTCACCGAGCGCGTCGAGCGCGCCATGGCGGAAACCCAGGAGGAGGACGAAGACTGGGACCCAGAGGACATGCTGAAAGGCACGTTCACCCTCCGGGACATGCGCCGGCAGATGCAGGCGATGAACAAGATGGGGCCGCTCGACCAGGTTCTCGACATGATTCCGGGCCTCGGCGGTGGGCTGAAAGACCAGCTGCCCGACGACGCGATGGACGTGACGAAAGACCGGATGCGCGTCTTCGAGTTCATCATGGACTCGATGACCGAAAACGAACTGGAGAACCCCCGGTCTATCAGTGCGAGTCAGGTGAAGCGAATCGCCCGCGGTTCTGGCACCTCCGAAGAGCAAGTGCGCGAACTGCTCCAGCAACACAAGATGATGGAGCGGACGCTCAAGCAGTTCAGCGGGATGGGCGATGGCGACATGCAACGGATGATGAAGCGCATGCAAAAACAGGGCGGTGGCGGAATGGGCGGTATGGGCGGCATGGGGCCGTTCTGAGTCGTTGTAAACTGGTTTTTTATTCCTGCGGCGGCACTGTCCTCACATGAGTGCCCGCGACATCGCGACCGAGGCGTACCGGGAAGCACTCCCGGCCCTCAGTCTGAGTGTCGTGGGCGGCCTGTTCGCCGGCGTCGTCCTCGGTGGAATGCGTGCTGAACTCCAAGACGTGCCCGGCCTCCTCGTGTTGATTCCCGCACTGCTCGCCACCCGCGGGAACGTTTACGGGTCGCTCGGTGCGCGAATTGCGACCGGACTCCACCAGGGGCTCGTCGAACCCCACGTGTTCAACGGCGACCGGAGGCTCCAGTCGGCGGTTGCAGCATCGATGGCGAATGGCATTCTCGCGAGTCTGTTCGCCGCCGCAGTCACGTTCTTCGTCCTCGGTGGTCTCTCCCGACCAGCCGCCCCCTTGCAAACGCTCCTCGCGATTGCGCTCATCGCGGGTTTGCTGTCGGGAACCGCCCTCTCCGTCGTCGTGGTGACAGTCGTGTTCGCTGGGTATCGGCGCGGCTACAACCCCGACACGCTCGTCGGTCCCGTCGTCACGACCACGGGCGACGTGTTCGGCCTCGCGTTCCTCCTGCTCGCCGTTCGAACCGTCCTCACCCTGGGGGTGGGCTGAGTGCCCACCGACTGGACGGTCCGCGCAATTACCCGCGCGCTGCTCCCCGTCTTGCTCCCGCTCACGCTGGTCGAAATCGGGAGCGGTCTCGTCCTCGGGACCTTCGAGAACACGCTGCTTCGCTATCCCTCGCTGCTCGTCCTCGTGCCCGTGACGATTGGCACCGCCGGCAACCTCGGAAGCATCCTCGCGGCTAGACTCTCGACCGCCTTCCACCTCGGACTCCTCTCCTTTGGCCGGGCCGACGAGACGCTGCTCGGGAACGCCCTCGCGACGATTGGCCTCGCCCTCACCGTCTTCCCCGTCGTCGGCGTCGGTGCGTGGCTCCTCTCGTGGCTCACCGTCGGGACCGACCTGCCGCTCAGAACCGTCTTTCTCGTCTCGCTTTCCAGCGGCGCGACACTAGCCGTCGTCGCCGTCCTCATCACCTTCGTCGCGACGTACGCGGCCTACCGGTTCGAACTCGACCCCGACGACGTGGTGATTCCCGTCGTGACCAACGCTTCTGACGTGCTCGGGGTCATCATCCTGTTTCTCGCCGTGCGCGTGTTCGTCTGAACCGACGAGCATTTGCGGGGTTCGCCCCGAGAGAGAAGTGTGCAGTCGCTCGTGGACCTCCTCTGGGTGGTCGGCCCCCGCGTCGCGAAGATTACGCTGTTCATCGCCATCGGCGTCTTCCTCGCGAATCTGGCGGTGGCGTTCGGCGCGGTGCGGAAGATTGCGGCCCTCTCACGGCCCCTCACCCACCCGGCGAACCTGCCAGAGGAGGTTGGCACCGCCATTCTGACGACAACGGCCTCGACCACCGCCGGGTACGGGATGCTCGCCGAGTTTCGCGAGTCGGGGATGCTCGACGACCGCGCCACCCTCGTCGCCGTCACCATAAACACGTTCTTCGGGTTCGCCCAGCACATCTTCACCTTCTACGCACCCGTCCTCATCCCGATTCTCGGGCTCGAAGTCGGGCTCATGTACGTCGGGACGCGGGCGCTCATCGCGCTCGCCATCACCCTCGTCGGCATCGCCGCCGGGGCGTTCTTGCTCTCTTCGCACAACGTGAACCACGAGGCCACGCCAGAAGACGTCGAAGCCCCCGGCCACGAAGCCACCTCGACGCGCGAAAAGCTGGAAGACGCAGGCCAGAACACGGCGTCGAAGATTCGCGACATCGTCCCCCGTCTGGCCATCATCTACACGCTCGTCGTGTTCCTCACCACACGCTACGATATCGCCGCAGCCACCGCGTTCGCAGACCCCCTCGTCGCCGTCGTCGGCCTCCCAATCGAAGCCGTCCCCGTCATCGCCGTCCTCACCCTCGACACGACGAACGGCGCACTCGTCCTCGCTCCACTCATCGAGAACGGGACGTTCACCCCCCGGGCCGCCGTGGCCACCATGCTCGTCGGAAGCATCGTCTCCTTCGCCGTCACCACGTTCAAACGCTCTATCCCCTTCCAGTACGGTATCTGGGGCGCGGAGTTCGGCTCGAAGGTCATCGCCGTGAACACCGGCCTGAAACTCGTGTTCATCTCTCTCGCTGTCGGTATCCTGCTCGCGCCCATCTGGTGACACCACAATACATTCACATCATATTTCTTCGAAAACAATTACCACCCCGCCGTCTGTAGCCACACGTGCTATGGACAACGAACTGTCTCGTCGCAGGTTCGTGACGCTCACTGCTGCGGCCGGCGCTGTGTCGGTCGCTGGCTGTACCTCTGGAAACGATGGTGGGGACACGACGACAACCGACGGCCAAACGACGACTGGTGACGGCAACGGAAACGGCGACCACTCGGTTCCCGACGACGCGAGCGTCGCCTTCGAGAGCCCAACGGACGGCGCGGCGCTGAAGAGCGCCGCCCAGGTCGTGATGAGCGCGGAGAACTTCGACATCGAACCTGCAGGCGAAGTCAAACAGGGCGCAGGCCACTTCCACGTCCTCATCGACACAGACCCCGTCGAGACCGGCGAAGTGATTCCAAACGACGACCAGCACCGCCACTTCGGCGACGGGTCGAAACAGACTGTCATCGACTTAGCATCCGGCGACCACACCCTGACCCTTCAAGTGGGCAACGGCGCACACGAAGCCCTCCCGCTCACCGACTCCATCGACGTCGCCGTGACTGACAACGCGACCATCAGCATCGACTCTCCCGACGACGGCGCAGAGAAAGAAAGCCCCGTCTCCGTCATCATGGGCGCAGAGAACTTCGCCATCCAGGAGGCTGGAGAAGTCAAACAGGACACCGGCCACTTCCACATCATCGTCGACGGCGAACCAGTAGAGACTGGCAAGCCAATCCCGAACGACGACACCCACCTCCACTACGGCAACGGCTCGAACGAAGTCGAAGTTGAACTCGAACCCGGCGAGCACAGGCTCACCGCACAGGCCGGCACCGGCGCTCACCTCGCCCTCCCGCTCACGGACGAGATCTCCGTGACCGTACCCGAGTAACCCCGAGGGTTCGAAGGGGGAGAAAGGGGTTGCAGGCGGTCGGTTTACGCTCTTTTTCGAGACGAAGTGATGCCTCTCTTCGAGCGCTGGCGACTCGACGAAAATGAACGTGCAATAGATTGTAAACGAGAATACGGGCCGGATGTGAACGCCGGTCGCGATCGTTTGAAAATCACGTCGTGATTTTCATAGCCCATCAGACTGCGAAGCAGTCTGCGGACGCTCCCTGGTTCACATCCTTGTCTGGTTGCTGTCGCTCACCAGATTGTTCGCGACACGAAAGCCAAGGGCCGGATTTGAACCGGCGATGGGCGGCTCTGCAGGCCGCTGCGTTTGGCCGGACTCTGCCACCTTGGCGCATCAATTGGTAGTGGGGTGAGTCGCTTAAGCGTAGCGGTCCACGACGAACCGCCAGACGCGAGCGTTGCCACTCGTCGTCTGTAAATACAAAAAGCCCAGCGCTCTCGCTACTGGGCTTGATGAATGAAGTATGAATGGAGGCGGCGAACCACTGGTTGCAGACCGTTATAACGGACTGTTCTCCAATTCCACCGGGACGAACCCTGCGTGTACTATGGATGGCAGTCCTGGGACTGTACCTTGTCACCCTTGCGGGTCAGCTCTCCCAGAGACTCTCGTACTCCAGTACTCACTGGAACGCAGGCGGGCTTATCTTCCGTGTTCGGGATGGGTACGGGAGTTGCCCCGCCGCTGTGGCCGCCTTAACGCCGATCTGTGGAATCGAACCACGGGCACCGTGTGTGGTGAACACCAGTTATCGGTGGTTATCGCTGTAATGTACGTGCAATCCAGTTTACGCCTGGACTCGTTCCGAAGTCCATCCGTAATGCGGTATGATTAAGTGGCGACCTGTTAGTGCTCGCGGGCTAAACGCCTCGTTGCCTCAGCGCGTACACCCCGAGTCTATCGAACTCGTCTTCTACGAGTGGTCTTAATAGTGCTTCTTTTTCAGGTGGGTTTCGAGCTTAGATGCATTCAGCTCTTACCCCTTGTTGCGTAGCTGCCCGGCACGTGCCCTTTCGGACAACCGGTACACCAGTGGCAACCATTCGTAGTTCCTCTCGTACTATACGAACGTTCCCGTCAAGCACCTTGCACCCCCAATAGATAGCAGCCGACCTGTCTCACGACGGTCTAAACCCAGCTCACGACCTCCTTTAATAGGCGAACAACCTCACCCTTGCCCGCTGCTGCACGGGCAGGATGGAGGGAACCGACATCGAGGTAGCAAGCCACCGGGTCGATATGTGCTCTTGCCGGTGACGACTCTGTTATCCCTAGGGTAGCTTTTCTGTCATCAATGGCCCGCATCGAGCGGGCTCATTGGTTCGCTAGACCACGCTTTCGCGTCAGCGTTCCTCGTTAGGAAGAACACTGTCAGACGACCTTATGCTCTTGCACTCTTCCTCGGGTCTCCGACCCGAGTGAGGTCATCTTAGGGCGCGCTCGATATCTTTTCAAGCGCGTACCGCCCCAGTCAAACTGCCCGGCTACCGGTGTCCTCCTCCCGGAGTGAGGGTCACAGTCACTAACGGGTAGTATTTCAGTGATGTCTCGGTGGCCCGCTAGCGCGGGTACCTGTGTAACGACTCCTACCTATCCTGCACATTAGCGACCATGTCCCAGCGACAGCCTGCAGTAAAGCTCCATAGGGTCTTCGCTTCCCCTTGGGGGTCTCCAGACTCCGCACTGGAATGTACAGTTCACCGGGCCCAACGTTGGGACAGTGGCGCTCTGGTTGATCCATTCATGCAAGCCGCTACTTAAGCGGCAAGGTACTACGCTACCTTAAGAGGGTCATAGTTACCCCCGCCGTTGACGGGTCCTTCGTCCTATTGTACTAGGTGTTCAGATACCCGCACTGGGCAGGATTCAGTGACCGTACGAGTCTTTTCAGATTTGCGGTCACCTATGTTGTTATTAGACAGTCCGAGCGCCCGAGTCACTGCGACCTGCCCCATTCCGGGGCAGGCATCCCTTATCGCGAACTTACGGGACTAATTTGCCGAATTCCCTAACGTCGGTTATTCCCGACAGGCCTTAGCTTTCTCCGCTATGGACACCTGTGTCGGTTCTCGGTACGATCATCATGATTGCCTTTTCACGGGCTCCAGGTTGGGTCGAGTTTCCCTATCCTGCCGTTCATCCGCTTCGTGCCATTACGGCTTCCACGGATTTGGACAGTTCGACCGGGCGAATGCCCGGCTCGACCGACCCCGAAGCGTCGGCTTTTAGTTCATGATGGCGCTGGAATATTAACCAGCTTCCCTTTTGTCTTACTCGAATTGCGGTAAGACTTAGGATCGGCTAACCCTCAGCTGACGAACATTGCTGAGGAACCCTTATCCATTCGGCCGTCGAGATTCTCACCCGACTATCGCTGCTACTATGGCCAGGATTTTCGTTACTATTCGGTCCACACGAGTTCTCACCCGTGCTTCCACCCAAACAGAATGCCAACCTACTGAATCACGATGTTACTCGTGCCGTCAGGTCTCGGTGGTAGACTTGAGCCCCGATCATTTTCGGCGCCTCGAACCTCGGCCGGTAAGCTGTTACGCTATTCTTAGAGGGTAGCTGCTTCTAAGCTCACCTCCCGGCTGTTTAGGGCTCGAGACCACCTTTAAATCGCACTTAGTCTACACTTGGGGACCTTAACCCGACTCTGGGTTGTCTCCCTCACGGTACACAGGCTTACCCCGCGCACCGGACTCCCAGCTTCGACAGCGTCTGTAGGTTCGGAGTTTGACAGGGGAGTCGACTCCTCTCGGAGGCGAGCTCCCCAATCGGTCGCTCTACCCCACAGACTACCTCAGCTGAGGTCATGCTTCGACATGTTTCGGTTGGAACCAGCTGTTTCCGAGTTCGATGGGCCTTTCACCCCTACACACAGATCACGGGAGGGTATTGTAGGACACCACCCCTAGCAGGCTTCCACATGGCTTTCGCCATGCTTCACCTTGCCCATGTGTAGATCACTCGGTTTCGGGTCGTGCCCGTTTGGCTCCCCGCACTTGAATACGGCGGCCCTCACGCAAAGCGCTGCGGCCATGTTGGTTTCCCTATGCCTTCCTCGATGCTCGAGTTAGACTCGCCAAACAAGCACACTCCCTGGCTCGTTTTTCAAAACGCACGACGGAACACCGGCTCTCTGAGATTCCTACTTAAGGTTCGCACCTTGTTCGTTTTTCTCAGAGCCTTTTATGCCCCGTCGCTCCATCACTGACTGATTTCAAGACCTATTGCACCTTCCTTCTCGGAGTGCTTTTCAGCGTTCGCTCACGCTACTTGTTCACTGTCGGTCTCAAGTTGTATTTAGTCTTGGCAGTAGATGCCTGCCTTATTGGCGAGGGATTTCCAACCCCCGCTACTCAGGTACTGGTGCACAGCATACTCATTTGTGTTACGGGGTTTTCACCCTGTATCACGCTCTGTTCCAAGAGACTTCACACAAAATTTCTGCTGATGAGTACCAGCCCATACACCACATTGCCCGAAGGCTTCGGTTTGGACTGTGTCGTCTTCACTCGCCGTTACTAACGACATCCCGATTTGGTTTCTTTTCCTGCTCCTACTAAGATGTTTCAATCCGGAGCGTTCCCCATTGCGCGAAGCAATTGTAAAGGGATTCCCATTAGGAAATCTGTAGTTCTTAGCCTCCGTGCGGCTCCCTACAGCTTTTCGCAGCTTGGCACGTCCTTCGTCGGCACTTGAGCCGAGCTATCCACCAGCCAGTATAGTTTCCACGATTGTTTGTTCCGGTTGTGACTCGGAACGCGTCCAGTGGACGTCTGGATTGCACGTACACACAGCGTCATCACGCACACATCGGGTAAGATGATGCGTTCAACCCTTCCCACTCGCGCTTACACGGAGTGGTGCATCGGTTCTTGCAGGGATTCAATCGTAGTGCCGTCTCCCACTTAAGGGACACGGTTCGGATTGAACCCATTTGCATGGACCCACAGGGATTCGAACCCTGGGCATCCTCCTTGCAAAGGAGGCACTCTACCACTGAGCTATGGGCCCGCCTTCCAACTGGAAGGCAGTTGTTAGCCTTGATAGTTCAAAGGTGCCCGACCGGTGAAACGCGGTCGAACGGTGAAACCAATTAAGGTGGGTCGGGCCGAAGCCCGATCCCGGTCTTTAGGAGGTGATCCAGCCGCAGATTCCCCTACGGCTACCTTGTTACGACTTAAGCCCCCTTGCGAAGCCCAGATTCGACCACCGTTTCGGTGGCCTCATCCGGACCTCACTCGGGTGCTTTGACGGGCGGTGTGTGCAAGGAGCAGGGACGTATTCACCGCACTCTTGTGAAATGCGATTACTACCGAATCCAGCTTCATGAGGGCGAGTTTCAGCCCTCAATCCGAACTACGATTGAGTTTAGGAGATTAGCGTCCTCTTTCGAGGTAGCAACCCATTGTCTCAACCATTGTAGCCCGCGTGTAGCCCAGCACATTCGGGGCATGCTGACCTACCGTTGCCCGTTCCTTCCTCCGCTTTGGCAGCGGCAGTCCACCTAATGTACCCAACCACCACAGGGGTGTTGCTGGCAATTAGGCGTGCGGGTCTCGCTCGTTGCCTGACTTAACAGGACGCCTCACGGTACGAGCTGACGGCGGCCATGCACCTCCTCTCAGTAGGTCAAGTAAGCTCATCACACTGACTTTCACTCCTACTGTCGATGCTGGTGAGATGTCCGGCGTTGAGTCCAATTAAACCGCAGGCTCCTCCGGTTGTAGTGCTCCCCCGCCAATTCCTTTAAGTTTCATCCTTGCGGACGTACTTCCCAGGCGGCTCGCTTCACGGCTTCCCTACGGCACAACACTGGCTCGTAGCCAGTGTCACACCTAGCGAGCATCGTTTACAGCTAGGACTACCCGGGTATCTAATCCGGTTCGAGACCCTAGCTTTCGTCCCTCACTGTCGGATCCGTTCTTCTGGAGTGCTTTCGCCATCGGTGGTCCGTCTAGGATTACAGGATTTCACTCCTACCCCGGACGTACCCTCCAGACCTCCCGGTCCCAAGCCGCACGGTTTCCGTTGGACGCCTGCTCGTTAAGCGAGCAGATTTCCCAACGGACCTGTGCGGCCAGCTACGGACGCTTTAGGCCCAATAATAGCGGTCATCACTTGAGCTGCCGGTATTACCGCGGCGGCTGGCACCGGTCTTGCCCAGCCCTTATTCGTGTACCACCTTACGGTACACAAAAGCGAGGACTGTATGCCCTCGCACTTGGGGTTCCCTTATCGCACTGTCGTGCAGTGTAAAGTTTTCGCGCCTGCTGCGCCCCGTAGGGCCCGGAATCTTGTCTCAGATTCCGTCTCCGAGCTCTTGCTCTCACAACTCGTACCGATTATCGGCACGGTGGGCCGTTACCCCACCGTCTACCTAATCGGCCGCAGTCACATCCTATGGCGCCGGAGCATTTCAAGGTCTAAGCATTCCAGCATAAGACCCCTATTTGACATTATCCTCAGTTTCCCGAGGTTATTTCAATCCATAGGGTAGTTTGACCACGTGTTACGGAGCTTTTCGCCACGAATCTAAATTCGTGCAACTAGCATGGCTAAATCGAACCCCAATAGCAATGACCTCCGGCAGGATCAACCGGAATGTTCCCCTGGTTAGACCAGGGGGGCGTGGCGGGAGCTGTGTAGAACACAGCTACCATATCGCTAAATCGCTATTGGTATCACAGTTCGACGACACACGATTACCGATCGGGTGTCACCGAACTATCAAGGCTAACATCAGATCCCATCTTTACGGCGGACCGCAGGGGTGGAATCCTCATTTCCTTCGGACCTGAACATACTCCGGGAAGGGTCATAAACCCTTCGAAGGGAGTTCGTCGGCCCATGAGTGGGGACGGGATTCAACCGTCGCCCAGTCACGCTTGCTTTCTGTCTGCATTCATTCGGAATGTCCTTACCCACTTAAGGGCGTCGGATTCCGATTCGAAGTTGGGTGTCGGAGGGTGGCTCCGACCTCCCGCGCTTCACATTACATCCGAATGCCCTTACACACTTAAGGGCATCGGAATCAGGCGGCCGCCGGGTGTCGATTTCCCAGCGCACCGCGCTTATTAATCCCGAATGCCCTTACACACTTAAGGGCTACGGATGCAATCCGGTGCAACGAGGCCAGGTCGGGGCGTCCGACCCTCCTGCGCTGCTTCACATTATTCCGGATGGGGGGGTTACACTTAAGGCCGTCGAACGAAGGCCGCTTCGTCATGCGGTTTCATGGGTACTGCAGGCACGACCCGAGAGAGGTTACTCACATAGAGGGTCGTCGAGACTGACCCGTCAGCGGGAACGACTGCGCCGGTGCTACTCGAGCTGTACAATGTCCCGATGAATGGTGTCGCGCGGATGGAGGCCGACCGGTCATCCCTCGCTTGTCGCGTCAGGTCTGGTCGGGTGTTGCCCGCGCATTTATCGATACGAGCAGGCACGGTAAAGGAGACTCGGTCGGGATCGACAGCAGTTGGTCACTGGTACATCCCACGTGTACGAGCCCGCACGGTACGCGAGCGTGTGGAAACAAGTACTAGCGCCGAAAAAATCGGATGACTGCGAGCTTAGATTTCTTCTAAGTGCTCGATTCCCTTCTTCGAGACGTTCGCCTCGGTGATGACTTTGGGCATCCAGTTTGGCTTGTCGTCGGGTGCTTCCTCCTTCCACGCCCACCCATCGTAGATGTGGACCTTGGTTGTCCCCTTCTCACGCAGCCGGAGTTCGGTCTTCTTCGCCGCACTCTCACTTTTGGCTGGTTTCAGGCGGCGTGCCGCTTTGAGTGCTGCCTGGCGTGGGGTTCGTCCCGAGAAGACGCTCGATTCTTTACCGTTCTTTTCGCGCAGGGCGAAGTTGCGCTTGGAATCCTCACTACGTGCCATGGTTTTGGCTCCATGTCAACCGAGCACATACCGCCTAATAAAGATATCCCCAAAATCGGGGGACTCCGACACCATCTTTATATAGTGGGTTGGCGCGGAACGGACCTACGAGGGCGAAATCCACCCGAAAACAGATGGCTGCAACCCTTGCACGCACCCCCTGTTTTAAATATGAGGAGCGATTCAGCGCGCTGAGAGTTCTCAGAAGACTGCTTCACGGTAGACTTAAGTATCCACTACAGCGAACCTGCCCATAAGATACCGCGATGGTACGGAAAAAGAAGCTCAGTCCGAGCGGGGCAAAAGACGAGAATGGGGAGTACCACAACGTACACCTGAACCTCCACGAAGACGAGTTGAAGGTTGCGGGGATGGACATCGGCGACGAAGTGTTCGTTCGCGTCCGCGAGGGAAAGATCATTATCCAGAAAGCAGACCAGGACAAGGTCGAACACGAGTTCTAGGGGTTCACAACCTTCCCACAAACCGCACCGACTGAGCCACGGCGTTCCGCACGCGGGCCGCGTTAGGGACAGGAGGGCTAAATTCGTCCGCCCCCTACAGGGAGGAGAGATGGTGCGCTCCCGGTTCGAACCCTCCGCCCGAACCCTCGACTGGACGCTGTTTCTCGTCGTGGCGCTCGAAGCCGCAACCGGCCTCGTGAGCCTCGTCTCCGGACGACCATCGGACGCTATCGTCTTCACCGTTCACGGCGTCGGTGGGTTCGTCCTGACCGTCCTCGTCCTCTGGAAATTACGGCGCGTCGCCCCACGCGTGAAGTCCCAAGTCGCAGGAACGAGGACGACTGCATTCTCACTCCTTCTCACCGTCGTGACCCTCGCCGCACTCGCGACAGGCATCTTCTGGGTGTTCGGTGGAGACTTCAGATTCCTACTCTGGAACGCGCTCAACGTCCACGTCGCCCTCGGATTACTCCTCGTTCCCATCCTCCTCCTACACCTACGGAGTCACTTCCATCGTCCCCGGCAGACCGACTTTACCAGCCGACGAACCGCCCTCCAGTACGGCGCACTCCTCGTGTTCGGCGCACTCGTCTGGCGCGTCCAGCAGGCGACAAACCGGTTGCTCTCGCTTCCCGGGGCGTCCCGACGGTTCACCGGGTCACGAGAACGGGGAAGTCTCGCCGGGAACGCCTTCCCCCTGACCAGCTGGGTCGCAGACGACCCCGACCCAATCGATATCGACGCGTGGACGCTCTCGGTTACGGGCCTCGTCGGGACACCACGGACATTGGCCTACGACGAGCTCACGCTCGACGCAGAGACACGAGCTGTCCTCGATTGCACGAGCGGCTGGTACTCCGACCACGACTGGCAAGGCGTACGCGTCGGGTCGCTGCTCGACCTCGCAGAATCAGGTCAGAACGCCCGCTGGGTGTCATTTCGCTCCGTGACGGGCTATCGCTGGAGCCTTCCCATCGCCGAGGCACGAGACGCGCTTCTCGCGACCCACGTAGACGGCGAACCGCTCGCCCACGGCCACGGCGCGCCGCTCAGGCTGGTCGCTCCGGGTCGGCGTGGCTTCCAGTGGGTCAAGTGGGTCACCGCAGTAGAAGTACGAGAAACGAGAGACGTGAGCGAGTGGCTCGCGATTTTCGTGAGCGGATTTACCGACGCTCCTCGGGAGTGACCGGCTTGCCGTCCTCCGTCGGAGGCGCGATGTGGTCGATGAAGGTCTCAGCATCCGGTTCACGCACGCGCACGCGAACCGACAAATCGCCCAATTCGCCGGGCTTTCCCACGGAGAAGTTGACGATGCCCTTGAACGCCGCCTGCTTCTTCAGGTCGAACGAGAACTTGTCGCCCTCGAGCGTGGCGAAGAACTCCCCACGGGCCGTGTCCAGAATCTGCTGTTTGTGCAGGCACTCCGAAAAGTGGTCCATGCTGTGGGCCTCGGCGACGAGTTCGCCAGGGTGGGTCGTCACCTCCGCCTCTGGAAAGAGCTTCGTGATGGCGTCCGCGACGCGGTCCGTTACCTCCGTCTGCTTTACTGGGGCCGTGATTTCGACGTCGACTGCGTAGATCATTCGTTGGTCTCCTTCGTGTTCGGATGGTCGTCGACTGCGTCGAGTCCGCCTTCGAGAAGGCGCCGAATCGTCTCGTGGAAGGCGTCGAGCGTCGCCGTGTTCTCGATGACCACGTCCGCACGCTCCATCGCCTCACCCATGCCGTAGCCAAGTTCTCGCTCGTCGCGTTCGCGGAGGTCTGCGCTGGCCTCCGCCGTCGGGTCGCGCCCCCGGTCTCGAATTCGAGCGAGGCGAGTCTCGAACGGCACCTCGATGCTCGCGAGGACGAACTGGTCGCCAAAAGCTTCCTCGAATCGTTCGACCTCCGCTCCACCGCGAATCCCATCGACTAGCACCACGTCACTGTCCGCCAAGTGCGCCTCGATGAGCGGGAGCGACCGGTCAGCGATGGCCGCGAGGCCGCCCTTCTCGCGAAGGTCCGTCGCCACCATCCCCATGTTGTCCTCCGTGATGTCGAGGCCGCGCTCGCGACACTCAGCCCGAATGACGTCCCCCATGGTCAACACGGGGATGTCGAGTTCGGCGGCGACGGTGGCCGCCTCGCTCTTCCCGCTTCCCGGCAATCCGACGATACCGATAACACGCATTACGTCGGCGTACTCGTGAGATGCGCATAAGCCCTCTGCTCCGGTCCAGCACACCTTTTCTCTCCGTCCCCCCTACAGGGTACGATGACTCAACGCTCCCTCCTCGTCCGCGCCCTCTGGTTCGTCGCCATCGGCTGGTGGCTCACCCCCGCCCTCATCAACATCGCCTGGGCACTCAACGCGACCATCATCCTCCTCCCACTGGGTATCAAGCTCATCAACCTCGTTCCAACCGCCCTCACGCTTAAAGAACCGCGCTCGCTCACGGTGCCGGAATCGGGCCGCGGGCAGTACTCGCTGCTATTGCGCCTCGTCTACTTCGTCCTCGTTGGCTGGTGGCTCAGTCTCGCGTGGGCCAACATTGCAGCCTTCTTCGCCATCACCATCATCGGCCTCCCGATTGCCTACTGGATGTTCAACCTGCTCCCGTTCGTCACCTCGCTGTATCGTTTCGACGGCTGAAATCACGGACCGCTACAATTTTTGGTCGTCACCGAGAACGACCGGTAGGGCACGTAGCTCAGTCCGGATAGAGCGTCGGACTTCTATCCCTGTCAGCGTCACGCTGGAAGGGGAAGACATCCGACGGTCGTGGGTTCAAATCCCATCGTGCTCGTTCGAAAATCGCTCCGCGATTTCTCACTCGCACGATGTACCTCGCAAACGCTTCGCGTTTGCTCAGTCCCATCGTGCTCGTCATCTCCGACGAACGACAGTGAGTCGTGAGTGACGACTCTCGTGGGGTTCGAATCCAGGAACAAGAGGTGAGCGAAGCGACGAAGTCACACTCGCGTCGCTCGCGTGACTCCCATCGTGCCCGCATGAACTTTTTGTTAGTCGGTTGATTAGTTACGGATGAATGGCCCTCCCTCACCTGCTGGTGCGGTCGGTTCACGTCCTCGCGATGGCGGTGGCCGTGGGCGGTGCGGTGGTCGTCTGGTGGCTGCTCAGAGCGAACGGCGGCCGAACGGAAGCCGTCCGCATCGCGACCGGCTACGAGTGGCTCTTCTGGGCGGCGATGGGCGTGTTGGTGGCGACGGGCGTGGGCAACCTCGGGGCGCTCGCTCCCGGCGTCCCCGGACCCGGAACCCAGTGGGGTGTCGTCTTCAATACGAAACTCCTCGCGGTGCTCGGCTTGCTCCTGCTCTCACTCGGTCGGACGGTCATCGTCGTCGAAATTCGGAAGCGAGTGGACACCGGAGCGAACCGCTTCCTCTCGCAGGCCTACGCCGTCACGACACTCTACTTACTCTCCCTGCTCGCGCTCGCGGAGGTGCTCGCCCATGGCTGAAGCCGACGCCGGAACCGTGACAGCTGAACGACCCCCGGACACACTACTCACCTTCGCGCTCGCCACATTCCACGTCTCGCTGCTCGGCGCTGTCGCCCTCGTCATTCTCCACTCGTCGGGCTCGGTAGGACGGTTGCTGGTCGGCCTCGATACGGCCGCCGGCCTCCTGCTGTTTCTCGCTCTCTGGGGCATCACATGGTGGACGACGCGATGGGTGCTCACCCACGCTCCGCTTGCTCCCGACGACCCGGACGGCGGAGTTGGACGAGCGCTGCTCTGGGGCTTCCTCGGCGGGGCCGTGACCGGCATCGGCTTCCTCCCGGTAGCGTTCGTCCTCTTCTTCCTCACCGCATTCGGCCTCGCCGTGTTTGCCAACCTCGCATCGTTCATCTTCCTCCTCTTTGGCATCCCCGTCGCCGCCATCGCAGGCGGACTCCTCGGCGCAACATTCGGCCTGCTCGACGCACTCGTCTACCGGGCGGCCACCGCGTTCGTCGCCTGACCGCCCGAGGGCAAGTTACCGGCCGGTAACTCCCACGTTATCCAAATTGGGGTGGTACGTATGGCCATGGCATCTACCACCGTCAGCCCGATAGCCCGTACGAATCTCACGATGGGCGACCTCGCGAGGCGGGGAGTGCTCGCCCTCGTGATTTCACTCGTCGCCGTCCTGATTGCCCGCGGAATCATCGGAGCACTGCTCACCGTCCCGACGGGGTTCGACCCCCTCAACTGGGGCGCAATCGTGTTCGTCACGACAATCTCAGCGGTGGGTGCGACAATCGTCTACGGGCTCTTAGACCGGTTCACGAAGCGGGTAACGCGGAACTTCCTCGTCGCCGCCGCAATCGCGTTCGTCGTCGAGACCATCCCGTTGTTCACGGTTGCCCCGCTGTTCCCGGGTGCTACCTCGACACTCATCGCGGTGACGTTGGGGCTGCACATCATCGTAGCCGTCGGCATCGTCGCATCGCTGCTTCGCGGCCCGGAACTGGTGAGGCGGCGACGGACAGCGACCTCTGTCGAGTGAGGGAAAAAGACAGCTCGCCCGAAAAAACGCGGTGAGAGCAGGTTACCCTTCGAACCCGTCCTCGAAAATAAACGTCCCGTTGCGCTGGACGACTTCTCCATCGACCTCGATGAAGGAGTTCTCGCTCATGTCTACGATCATGTCGACGTGGGTCGCGCTCTGGTTCGCCTCTTGGCCTTCGCCCACGCATTCGTCGTAGGCGCGGCCGACGGCCATGTGGACGGTGTCGCCCATCTTCTCGTCGAACAGCATGTTGTACGTGAATCGGTCGATATCACGGTTCATCCCGATGCCCAGTTCGCCGAGCCGCCGGGCTCCGTCGTCCGTGTTGAGGATGTTGGTGAGGACCTCCTCGTTCTTGTCCGCGGCGTGGTCTACCACTTTGCCGCCCTCGAATTTGAGCCACGCGCCGTTGACCTCGCGGCCCTGATGATAGAGCGGAAGGTCGAACAGAACCTCACCCTCGACCGAATCGGGGACGGGCGCGGTGAACACCTCGCCGCCGGGCATGTTGTGCTCGCCCCAGTCGTTAATGGTCTTCATCCCGTCCAGACGCATCGTCAAGTCGGTCGTGTCGCCGCTCACGATGCGAATCTCCGAGGCCGGGTCGAGAATCTCGACCATCTGCTCTTGGTGGGCGCGCTGGGCGTCCCAGTCTTTGTTGATGGCGTCCCAGACGAAGTTCTCGTAGCCTTCGAGGCTCATCTCCGCGAGTTGCGCGCTCCCGGTGCCCGGATACTGCGTCGCGACCCACCGCTTCGACAGGCGCTCTTCTAAGGTCGGCGACATGGCACGCGAGAACGCAGCCATGATTTCGGGACGCACGTCGCTCGTCTCAGTGGCGTTCACTTCGGTTCGAATCGAGATGTAGACGTCCATCTCTTCGTAGAGGGCCATGAGGTGGCTCGGCGTCTCGAAGTCCTCGGGATCGGAGGCGCGGAGGTACGCCCGAGAGGCGCGCGAGTCGCTCGCCATGTACACCGGGTTCGCTCCCTTGTCACCGACCAGTTCGTGGACAGCGACGGCGAGGTCCTGTGCGACGGCGGGTGCGACGATGACGACGTTGTCACCTTTTTCGACGCGCGTCGAGTGTTCGACGATGACCTGTGCG
This sequence comes from Haladaptatus sp. QDMS2, assembly GCF_029338295.1. NCBI lineage: Archaea > Methanobacteriati > Methanobacteriota > Halobacteria > Halobacteriales > Haladaptataceae > Haladaptatus > Haladaptatus sp. QDMS2. Next base: position 2,691,687 of record NZ_CP119791.1, read on the forward strand.
TGTTCGCGGATTCGCGGGTCCATACCGGATATTCATGCAGGTTCCGGATACCCCTTTCGGGTTTTGCCCTCTACCGGGGAGGAAGGCTGTACGCACGGGTCACGGTACGATTATCACGACAACCAGCGAACAGTATGGCAGTACAACATGGACTCCAATGCTGACTCGCCGCTCGCCACGTTCGCCGTCTCGCGGAGCGTTGCAGTCGAGTGGGCGGCACTCGGCACGGCGGGGTTCGTCGTCGCGCTGTTCGCCCTCGGCGGTCTCTACGCCACCGTCACAGGGCAGTCGGAAGCGGGCTTCTCGTTTTCCCTCTCCGACACGCACGGAGCGCTCGTGAACCTCGCGCTCGCCCTCCTGCTCAGTGGCGGGGTCATCGTCGTCCACGAACTCGTCCACGGCGTCGTGATGTCCCACTACGGCGGCCGCCCGAGCTACGGAGCGGGGGTGGCCCACTTCGTCCTGCCGTACGCCTACGCCACCAGTGACACCGCATTTTCCCGCAACCAGTTCATCGTCATCGCGCTCGCCCCCGTGGTCGTCATCACCGCCGTCGGCGTCCCGGTCATGTTCGCCCTCTCGTGGCCCGCGTTGCTGTTGCCCCTCGCGTTGAACATCGGCGGTGCGGTGGGTGATCTCTGGATGGTCACCACCCTCCGACGCTTCCCCACCAGCGTGACCGTGGTAGACGACGCGACCGGCCTCTCGGTCTACGGAGATGCGGCGGACACACCACCGGCACAGCCACGCGGTGTGGTTCGTGCCGCAGCGATGGGCTTTGGCGTGTCTGTCGGAATCCTCATCCTGCTTGCGCTCCTCGCGCCGATTCTCCTCGACGTAGCGGGCGTCACCGCGCTCAGCCTCGGCCCGCCGGAGACGCCCTGGAGCATCTTCCAATTCGAGAGCGGTCCCGACGGGTTTTCCTCCTCGCTCGGCCTCGGTGGCATTCTCGGGGTAAGCGGCGCGGTGGGCCTCGCCTACGGCCTGTTCGCCGCCGGTCGCACGCCGACCGCCTGACTGGACCACGACCTATTTCCACTGGCGCTCGAATCGTCTGATATGCTCGATTTACGAAGTGACACCGTGACGCGCCCCGACGACGCGATGCGGGAGGCGGCCGCGAACGCAGCGGTCGGCGACGACGTGTACGGCGAGGACCCGACGGTCAACGAACTCGAAGCCCGCGCCGCCGACGTCATCGGGAAGGAAGCGGCCCTGTTCGTCCCCTCCGGGACGATGGGCAACCAGATTGCAGCGAAGGTTCACACAGAGCCGGGCGACGAAGTGCTCGTCGAACGCGAGAGCCACATCTACAAGTGGGAACTCGGTGGCCTCGCCCAGCACTCCCAATTGCAGGTTCGCACCGTAGACGGCGGCGAGCGCGGCGTGCTCACGCCCGCAGCGATTCGGGAGAATTACGTCGAGGCGGACGATCACATGGCCGGCACCGGCCTCGTCTGCGTCGAAAACACCCACAACGCGAAGGGCGGTGTCGTCGTCTCACCCGACCAGATGGACGCGGCCGGGAAGGCGGCCCACAACCACGGCGTCCCGCTCCACGTGGACGGCGCACGCATCTTCAACGCCGCCGCGGCCGCCGACGTGCCCGCCAGTCGGTTAGTCGCGGAAGCCGACTCGGTCATGTTCTGCCTCTCGAAGGGCCTCGGAGCGCCCGTCGGGTCGATGCTCGCCGGCGACGAGGCGTTCATCGAAGCGGCCCGTCGCGTGCGAAAACTCATGGGCGGCGGCATGCGACAGGCGGGGATGATTGCCGCACCGGGCCTGCTGGCGCTCGAAAACCGCACGCGCCTCGCCGAGGACCACGAGAACGCGACGCGACTGGCCGCAGGGTTGCGAGGGCAGGGTTTCACCGTCCAGGAACCGGAGACGAACATCGTCCTCGTCGAGACGGGCGACCGGACGACCGACGAGTTCCTCGCAGCCTGTGAGGAAGCGGGCGTCCTCGGCGTCCCATTCGCGGCGGGCGTCGTGCGATTCTGTACGCACTGGGACGTCTCTCGTGAGGACGTAGACACAGCAATCGACGCCGTCGGGCGGGCGCTCGCCTAACGCCGGCCGCCGTCCATCCCCTCGCGGAAGGCGAGGAGCGTTCGTCGCATGAACAGATAGACAGCGAGGATGAACGAGAGGAACACCACGACGAGTCCGACGAGGACGAGCGTATTGGCGTCCATGCCAAATATCATGCAATTTCGTTCCCGCTACGCGGGGAAAGTCGTTTCGGGGTCGATCATGTGCAAACATTGATAGCTCCTGGCTCGAAACCGAGAGACGATGCCTTTGCTGCCCTCCTCCCCCTCGTCCGAGGCCGGCGACGATGCCGTCCCTCGCGTCATCGGCGTCGACAGCGAGGACGCAGACGCTCTCCTCGGGGCGCTCTCCTCGGAGACCGCCCGCCGAATCCTGACGGAACTGCACGACGAACCGGCCCACCCCTCTGCGCTCGCAGCCCGTATCGACTCGTCGCTCCAGAACGTCCAGTACCACCTGGAACGCCTCGAATCTGCGGGGGCGATTTCGGTCGTAGACACCATTTACTCGGAGAAGGGCCGTGAGATGAAGGTGTACGCTCCCGCGGACAAACCGCTGGTCATTTTCGCCGGGCGCGAACAGGAGACCGGCGGCCTGCGAAACGCCGTCGCCCGCCTGTTCTCCGGCGTCGCGATTCTCGCGGGTGCGAGTCTCGCCGTCCAGGCGTGGGCCGGTCGAAACGGCCTGGGACTGGGCGGCGGGAGCGACGAAAGCGCGACCCAGACGGCGACGACGGCCGCCCAGACGGCAACCGCCTCGGCAGACGGAGGCGGTGCCGGCGGCTTCAGCGTTGCCGAGGCAACGACGGAGGCCACGACGGAAACGGCCACACAGACCGCAGAAGCCGCGACGTACGCGACGGACGCCGCGACCACGGCGACACAGGGAGTTGGCCTTCCCCCCGGAGCCCTCTTCTTTGCCGGTGGGGCTATCGTGCTGCTCGCGTGGGCAGTAGTGACCTACAGGGATAGGTAAAATCCCTCTTTGACCTTACCGAGATTACATTTGCACAGGTTGCATACAGAGAACTGCGGCTGAAAAATGCCGGCCCGTACCCGCTGACGTCCGACCGTGTGGGGTCACGTCAGCCCTCCAAACGGACCTGCTGGCCGGTCACCCAGACGCCCTCGACATCACGGTGTCGAACGGCTCGTGGCGACCACCCAGCAGCACATCATCTCTCTATCGAAAACGTGTCGAAGGCCGCCCCGGTTGGTTCGATGAGGCGGCCTTCCACGTGGTCATCGAAAACCTCGAGCTCCGCGTGCGCCGGCCGATACCAGCGCGGGTCCGCGTGGCTGCCCGGATTCAGAAACCCGATGTCACCCCGTACTTCGTAGCCCGGCTGATGGGAGTGGCCGAATACGACGAGGTCCGCGTTCGACTGTCGTCCGAACATCGTGAGCGACGTGTCCGTGTGGCGATGGCCGTGCGTGAGGGCGATTCTGAGGCCGTCGAACTCAACGACGCGCTCTGCGGGGAGTCGCTCGCGGACGGCGCTCACGTCCGAGTTTCCGTACACCCCTTCGAGCCGCGTTGCTTCTTCCTCGAAGGCGTCGAGTGCGGCGGCGGTGTAGAAGTCGCCCGCGTGGAGCACGAGGTCGGCCTCGGCGACGGCGTCGAGCGTGCGCCCGCTGAGGCAGTGGCCCGCGTCGCCGTGGGTGTCTGAGACGACCGTAATCATGCCGGTTACTACGCATCGGTGACACATGACTCCCCCGGAACGATTTTTGCCCCGGGATGACAGGTATCGATAATGGCCGGAAGCAAATCCGTCGTCTACGCCGCTCTGTTCGCGAACGGAGCGATTTCTGTGCTCAAGTTCTTCGGCTTCCTGCTCACGGGAAGCCCCGCGATGCTCTCCGAGACGTACCACTCGATTTCCGACACCGGGAATCAAGTGTTCCTCCTCATCGGCATTCGTTACGGCGAGAAAGAAGCCAGTCGCGACCACCCCTTCGGTTACGGGAAAGCGCAGTTCTTCTACTCGTTTCTCGTGAGCGTTCTTCTGTTCGGCATCGCCGGATGGGAGAGCGCGCGCCACGGTTACGACGCCATCATGCACCCGCATGTCCCGAGCACCGGGTCTGTCACCTTGCTCGGCGCGACCGTCCCCTCCGTCTGGGTGAACTACGCAGTCCTCATCGGCGCGATTCTGTTCGAGAGTTACGCGTTCAAGAAAGCCTACGACGCGATGAAAAAGCAAATCGACCAGCACGAGTGGTCTGGCTTCCGTGAAGCGTTCAAAAAGACGAGCGACGTGACGACGCTGACGGCGCTCACCGAGGACACCATCGCGCTCGGCGGGGCCGGTATCGCCCTCGGGGGTATCTATCTCACTCGCGTGACCGGAAACCCGATTTACGACGCCACCGCCGCGCTCCTCATCGGCCTCATGCTCATGTCCTTCGCCGTCGCCCTCGCGTGGGAGAACAAGCGTCTGCTGCTCGGCGAGAGCCTCCCGATGACCGAAGAACAGGACCTGCGGGACATCGTCCGCAACTGGAAGGGCGTCGAGAAAATCGAAGACTTTCGGACGGTCTACTTCGGCCCCGAGCAGCTCATCGTGGTCGCAGACGTGGCCTTTAGAAATGGCTTCGACACCGAGGAAATCGACGATATCATCACCGAGATGGAGGACGCCCTCAAGGCCGAAGAACCGGGCGTGAAGAAGGTGTACATCGAGCCCGAAGTGCTCGAGTGAACCGGTGGCGGCCACTTCCGTTCCGGTCGGCGAAGTGTTTTAACCGATTGCGGCGAAGTTTTTGCCAACGTGGCAGACGAAGGGTACCTGCGGTTCTTCCCGTACGACGCGCCCTACGAGAACCAGCACGAGGCGATGGACCGCATCTACAACTCGCTCGCCCGCGAGCAGGACGTCCTCTTCGAGGGGGCCTGCGGGACTGGCAAGACCCTCTCTGCGCTCGTCCCTGCTCTCGAATACGCCCGCGAAACGGGCAAAACCGTCGTCATCACGACCAACGTCCACCAGCAGATGCGTCAGTTCATCGCCGAGGCGCGGGCGATTACGCGCAAAGAACCGATTCGCGCCGTCGTGTTCAAGGGCAAACGCTCGATGTGCCACATCGACGTGGGCTACGAGGAGTGTCAGGTGCTTCGGGACACCACCCGCGAGTACGTCGAAACCGAGCAGGACAGAGAGCAGTTAGAGGACCGCCAGCAGGAACTGCTCGAAGCCAGCCAGTCGGGCGAGGAAGGGGCCGCAGAAGCGAGAAGCGCCGTCATGGACGAACTCGAAACCCTCGGCGACGACCTCGCAGACCTCGAATCGAACGTCTGTGAACACTACTACAACAACCTCACCGCGGACACGAGCGAGTTCTTCTCGTGGCTGTTCGCGGACGTGCGCACCCCGGACGACGTGTACGACTACGCAGAGCAGCGAAAGCTGTGTGGCTACGAACTTCTGAAGGAGGGAATGGAGGGCGTCGACCTCGTCGTCTGTAACTACCACCACCTGCTTGACCCGATGATTCGCGAGCAGTTTTTCCGGTGGTTAGACCGCGACCCCGAGGACATCATCGTCGCCTTCGACGAGGCGCACAACATCGAGGACGCCGCCCGCAAACACGCCTCGAAGACGCTCACCCAGAACACGCTCGACCAGGCGCTCGACGAACTCGAAGACGCAGACGACCCGCGCAAGCAACCGGCGAAGAACGTCATCGGAGCGTTCCGCCGGGCGCTCGAAAACGTCCTCGACGACAACCTCAGCTACGGTGAGAAAAAACGCATCAAAGAGAACTGGAAAGACGTCACCATCGCCAACGACGACAGGCGCGACGATCTGACGCTCGCGTTCCTCCAGCAGTATTCCGGACAGGGCATCTCACAGGACCTAGAGCAGGCACAGGCGCTCGGGGCCGCGCTGGACCAGACGTACGAGGACAACTACAAGAACGGCGACACCACCACGCGACAGGAGTGTCAGACCCTGCAGGCCGCCCGCTTCATCGCCCTCTGGATGGAGGAAGGCGCGAAAGGCGGCCAGCATCCGGTCCTTTCGGTGCGGCGCAACGAACAGACAAACGAGGTGTACGCCCGCGCCGAACTCTACACCTGCATCCCCCAGCAGGTCACCCGGACGCTGTTCGAAGAGGTTCACGCGAGCATCCTGATGAGCGCGACTCTGCGCCCGTTCGACGTGTTCGAGGACGTGGTCGGCCTCGAAGACCCGGCGACGATGGCCTACGGCCTCCAGTTCCCCGAAGCGAACCGCCGCACGTTCGCCGTGGAGACGCCCGCACTGTTTTCGAGCGAGCGCGACAACCCCGAAACGCAGGCCGAGATTGCAGACGTGCTCAGAGACGCGATTCGGATGACGCCCGGCAACACGCTCGTCTTCTTCCCGAGTTATTCGGAGGCCGAACGCTACTTCGGGATGGTGAACGGAACGGTGGACGCGAAACTGTTCCGCGACGAGCCTGGCCAGTCGGTCGAAGAGATGCGAAAGGCGTTCTCGAGTCACGACCACGCCGCCCTCTTTACCTCGCTCTGGGGAACCTTGACCGAGGGAGTGAGCTTCGACGGCAACGACGCCCGCTCTGTCGTCGTCGTCGGCGTCCCGTACCCGCACCTGAACGACCGGATGGAGGCGGTGCAGGCGGCCTACGACGCCGCCTTCTCCGACCGTGGCCGCGACGCTGGCTGGGAGTACGCCGTCGAGATTCCGACAGTCAGAAAGACCCGGCAGGCGCTCGGGCGCGTGATTCGGTCGCCCGAAGACTTCGGAGTGCGGGCGCTCGTGGATAAACGCTACACGGAGGCCGCCCGCCGCGACATGGGCAAGTACAGCGTGCGGGGGACGTTCCCGCCAGAAGAGCGCAGCGAGATGCTTGACATCGCGCCGGACAAACTCAAGTTCGCGATGCTCAACTTCTACGGAGACATGGACGCCTGGGGGCCGGACGGCCCGCCCGCACCCTAGGCCGGAAGCCGAATCCTGCTCGCGACCTCGCGGTGTTTCGCGTCGAACAGTTCCAACTGCGAGACGGTCCACGTTATCGGGTCGATGTCGACGTCGAGCGACCCGCCTCGCCCGAGCGTGATGTGTGGAGTGTAGTCGTCGCCTTCGAGGCCGGCGACCGGTTCGAAGGTCGCGGCGAGGCGCTTGTGGAGTTCGACGAGGCCGGGGCTCTCGATGGCGAGGTAGACGACCGGCCCTGGGCCGCGAGGCGGTTGCTCGAAGGAATCGATGCCCGTCACCCGCGCCTCGAAGGCGGGTGCGCCGGCGAGCGCCTGCCGAAGACGCGATTCGAGCGTGTAGAAGTCTTCGTCACCCAGCCGTTTGACGAGCAGTGTGTGGCGCTCGCGGACCCGGTCGAAGCCCACGAGCTGTGGAAAGAGGTCCGCGGCGAGGCGCGAAACCTCACCGGGAACTGGAACGTTCAGGCTGTACACTCAGATAGTGTCGAGGAACCAGAGAACGATAAGCGCGATGATGATGAGGCCCATGATAGAGCTCATGAATTCGAAGGCGAAATCGAGGACACTGAGGACGATTTCGAGGACGACCCAGACCACGACGAGGCCCAGAATGAGCTTTAGCAGGTCCTCTACGTTTATCGAACGGAGTGCATCTGACATAGTCAACGTTTCTCACGATTAGATAAAAATTCTCCGGGAAATGAATGTCAGCGTGAGTGTTCACGGTGATGAGATGGCAAACGACAGTCGGGTTCCCGGGAGAAGTCAACGAAAGATTATAATGAACGATGACGTACGACTACGCGAACGGACGAGTTACCATGGTACAAGTCGAATCCCTACTCCTGCCGTTGTTGATGGGGGTGTTTCTGGCTGGCGTCGTCGCCTACCTCCTTCGCAACGGACCAGTGCGGTCCCTCTCGACGCCGGACCGCGACGTGACGACCCGTCTGACCAACTTCGCACACCATCCCGCGACATGGGTGCTCGGCTTCCTCGTCCTCGCCGTGGGCTTTGGCGGCGGCATCATCCTCTACATCAGCGACGATATGGTGTCGTCGGAGGTCAACCAGGCCGTCGGCATCGTGCTGGCCGTCGCCGCGGTCGGCACGTTCGCAGGATTCCTCTTTTCTGGCGTGTACGGCTCTGCCCGCGCTCGCGGGTTGACCAGTGCACAGGCGACGATGGTCGGTGGCTGGGGCATCGCGCTCCTGTTTCTCGGCGCAATCGTCCTGAAACTCGTCACCGCCGGGTGATTCACACCCGGCCGGGCCGCCAGTACAGTAGCGTCGCAGCGACGAGGAACGCCGCCGTCGAGATGTCGAGTGAGTAAATCGACGCGGAGGCGAGCAGCCCGGCCGACCCACCGACGCCCGCGACGAGCGTGGCGAGCAGGGGGAAGCTACAGGCGAGACAAGAGACGAGGCCAAACACGGCCGAGACGGCGGCGCGGGTCGCATCGAGCAACGTGACGTAGAACAGGTAGGCGAGTGCGAGGTAGCCGATGACGCGATACGGGATGAACGAGACGTGCCCCCACGGAGCGGTGTAGAAGACTCGCGGGCCGAAGCCCGGAGCCGACATCGTCAGTTGAAGGCCGCTCGGCAGGTGACTGTGACCCACCTGGAGCGCGGCGATTTCGACCAGTCCCGTGAGGAACGCGAGGACGAAGAAATAGACGCCCGCGATGCAGAGTGCGAGTATCCTGACGGGGCGAGTCGGCCGAATCGGCTTCGCGTGGACGACGGCCCAGAGACCCACGTTGATCCAGAGAAACGGGTAGACGAGGTAGCGATAGCTGCTCACGGTGGTCGTCGGCAGGGTGAGGTAGGCGAGCACCGCGAGGAGTTCGATGGCAAACAGCGCCGCCCAGAACGTCACGCCCATTGGCAAGGCGCGGCGGGCCTGTGCGACCGTCGGCGTCATGTAATCGAGTACGACGCCGCGAGCGTCAGCGCGAGCGCGGCAAGCAACCCGATGAGCACGACCACGGTCACGGCCCGCGGTTCGGTCAACAGGTGCTGGTAGTAGCCCGCGACGAACAGCGCCTTCACGAACGAGAGGACGATGATGACCGCGAACGCCGTCCAGTAGGCGAGGCCGGCGAATTCGATTAACACCTGTGCCGTCGCCATCACGAAGAGGACGACGTAAATCGCTGCGTAGAGTTTTGTTGAGGTCATATTTGTTCACCTACAGGATGTAGAACAGCGGGAAGAGGAACAGCCAGACGATGTCCACGAAGTGCCAGTACAGCCCGAAGTACTCGATGGACCGGCCTTCACCCATGTACGCCCCCCGCCAGGTGCGTGCGAGCAGGTAGAGGATGATGACGAGGCCGACGATGACGTGGGCCGCGTGCAGTCCCGTCGTCAGGAAGAACGTCGAGGTTCGGACGTTCGTCGAGAGCCAGAGTCCCTCGTGGAACAGTTCGACCCACTCGATACCCTTGTTGATGAGGAAGCCAATACCGAGCAGGAACGTCGCTGTAAGGGCGGCGAGCAGGCCGCGGCGACTCTTCTTGTGGGCGGCCACGAGCGCGAGCACGATGCTGAAACTGCTCGTGAGCAAGAGGTAGGTGTTCACCAGCCCCGGGATAGGGTCGTGGGGAACTGGTTCCCACTCTACCCAGCCGAAGGCGACGCGGATGAACACGTACGACCCGATGAACGCGCCGAACAGGACGACGTCGGAGGCGAGGAAGATCCAGACCCCGAGTTTCGTGTTCTCGATGTTGGCGAAGGGCCAGCGCTCGCCCATCGGTTCCGCTGGGCCGTGGAACTCCTCTAAACCCATGTACACGAGCGCGGCGAGGCCGAGGACGAACCCGGTGACGCCGACGACAACGTAGAAGCCCCCGGCGAAGCCCGGTTCGAGTTCGCCCTGATGGAACCCGGAGAGACCGAGGAACGTAAAGAACGCCGCGACGCCGATGACGAACGGCCAGATGCTCGCGTGGCTCGCGTGGTGGTCGTGGGCATCGACGACGCCGCCGTCGGTGACCTCACCGCCGTCGGTCGCCTCGGGCGTCTTATCGAAGGTGAGGATGCCGGAGCCGTAACTCGGCGTGCCGGGGAAGTTGTCGAGCGGTGGCGGCGAAGAAACGGCCCATTCGGCCGTCGTCGCGTACGTCCACGGGTTGTCGTCTGCCTTCTCACCCGCCCAGAGGCTCGTCGTGAGGTTGTAGAACATCACGAGGAACGACGCTCCGAGGATGAAGCCACCGACCGTCGCGAGCTGGTGCCAGGTGATGAGCGCGACGTTGTACTCGAAGACGCGCCGGGGGGTCTCCCACGCGATGAACATCGGGAAGTAGAGCAGGTTGAACCCGACGAAGTAGAGCACGAAGTGGACCTTTCCGAGGAACTCGTTGTACATCCGCCCACTCATCTTGGGGAACCAGTAGTAGAGGCCGCCGAACAGTGCCGTCACCCCACCGACCATCACGTAGTGGAAGTGAGCGACCACCCAGTAGGTACCGCGGAACTCGTAGTCGAGGACGACTGCGCCGAGGAACACCCCGGTGATGCCGCCGATGATGAACAGCAACAGCGCCCCGAACGAGAACAGGAAGGGCGTCGTAAAGCGTATTCTCCCCTTTATCATCGTATAGATGAGCGCGAACACCATCAGGTCGAACGGCAGCGAGATGCCGATGGTGGTCGCCATGAACAGCGTCTTAATCTGGAGGTTAATCGAGGTGAGGAACATGTGGTGCATCCACACCATGAAGCTCTGGATCGCGACGAGCACCATCGCGGCGATGAACCAGCGTCGACCCACCAGCCGTCGGCCGGTGAACGTCTGGAACGTCTCTGCCATCACGCCGAGGGCGGGGAAGAAGACGATGTACACCTCGGGGTGACCGAAGAACCAGAACAGGTGCGCCCAGAGGACGGACCCCGCCGGGTTGTCGAAGAAGTACGTCGTCCCGAGCAGGCGGTCAGAGAGCAGGATGATGAGCGCCGCGAGCAGTGCCGCGAACGCGAACAGCATCATCCAGACGGTGAGCAGGATGGTCCAGGAGAAAAGCGGCATCCGCCGGAGGGTAAGCCCTTTCGCGCGCATCCGGTGCATCGTCGTGAGGAAGTTCACCGAGGAGACGGTGACGGAGGCGACGAACAGCATGAGCGCGAGAATCGCGGTGCTGGCCCCGACTTCGGGGGTGAACACCGGCGCGTTGAGCGGGGCGTACATCGTCCAGCCGCCCGAGAACGTCCCCTCCTGGAAGAACGAGACGCCGAGCAGGAGGCCCGAGGCGAGGTAGAGCCAGTAAGAGAGGGAGTTGAGTCGCGGGAAGGCGAGGTCTTTCGCCCCGAGTTGCAGCGGTACGACGTAGTTCGCAAAGCCGAACGCGAGCGGCGAGAGGAACCAGAACACCATGATGAGGCCGTGCAGCGAGACCGTCTGGTTGTACGCCGACGCAGAGAGGATGCTCGGGCCGGGCGTCCACAACTGCACGCGGATGAGCAGTGCGAGGATGCCCCCGAACACGAGGAAGAACAGCGCCGTGACGGTGTAGAGGATCCCGATGTCCTTGTGGTTCGTCGTGACGAGCCAGCGTTTGACCGAGGAGGTGGGCGGGAGCCCCGTCTCTGTCTCTGCGGGTTCGAGGTCGCGCTCTGCGTCCGTCGTCGGCAGGCCGCCGTCGGTTTCCACCCCGTTCGCCTCGTCAGTCGTCGGTCGGTCGTCGAATGTCATGCAATCACCTTCGCAGTCGTCGTCTGATTTGCGGGCGTCGTCTCATTGGTCGCCGTCGTGTTCGCGTACCAGGCGTCGAACGCGGCGCGCTCCATGACGATGATGTCAGCGCTCATGGCCGAATGACCGGTGCCACAGAGCTCGAAACACTCAGCGCGGTAGGTTCCCGGTTCCTCTGCGAGCCCCCAGGTCGTCGTCTCCTGACCGGGGATGGCGTCAGTTTTCACTCGCAAACCGGGAATGCCAAAGGCGTGGAACACGTCCTCAGATGTCACGACGAACCGGACGCGCTGGTCTTCTGGAATCCGGAGTTCGCCCGACGTCGTGTGGCCGTTTGGATACTCGAACTTCCAGCCGAACTGGAAGCCGGTGACCTTCACGACCATCTCGTCGTTCGGTTGGGCGGCCGCTGGCTGTTCGACGAACAGGAGCGTGCCGTAGGTCCAGGCAATGAGGGAGAGAACGATGACCGAACTGAGGAAGAACGAGAGGAAGAGTTTCCGACCGCCGCCACCGCCGGTGGGGAGTTCGCCGAGCATCGGCCGGTCTACGGCCTCGTCCGTGCGCCCCGGCGTGTCGCGGTACTTGTACGCGTTGTAGAGCATGTATGAGATGACGACCACGCCAACGAGCGTCCCGAGAACGAGAAACACGAGGAAGATTTGCTGGAAAACGTTGGCTCTCGTACCACCTGGAATTAGCCCACCGGGACCCCCGTTGAGGAAGATGCCGAGGACCGCTGTCACCCCATTCATTGTCACAATCGATTATTACATTGATTTTACCACACTTATTGATTTCGGGGGACAGCACCAATCTGCGGTCGTTTCTGACAGTGTTCGCCCTGTAAACTGGACGCACGTGTAGTTCAGTCGGGGCAGGCAGGCGAACACTTTTGCCAGTTGTCGTGCAATGGAACCCCATGGCTGACAATGACACTCAATATGTTCCGGAGCTATCGGACGACCTCTCGGAGACTGACTTCGACCGGTTGACCGGTGTTATTACGGACGGGTTCATCGGTGCCATCGGCGGACTGGTCGGGACTGCCGTGATGACGGTGGTGCTGGTCGTGGCCGCGAGCCTCGGCGCGTTCGAAATCAACCAGTTCGCCTTGTTCGCTTCGCTGTTCGGCGCGGACTTCCTGCTCCCGAACAATCCGACCGCAATCGGGTACGGGGCGTTCCTCATCGGCGGGATGGTGTTCTGGCCGCTGATGCTCGCCTCGCTCGGCGCGTATCTGCCCGGCGAGAAGTACGCGACGAAGGGCCTCTCCTTTGGTTTCGTCCTCTGGACGGGCTTCGCGCCAGCGTTCTACACTGGCTTTGGCGGCCTCGCGCTCGCGCTCTACCTCCTGTTGACGCTCATTGGCCACTTCGCCTACGGATTCACGCTCGGGTCGGTGTTCGACTACTTCTCGACCCGGCCAAGCACGCTCGTCTGAACCCGCAACCTTTTTGTACGACACCCCCAAGGAATTCAACACATGCAACGGACTGCCGTCGTTGGCTCACGCGTCTCTGTGAGCACGGCGTCCGTCTCCTTCTCCGTGCGACCGCGACCGGGCCTCTAGGCCCTTAATCACATTTCTCCATCGTCCGGTTCGCATCACGTCCTCAGAACTCACAACCGCTGGTTCTGAGCGTCATCACCCATCGTACACACCACACCAATGACAACAGAATCCACCAAAGTCGCCCTCGCCTTCTCCGGCGGGCTCGACACGACCGTTTGCGTCCCACTGCTCGAAGAAGAATACGGCTACGACGAAGTCGTCGGCATCACCGTCGACGTCGGCCAGCCAGCAGAAGAGTTCGCGGAAGCCGAAGAGACCGCAGAAGCCCTCGACTTAGAACACTACGTCATCGACGCGAAAGCCGAGTTCGCGAACCTCTGTCTCGACTCCGTGAAGGCCAACGCCGACTACCAGGGCTACCCGCTCGGCACGGCGCTCGCCCGCCCGATCATCGCCGAAGCCATCCTCGAAAAGGCCCTCGACGTCGGCTGTACCGGCATCGCCCACGGCTGTACGGGCAAGGGCAACGACCAACTGCGCTTCGAGGCCGTCTGGCGCGAATCAGACCTCGAAGTCATCGCCCCCGTCCGCGAACTCGGCCTCACCCGCGAGTGGGAAATCGAGTACGCAGCGGAGAAGAACCTCCCCGTAGAGGGCGGCAACGAGGGCGCGTGGAGTATCGACACGAACCTCTGGAGTCGCTCCGTCGAGGGCGACGACTTAGAGGACCCCGCCTACATCCCACCCGAGGACATCTACGAGTGGACCACTGCGCCCACTGGCGAGACAGAACTCGTCGAAATCGAATTCGAGAACGGCTATCCCGTCGCCATCGACGACGAGGAGATGGACGCCGTCTCCGTCATCGAGTACCTGAACGAGTTCGCCGGGAAGTTCGGCATCGGCCGCACCGACATGATGGAAGACCGCATGCTCGGCCTGAAAGTGCGCGAGAACTACGAGCACCCCGCCGCGACGGTGCTGCTCAACGCCCACGAGGGCTTAGAGCAACTCGTCCTCACCAAAGAGGAACGCTCGTTCAAGCAGCAAATCGACGCCCAGTGGTCCGAGAAGGCCTACGAGGGCCTCGTGAACGCTCCGCTCGTGAAGGCGCTCGAAGGCTTCATCGACACGACCCAGGAGCGCGTCACCGGCACGGTGACGGTGAAGTTCCAGGGCGGACAGGCCCGCGTCGTCGCGCGCGAGAGCGAGTACGCGGTGTACTCTGAGTCGGCCGCCTCGTTCAACACCGAGACGGTCGACGGCATCACGCAGGCCGATGCGACGGGCGTCGCGAAGTACCACGGCTTCCAGTCGCGCCTCGCGAACTCGATTCTCGCGGAGGCTAAGCAGGAAGCACCCACCCCGATGGCGGACGGCGGCGAGGACCAGTGAAGATGGTAGAGGAGTTCGCAGACGGTGACGTCGTTCGGCGGGAACGCTTCAGCGGCGGCCCCGCCCGCGGATTCCTCTCCTCGATGGACGCAGACGCTCGCATCTTCACCGCCGACCTCGAAGTCGACCGCGCCCACGTCCTGATGCTCGCAGAGCAGGGCATCATCGACGAGACGGAGGCGGGCCAGATTCTGCAGGCGTTGAACGTCGTCGAAGTGGAGGGCTTCGCGGCCCTGCCCGACGGCGAGGACATCCACGCCGCCATCGAGACGGCAGTCATCAACCAAATCGGTCCCGTCGGCGGGAAGATGCACACCGCACGCAGTCGCAACGACGAGGTAGCGGCGTGCATCCGCCACCGCTTCCGCGCGGACCTGCTCGATGCCGCCGAGGCGACGCTCGCGTTCCGCGAGGTGCTCGTGGAGGTGGCCGAGAAACACGCAACGACGCTCATGCCCGGATTCACGCACCTCCAGCCCGCCCAGCCGACGACGGTTGGTCACTACCTGCTCAGCTACGAGCAGGCGCTGTCACGGGATACAGCGCGTCTCATGGACGCCTACTCGCGTGTAAACCAGTCGCCCCTCGGCGGGGCGGCCTTTGCGGGCACTCCGTTCGACATCGACCGCGAGCGCACCGCGGAACTGCTCGGGTTCGACGGCGTCCTCGAAAACTCGATGGACGCCAGTTCCACGCGGGATTTCCTCGTGGAGGGCGTGAGCGCCCTCGCGAACCTCGCGACGACGCTCTCGGGACTCGCAGAAGACATCGTCGTCTTCGCGAACAAGGGGTACGTCGAACTGTCTGACGACTACTCTTCGACGTCCTCCATCATGCCCCAGAAGAAGAACCCCGACACGCTCGAACTCGTCCGCTCGACGGCGGGCAACGCGAGCGCGGGCCTGAACGGGCTGCTCACGACGCTCAAGGGACTGCCCCGGGCGTACAACCGCGACTTACAGAACGCGACGCCCCACGCCTGGGCCGCCGCGGACGCCGTGCTCGAAGCGACGAACGTCGCCGCGGGCGCGGTGGCGACGGCGACGTGGCAAGAGGAAACACTTGCTGCTGAGGCGGGGGCCGGGTTCTCCACGGCGACCGGCGTCGCGGACCTGCTCGCGATGTCCGGCGTCCCCTTCCGCACGGCCCACGAGGTCGTGGCGACCGCCGCGGAGGAGGGCCAGGACTACGAGACGATCGCGGCGGCCGCCGAGGACCTGCTCGGCGCGCCCCTCACGGACTATGTCTCCAAAGAAGCCGTCGAGGGGGCACTCGACCCCGCACAGAGCGTCGAGAGCCGTGATTCGCAGGGTGGGCCTGCCGTGAAGGCGGTCACTTCCCAACTCGAGACGGCCACTGACGAACTCGAATCAGACGGCGAGTGCGTAGCGTTCCACCGCGAGAACCTCCAGGAGAGCCACGACGTACTCCACGACGAGGTGAGCCAGTATGCTTGAACGACCGCCGTCCCCTCGAGGGGCGAATAACACATCTGGAATTTGATAATGCGAATTCAGAAAACGCGAATATTGCCAGTTCGTTGCGGTTAGACGGCAGTCTGTTCATTATTTTTCCTTGACAAGTTCGATGGATTTATAGGGGTTCGGGGAGGAGGAGCAACCACCATGGCAGAATGTGTCGAATGTGGAGCCGACGTGGCGCTTCACGACGACTTGGAAGTGGGAGAGATCGTCGATTGTACAACCTGCGGAGCCGAACTCGAAGTAGTGGACGTAAACCCGCCAGTCCTCGAGAAGGCCCCCGAGCTGGAAGAGGACTGGGGGGAGTAAATTGCAGGCCACGAACTCCCAGCTGACGATGGCTCAGAGGTGGCTCGCATGAACGTCGGCATCCTCTACTCGCGCATCCGCAAGGACGAGAAACTCCTGCTCGCGGAACTGCGCGACCGCGGTCACGACGTGACGAAAATCGACGTCCGCAAGGTGCAGTTTGGCCTCGACGAGGCCCCCGCCATCTTCGACGACGTGGACATCGTGCTCGACCGCTGTCTCGCGACCAGCCGGAGCAAGTACGCGACCCAGTACGTCGCCGCCTACGGCATTCCGGTCGTGAACAGCCCGGAGACCGCCGAGGTCTGTGCGGACAAGGCGAAAAACAGCCTCGCACTCGCACAGGCGGGCGTGCCGACGCCCGCGACGGACGTGGCGTTCACCAAGGAGGCCGCGATGGCGTCCATCGAGCAGTTCGGTTACCCGTGCGTCCTCAAACCCGTCGTTGGGTCGTGGGGCCGTCTGATGGCCAAAATCGACTCGCGGGACGCCGCCGAAGCTATCTTAGAACACAAGGCGACGCTCGGGCACTACGAGCACAAGGTGTTCTACATCCAGGAGTTCGTGGACAAACCGGGTCGCGACATCCGCGTGCTCGCGACCGATGGCGAACCCGTCGCCGCGATGGTCCGCAGTTCAGAGCACTGGCTGACCAACGCCGCGAAAGGGGCGAAGACGGAATCGTTCGAACTCGACGACGAGGCCAAAGAACTCGTGAAGAAGGCCAGCGACGCCGTCGGCGGCGGACTACTCGGTATCGACCTCATGGAAACGGGAGCCGGATACACGGTCCACGAGGTCAACCACACCGTCGAATTCAAGGCACTTACTGACGCCACCGACGTGGACGTGCCCGCGGCCGTCGTCGATTGGCTCGAATCCAAAGTGAAGGTCGAGGTTCCCGCCTGATGAGCGAGCACCTCTCTGCCGCCGTCGTCGGCGGCTCCGGCTTCACCGGCGGCGAACTCCTGCGCCTGCTCACCGGCCACCCCGACTTCGAGGTGGCCCAGGCCACGAGTCGCGAGTACGCAAACAAGTCCGTCGGCTCCGTCCACCCGAACCTCCGGGGGACGGACCTCCGCTTTACGCAACCTGACGACCTGGAGAGCGTGGACATCCTGTTCGCCGCGACGCCCCACGGCGTCTCGATGCAGCACATCGACGGCTTCCAGGAGGCCGCGGACACCGTCGTGGACCTGAGCGCGGACTTCCGCCTCCAGACCACGGAACAGTACGACCAGTGGTACGACGGCCACGAACGTCCCGAGTTGCTCGAAAAGTCGGTGTACGCGCTGCCGGAACTCCACCGCGCGGACCTCCCCGGCGCGGACCTGATTGCCGCTGGTGGCTGCAACGCTACGGCGACGATTATGGGGCTCTACCCGCTGTTCGAGGCGGGCATCCTCAGCGGCGACGAGCAGGTCGTCGTCGACGTGAAAGTCGGGTCCTCTGAGGGTGGTGCGAGCGGTGGGAAAGCCTCCTCGCACGCAGAACGCTCGGGCATCGTCCGCCCCTACGCGCCCATCACGCACCGCCACGAAGCCGAAATCGAGCAGGAACTCGGCCTGCGCGTCTCCTTTACCGTCCACGCCGTGGACATGATTCGCGGCGCGGCGGCCACCTGTCACGTCTTCCCGAACGAACCCGTCTCGAAGGGTGACCTCTGGAAGGCCTATCGTGGAAGCTACGAGGACGAACCGTTCGTCCGCATGGCTTCCGGCGGCGGTGGCGTCTATCGCTACCCCGAACCCAAGGCGGTGGCCGGGACGAACTTCGCCGAAGTCGGCTTCGAACTCGACGCCCGCAACAAGCGCCTCGTCGTGTTCTCGGCCATCGACAACATGATGAAAGGCTCCGCCGGGCAGGCGATTCACGCGGCCAACATCGCCCTCGGCTTAGAAGAGACCGCAGGCTTAGACTTCCTCGGCCTGCACCCCGTGGGGGCCCCGTAGATGACGACGGTCGTTAAGATAGGCGGCGCACGTGCCGTCAACCCCGAGGGCGCAGTTGCAGACATCGCGTCTCTCGTCGAGGGAGGCGAACAGGTCGTCGTCGTCCACGGCGGCTCTACCGCCGTCGACGACACCTTAGAACGCCTCGGCGAGCAACCCGAGTACGTCGAGACCCCCGGTGGCGTCGTCGGGCGCTTTACCGACGAGACCACCATCGAGGTGTTCAAGATGGTCATGCCCGGCCTGCTAAACACCGACCTCACGACGCTCTTGCAGAACGCAGGCGTCAACGCAGTCGGCCTCTCCGGCGTGGACGGAAAACTGCTTTCCGGCCCCCGGAAGTCGGCCGTCCGCGTGCTCGAAGACGGCAAGAAGAAGATTCGCCGCGGCGACCACTCGGGGAAGATTACCGACGTGAACGCCGACCTGCTCGAAACGCTGCTCGCGGGCGGCTACACGCCCGTCGCGACGGTTCCCATGCTCGCAGACGACGGAGTTCCCGTCAACGCAGACGCAGACCGGGCGGCGGCCGCCATCGCGGGCGCACTCGGTGCGACGCTCGTCGTCCTCACGGACGTGCCGGGCGTTCTCGCCGACCCGGACGACGCATCGACACTCATCTCGCGGGCGACGACGCCCGAGGAGTTCGCCACCATCGAAGACGCCGCGGAAGGGTTCATGACGAAGAAGGTCATGGCCGCGACCGAGGCGCTCTCCGGCGGGGCGGCCGAAGTCGTCGTCGCAGACGCGAACGCAGAGGCACCCCTCACCGCCGCGGTCAACGGCGGTGGGACCCACATCACTCCCGGCGCACTCCAGTCATGAGCGGCTTCGTCTTTTCAGAAAAACCGATTCGTATCGACTCCGGCAGCGGCGTCACTCTCACCGACGAGGGCGGCACCGAGTACCTCGATTTCGGTGCAAGCTACGCCTGTACCCCGCTCGGACACAGCCACCCGGCGGTCACGGAAGCCGTCTCCGCCCAAGCCGAGCAACTGACCTACGTGCAGGCGTCCTACCCGGTTTCCGCCCGCGACGACCTGTACGACCGGCTCGCGGACCTCGCTCCCGGCGACATCTCGAACGTCTGGCTCTGTAACTCCGGAACGGAGGCGAACGAGGCGGCCATCAAGTTCGCTCGCAGCGCCACCGACAGCACGAAAATCGTCGCGACGACGCGCAGTTTCCACGGCCGCACCGCCGGCGCACTGTCCGCGACGTGGAAGAAGAAGTACAAAGCGCCCTTCGAACCGCTCATGGACGGCGTGGAGTTCGTCCCCTACGGCGACGAAGCAGCGCTCGCCGAGGCGGTGGACAACGAGACGGCGGCCGTACTCCTCGAACCGATTCAGGGGGAGGGTGGCATCAATCCCGCACCCGAAGGCTACCTCCAGGCGGCCCGTGAAGTTACCGAGGAGACGGGTGCGGCGCTCGTCTTCGACGAGATTCAGACCGGCCTCGGCCGGACGGGGACGCTCTGGGCCTGCGAGCAGGCGGGCGTCGTCCCGGACATCCTGACCAGCGCGAAGGGGCTCGCAAACGGCCTCCCCATTGGCGCGACGCTCGTCGCCGACTGGATTGCCGAGGACGCCGGACCACACGGTTCGACGTTCAGCGGCGGCCCGGTCATCTGCGCGGCGGCGAACGCCACGCTCTCGACGCTCGTCGACGAGGAGATACCAGCCCACGCCGCCGAAATGGGCGACTACCTCACGAGCCAACTGGAGGCGAAAGTCGGCGACGAGGTCCGCGACATCCGCGGCGAAGGCCTGATGGTCGGCGTCGAAGTCAAACGCGGGGCGAACCGGATGCTCCGCGACTTCGCCCTCGACCACCAGATTCTCGCGCTGCCCGCCGGACGGACCGTCGTCCGGTTCCTGCCGCCGCTCGTCATCGACGAGTCGCACGCAGACACGGTTGTAGACGCCCTCGCCGAGATACTGAAATGACCGACCCACAGACCCTCCTCGCGGACCTCGTCTCGATTCCCTCGGTGAGTGGCGACGAGGCCGCAGCCGCAGAGCGCCTCGCTGCCTACTTCGAAGAACACGACCGCGAGGTCTGGATTGACGAGGTTGGCAACGTCCGCGCGCCGGGCGACGACAGCGTTCTGCTCACCTCGCACATCGACACCGTGCCCGGCGAGATACCCGTGGAAATTGCGCCCGCAGAAGACGGCTCCGGAGACGCCCTCTGGGGCCGCGGCAGCGTGGACGCGACCGGTCCGCTCGCCGCGATGGCGGCTGCCGCCGTTTCGACCGGCGCGAGTTTCGTCGGCGTGGTGCGCGAAGAGACCGACTCCCTCGGCGCGCGCCACCTCGTCGAGACCCGCGAGTCGGTTCCCGACGCGGTGGTGAACGGCGAACCGAGCGGCTCGAACGGCATCACGCTCGGCTACCGCGGGTTCCTGCCCGGGACGTACATCGCGACGAGCGAGTCCGGGCACACCTCCCGGCCCGAGAACAACGCACTCCAGGACGCCATCGCGTGGTGGAGCGCGGTGGCCGAGGAGTTCGCCGTCCCCGAAGACACGCCCGTCTTCGAGCAAGTGACGGCGAAACCAACCGCCTTCCACGGCGGGACGACCGAAGACGGCCTCGCGGTGGAAGCGACCGCCACCATCCAGTTTCGCATCCCGCCGAGTCTCACCGCGGACGACATCCGCGAGATTGCGGAGTCGCACCTCCACACGGGAACCATCACCTGGCGTCGCCACATCCCGCCCGTGATGATGAGTCCCCGGACGCCAATCGCCCGGGCGTTTCGGGTGGCGATTCGCAAAGAAAGCATGAAACCGCGCTTGCTCCGGAAGACCGGCACGAGCGACATGAACATCTTCGCCGGCGAGTGGGACTGCCCGATGGTGACCTACGGACCCGGGAACTCTGACCTGGACCACGCGCCGAACGAACACCTCCCCCTCGCGGAGTTCGACCGCGCCGTGTCGGTGCTCGAATCCGTCTGTGAGAACTTGCAATCATGACCCGTCACTTCCTCGATATCGACGACCTCTCGACCGACGAACTGTCCGACGTGCTCGACACGGCGACCGAACTGAAAGCCGCCGTCGAAGCCGGCGAGCAACACGAGTGGCTCTCGAACCAGACGCTCGGGATGCTGTTCGAGAAGCCGAGCACGCGAACGCGAATCTCTTTCGAGACGGGGATGACCCAGTTGGGCGGACACGCCATCTTCCTCGGTCCCGACGACATCCAGTTGAGCCGCGGCGAACCGCTCAAGGACACCTCACGAGCGGTCTCGCGGTACGTCGATTTCCTCATGGCGCGCGTGTTCGACCACGCCGACCTCGTGGAACTCGCGACGTATTCGGACGTGCCCGTGGTGAACGGCCTCACCGACGACGCCCACCCCTGCCAGACGCTCGCCGACCTGCTCACCATCAAAGAGCAGTTCGGTGGCTTCGACGACGTGTCGGTCGCATGGGTCGGCGACGGGAACAACGTCGCCCAGTCGTTCGTCCTCGGCGCGGCGATGGTCGGCCTCGACGTGACGGTGGCGACGCCCGAAGATTACGAACTCGACGAGGCCGTCGTCGGCACGGCGGCCGGCCTCGGGCAAGCCCCCGACATCACGACCGATCCGCAGGAGGCAGTTGCGGGCGCGGACGTGGTCTACACCGACGTCTGGGTCAGCATGGGCCAGGAGAACCAGCGGGCGATGAAGTTGGAGGCGTTCGACGGCTTCCAGTTGAACGAGACGCTGCTCGACGACGAGACGCTCGTCATGCACTGCCTGCCCGCCCACCGCGGCGAGGAGATTACCGACGCCGTGATGGAATCCGAGCGCTCCATCGTCTGGCAGCAGGCCGAAAATCGCATGCACGCCCAGAAGGCGCTGCTCACCTTCCTCGCCGACGCCGAGTGACTGATAACGGTTGCTCGCGTCGTCTCCGCCAATGGCGTCACCCCTCGTCGTCGATGCAGGCGAACTGACCGCAGACGAGATTCTCACCGCAATCCGCGACGGCCAGCGCGTCGTGGTCAAAACGTCGATGCTCGGCACGCCGAAGCAAGTCACCCTCCGGTACGACGGCGACGTCTTCTACTGCGATACGCCGACCCGACTGCACAAACACACGACCGAAGAGGAGATGCGAACGTGCATCCTCAAAAACGGCTACACCCGCGACGCGGCGGAAGCCGACGAATCGGGGTAAGCCACCGGTAACGCCGGGTTTTATTCGCATCCCGGACATATTGCGGGCATGGTATCGGCCGATCCAGACCCCCAGCGATTTCGCGATTTGATGGTCGGCGGCGAGCCGGGCTTCGAGGGCGTCATGACCTGCGTCTTCGACATCCAGACCCACGAGAGCCGCACCTATCTCATGTTGCTCGACAATCCCGGCAGCACCGTCGCCGAACTGGCAGAGCAGATGGAGCGCGACCGGAGTAACGTCAATCGCTCGCTCGCCACGCTACTGGAAAAAGGCCTCGCAAACCGCGAGCGCCGCCTGCTCGACGGTGGTGGCCACGTCTATCAGTACACGGCAACCGACCTCCCCGAAGCCCGTGAACTCATGCACGAGACACTCGATGAGTGGGCCGCCTACGTCCACAGTCGCATCGACGAGTTCGGCGAGGAGAAAGAGGGGTAATTCGGCGCCCGATTCTTACACCAATCGCCTCCTTTTTGCATCCACACTGCTTTGGCGCGAACAATGACGAATCTCCAGCTGGAACCAGAACCCGAGGTTCCCGACGTCGCCGACGACGGCGTCTGGCTCGCGTGTATCGAGTGCGGTGAGGCCCACGCACCCTTCGACGACATCCTCTACACCTGTCCCGAGTGCGACGGCCTGCTCGAAGCCCGCTACGACGAGTACCCGACGTTCGACGACTTCTCGGGCCGAGGAGTCTGGCGCTACAGCGCGACCATGCCCGTCGAGATGGGCGTCACGCTGCAAGAGGGCGACACGCCGCTCTACCCGGTTCCTGAAATCGAGGACGAAGTCGGCGTTTCGTACCTCCGCATCAAGCACGAGGGCATGAACCCGACGGGCAGTTTCAAGGACCGCGGCATGACCGTGGGCGTGCAGGTCGCCCGCGTCCTCGGCGTGGACCGCCTCGCGTGTGCGAGCACGGGGAACACGTCTGCGGCACTCGCCGCCTACGGAACCCGCGCCGGACTCGAAACGCTCGTCTTGCTGCCAGCCGGCAAGGTCGCCGCGGGCAAGGTCGCACAGGCAAGCCTCCACGGGGCACGCATTTTGGAAGTCGATGGCAACTTCGACACCTGCCTCGACATCGTCTCGGACCTCGCAGACCGCGGCGAAGCCTACTTACTGAACTCGCTGAACCCGTTCCGCTTAGAGGGCCAGAAGACGATTGGTCTCGAAATTCTCGAATCCGTCCGCGACGAGACCGGAGAATTCCCCGACCGAATCGTCCTGCCCGTCGGCAACGCCGGGAACACGGCGGCGCTCTACAAGGCGTTCCGCGAACTCGTTGCCTCGGGCGAACTTCCGGAAGACGAAGTGCCGAAACTGACTGGCGTGCAGGCCGAGGGTGCAGCACCGATGGTCGAGGCCATCGAAAACGGCGCGGACGAGGTGACGCGCTGGGACGAAGTCGAGACGAAGGCGACGGCCATCCGCATCGGGAACCCGGTGAACGCGCCAAAGGCACTCCCCGGAATTCGCGCGACGGGCGGGACGGCCATCGCCGTTTCGGACGAGGAGATTACCGACGCTCAGCGCTCCCTTGCAGAGGAAGGCGTGGGCGTCGAACCCGCGAGTGCGGCCTCCGTCGCGGGCCTCCGAAAGCTTCGTGAGCAGGGCGTCATTTCTGCTGATGAGCGCGTGGTCTGTCTCACGACGGGCCACCTGCTCAAGGACCCCGACGCGGCGGCGGCCGCGGGCCGCGACCCCGAGCCAGTGCCGGGCACGACCGAGGGCGTTCTCTCGCATCTCTCGGAGTAAACCGAGAGACGGCGGCGGTTCGTGAGACGTGCGTGTGCTCCGCGTCTCACGTCCGTCTGACTCACATTCATGTGGGAGTGTGACATAGTGTGTAATCCCCGAATCATGTCACAGCGAAGTCGGCTCGATAGTCCGCGTGGGGTGGACGACGACCTCTCTCCCAACAAACGCGCAATGTACCAGACGAGAATCGCCGCGCTGAAATCAGAAATCAAGAGCCTCGAAGCAGAGCTCAAGGCCGCAGAACAGCGTACTGAGGCCATCGTCGACCAGTACGAGCAGATTCTCGAAGCACGCACGAGTGCCCCTCGTGAGGCAGACACGGATGCAGACCCAGATTCCCACCAGACAGCGCAGACCGCGAAAGAACGCGTCCAACAGTTCCTGACTCGGTAGCCCCCACTGTAAGCGACTCCCACCTCGGTTCGGGGCCGTTCTCACCCCCCCTTCCTCCAATACTCGTCCGCCAGAGAGCGCTCAGTCGTCGAGCGTAATCGTCCGAATCTCGATGATGCGCTCGTCGTTCTCGATGGTTTCCTTGCTTTCGGCCGTGAGTTCGTCGTCTAAGTTGTAGACCGAAAGCGCCTCTCCGCCGATGGTTTCGCGGGCGTTGAACATCCCCGCGATGTTGATGCCGGCGTCGCCGAGGACCGTCCCGATGAACCCGATGACACCCGGCGCGTCGTAGTTGCGGGCGACGAGCATCTGGCCGTGCGGGATGGCGTCCACGCGGTAGCCGTCGATGCGGACGATGCGCGGGTCGTTACCCGCAAAGAGCGTTCCGGAAACGGCGAGTTCGTCGCCGTCTTCGTTCCCGACGGTGACCGTGATGAGACTCTGGAAGTCCTCAGACTGGTGAGACTTCGACTCGACTACGTCGATGCCGCGCTCGTCTGCGATACGCGGGGCGTTTACGGCGTTGACCTGCCATTCGAGCGGTTCGAACACACCCTTGAGCGCGCTCGCCGTCACGAGGTCGATGTCCTCTGCGGCGATGTCCCCAGCGTAGGTGACCTCGACCTTCCCGATACGGTCGCCGTAGAGCTGGGCTGCGACCTTGCCCGCCGTCTCCGCGAGGTCGATGTACGGCTTGACCCGCGGGAAGGCACTCTCGTCCATCGACGGCGCGTTGAGCGCGTTCATGACCGGTTCTTCTGCGAAGGCGGCGAGAATCTGGTCTGCGATGCTCGTCGAGACGCTCTCCTGGGCGGCTTCCGTGCTCGCACCGAGATGTGGCGTGACGACGACGTTATCGACCGAGAGCAGCGGGTTGTCCGGCGAGATTGGCTCGTCCGCAAACACGTCGAGGGCCGCGCCCTTGAGCACGCCGTCGGCGCAGGCCGCTGCGAGCGCCTCCTCGTCTACGATGCCGCCGCGGGCGCAGTTGACGACGTAGCCGCCTTCTAACTGGGCGAGTTCTGCTTCGCCGATGAGGTTCGCCGTCTCGGGCGTGAGCGGCGTGTGAATCGTGAGGAAATCCGCCTTCGAAAGACAATCAGAGAGGTCCACGAGTTCCGCGCCAATCTGGGCGGCGCGGTCCTCGGAGATGTAGGGGTCGTAGGCGACGAGGTCCATGCCGAGCGCCCCGAGGCGCTTTGCGACTTCCTGGCCGACCCGCCCGAGGCCGAGGATGCCGAGGGTCTTGCCGTTGAGTTCCGTCCCGAGGTAGTCGCCCTTGGCCCACTCGCCCGCTTTCAGGCGGATGTGTGCCTGCGGGATGTTCCGGGCAGCGGCGAAGGCCATCGCGACGGTGTGCTCTGCAGCGGCTCGCACGTTCCCTTCGGGTGCGTTCGCGACGATGACGCCGTGTTCGGTGGCGGCGTCGATGTCGATGTTGTCCACGCCGATGCCGGCTCGCCCGACGATGATGAGGTCGGTTGCAGCCTCGAACACGGCGGCAGAAACGTCAGTTCCAGACCGGACGACGAGTGCGTGTGCGTCAGAAACAGCGTCGAGGAGTGCATCACCTTCGACGTCGTAAGCCGTCTCTACATCGTGGCCCGCTTCACGGAGTTGCTGAAGCCCTGCCTCAGCGATGGGGTCCGTGACGAGTACGTTCATGTCTCGGCAGAACGGGGCGTGAAGGTTAACGCTTTCTCCACTCGCTACAAATGCCGCCTTCTCCCGGTAGTAGCACGACGCTCTGTGCATCGTGACCTTTTATATGACTGACTCGAAGGACAACATGACGTGAGGGATTCTGAGCGCGGCGACGGTGCTGATTCACGCACGTCTGAGTCCCTACTCCGTGCCGACGCCGTCACCGAGGGAACGAACGTTCTCATCGCAGGCCCAGCGATGACCGAAAAGCGCCGTCTCGCGCTCTCGCTCGTCGGCGGCGCAGACGACAACGGCGCACTGTTCATCACCACGAGCAAGAACGCGACCCAAATTCGCCGCGAGTTCGAAGCGGTCACGGGCGGGTCTGGCGATGCCCTCCGCGTCGTCGACTGTGTGGGCGGCGACCAGCAGTTCGGCCGGGAGAGCGACGACAGGCGGACGAGTTACGTCTCGTCTGCGGCGGACATGACCGGCATCGGCATCGCGGCGACCGGCATGATGCAACAACTGTACCGCGACGACTCGGTAGAAGACGTGCGCGTCGGCCTGAGTTCGCTTTCGACGATTCTCATGTTCGCGGACCTGAAACGGCTGTACCAGTTCACGCACGTGCTCACCGGCCGCATCGAGAGCGTCGGCTTTCGCGGGGTGTTCACGCTCGATTCGACGGCCGCGGACGAAGAGACCCTCAACATTCTCAAGCAACTGTTCGACGTGTACGTAGAGACCAGAGACACCGACGACGGCCTCGAACTCCGCGTGCGCGGCGACGACATCGGCCCCCGTGAGTGGACGCCGTACTAATTTCGAACGAGCAATTCCTGCCCGGTTGACGAAGTCATTCTCGCTAACGTCTGCCGAAGACGGAACGCTCAAGTCCCATCGCCCGGCGGATTGCGTATGGAACTGGTCGCATTCGACTTCGACGGGACGCTCTCCGATTCGGAGATGACGGTCCTGCTCGGAGACCGCTGTGGCGTCGCCGCCGAGATGGCGGACATCACGGAACGGGCGATGAACAACGAACTCAGCTACGCTGAGAGCCTTCGCTCGCGGGCAGAACTGCTCGCCGGCCTCGCAGACGAAGAAGCGCAGACGGCCTTCGACGCGGTTCGCCTGCGTCCTGGCGCGGCCGACCTCATCCGCAAACTCCGCGAGGCGGGCGTCCACGTCGCCATCCTCACCGGCGGATTCGAACGCGGCGTCGAGGCGGCGCTCGCCCGTGAAGGCGTCTCCGTCGATACCATCGTCGCGAACCGCCTGCTCGTCGAAGACGGTGAATTGACGGGGGAAGTCGAAGGGCCGCTCATCGAGGGCACGAAAGACACGGCGCTCGAAAACCTGACCACAGACCTCGGCATCGACCTCCGAGACACCGTGGCCGTCGGCGACGGCGCGAACGACCTGCCGATGCTCAAAGTCGCGGGCCTCGCGGTTGGCTACCTGCCGAAACCGGCGGTCAGGCCGCACTGTCAAATCGTCGTCGCGCGGATGGACCGCCTCGAAAAAGTGCTTACAGAAGACGGCGTCCTCTAGTTCGAGGCTGCGTCTATCGCCTGGTCTAGGTCCGCGAGGATGTCCGCTGGGTCTTCGAGACCCACGGAGAGGCGGACGAGGTCCGGCCTGACGCCGCTCGATTCCTTTTCCTCCTCGGTGAGTTGCTGGTGGGTCGTACTCGCCGGGTGGATAATGAGCGTCTTCGCGTCGCCGACGTTCGCGAGCAGACTCGCGAGTTGCGTCGATTCGGTCATCTTCTTGGCCGTCTCGTAGCCGCCTTCGAGGCCGAAGGTGAGCATGCCGCCGTAACCGCCGTCTAAATACTTCGTCGCGTTGTCGTGGGTCTCGTGACTTTCGAGACCGGGGTAGGTCACCCACGCCACGTCCGGGTGGTCGTCTAAGTACTCGGCGACGATCTGGGCGTTCTCGCAGTGGCGCTCCATGCGCAGTGGCAGCGTCTCCAGTTTCTGGAGCGTGGTCCACGCGTCGAACGGCGACTGTGGGTTACCGAGGTCGCGTAGGCCGCGGGCGAGCGCCGTCACGGTGAACGCCGCCTCGCCGAAGCGTTCGCGGAAGTTCACGCCGTGGTAGGCGGGGTTGTCTTCGGTGATTTCTGGGTAGTCGCCGTCCTCCCACGGGAAGGTTCCCGAGTCGATGAGTGCGCCGCCAACCGTCGTCCCCGCGCCGGTAATCCACTTGGTCGTGGAGTGCCAGATGAGGTCTGCGCCGTGGTCGAACGGGTTGCACAGATACGGCGTCGCGAACGTGTTGTCCACGAACAGCGGCACGTTGTTCTCGTGCGCGATATCGGCAAGACGCTCGAAGTCCGGCGTCACGAGCGCGGGGTTGCCGATGGTCTCGACGTGGACGTAGGCGGTATCCTCGTCGATGGCTTCCGCGTAGCCCTCGTAGTCGAGTGGGTCGACGAAGCGCGTGGTGACGCCACGGCGCGGCGCGGAGTGGCTGAGGTAGGTGTGGGTGCCGCCGTAGATGGCCGACGACGACACGACGTTCTTGCCCGCCTCCGCGAGGATGAAGTTCGCGAGGTCGAACGACGCCATGCCCGAGGAGGTGGCGAGTGCGCCGACGCCGCCTTCGAGTGCGGCGAGGCGTTCCTGCAGCATCGTCACGGTCGGGTTCATCAGCCGCGAGTAGATGTTGCCCTCCTCTTCGAGCGCGAAGAGGCGTGCTGCGTGGTCTGCGTCGTCGAAGACGTACGAGGTCGTCTGGTGAATCGGTGGTGCGCGTGCGCCCGTCGCCGGGTCGGGGTCCTGTCCCGCGTGCAGGCTCTGGGTCGCAAAGCGCGGCGAATGCTCGTCTGTCATTGTTCGTGCCCCAGTTATTTCTACAAGTAATATAAAAGTATGCAATATGCCGGGCAATAATTGCCCCGGGCTACGACAGACGATTGGATTGACAAGTTATACGAACCGTCCCGCCGATGAGAATGACTATGCTTCGGGCGATTTCGCGACGACTGGTCGGGTTCGTGAGCGACTACCCACTCAAAACGACTGGTGCCGTGGCGGCCCTCGTCGCTGGCGCAGTCGCCTACCGGTCGCTTACAGCAGTCGCGACTGCCGGCGGCACGAGCACGATGGGCCTCACGCCGACCCACCTCCTCGAATTCGCGAGCACCCACCCGGCCTACGTGCTCGCCCTCGTTGTCGGTCTCGGGTTCGTCGCGCTCGCGGAGTAGTCAGTTCCCGAAGAGACTCGTGTGGACGGGCGCAAACTGGCGGTCTGATTTGTCCGTGACGGTGTCGGTCACGGCCCGCCCACCGACGCCCGCTTCGAGGAAGTCGGCGAGTGGCGGGCCGACCTTCTCGGGTTCGACAAGGAACGCGTCGTGGCCGTGGTCGGACGTGATTTTGTGGTGGGCCGTCGGCGTGTCGTTCTGTCTGAACGCGACTGCGAGGTCCTCCGCTTGCTCGGTGGTGAAGTGCCAGTCACCGGTAAACGAGAGGAGGAGCGCCTCGCCGGTGAACGCGCCGAGCGCGTCCGCATCGGACTCGTAGCCCGCAGACAGGTCGTAGTTGTCCATCGCCCGCGTCAGGTAGAGATAGCTGTTGGCGTCGAAGCGTTCGACGAACTTCTCGGCCTGATAGTCGAGGTAGGATTCGACGTCGCGGTAGG
The DNA here is from genome assembly GCF_029338295.1 of Haladaptatus sp. QDMS2. Lineage (NCBI taxonomy): Archaea > Methanobacteriati > Methanobacteriota > Halobacteria > Halobacteriales > Haladaptataceae > Haladaptatus > Haladaptatus sp. QDMS2. The sequence goes on from NZ_CP119791.1 coordinate 2,721,675, forward strand.
GGAAGAACGCGGCCGCCGGGTCCACTGGGAACGAGTCGCGAGCGGCGTCTCTGCCGGCCGACCGGCGACCGAACTTGCGCTCCATCGAGTGCTTCGAGAGGTACATCGTGTGCCCAATCTGACGGGCGAGCGCGAGGCCGTCTTTCGGCGCGGGGCCGTCGTAGTAGTCCCCGCCGTTCCAGTTCGCGTCGGTCGTAATCGCTCGCCGCGCGATGGCATCGAGGGCGAGACACTGGGAGTCGAGCCGGGCGGCGGTGGCGACGGCCACGACGAGGTCCACCTGGTCGGGATGGCGCTTGGCCCAGTCGAGGGCGTTCATGCCGCCGACGCTCCCGCCGACGACGGCGTGTAGATTCGGGACGCCGAGGTGGTCGAGCAGTTCGCGCTGGGCACGGGTCCAGTCGCCGACGGTCACCGGCGGGAAGTCGGTCCCCCACGGGTCGCCCTCGGGACCTTCGCTCGCCGGGCCGGTCGAGCCGTAACACGACCCCGGAACGTTCGCGCAGACGACGTAATATTCGGTGGTGTCGATAGCCTTGCCGGGGCCGACGATGTCGTCCCACCACGCCGTCGCCTGGCCGCCGTGGCTCCCCCGGCGGAGGCCCGAGACGTGAGCACTCCCAGTGAGAGCGTGACAGACCAGTACCGCGTTTTCGCCCGTGAACTCGCCGTAGGTCTCGTAGGCGAGCTCGAGATTCGGAATCGACTCGCCACACTCGAATTCGAACGCGCCGAGTTCGGCGACGTCGTGGGTGTTCATGGCAGTGCCTCGGCTAAATCTGCGATGATGTCGTCCACGTCCTCGATGCCGACCGAGAGCCGAATCAGGTCCGGCAGGACGCCGCTTTCTAACTGTTCTTCCTCCGTGAGCTGGGCGTGGGTCGTGCTCGCCGGGTGGATGAGCAGCGTCTTCGCGTCGCCGACGTTCGCGAGGAAACTCGCGAGATCGGTGCGCTCACAGACGCCCTTGGCCGCGTCGTAGCCGCCTTTCGGGCCGAAGGCAATCATGCCGCCGTAGCCTCCCGAAAGGTACTTCGAGGCGTTGTCGTGGGTCTCGTGGTCGGGGAGTCCGGGATACGTCACCCACTCGACGCCGGGGTGGTCTGCGAGGAACTCGGCGACCGCCTGGGCGTTCTCGCAGTGGCGCTCCATCCGAAGGGGGAGGGTTTCGATGCCCTGGAGCGTGACCCACGCGTTAAACGGTGACTGCCCGCTTCCCGTGCTCCTGACGGCGCGGTGGCGGGCCGTCTCCACGAGTGCCCGGTCGCCAAAGCGCTCCGCGAAGTTCGTCCCGTGGAAGGCCGGATTCGGCTGGCCCACTTCAGGATAGTCGTGCCAATCGAACTCGCCGCCGGCGATGAGTGCGCCGCCAACCGTCGTTCCCGACCCGTGAAGCCACTTGGTCGTCGAGTGCCAGATGAGGTCTGCGCCGTGGTCGAACGGGTTGCACAGATACGGCGTCGCGAACGTGTTGTCGACGAAGAGCGGTGCGCCGCGTTCGTGCGCAATCTCCGCGATGCGTGCTAAATCGGGCGTCACGAGCGCCGGGTTCGAGATGCTCTCGACGTGGACGTAGGCGGTGTCCTCGTCGATTGCCTCGGCGTAGGCGTCGTAATCGAGCGTCGGAACGAACCGCGGTTCGATGCCTCGATTCCCCGCCGTGTTCGAGAAGTACGAATGAGTACCGCCGTAGATGGAAGCCGCGGAGACGATGTTGTCGCCGGGGCGGGCGAGCGTCGTGGTGGCGGCGTCGAGGGCGGCCATCCCCGCCGACGTGGCGAGTGCCGCGCTCCCGCCTTCGAGCGAGGCGAGACGGGCTTCGAGCATGGCCGTCGTGGGGTTCGAAAAGCGCGAGTAGATGTTACCGTCGTCTTCGAGCGAGAACCGGGCGGCGGCCGTCGCCGCGTCCGGGAAGACGTACGATGTCGTCTGGTAGATGGGCGGGGCACGCGCCCCTGTCGCAGGGTCCGGCTCCTGGCCCGCGTGCAGACAGCGCGTGGCAAAGCCCGGCCGCTCTGAGTCAGTCATGTGTCTGACTCATATTTCTCTACGTTTCTATAACTGCCAGTATAGGCAATACCTGCTGGGTGCGGATTCGGAGGTGTAAAAGGTGGGTCAGCGCACGAATTCGGAAGCTGCGAGCAGACGATGGTGCGCTGGGAACGCACTTCTGAAATCGGGTAGACGACTTCCTCCGCGGGGAGTTCTTCTTGCTCACTGAGTTTCGAGAGAGTTACAGAGCAACTAACGCGCCTGATAGTCACTCTATTGAGAATGTCCGGAGTGCGTCTTTTGGCGGTGAATGGCTCATTATTCGCCAAGCACAGAGGTTTAGCCCGTACAGGTGCTTCCTACTCGTATGGTCGGGTCCGACCGATTTCGCCTCGCGCTCGTGGTATTCGTCGTCCTGTTCGCCCAGGTCCTCCTGTACCCTGGCGTCCCGGACCTGCTCGCCGCGCTCGGCGCGACTACCAGCCTCGACGCTGGGATGTGGTTTCTCACCGCCGAGTTCCTCGGCTTCGTGCTGTTCGCCGGCCTCTGGGGCACGCTGAGCGACGCCACCGGCCGCAGAGCCCCCTACATCGCGCTCGGCGCACTCGGCGGAGCCGTCGGCTACGCCCTGCTCGCGTCGCTTCCGGTCGTGGGCGTCTCCGCCTTCGGCGCGGTGCTCGTCCTCCGATTCCTCCAGGGAGCCGTCACCATCGCCGCCTTCTCGCTCGCGATGACAATGCTCATGGACTTAGACGGCGGTCACGGCAAGAACATGGGTGCTGCGGGCATCGCCATCGGCCTCGGCACCGCACTCGGCGCACCGCTCGGCGGCCGGCTCACGACAATTGACCCGCTCGCGCCGCTCTATCTGGCGAGCGGCCTCCTCACCGTGGTCGCCTTCCTCACGATATTCGTCACCGACCGCGCCCCGAAGAATCACGACGGCCTCGCCGCGGCTCTCGCCGGTCTCCGCGCGAAACCCGTCCTCCTCCTGCCCTACGCCTTCGGCTTCATCGACCGCCTGACGGCGGGCTTTTTCGCCCTCGTCGGGACGTTCTACTTCCGGACGGCCTTCGGCCTCGACGCCGCCCAGACCGGTCTCATCCTCGCGCTGTTTTTCGTCCCGTTCGCCCTGCTCCAGTATCCCTTCGGCATCCTCTCTGACCGCATCGGCCGGGTCGGGCCGGTCGTCGTCGGGTCGGGCCTCTACGGCGTGGCCGTCATCGCCGTCGGCGTCGTTCCGACGCTGGACGCCGCCCGCGCTGGAATGGTCGTCGTCGGCATCCTCGGCGCGCTCATGGCCCCGGCGACGATGGCGCTCGTAAACGACCTCTCGCGGGACACCGAACGCGGCATCGCCATGGGCGGGTTCAACATCTTCGGGAGTATCGGCTTCCTCACCGGCATCGTGGTCGGCGGGGCCGTCGCGGACACCTACGGCTTCCTCGCCGCCTTCCTCGTCGCTGGTGGCCTCGAAATCGTCGTCGCACTGGTCGCGCTACCGGTGTTCGTGCGACTGAACCTGGAGAAAAAATCGCTGTTCGGCGCGGAACCCGACGCAGATTAGCCGACCGTGATGAGTTCGTAGCCCCCGGAGACGAGTTCGCCCACGTCCGGGCCGTGGTTTTCCCGTCCGCCGAGGAGTTCGACGCCCGCCACTTCGACGTCGTCGTAGACGCCGAAGGCGTTTGCACAGTAGCCACACGCACCAGCGATGAGGCCGCGCTCTCGTGCCTCGTCGTAGTACGTGTTCACCGGGTTGTCCGGCTTTTCATCGAGGACGGCGGGCCACTCGGTCGCCGCGCCGTCGAAGTAGACTTCTGCGGTGTACCCGGCGTCGTCTAAGTCCAGCGCGTACTCAATGCCGTTCGCTGCGGGTCCGATGCTCTTTTTGTCCGCGTTCAGGAGAATCGCGAATTTCTTGTCGGCCATTTGCGTCCGGGCCTGTGGACGGTCGAGAGGTAAGTGGCAGGCGGGTGGACGACGTGTTCGCACAACCAACCCAGGTAAAAGAGCCGCGTGTTCAGCCGTCCAGTTCGGCGCGAGCCGCGTCGAGTCCGGCTTCCGTGTCGGCGTCGAATCCGGCGTCGTTCATAGCCTCGCCGACCGTCCGAATGCCTCGGAGAATCTGGTCGTCATCTAAGTTCCCCATGTTCGAGACGCGGAAGATACGCCCGCCGAGGTGGGCCTGCCCGCCGCTGATGGAGACGTTGCGCTCTTTGACGGCGTCGAAGAAATCGCTCGGCGATTCTTTGATGCTCTCGGGTAGCGAGACGGCGGTGAGCGTGTTCGAGTAGCTCGAGTCGTCGTTGAGTGCGGCGAACAGCGAGAGACCCATCGCCTCGAATCCGGCGCGGAAGGCGGCCGACTGACGGCGGTGGCGGGCGATGCGCGTCGACATCGTCTCGTCTTCGATTTGTTCGACGGCGACCGCGAGCGCCCGAAACAGCGGGACGGCGCTCGTAAACGGCGTCTGATGGGAGTCGGCCTTGCGCAGATGCCACTCCAGGTCCTCGTAGAAGGGAGCGCTTTCGCCGTCCAGATGCTCGACGGCGCGGTCTGCGACGTACATCGCGCTCACGCCGGGCGGTGCGGCGAGCGCCTTCTGGGAGTCGGTGATGGCGATATCGACGTTCCAGTCGTCGATTTTGAACTCGTCGCCGCCGATGCTGGTGACGCCGTCCACGACGAAGCGAGCGTCCGCGGCGGCGACGAGTTCGCCGACCTGCTCGACCGGGTTCAGAATCCCCGTCGAGGTTTCGTTGTGAACCATCGTCACCACGTCCGTCTCGTCGGTGATGACGTCGGCGACGGCGTCGAGGTCGAACGATTCACCCCAGTCGACTTCGACGGCCGAAACCTGCGCGTGGCGGTCTGCGATGCGCTTGAACCGACGACCGAACTTGCCGTTTACGAGCGCGACGACCTCGCTGTCGTCGTGGGTGAGGTTCGCGACGGCGGCTTCCATGCCCATCGTCGCCGTGCCGTTCAGAATGAGGCTCGTTCCTCCCGCGGACGTACAGGACCCGTCGAGCGTCGAACATTCGAAGATGTAGTCGAGCCCGGACTGCGCGCGGGCGTAGGTCGCTTCGAACTCGGCCGAGCGGTGAGAGACCATAGACCCATCCATGGCTCGTCGCACGGCGTCGGTTATCGGGACTGGTCCTGGGTTCAGCAGGAGGAACTCCTCCGACATATCTCCCACTTCGAGGCCCAACAGATAACCCCTGTGGGTTTGGCCAAGTCTCGCCAGTGTTCAGGCATGTTCACACGCGACTGTCGGCGCCGTGCCCCGGAGATTTTAGCACCGGGCGACCGAAGCGTCGGTAATGACCGACGGCGACGACAATCCCTATCTCGACGACCCCGAAACCGAGTTTCGCCCCCTCGCCGACCTGAGCGAGGACGAAGCAGCCGAGGAGGTCGAATTGCTTCGCGAGGCCATCCGAAATCACGACCGACGGTACTACGTCGAAAACCAACCACTCATCGCAGACCGGGTCTACGACGCGCTGTTCAGCCGCCTCCAGGACTTAGAGGACGCCTTCGACCTCTGGGCGGAAGACAGTCCGACCCGCCGGGTGGGCGAGGAACCGCTCGACGAACTCGAAACCGTCGAACACGTCGCCCCGATGAAGTCCATCGACTCCTCCGGCGAGGAGACCGACGTGCGCGCTTTCGACCAGCGCGTCCGGAACGCGGTCGGTGAGGTGGCCTACTTCTGCGAACCGAAGTTCGACGGCCTCTCGGTCGAAGTCGTCTACGAGGACGGGCGCTACGTTCGGGCAGCCACCCGCGGCGACGGCGTCACGGGCGAGGACGTGACCGCGAACGTGCGAACCATTCGATCTGTCCCCCAGCGGCTCCACGGTGATCACCCCGACACCCTCGTCGTGCGCGGCGAGGTGTTCATGCCCCGAGACGCCTTCCAGGCGCACAACCGCGAGCGCATCGAGGCCGGAGACGACCCCTTCGCCAACCCCCGAAACGCGGCGGCAGGGACGCTCCGCCAACTCGACCCGCAGATTACCGCACAGCGACCCCTCGACTGTTTCTTCTTCGGCGTGCTCGAATCGAGCCGCGAGTTCGAAACCCACGAGGAGCAACACGATTTGCTTCCCGAGTGGGGCCTCAAATCATCCGCCCGGTCGAAACGCGTGCCCGACATCGACGGCGCAATCGGGTATCGAGACGACCTGCAGGCGGCCCGAGACGACCTGAACTACGAAATCGACGGGACGGTCATCAAGGTGAACGACCTCGCGGCATGTGCGGAACTTGGCTCCACGTCGCGAGCCCCGCGGTGGGCCTACGCCTACAAGTTCCCGGCGCGAACCGAGCAGACGCGCATCGCCGACATCGTCGTGCAGGTGGGCAGAACCGGCCGCCTGACGCCCGTCGCCCTGCTCGACCCGGTGGACGTGTCGGGGGTCACCGTCTCCAGAGCGACCCTCCACAACCCCGGCGAAATCGAGTCGCTGAACGTGAACGTGGGCGACGAGATCCGCGTCGAGCGCGCCGGAGACGTGATTCCGTACGTCTCGGAAGTTGTCGAGAAACACTCCGAGGGACACTTCGAGTACCCAGACACCTGCCCTGTCTGTGACAGTCCGGTCGAGCGCGAGGGGCCACTCGCGTTCTGTACCGGCGGGTTCGCCTGCCGCGCCCAACTCGAACGCGCCGTCCAGCACTACGCCAGTCGGAGCGCACTCGACATCGAGGGTCTCGGCGCAGAGAAGGTGGTTCAACTCATCGACGCCGACCTCATCGAGACCATCGCCGACCTCTACACCCTCTCGCGGGAGGACCTGGTTGAACTCGAGGGGTGGGGCGAGAAGAGCGCGGACAACCTGCTCGCGGAACTCGACGCCGCAAAACAGCCCGCCCTCGCTGACTTCCTCGTCGGACTCGGCATCCCGTCGGTCGGGCCGACCACGGCTCGGTCGCTCGCCCGAGAGTTCGGAACCCTCGACGCCGTCATGGAAGCAAGTGAAGCAGCGTTACAGGACGTGCCGGACGTCGGTCCGACGGTCGCCAGTGACATCCACGCCTTCTTCGACTCCGAGGAGAACCGCCGCGTCATCGAGCAGTTACGCGAGCGCGGTGTCGAACCCGAGACGGCAGAGACGGCCGCCGGAAACGAACTCGACGGTCTCACCTTCGTGTTCACCGGCAGTCTCTCGGAGATGACTCGCGGCGAGGCACAGGAACTCGTCCAGCAACACGGGGCGAACGCCACAGGAAGCGTCTCCGGGAACACCGACTACCTCGTCGCCGGGGAGAATCCGGGCGCGAGTAAAACGAACGATGCGGAGGAAAACGACGTGCCGATTCTCGACGAGAAAGCGTTCTGGGACCTGCTCGAAACAAAGGGCGTCACTGCTTCCAGATGAGCCCCGAGATGTCTCCCGAGAGGACGACTTCGTCCGCCTCGTTCGTACACGTCGTGGTCGCGTCGATATTGTAGCGGTCTTCTCGCTCGTCGATGGTGTCGAGAACCATCTCGCAGGTGATGGTTTCGCCGGTGAAGACGGGTCGGCGAAACCGAAACTCCATCGTGTGCGCGAGGAAGTTGATGTCGCCGCCGAGTTTGGTGGGGAGGGTAGCGGTGAGCAGGCCCTGAGCCATGAGTCTGCCCTCCTCGTCGGGTTCGGTGTGGCGGGGCTGGTCGTCACCGCTAATCTCGCCGAACTGGTGGACGTCCTCGTGCATGAAGCGACGCTGGTGCGTGTAGGTCTCGCCTTCTTCGAGCTGCATCAGTGGCGGAGGCCACGAAGGCGGGAAAGAAAGGTGTTGTGCGCCTCAGAGGTCGGCGTTCTCGAAGCGATAGTAGCCAATCGCGAGAGGGACGGCGGCCCAGACGAGCAGGACGAGCAGGCCGAACCACGGTTCCATGAATACCGACGGCACGTTTCCAGCGGACTGGATGCCCGCGTTCGCCGGAAGCACCAGGCCAATCGCGTTGCTGTAGGCCGAACTCGGACTGATGTTCGCAATGAACAGGTACCAGTCAGGCGGATTCGGGGTGAAAAACACTCCTTCAATCGCGTAGAGGAGCAGCGACGGGATGAACCCCCAGACGAACTCGAAGAGGACGAAGAAGGCGAACACGAGTGCCGTGGCCTTCGACGCAGAGCCGGTCGCGCCGGAGATGCCGACGCCGACGCTCACGAACACGACGCCGAACAGGAGCGTGAGCAGGGTGAAGCCGACGAACGCCGACGCGGAGAACGAACTGTAGAGCACGACCACGACGACGGCCGCGAGGACGAACCCGGCGAGGATGGCCGTCGCGAGGACGCCAGAACGACCGAGCAGTTTCCCGAGAACCACGTCTCGGCGGGTGTGTGGGAGCGCGAGCAGGAACTTCAGACTCCCGCTCTCGCGTTCTCCGACGATTGCCTTGTACCCGACCAGCAGCCCCGTGAGTGGGACGAGTGTGCCGACTGGCCCGAGCAGGAAGACGATGAGGCCGACGGTAGAGAGTGCTCTGTTCCCGGCGGTCGGCGCGATGTATTCGGCGAAGACGTACGCCGCACCGACGGCGAAGAGGACGAATACCGTGGCGAGCGCGATGAGGACTTTCGAACGGATGGCGTCCGCGAAGTCCTTCTTCGCGACGGTGACGGCGGTCACGCCGAAACCTCCGTGTACGAGGCGAACAGGTCTTCGAGCGACGCCTCTTTCGTCGAGAAGTCGGTCACGGTCGCGCCGTTGTCTTCGAGCGTGGTGAGGACGCGCGTCTTCGTCCCGTCCTCGCAGGCGACTGTGACCGTGTCGTCCTCGTGAGATACGTCGAGCACGCCCGGCAGCGAACGGACGGCGTCGAGCGCGCCGTCAGGAAGTGCGGCGACGGTGATGACGAGCGTCGTCCCCGCGCCGGTCTCGTCTCTGAGCGCAGAGAGCGTGTCCTCGGCGACGAGTTCGCCCTTCCGGAGAATCCCAACGCGGTCACAGATGGCTTCGACCTGTTCTAAAATATGACTGGAGAAGAACACGGTCGCGCCGCGGTCGCGTTCTTCGGTGATGATGCGACGCATCTCGCGGGCCCCGTTCGGGTCGAGGCCGGTCGATGGTTCGTCCAGGATGAGCAGTTCGGGGCTGCCAGCGATGGCCATCGCGAGTGCCAGTCGCTGGCGCATCCCCTTCGAGTACCCACCCGCTTTCCGGTCGCCCTCGCCTTCGAGGCCGACTCGTCGGAGGAGTGCGTCGGGGTCGTCGCTCGCCTCCTTCGATTCGATGGCGAACTCGACGTGCTTGCGGCCGGTCAAACGGTTGTACATCGAGAAGCCTTCGGGGAGGACGCCCGTCTGCTGGCGAACCGCGAGGCTTTCGGCCTGCGCGTCGTGGCCGAGGACGGTAACCGTCCCCGCCGTCGGGCGGATGAAGTCGAGCAGGAGGTTGATGGTGGTGGACTTTCCCGCCCCGTTCGGGCCGAGAAAGCCATAGATTTCGCCGCGCTCGACCGTCAGGTCGAGGGTTTTCAGGGCGGCCACGTCGTCGTATCGCTTGGTGACGTTGGCCAGTTCGATGGCGGCCATACGTGGCGCTTCCGCGCTTTCGGTGAAAAGTGTTGGGTCAGACTTCGTCGTCCGGGTCGTGGCGCTCGGCCATCCGCGCGGCCTCTTTCTCGTAGCGTTCGCGCGTCTCCTCGTCGGCTACGTCATACACGTTTGCCGGGTCGGCGCTGATGGCGGCGGTGGTCGGAATACGCCCGAGGGCGGCCGTCGAGCGTTCTTTCGGCAGGTACCGCGCGCCGTCTTCGGTGGCGTAGACGAGCGAGATGAGTCCCTTGTCGTCGTAGGTGCGATGGACCAGCCAGAGGCGCAGGGAATCGTCCGTGTCAGGTGACATCTACGGCCCCGTTAGGGAGTGGATACGTTTAATCTGGCGGGACCGGTCGCCGGTCGCGGACGCGCAGGATACGACGTTCGTCCGACACTTCGACCTCGGTGAGCGTCCGGTTCGCCGAGCCGTTAAATATCGCTTTCAACGCACCAGAAACGATATGCTTGTGGAAACGAATGAAACGGGCTGAAACGGTGGTAAAACGGTCGTACACCCTTATCCTGCGGTCACCAGATTGGACAGGTGCAAACCATGAACCAATCGAGGAGTGGGGAACACACGGACACAGGATCGCGCACGTGGACTAGACGCGCCGTCGTGGGCACGGTGTGTGGCACCGCGATCGCCGCGGTTGCCGGCTGTACCGGCCCCGGCGGGTCGGCGAACAACACGACGACGACCGAACAGACGACCATCGGTGAGACGACCAGCGAGGAGATGACCGAAACCACGAGCGAAGAAACGACCAGCGAGACCACTACGACGATGAACGAGACGACGACCATGGACAACGAAACTACGACGATGGGCAACGAGACGACCACGGTCAACGGGACGACAGGAACTACCGAGGAGGAGACGACAGAAACAACAGAGGAGACGTAGGGACGGCGGGGAAGCGAGGAGCGTTCGGGGGAGGGGAGTGAGGCGGAGGCCGCGCGTTACGTTCAACCGTCTCCGGGCGATACGAGGGGTATGGACGCGGCCGCCCTTCGGGAGCAGGCGACATCCCTCCCCAGCGAGCCGGGGGTCTACCAGTTCCTGGAGGGCGACACCACGCTCTACGTCGGGAAAGCGGTCGACTTACGCAGTCGGGTGCGGTCGTACGCCGACCCACGCAGTTTTCGCATCGGACAGATGGTCGAACGCGCAGAGACCGTCGACTACGCCGTCACTGACACGGAGACGCAGGCGCTGTTGCTCGAAGCGAACCTCATCAAGCGCCACCAGCCGAAGTACAACGTCCGGCTGAAAGACGACAAGTCATATCCACTCGTCCAGCTCACGGGCCACGAGTACCCGCGCATCGAAGTGACCCGCGACCCCGAGCAGGGCGCGACCGTCTTCGGCCCGTACACGAACCGTCGCCGGGTGGACGAAGTGGTGAAGGCCATCCGTGAGACCTACGGTATCCGGGGCTGTTCTGACCACAAATTCGCCGGGCGCACTCGCCCTTGCATCGACTTCAACATCGGGCTGTGTACTGCCCCCTGCACCGGCGAAATCGGGAAGGGAGCCTACGTCGCCGACGTGGATGCTGTCGTCCGCTTTTTCGAAGGCGAGAGCGGCATACTCACGGAACCGCTCGAGGCCGAGATGGAACGCGCCGCCGCCAATCAGGAGTTCGAGCGGGCGGCGAATCTGCGCGACCGCCTCGACGCGGCCCGTCGGTTTCACGGGGGCGGCGGTGACGTCGTCGCCAAATCGGGGAGCGAGATGGTCGTGGACGTGCTCGGCGTCGTCATCGAGGGCGAGACGGCGACGGTGGCCCGCCTGCACAGCGAGCGCGGCCAACTCGTCGACCGCAAGCAGTACACTATGGACGCCCCCGAGGGTGGCGAGGAACGGGTCGCTGCCGTGCTCGCTGCGTTCATCCCGCAGTTTTACGCCGAGCGAGAGTTGCCCGACGCCATCTTGCTGCCAGAGCGCCACGACGACCCGGAAATCGACCGATGGCTGGAAGCCGAAGGGGTCTCCGCCCGCGTACCGGGCGCGGGCCGCGAGGCGACGCTCGTCGATTTGGCGCTCAAAAACGCCCGGCGGTCGCCGGCAACCGACGAGGGTCGGGCACTCGGCGACGCCCTTGGCATGGGTCGAATTCGTCGCATCGAGGGGTTCGACGTGAGCCACGCCCAGGGGAAGGCCGTCGTCGGGAGCAACGTGACGTTCGTGGACGGGTCGGCAGCGAAGGCCGACTACCGGCGGAAGAAGCTCACCGACACGAACGACGACTACGCGAACATGCGTGACCTGATTCGCTGGCGGGCAGAACGCGCCGTGGAGGGTCGAGACGACCGCCCGGACCCCGACCTCCTGCTCATCGACGGGGGCGAAGGGCAGTTGAATGCCGCCCGCGAGGCACTCTCGGAAGTCGGGTGGGACGTACCAGCCATCGCTCTTGCGAAGGCAGAAGAACTCGTGATTACCTCCGAGGGGACCTACGACTGGCCCTCGAAGGCACCGCAGCTGCACCTCCTCCAGCGCGTGCGCGACGAGTCCCACCGCTTTGCGGTCCAGTACCACCAGACGCTCCGCGACGAGGTGAAGACCGTCCTCGACGACATCCCCGGGGTCGGTCCGGAGCTGCGAAAGCGACTCCTGCGACGGTTCGGAAGCGTCGATGGCATCCGGGCCGCCTCGGTGAGCGAGTTGCAGTCGGTGGCCGGCGTCGGTGCGTCGCGGGCCGAGCAGATACGCCGTCGCCTCCAATAGTCAACGAGGCTAACAATTAACTCGGGGTACTGAGAAGTGACCGTATGGATAGCTTCTTCTACCAACTCGGAAAGCTCTCGAGAGGCGCAGACGGGGGCGGTCTGGGTCGTGTAGTCGCGCTCGCCGCCGCCGTGGTTCTGTTCCTGGTCCTCCTCTCGGTTCTCGACGGAATCGCGATTCTCGGCCTCCTCGCCCTCGCCGGGGCGGCCATCATCGTCGCGAAGTCCGTCGTCATCGTCCAGGCCTACGAAAAGCAGGCGCTCACCGTCTTCGGTGAGTTCCGCGACCTGCTCGGTCCCGGTATCCGATTCGTCCCGCCGTTCGTCTCCGAGACCTACGCGTTCGACATGCGGACCCAGACGATGGACGTTCCAGAGCAGGAAGCCATCACCCGCGACAACTCGCCGGTCATCGCGAACGCGGTCCTCTACCTCAGAGTGACCGATGCAAAGCGGGCGTTCCTCGAAGTGGACGACTACATGCGCGCCACTTCGAACCTCGCCCAGACGACGCTGCGCGCTGTGTTGGGTGACATGGAACTCGACGACACGCTCTCGCGGCGTCGCGAGATAAACGACCGCATCCGCCGCGAACTGGAAGGGCCCACCGACGCGTGGGGCATCCGCGTCGAGGCGGTGGAGGTCCAGAACATCACGCCGAGTCGCGACGTGGTCGCCGCGATGGAAGAACAAACCTCGGCAGAACGTCGCCGCCGCGCGATGATTCTCGAAGCGCAGGGTGAACGGCGCAGTTCCATCGAGCGCGCTCAGGGTGAGAAAGACTCCTCGGTCATCCGCGCACAGGGTGAAAAGCAGGCCCAGATGTTAGAAGCGCAGGGTGACTCCATCGCGACGACGCTCCGGGCACGCGCCGCGGAGGCGATGGGCGAGCGGGCCGTCCTCGACAAGGGACTGGAATCGCTCGAAGCCATCGGGACGAGCCCCTCCACTACCTACATCATGCCACAGGAACTGACCTCGCTGGTCGGCCGCTACGGCAAGCACCTCACCGGGAGCGACGTGAGCGCGAACGGCGAGGAACTTCTGAGTCAGGCGTTCGACGCAGAGACCCGCGAGTTGCTCGGGCTGGACGACATCGACGAGATTCTGAAGCAGGTAGAAGTGGCGGAGGCGAATACGGTGCCCGAAGAAGTCGAAGCCGAGTAGCAATTTAATTTTCAATAAGACAATTTCAGTTGTTTTATGCAGTTCCACCGGGACGTGTGCGTATGGCTTCGGACGACGCCACGACGACGGCCACGGGTACGACCACGCTCGACGCTTCGTTCACGGAGATGAGCGAGATTCTGATGCCGAACGATACGAACAATCTCGGCCGCGCCCTCGGTGGCTCTGTCCTCCACTGGATGGACATCTGCGGGGCGATTGCAGCGCGACGCTTCTGCGAGGGGCAGGTCGTCACCGCGTCGATGGACCACGTCGATTTCACGGGGGCTATCGACCTCGGAGACATCGTCACGCTCGAAGCCTACGTCTTCGACACCGGTCGGACGAGCATGGACGTGAAGGTGAACGTTTCCGCAGAACGCCCGAGCGAGGGTGAGTGCCAGCAGACGGCAACCTCGTTTTTTACCTTCGTCGCCCTCGACGAGGCCGAACAGCCGGCCACGGTTCCCGACCTCGACTGTCCGACGACGAAGCAAGAAGGGCTGCGCGACCTCGCGCTCGAACAGCGGCGGGCGCGTCGGATGGAACTCGCGGCCGCACTCGAATGACGGACGCAACTGGACTGGCGATAACTTCATATAACCCGTCTTTCTGTCCATCTCAAGCCACCCGATGACGACAGGACTGTATGGAGATACGACGCGCCACAGAAGCCGACTTCGACGCCATCAGAGACGTCGCCTACGCCGCGTGGAAGGCGACCTACGACGACATTCTGGACGAGGACACCATCACTCGGACGGTCGAAGAATGGTACGCGCCCGACGCGCTTCGAACCCTCATCGACCAACGGGAAACCGACTTTCTCGTCGCCGACGATGGCGGGGTCGTCGCGTTCTGCCACGGCGTCTCGACCGCGAACGAGGGAGACATCGTCCGCCTCTACACGCATCCCGACCGCTGGGACGAGGGTATCGGCTACCGACTCTACGAGCGATTCCGCGACGACCTGCGCGACGACGGCGTGGCCGAGATGCGAGCCATCGTCGTGGACGGCGATGAAATGGCGGAGACGCTGTTTACGCGAATGGGCTTTCGAAAGTCGGGGTCGGGCAGCGTGACGATGGCCGACCAGGAAGTGGCAGAGTCGGTGTACTCACGGGCGGTTTAGTTACCAGTCGAGCGACCCACCGCTCTGGTACTCCGTGACCTTCGTTTCGAAGAAGTTCTTCTCCTTGTTCAGGTCGACCGCCTCCGACATCCACGGGAAGGGGTTGTCAGTGTGGAACTGCTTTTCTAAGTCCAGTTGTTGCAATCGACGGTCTGCGATGTACTCGACGTATTCTGCGAACTGTTCCGCGTTCATCCCGAGAATCGCGTCCGGACAGGCCTCGCGGGCGTATATCTGTTCGAGTTCCACGGCCTCGACGATGAGGTCGGTCACCTCCGCATCGAACTCCTCGGTCCAGACGCCCGGATGCTCGCGGCGAATCTCGTTTACGAGGTCCACGCCGAAGGCGAGGTGGACCGACTCGTCGCGCATGATGTACTCGAACTGCTCGCCGATGCCGACCATCTTCCCCTGTCGCTTGAGGGCGAGCATCATCGCAAACCCAGCGTAGAAGAAGATGCCTTCCATGATGACGTAGAAGCCGACGAGGTCGCGTAAGAACGCTCGCACGTCGTCGTCCGTCTCGATGGTGAAAGTCGGGTCGTCCACCACCTGCGTGAGTTCGACCACGAATTCGTCTTTCTCAGCGATGGAGGGAATACGGTCGTACATTCCGTAGATGTACTCGGGGTCGAGGCCGAGCGAGTCACAGCAGTAGATGAACGTGTCCGTGTGGATGGCCTCCTCGTAGGCTTGCCGAAGGAGGTACTGGCGACACTCGGGGGCAGTCACGTACTCGTAGAGGGCGAGGACGATGTTGTTCGCGGTGAGCGATTCCGCCGTCGAGAAAAATCCCATGTTCCACTCGACGAGGCGGCGTTCCTCGTCGCTCAATTTCCCGTTTTGCCACTGGAACACGTCGTCCTGCATCGGAACCTCTTCTGGCGTCCAGTTGTTCGCGACGCCCGCCTTGTAGTACTCGCGGGCCCACCCGTAATCGATTGGCAGAATCTTGTTCGGGTCGTGTTCGGTGGTGGTATCGAGGAGCGTCATTGGCAGGACTCGCAGGTCGGGTCGGAGACGCGACAGAGGTCTCCCTCGTCTGTGTTCGATTGCTCGCCGCGGGTCTGGGTCTTCCCGTATTCATCTAGGTCGAGGGTGGACTTCTCGATTTGACTCGCGCCGAGCGTTCTGAGGTAATAGGTCGTCTTCAGGCCGAGTTCCCAGGCGGTGGTGTAGATGTCGTCTAAGAGTTTGCCGTCGGTGGCCGGGAAGAAGACGTTGTGGCTCTGGCTCTGGTCGATCCAGACGCCTCGCTGGGCGGTGAGGCGCAACTGGTGGCGCGGGTCGATTTCGAACGCGCCGCGGTGTTTCTCGCGAAGTTCCGCGGGGATGTCTCGAATCTCTTGAATCGAGCCGTCGTGGTACTTGATTCGGTCCACCATGCCCGCATCCCAGAGACCCGCAGCTTTCAGGTCGGCGACGAGGGACTCGTTTACGACGGTGAACTCCCCGCTCATGTTCGACTTGACGTAGAGATTCGAGTAGATTGGTTCGATGGAGGGCGTCGTCCCCGCAATCGTCGAAATCGTCGCGGTGGGAGCGACCGCCATCGTATTCGAGTTGCGCATCCCGTGGTCGGCGACGTGGTCACGGAGTTCGTTCCAGTCGAGACGTTCGGTCACGTCGAGGGGAATCTCCCGGTAGCGTTCGGCTTCGAGCAGGTCGATGGTGTCCTGTGGGAAGATTCCACGTGACCACTTCGACCCCTCGTAGGAGTCGTACGAACCGCGTTCTGCGGCGAGTTTCGACGACCCGAGAATCGCGTGGTAGGAGACGAACTCCTGGGCTTCGTCCGCGAAGACGACCGCTCGTTCGGAGGCGAACGGGATGTCCTGTTCGAGGAGAGCAGCGTGAAAGCCCATGACGCCGAGGCCGACAGGTCGATGGCGCAGGTTCGACCGCTCTGCTTCCTCGGTCGGGTAGAAGTTCAGGTCGACCACGTTGTCGAGCATTCGCATCGCTGTCTCGACGGTGTCGGCGAGTTTCTCGCGGTCGAGGCCGCCTCCGGTGACGTGTCGAGAGAGATTTACCGAGCCGAGATTGCAGACGGCCGTTTCCTCCGCGTTCGTGTTGAGCGTGATTTCGGTACACAGATTCGAGGAGTTCACCACGCCGGCGTGGTCCTGTGGCGACCGGACATTACACGGGTCTTTGAACGTAATCCAGGGGTGACCCGTCTCGAACAGCCGGGTGAGCAGTTTCCGCCAGAGGTCTTTCGCGGCGACCTGCTCGTACTGGCGAAACTCGCCCGCCTCGGCACGGCGCTCGTACTCACGGTACTTCTCTGTGAACTCCTGACCGTAGGTTTCGTGGAGGTCGGGCACCTCGTCGGGAGAAAAGAGCGTCCACTGCTCGTCGGCCTGGACGCGCTCCATGAACAGGTCTGGAATCCACGCGGCGGTGTTCATGTCGTGGGTGCGACGGCGCTCATCGCCCGTGTTCCGGCGCAAATCGACGAACGCCGGGAAGTCGAGATGCCAGCATTCGAGATAGGCGCAGGCCGCGCCGCGACGCTTTCCCGAGCGGTTGATGGCCGCCGTCACGTCGTTCGAAATCTTGAGGAACGGGACGACGCCGGTGGATTCGACGCCCGTGCTCTCGATGAGTGCTCCCGCTGCCCGGAGATTCGTCCAGTCGTTGCCGAGGCCCCCGGACCACTTCGAGAGATTCGCGTGCTGTTTGTAGGCGTCGAAGATGTCGTCCAAATCGTCGCGAACGGTGGTGAGATAACACGACGAAAGCTGTGGATGGGCAGTTCCGGCGTGGAACAGCGTCGGTGTCGAGGTGACGAAGTCGAGCGATGAGAGGACGTCGTAGAAATCGACGGCGTGGTCGATTCGTCGCTGTTCGTCCTCGTTCAACGCGAGACCCATCGCCACGCGCATCCAGAACGTCTGGGGGAGTTCGAGCGGTTGTTCGTCCGTCTCTGGGCGCAGGAAGTACCGCTGGACGAGCGTCTCCATTGCCATATAGTCCAGTCGGTCGTCGCGTGACGGGACGAGACAGTCTGCGAGTTCGTCAAGGTCGTACTCGCCCATTCGGGCGTCGAGCAGGCCGCTGTCCACGCCCTCGCGGATGCTCGCCTTGAAGTGGTCGCGATACGCCCTATCCACGTCGTCGGAGAGCGGTGTGCCGAGCAGACGTTCGTAGTACCCACGGCGAAATACGGCGGCCGCGAGGCGGTCGAACAGGGGGTCGCGCTCGATGCGAGCAGTGAGCGACTGGACGACGGCCTCAAACAGTTCTTCGCGCGACGTCCCGTCGTAGAGGGTGCGTTCGATTTCAGAGACGAGTTCGTTGCGCACGTCGGGTGCGAGCGACCCCTCGACGCTCCCCGATGCACGGTCGAGTATCGTCTGTACCGAGTCGGTCTGTGAGTTGGATTGTTGGTAACTCATGGATAGATTTCAGCCGAGCGTTGCCACTCAGAGCCGGCGCAGAGCGCCGCTCGAAACCGAGAGCGGCCTCGGCCGCGGTGTATGCAGTCGTGCTCCGCCATCGCGGTTAAACCTTTCCAATATTGGTTTCAATAAAACAAATTTAGTTGTATTAAGAGGCCGTGAGTGCAACTCGACGTGTATCCGGGCAACGGTCGTGGAAAAATCGTGCGAACCTCAGGCTTCGCCGGGGGCCGGGACTCCGTCGTCTGCGTCGAGATCGAACTCCTTTCTGAGTTTCTGGATGCGGTCCCGGATGTCGGCGGCCAGTTCGAACTCCAAGTTGTCCGCCGCCTCCTGCATCCGGTCTTCGAGTTCGTAGATGAGGTCCAACGCCTCGTCGTCCGTCTCCGGAGTCACGCGGGCGACGTTGCGCTGTTTCTTCTTGCTCCCGGGGAGACTCGTCTTCCCGACTTCCTTCTGGATAGTCTGGGGTTCGAAGCCGTGTTCCTCGTTGAACTCGGTCTGAATCTGCCGACGGCGCTGGGTCTCGTCGATGGCCGTCCGCATCGCATCGGTCGTGTCGTCGGCGTAGAGGATGACCTCGCCGTTGACGTTGCGGGCAGCGCGTCCCATCGTCTGGATGAGCGTCGTCGAAGACCGGAGGAAGCCCTGCTGGTCTGCGTCGAGGACGGCGACTAGCGAGACTTCAGGAATGTCGAGGCCCTCGCGCAGCAGATTGATGCCGACGAGCACGTCGAACTCGCCGAGGCGCAGGCCGCGAATCAACTCGTGGCGCTCCAGCGTATCCGTCTCGTCGTGCATGTACTCGACCGCCACGCCAGCCTCCTCGAAGTATTCGGTGAGGTCTTCTGCCATGCGTTTCGTGAGCGTCGTCACGAGGACGCGCTCCTCGCGCTCGACGCGCTCTGCGATTCGGTCGAGTAGGTCTTCGACCTGTCCCCCCGCCGGTGAAATCTCCACCTTCGGGTCCACGAGATGCGTCGGACGAACGATTTGTTCGACGATTTGCGCCGAGTGTTCACGCTCATAGTCTGCCGGCGTCGCACTCACGTACAGCGTCTGGTCGGTCTTCTCCTGGAACTCTTCGAAGGTGAGCGGCCGGTTGTCGTAGGCCGTCGGGAGACGGAATCCGTTGCCAACCAGCGAGTCCTTTCGCGATTTGTCACCCGCGAACTGACCCTTAATCTGTGGGAGCGTGACGTGGGATTCGTCGATGACGGTCAGGAAGTCGTCGGGGAAGTAGTCGAGCAGCGTGTACGGCGGGTCGCCCACCTGCCGGTTGTCGAGGTGGACCGAGTAGTTCTCGATGCCGGAGCAGTACCCCGTCTCGCGCATCATCTCTAAGTCGAACGTCGTGCGCTCTTCGATGCGCTGGGCGGCGATGAGGTCGCCCTTGCGCTGGAAGTAGTTGATGCGGTCTTCGAGGAGGTCCTCGATTTCCTCGATGGCCTGTTCCAGACGCTGTTCTGGAATCGAATAGTGCTCTGCAGGGTGGACGAGGACGGCCGGTTCCTCGCTTTTGACCCCACCCTCCAGGGTGTCCACCTTCAACATCCGGTCGATTTCGTCGCCCCAGAACTCGATGCGGACGGCGAACCGGCCGTACATCGGGAACACTTCGAGGGTGTCGCCGCGGACGCGGAACGTCCCGTTCGTGAAGTCGACGTCGTTGCGGTCGTAGTTCAGGTCCACGAGGCGTTTTAGCACCTCGTCGCGGTCGATTTGCTGACCCTGCTCTAAGCGCAGCGCCATCGATTCGTAGTTGCGCGGGTCACCGAGGCCGTAGATGGCGGAGACGGAGGCGACCACGATGACGTCGTCGCGGGTCAGCAGCGAGCGCGTCGCCGAGTGGCGCAGGCGGTCGATTTCCTCGTTGATGGAGGCGTCCTTGTCAATGTAGGTGTCCGTCTGCTCGATGTACGCCTCTGGCTGGTAGTAGTCGTAGTACGAAACGAAATACTCGACTGCGTTGTCCGGAAAGAGGTTCTTGAACTCTTCGTACAACTGGGCGGCGAGGGTCTTGTTGTGGGCGATGACGAGCGTCGGCTTCTGTATCTCCTCTATCACCCAGCTCACCGTGTTCGTCTTCCCCGACCCCGTCACGCCGAGCAGGGTCTGGCGGTCCATTCCCTCGCGAAACCCTGCCGCGAGTTGCTCGATTGCTTCGGGCTGGTCACCCGCAGGGTCGAACGGCGCTTCCACCCGAAACGGTCGCCCCTTTCCCGGTTGGTCTGGGGACAACGGACCGGAATCACTCATTGGCCGGTGTTGGGCCCCGAGCCACTTGACCTGTGTGCCTGCCCACTCAGAGAACGCCGTCGAACGACGGGGTGAGCGCCGCCCAACCGTGCTTCCTGACGTGCAACGAGAGGGCACAGACGAGGGCGATGACGCCGGCCACCGTGGCGATGGCGAAGGCGACGCGATACCCTGCGTCGGTGTAGATGCGCGACCCGGCCACCGTCTCGCCGGTCCAGTAGGCGTCGAGGATGACACCCATCAGCGTCGGGAACAGCGCCGCGCCGATGTAGCCAAGGGTGTTCACCGTCCCCGTCGAGACGCCGCTCGCGGCGCTGTCGTGGCGCTCCTTGATGACCGTGTAGGCGATGGCGAACCCGCCCATCAGGAAGCCGATGAGGAAGAACATGGCCGCGACGAAGGCAAGCGGGGGCGTGCCAGAGAGTGCGACGCCGCCGAGGACGGCAGTGTAGACGAATCCCGCGACGACGAGAATCGCCGTCCGATTTTCGAGGCGGTCAGAAATCCACCCGAAGGTGGGCGGGCCGAGGACGAGACCGACGCTCCCGAGCAACGTGTAGGTCGACGCCTCGGTCACGGTCAGACCGTACTGCTGGACGACGAAGGGGACGCCCCACAGGCCGAGCAGCGTGATGTTGACGCCGATGATGCAAAACAACATCAGCCCCGCGAGCCACGTCTCGCGTTCTCTGAGGACGCCACCGAGGTTCGACGCGACTTCAGAGAGCGAGAGGGCGGGCGAGGACGGAACGCCGTCGATTGGGTCGAGGCCCGCTTGCTTCGGCGTGTCGCGGGCAAGGACGTAGATGGCCACCGCGAGGAAGAAGCCAAAGCTACCGAGGACGAGAATGGTATCGCGCCACCCGACACCCGCCACGACGATGGCGAGGGGCGTCGTCGCGAGGATACCGCCGAGCCCCGAAACCCCGACGGTCAGGCCGTTCAGGGTGGCGAACTCGTTCGCCCGATACCAGTTCGCGACGAATCGGAGGATGGAGATGTAGATGACCGACGCGCCCAATCCGAGCAGGGCGCGGCTCGCGAACGCCGTGACGAAACTGTTCGCAAAGGCGAACGCGACTGCCCCGATACTCATGACGAGGACGGCGACGGTCGCGGTTTTTCTGATACCAGCGCGGTCTACGAGCACGCCGGAGGGTAACTGGAGCGCGGCGTAGATGTAGAAAAACGCAGCGTGCAACGTGCCGAGACCCGCGCCGGTGGTGTCGAATGCGCGCATCAGCTCGTCCGCGAGGACGGCAGTCGAGAGCCGATAGAGACTCACGAGGATGAACGCGACGGCGAGGGCCCCCCACACCACCCACCGGCGACGGGACGGGTCGGACCAGAAGTTCACGTGCGGTGTGACAGTGAGTGTCGTAAAAAGTGTTCACGAAGCGGCAGAGTTGCCGTCAGTACTCGAATTGGAGATTTTCCGGATGTTCCGACACGACCCACCAGCGGGCTTCCTCACGCGGATGGCGACGCTTCAGGTGCGTCGTGAGCGTCGCGTGGTTCGAAAAGTCTCGGCCACAGAGGTTGCACCGGTGGTGGTTGTTGTGTGGCATACTATACCAATCGACGGCGAGAAGAATGAATTTGCGTGCTGGACGACCGACGAATCGGTGTAGAAGACGGTGGGGGGAGCTATCGAGTCACCGCCAAACGCACCGGTCAGCAGACCGGTTTCGGGTTCACTCCCATGCCTTCGAGCGTCTCCGTATACTCTCGGTAGGCCGCCTGCAGTGCCTCGCTCGCGGCGTCGAGTGCGGTTGCCCAGTCCTCCTCTGCGTCACAGAGTTCCGCGAGCGCGGCGACCGCCTGTTCTTCCTGCTCGTCCAGGTCGCTCGAAAGGTCACGGAACAGCTGGGAAGTCTTCGGGTCTGCCTTCCCGACGAAGAAACCGACGAGTTGCTTCTTCGACGCCCGGGCGACGAGAACGCGCCCGCAGAACCCGCCGAGGCGGGCGATGGGGTCTTCGAGGTCGCGGAGGTAGGTCTGAATCGCCGGGACGCGGTCGCCGAGGTCATCGTCGTCGAGTTTTGCAGCGACCTGCTCGTAGTGGTCGTACTCGTCTTCGGCGGCCGCCTCGAACACGGCGCGCGCGGTGTCGTTTTCCTCAGACTCCGCCCATGCCTCGAACGTCTCTGCGGCGGTGTGTTCTGCCGTGGCGGCGGCCTTCAGGACGGGTTTCTTGTCCAAGTCGCCGTGCGTGTCGGCGTAGAGTGCCTTCGAGGAGCCAAGTCGTGAGAGCGGTGTCTTGTTCTCCTCTCGGACGGTGTCGAGGAAGTCCTCTGGAGTCATAGCATGCGATACGACTGCTCGCCGGATTTATCCATCGGTGTCGGTTACGTCTGCTCCGCGGGCTTTGGCCGGCGAGGGACCCGCACATGTGACAACTGACCGACTATACTATGGCGTCTGCTGTCGTACGGGCTGTAATGCTCCTTCTGGCCACGCAAGTTGGGGGCGACCTCCCTCCGCTTACGGTGGATATGCTGGTCGTTTTCGGCATCGCTCTCCTTGCGTTCAGCCTGTTCGTGAGCGAGCGCGTCCCCGTCGACGTGACGGCGCTCATCATTATGTTCGTGCTCATCGTCCTCGGTTCCTGGACGAATATCACGCCCGAAGAGGGTATTTCCGGATTCTCCAACATGGGAACCATCACCGTCCTCGCGATGTTCGTACTGAGCGCGGGCATCACCCGAACCGGGGCAGTCCAGCGCCTCGGCACACGAATGGCGGCGTACGCTGGAACGGACGAACGCAAACAACTGCTCGCCACGCTCACAGTCGCCGGAATCCCTTCAGGATTCATCAACAACACACCCATCGTCGCGATGCTCGTTCCCGTCGTCTCTGACCTCGCACAGAAGGGGCGCACCTCTCCATCGAAACTCCTCATCCCCCTCTCGTACGCCTCCATGGTGGGCGGCATGCTCACGCTCATCGGCACTTCGACAAACCTGGTCGCGAGCAGCGTCTCCGCACGCCTCATCGACCACCCATTCTCCATGTTTGAGTTCACGAAACTCGGCGTCCTCGTGTTCTTAACGGGGGCGATCTACCTCATCTTCGTCGGTCACCGGCTGATTCCAGAACGCATCAAGCCCGCTGAAAACTACGTCACCGAGTACGACCTCGCGCCGTATCTGGCGGAAGTCGTCGTCAACGAAGCGTCACCGCTGGTGGGTCAACGTCTCCGAGGGGGGCTTCGCAGCACAGAGTTCGACTTCGACGTTATCCAGGTGATTCGAGAGGGAGAGACGTTCCTCGAGCCGTTGGACAGCGTCAGAATTCGTGCGAACGATAAACTCGTCCTCCGAGCGAACATCGACATCGTTCGACGGCTCGTGGCGACTAAAGGGCTGTCGCTCGGGTCGACAGACGGCAGCAGCGACGAAGCGCTTGCGACTGACCTGGGGTCACAGACACTGGCCGAACTCATCCTCCCCTCCTGGTCCGGGCTCTTGGGGCAATCGCTCCGAAGTTCCACCTTTCGACAGCGGTACGACGCGAACGTACTGGCGATCCGCCGCGGAGGTGAACTCCTCCAACAACGGTTGAATCACATTCGCCTCCGAAGTGGTGACACGCTGTTGATTCAGGCGACCGAGGAGAGCCTCGACAAATTGTCGAACGACCGTGACATCATCGTCGTCTCCCAAGCGCCACAACGGGAGTTTCTCGAATCGAAGACATCGCTCGCAATTGGGATTGTCGTCAGCGTCGTCGTCCTCGCCGCACTCGGCGTCCTCGACATCCTCGTCGCGGCAATCGGTGGCGTCATCGCAATGGTTCTCGGCGGTATCCTCAGACCCCACGAGATTTACGATGCCGTCGATTGGGACGTCATCTTCCTGCTCGCCGGCGTCATCCCACTGGGAATGGCGTTCGAACAGACGGGCGCAGCCACCCTCCTCGGTGGCCTCGTTGCGTTGAGCGGCAACGTCCTCCCCCTCATCGGCGTTCTGTGGGTGTTTTACGTCGTCACGGCGCTGATGACCGCGCTCCTCAGCAATACCGCGAGCGTCGTCCTGATGATTCCCGTCGCCGTTTCCACTGCAGCTCAGGTGGGTGCGAACCCGTTCGCGTTCGTCCTCGCGGTGACCTTCGCGGCGAGCGCCGATTTCATGACACCGATTGGCTACCAGACGAACCTCCTCGTCTACGGCCCCGGCGGGTATCGATTCACCGACTACTTCCGGGTGGGTGCACCGCTTCAAGTGCTTCTCTCGCTCGTAACGGTGCTCGGAATCGCGTTCTTCTGGGGTTTGTAGCCGCGTGAGGGTCGACGAGTGGGTTGCGGGACGCGTCGCTACGAGATGCTGTGCACAATAAACGTAGTGATGAAGGCGTTCAGTTCCCGCGCTCGATTGGCGCGTCCACGAGGTTGCCCCACTCGGTCCACGACCCGTCGTAGTTCACGACGCTGTCGTAGCCGAGGAGTTCGGAGAGCGCGAACCACGCAATCGAGGAGCGCTCGCCGATACGGCAGTAGGTGACGACCTCCTGGTCGTTTTTGATGCCCTGGCTCTCGTAGAGTTCGCGGAGTTCGTCCGCGGACTTGAATGTGCCGTCGTCGGTGACCGTCGCGGCCCACGAGATGTTAGCCGCACCGGGGATGTGGCCGCCGCGCTGGGCGGTCTCCTGAAGGCCTGGCGGGGCGAGAATCTCGCCGGAGAACTCCTCTGGACTGCGCACGTCGACGAGCGGAACGCCGCGGTCGATGGCCTTCTCGACGTCCGTGCGGTAGGCGCGAATGCCCTCGAACGGCCCACGAGCGTTGTACGTCTGCTCGCTGAAGGACGGCACCTCGTCGGTGGTTGGGTAGTCGTTTTCGACCCAGTAGTCGCGGCCACCGTTGAGGAGGCGAACGTCCTCGTGGCCGTAGTACTTGAACTGCCAGTAGGTGTAGGCGGCGAACCAGTTCGAGTTGTCACCGTAGAGGACGACCGTCGAGTCCTCGGTGATGCCGTGGCTGCCGAGCAGGTTCTCGAAGTCCTCCTTCTGGAGGATGTCTCGCTCGACCTGGTCCTGCAGTTCAGTCTCCCAGTTGAAGCCGATTGCGCCCGGCGCGTGGGCCTCGTCGTAGGCTTCCGTGTCTACGTCGACTTCCACCAGTCGATACTCGGAGTCGTCGCTCTGAAACTCATCGAGGTGACTCTCCACCCAGTCCGCGGAGACGAGGACGTCTTTTGCGTAATCGCTCATGGTTGCGCTAGACCCTACGCTACCCACCTTCATAGTAGTATGACTCAAGGCAGGTCCGGCCTCTCCTCCCACCTCGCCGTAAGTGTTGCCGGGAGCTACGACGAGCGAAAAACCGGGCGCTGACGCAGTTGGTAGCCAATCAGCGAGTCTGGATACAAAAGGTGGCTTGTGAGAGCGTCTTCGCGAAAGTCCGGAATCCCGGCAACAGCGTCCGGCATCCCCGAGTCGCAGCGCGAAACCGCCGTTAGTGAAGGGTTGAAGCATCGTGCTCGCGTGGCAAGCGTATGGACGAACTCATCGTCTCGGCCGAGTGGGTCGCCGAGCGACTGGGCGACATCGCCGTCGTGGACGTGCGCGACGCCTGGGAATTCGACGGCATCGGGCACATCCCGGGCGCCGTGAACGTTCCCTTCGACAGCTTTCGCGACGAGGACGGCGGCGACGAGGGGATGCTCCCCGGAGCGGACGCATTCTCGCGATTGATGCAGGAAGCAGGCATCGCCCGTGGCGACCACATCGTCGCCTACGACGACACCCACGGCGTCTTTGCCGCTCGATTTCTCGTGACTGCGCAGCTCTACGGTCACGACCCGGCGAAGTTGCACCTCCTCTCGGGTGACTTCAGTTCGTGGCAACTCGAACACGAGACGACGAGCGAAGGGGCAGAGCGCGAGCCGAGCAACTACGAAGCCACGATTCCCGACGACCGCCCGCTCATCGGGGCTGACGAAGTGGCCGCCGCAATCGGCACGGACACCGTCATCGTGGACACCCGCGAGCAGTCGGAGTTCGAGGAAGGGCACATCGAAGGTGCAGTCCAGTTCGACTGGCGAGAACTCGTCGACGACGAGACGCGCGGCATTCTCGCGCCCGACGAGGCAACGGAGATTCTTGAATCAAAAGACATCGTTCCCGAGAAATCGGTCATTCTCTACTGCAACACCGCTCGGCGCATCAGTCACACCTACCTCGTTCTCCGGTGGCTCGGCTTTTCCGACATCTCGTTCTACGAAGGGAGTCTCACCGAGTGGGAACGTCGCGGCATGACGATTGAAACGGGGAGCTAAAACTGCGCGTCGAACAGAGAACTAAAACAGCGTTCCGCGACGCATCTGGCGGTCACTGAGCAGGTCCAGCGCTTCGACGAGCAACGCGATGACGAGCGGCCCGGCGATGAAGCCCATGACACCGACGCTGAGGATGCCACCGACGAATCCGACGAAGTAGAGGCTTCCCGGGAGGTCCGCAGACCACTCGGCGAGTCGGGGGCGAATGAGCGCGTCGGGGACGAACGCGATGACGATTAATCCGAGGACGAGAACGGCCACCGCGGCGTCGATTTCTCCGATACTCACCTGATAGCCCGCGAGTCCAATCACCAGAATGCTCGGGCCGACGATGGGGATGAACTGGAGGATGCCGGCGATGACGGCGAGTGCGAAAAACGACTCGTAGCCGAGCAGGAAAAACACGGCGAGCGCGAGGACGAACGTCCCGAGGGCGGTGGCCGCCTGCAGGACGTAAATCGCGAACAGCGTGTCCCGGATGCGCTCGTGAATCGCCATCACGATGTCGTGATAGTCGCGAGGGATAGGGCGGAAAATCGCCGCCCCGACACCGCGTGGCTCGAGCAGGATGGCGAACACGAGGAAGGTGAACAGTGCCGCCTTGAGCGCGAGGACGGGTGCGGCTTGCACCCCCGAGATGGCGAGGTCAGTCAGTGTATCGTTCGCGTAGGTGATGGCGTCGTCCGTCTGGAGCGTGTAGAAAAACCCGCTGTAGCGAATCGTGATTTCCGGCGGCAGATTCTGGATGAAGTCTACGAACTGATTACGACGAAGGTAGAGGACGATGCCCACGGGCGCGAGCAACGCGGCCACCCCGAGAAAGGCGAAGATGGTGGCAACCGCACTGGCGTAGCGCGGTTTCAGGTGGTACGTGACGAGCCACTCACGGACGGGAAAGAGGACGTACGCCACAGTGGTTGCGAAAAAGACAGTCGCGAGAACGTCGACCAGCAAGGCAGCCGTGAGCAGCGTAAAGAACACAACCAACCCGACGAGGACGTACTGACGCTGGCCAGGTGAGGACACAGCCTACCACTCTGCGCGCAACTGACAAAATACTTGCCACGATTGCGACGGGTGTCACCGTAATATCGAGCGAGTGCGGTGACGAATCCGGCAACTTTCCAGTCGAAATGAAGGGGTTCGAGGCGGTGACGCGGTGAAAATCAGCAGCTCAACAGAACGGAACTGGCCACTCAGGGGGCAACGCCCACGGTGAGCAACGTGCCGAGTTCGCGGTATCGCTCGACCATGTCCGCGCGGGTTTCGAACCCTTCGTGCGGGAAGGCGTCCTCGTCCGGAATCTCGACGTCCCAGTCGCCGATGTGGTCCTGCTCTGCGACGTAGAGCCCCGCGTTGCGGAACGCATCGCGGTACTGCTCGCGCGTCCAGCGCGTCATCTCGACGGAGATGTTGTCCTGCCACTTGTGGGAGTGGACGTTCTCCTCGTAGTAGTTCACCGCACAGTAGAACGTGCCGCCGGGTGCGAGGACCCGGGCGATCTCTCGGAGCGTCTTGTGCGGGTCTGTGGCGTAGTAAAACGCCTCCATCGTCCAGACGTGGTCGATGCTGTCGTCGGCGAACGGCAGGTCGTTGAAGTCACCGACGACGTAGCCCGAATCGAGGTTTTCGGTGTAACTGCGGGCGTTTTTCGCCATCTCCGGCGAGCCGTCGAGGCCGTAGGTTCGACCCGCGTCTTTCGTCTCACGGAGGGCGCGGACGGCGTAGCCGCTTCCCGTCCCGAGGTCGAGAATCGTGTCGCCCGGTTCGACCGGCATCCGAGCGAGTGCGTGTTTCGCCGTGTGCCAGTGGCGGTCTTCCATCCCTTTGTCGCGGCCGTCGGTGGCCCAGGCGTCGAACTCCTGGCGAATGCTCATGCGTGGACAGATGAAGTCGGCCACCAAAACGGATTCGACGTGTTTCTGCCCGGAGCTACTCGACCCACCCCGCCCGGGCGTTTATCCTGCTCGACCTCCGAGAAGGCGTATGGTCGGTAAGAAGCGTCGGTACGCCCTCGCTGATTCGGCGCAACAGGTAGTCGGCGGGTTCCTGCTCGCAGGCCCCTTCGTCGTCACCGAAGAGGTCTGGGTACTCGCACGGAACATGACAGTCTGGCACGGGCTCGTGACCCTCGCGCTCGTCTTCGCCATCGGCTACGGTGCGCTGTACAAGGCGGACGACGGCCGCGACCCGGACCGCGAGGCCGACGTGGGTGGCATTCCCATTCGCTTCGTTTCGCTCATGGCCGTCGCCTTCGGCTCGGTCATCATCCTCGCTATCGCCTTCGCCGCCCCACAGACGTTCCTCTCTGACCTCGCAACAACGGCCCGCTACGAAGTGACGGCAAAAGCCGTCTCCGTCGGAGCCATCTTCAGCGTCGTTGGGGCGGCGACCGCGGACAGCGTGTTCTGAGTACCATCCGTAGCATGCTTCTGGCCGCTCCTGTCACGTCGAGCACACCCGCAGGCTTAAGGTATCGCCGACCGCTCTTTCGCCATATGGATTACGCCCTCGCGATCGAGAACACGCCAGACTCCATCCCGGGCGGCACCGGCCTCCTGCTCGTCCACCCGAGCACCGGGGAGACCGACCGCATCGACACCGATTTTCTCAACACCGACACCGACTACATCCTCGTCATCTCCACGCGCACCACCGCGCGTGAGGTCGAACAAAAACTCGAATACTACGGCGTAGACCGGGGAAAGACCGAAATTCTGGACGCGCTCTCGATCGAACGCGGCTACTCCCGACGAAGTGGCAAGGGCATCCACTACGTCTCCTCACCCGACGACTTGGAAGGAATCGTCCGGGCGACCCGCAAGTTTCTCGAACGCCACAAAGGCTCGAAACTCCGCGTCAGCGTCGATTCGGTCACCGAGATGGCCTACTACGCCGACGAAGAACGCGCCAGAGAAGCGGTCGTCGAACTCCTCGAACTGCTCGACGAACACGACGCCGTTGGCCTGTTCCACCTCGCAGAAGAGGTTCACGACGAATCCGTCGTCACCAACTATCGCGACCTGTTCGACGCAATCATCACGCTCGACGAAGACGGCAACGTCTCGAGCGAGTTCTGAGCGACAGACGGCGAGCGGATTTTCGAAACGTCGGTTACGACGAGCGGTCGGCTCTGCTGTAGGAAAGCGCATTGTTGACTCGAAACTGCACTGTTGACTCGAAAACGCCTCGTCGCCTCAAGGAACCCTCGTCGTCTCGAAGAATCTACGCTTCGCGCAACCGCTCGAAGGTCTTTTCTGCCCACTTCACTGCGTAGGGAGCGCCGTGTTCGCGGTAGGCCTGCGTGTCAAGTGCACCGAAGGGCGCTGGCAGTTCCAATCCGTGTTTCACCGCGCTACAGGCGTACTCGGTCGCGGCGGCGAAGTCCGTCTTCCCGAGGGCGACGTCCCGTGTGAGGTTCGAAAGCCGGGGTTCCATCCGGACGCCGGCGTCCTGCCACGCGTCGAAGAGGTCGGGATGAGTGTCCTGCCACGAGGCGAACACGTCTCGCGTCTGGAGACCAAGGTAGGCGTCGTAGAGGGCGGCCGCTATCTGGTAGGTATCGACCGGTCCGAGCGCGAGTGCGTCGTCGAGGTCACGGTAGGCGTCCCCGAAGAAGGGTAAGAAGTGCTCGGGTTCACCCGTCCCGAGTTCGACGAACGCTTCGGCGATGAGGAAATCGATGAACGCCTTCGGCGACCCCTGCGTTCGGGCTTTCACGAACACGAGCGGCGGGGTCGTCTGTCGTGTCCAGACGACGCTACCGTCCCCGGGCATTCCGATGGTGAAAGTGTTACTCGCGTATTGTGTGAGCAACTGCGGGGCGTCCTCGGGCAGCCATTCGGCTGGATACGAGGTCGGCGAGAGCGAGTCGACGAGCAGTCCGAGACTCTCTGCCTGGTCCGGTGGGAGCGTCTCGAAGTCGGTCTCCGTGTCGAGTACTATCGCTCCGGGTGCGTGTTCGTCACGGACCGCCGCGAGCGCCTCAGAGAGGTCACGCGCGTCGAACATCACGCAGCGAGCGCGAGGCTCGCGATGATAGCGAGCGCGAGCAGTGCTGAAACGCCGACGGTAGTGACCACAATCTTGGTTGCCTGACTCATACCGCGTCTGTTTCCGTGCGAGCGGTTAAAACCTTCAGTTCGCGGCGACGGAGGAGCGGGGAGACAGTTTTGAGAGGCGCGAACGGAGAAACGCGAGCGGTTCGTGTCGAGCTTTGAAGAGATAGGGGAGGAGTTCGACTGGAAACGAACGGTTTGAGAGCAGGGAAAAGCTCGCTAGAAACAGCGGGAACGTGGGGAAGAGAAGTTCGACTGGAGACGGGTTACTTCTCTTCGTCGCGGCCGCCAATCCAGGTTTCCGGGACCTCGATGATGTACCGACCGTTTTCCTGGAGTGCGATGATGTACTCATCGCGGTCGTAGAGCTCCATGAGGTTGAGTTCGTACTGGCCGGGTTCGAGGATTTTGATGCTCTCGAACTGGTCGTTCAGTTCCTCGCGGAGTTCCTCCATCGACGGACGTTCCGCTTTCGGGCTGCCGACGACGCGGCCTTCTGCTGGGGGATTCTTCTCCGGTTTCGCCGGGAGTTCGTCCGGGCTCACCATCTCGCCGCGGGCGCTCGCCTGTGCGCGGTCCTCGCGGTCGACCTCGGATTCGGCCGGTGGTTCAGCGGGCGCTTCGATGATGGAATCGTCGTCGGCCTGTGCCACGGGTCGAGCGGCGTCGGCTGCCCCCGACGCGGAGGCAGGAGGTGTTTCGTCTCGACGCACCCAGTCGCGCACTTTCGTGGTGGCCTTGCCGACCGACTGCGTTACGGAGGACTCGCGCTCCGGTGGCTGTTCCTCCGGGTCGGGAGTTGACCCAGAGGGATAGAACTGGAACTTGTTCCCGCCACAGTCCGGACAGCCCGAAAGCATCTCCTTCGACCCGTCACTGAACTCGTGACCGCAGGACGTACACTGGTGTGGCATTATTGCCGAGTGACGAGGGCGCTGATGAGGTTCTCGTCTTTGTGGAGTGTTTCGATACGGTTCGCCGGCCCGATGACCGTGAGTTTCGCCGTCGAGCGACGACCCATGAGGCGGTCGAGGAGACTGCCGTCCGAGGCATCCTGCTTCGGATAGGTCTCGATTTCGATGCCGTTGAACTCGTCTGGGCTAATCTCGCTCATCGTGACCTCGATGAGTTTCGACTCCTCTGACGGTGAGAGCCCTTCCTCGAGAATCACGATGTTTCCCGCGTGAACGCCGTCTAAGATGGTTCTGATTTTCTCCATGCTGGTGAGCCTGTCCATCCGCTCGCCGCTGAACAGGTCGATTTGCACGCCATCTTTGTTTGTTGCTTCTGCCATACCTAATCACCCGAAGTAGTCCGAAATCTTGTCGTACACTTCGTCCATGTTTTCGCCCTCGAGCGCCGAGAGTGGAATCGTCTCGTGTTGAGGGAACGCATTGCGAATGCGCTGGACGTTCGATCCGTCGAGATCCGTCTTGTTCGCGAGGATGAGCACCGGGAGCTTCTGACTCTCGATGATGCCGATGAGCATCGTGTTCACCTGCGTGAACGGGTCCGTGGAACTGTCGAGGACGTAGATGACGCCATCGACGTCCTCGCGGAGCCAGTGCATGGCCTCTGCGACGCCTTCCGTGGCCTCGCGGGAGCGACGAACCGCGTCGTCCTTCTCCATGTCGTGCTCTAAGAATTCCTTGTAATCGACCTTCGTCGTGACACCCGGCGTGTCGACGATGTCGATGGTGACGGACTTCCCGTTGCGCTTGATTTCGACGTTCTCTTTTCTGCGTGCTCGGCGCGTCTCGTGTGGAATGTGACTCTCCGGGCCGATAGCGTCGCCAGTCCAGTCGCGAGCGATGCGATTGGCGAGCGTCGTCTTACCCGCGTTCGGCGGTCCGTAGATGCCAATGCGCTTCGGCTCGGAGCCGGAGAACAACTTATCGGTGACCCGTGAGATACTATCTCGTAGTTCGGCGAAAATGCCCATTTTGTTACTCGTGTTTCCTTTTTTGAATCATTGTGTCGGAGTGTTCCCAGTCTGTACACAGGACCACGGCGAATATACCCATCCTATTCTCCCGCTCCCCTGGAATATGTCGTTGGCAAGGGTGCTTCTGAACATAGAAGCACCCTGAATTCACTTAAGCGTGCGTCAGACATGTGTCTGGATTTATAGACAACCCACGAACGTTGGCCTCAAGGGTGTTTCGGTGCCGTAGACGAGCGAGACTGTGAAACCGAACCCGAGTCCATGAGGGAAACGGATGCAGAAAGGTGAATGGGTGATGGTCGAAGGAAAGGGAGAGTGTGGTGGGGAGGAAGGATGGGTTTGTGGAGAGGGAGCAATGGTAGAGAGAGCGTGGTGATGGGGAAAGACGGGGTTGGGAAGGAAGGACGGGATTGTAGAGGGAAAGACGGGATTGTAGAGAAAGAGCGTGGTGTAACTCCAGTTGAAATGGAGGGGTTGTGAGGGAGGGGATTCGCTCGATTTCAACTGCGAGGGCAGATGAGACGGTCAATTTATTCGTCGGTAGAGATGGGCAACCGGAAGACTGGCGTTCCACTTGAACCGGTCGGCTGGGCGCGATATATTGATGATTGTTCATTTAGATTATGGGGTCGGGTCGGGAGAAGAGGCGAGAACAGGGCTCTCCCAGGAGATATCGAATAGTTACGAAACGTGAGAGAACGGAGGACGGGGAAGGAGCCCCCCACCCCCTTGTTTCGAGTCGAGAGGGGAGAAAGAGAGGGGGTGGGGAGCTGCCGCTTACCCTTATTTCAGCCCTAGAACCACCAAAACCATTACCGCGAGGTCTACTACGGTTATGGTTGGGGCATCTATCATATAAAGATACCTCTTTTGATAGACCTCTCCTCACACCCCCTCCCCCTCCTTTTCTCCGTTCCACCGGAAACAAAGGGGTGGGGGGCACCCCTTCTCTCATATCCACTCCTTCTCTCACCAGCTTCCCCTCGTGACGCGCCATTCACAGAAACCACGACGCTCCAGCCTCCTTCCCTGTCTCCAGACTGCCCGTCCAATTCTCACCTAGAGGTTCCTCTAGCAAAGACCATTCTGAACCTTTCCTTCTAGTGCAAACTAGTACCACTAGAGGAATTCTGTGCTTGCGACCCCTCCGCTTCCAGTCGAACCTTCCGCTGTTCCCGAGATCTCCCGGTGATTTCCTTGCGCGCGGTCTCACCTGTTCGTGGGTTCAGTTCGCCGCCGTCCCTCCATATTTGCGGCAATATTCCCACCACTGTTGGACAACCCCTTCGTTTCCACTGGAACGGTTAGTGCAGACTACTTGGTCCCTCTGTAGATCAGTGGTCCCTCTGTGGATTAGTGTCCCTCAGGGCTCAGAGATTCCTCTGGGAGTCCTATTTGGGAAAGTTTGTGGATCCTGTAAGGGAAATCCTGTTCGGGAGATGCCGAACGCTCGGTGCGAAGCGAAGAACCTGAAAGCGATGCGCAACTCGTCCTTCCCAGAAGGTCAAATTCGGATAGGACCCGCTGAACGAGGATAGGACCCGCTGAACGAGGATAGGACCCGCTGAACGAGGTCGACTCGATCGAGTGAATTCGAATTGCGATAGAATTCAATTTGACATGAAACCCGATTCGACACGAACGGTGAACCCGAGACACTCTGGTTCGAGTTGAAACCCCACTCCTCACGACGGCTTGCATCGTGACTGCTGGTCCAATCGAAACTATCCGGACGAGTGAGGGTTCGAGACTGTCGATTCCACGTGAATCTCGGCGGAAAATCTATCTGTGAAGCACAACATTTAATAGAATCTCTACCTCTGGTTCGTGTGCATCAAGTGGACAGACGGCCGCACACCCAATGGCCTGCAGGAAGGATTCTAGGGCCGTTCCGGGGCTCTCCTCCCGGCTGCCGTGCCTGTTCCACCCGAAAGATAGGGGATATCATCGATGGAACCTGACGACACCCACACGGATGGCGGAACCGAAGAGACGAACGCGGCGACAGAGTTCGACGTGGACTTAGACGAAGTCGTCCTCGACGAACACGGGCTCGAAGACCCCGAAGAAGCGTCGCAAGGTCTCTTCGACGACCTCCTGAGTGGCGAGCCCATCTTCGAGAACAAGGAGGTTCTTCGACCGTCCTACACTCCGCACAAGCTCCCCCACCGCGTCGAACAAATCAACAACATGGCGACGATTCTCGTCGCGGCACTCCGTGGCGAGACTCCCTCTAACATTCTCATCTACGGCAAGACGGGAACTGGAAAGACGGCGAGTGCAAAGTTCGTCTCCAAGGAACTCGAAACCACCTCACAGAAGTACGAGGTGCCCTGTGAGGTCGAGTACATCAACTGCGAGGTGACGGACACCCAGTATCGCGTGCTCGCCCAACTCGCGAACAAGTTCATCGAGAAAAACGAGCAGGTCATCGAAGACAAACTTTCCCGCTTCGAATCCCTTCGCGAGCGCGCAACAGAGAATCCCGCTGCACTCGAAGAGACGAACTTTTCGACGCTCGAGGAACTCGACGACCGAGTCGAAACCCTCGAAGACGACCTGGCGTCGTTCGAACCGGTCCCGATGACCGGATGGCCGACCGACCGGGTGTACAGCACCTTCTTCGAGGCCGTCGATTACCACGAGCGCGTGGTCGTCATCATGCTCGACGAAATCGACAAACTCGTCGAGAAATCCGGCGACGACACTCTCTACAATCTCTCGCGAATGAACTCCGAACTCTCTAACTCTCGCATCTCCATCATCGGCATCTCCAACGACCTCAAGTTCACCGACTTCCTCGATCCGCGGGTCAAATCGTCGCTCGGCGAGGAGGAAATCGTCTTCCCGCCGTACGACGCGAATCAACTTCGCGACATCCTCCAGCACCGCGCCGACGTCTCGTTTAAACCCGACTCGCTCTCTGACGACGTGATTCCGCTGTGTGCTGCCTTCGCCGCGCAAGAACACGGCGACGCCCGTCGCGCGCTCGACCTGCTCAGAACGGCGGGCGAACTCGCAGAGCGCGACCAGACCGACCGCGTCGAAGAGAAACACGTCCGTAAGGCCCAGGATAAAATCGAACTCGACCGCGTCGTCGAGGTCGTCCGCACCCTTCCAACCCAATCGAAACTGGTGCTCTTTTCGACCATCATGTTGGAGAAAAACGGCGTCCACAACATCAACACGGGCGAGGTGTACAACATCTACAAACGACTCTGTGGCGAAATCGACGCCGATATCCTCACCCAGCGTCGGGTCACCGACCTCATCAGCGAACTCGACATGCTCGGCATCGTGAACGCCGTCGTCGTCAGCAAGGGCCGCTACGGCCGGACGAAGGAAATCAGCCTCTCGGTCCCCATCGACGAAACCGAGGCCGTCCTCCTCTCGGATTCGCGACTCAGCGAAATCGGCGACGTTCAGCCGTTCGTTCAGGCCCGCTTCGATAACTGACAAAACACAATCAGTTATTGGACTGTCGTATCGTAATTCGTTCTCGTCGGTGACTTCATCGCTCATACCTTCTGTTTTCCCGGATTGGACTGACGTGTGGCGGGAAACTGTTTTGTCACTCCTCGGTGAAGTCTCATCCATGAGCATCATCGTCGGGGCGCTCCTCCCAGACCCGTACTACGAGCGCATCGAGTCCGTCTGGGCGGACATCGAAGCGGAGTTCGGGGCAAACGGAATCCACAATCCGTTTCCGCATTTTACCCAGTACGGGGTCACCGAACCCGCGACGGTCCCGGTCGTCGAGTCGGCCCTCGAAGCGGTGGTAGCTCGCCACGACCCGGTCACGGTTCGAACCGACGGTATCGGCATCTTCCCCGGTAACACGTTCTACATTCCCGTAACGCAGTCGAGAGCGCTCGCGCAGCTCCACGAAGACGTGGTCGATGACGTCTCGCGACTCGGCGATGCACCCTCATCGTACTACGAACCAGGAAGCTGGTTCCCGCACGTTGGCCTCGCCATCCAGATTCCCGACGCAAACACGGGCGACCTGGCGTCGTTTCTCCTCGACTACGACTTTTCGTGGGAATTCGATATCGAGACGCTTGCAGTCATGGCGTGGCAACCGGAGGATGCAACATTCACGCTCGAAACGACCCATTCGCTCAGCGCAGGCTGATGCAGAAAAATCGACCCGAAGCGTTTCTCAGGCGGCGATCCGTGGTCGGCCGAACAGCACCATGCCACCGAGGACAGTGAACGTCTGAGAGACCCATAGTCTGATGTTACCGAGAATCGGAATGCGGAACTCTGCGGTTCCGATGACCCACGCTGGCTTGACTGGGTTCTGATTGCCGACCTGGTCGTAGATGCTGTTTGCGTCACCTTTGGTTACGAATCCCTCGTTCGGGGCCGGACAGTGGGCGAGTTCCTGGCAATTGTCTGCCCCCTGCATGTAGTCGGGGTTGGCCTTGTCGTACCAGTTTTCGCTCTCGTTTACGTAGAACATCGCCCGGTGGATGATGGGGGTCGTTCGATCATTGCCATTCGGTTGGAACACGATGACGTCACCCGGATTGTTGAACTTCGTGTACTCGGTTTGCTGGCCGATTGCGTAGGTGACGACGCCGGTGTCCTGATAATTTTCTGCCGCCGCGAACCGGTGTTCCTCCATG
Organism: Haladaptatus sp. QDMS2; assembly: GCF_029338295.1. NCBI lineage: Archaea > Methanobacteriati > Methanobacteriota > Halobacteria > Halobacteriales > Haladaptataceae > Haladaptatus > Haladaptatus sp. QDMS2. The sequence goes on from NZ_CP119791.1 coordinate 2,758,824, forward strand.
ACGAAGACGAGGTCGCCGGTCATCATGTTCGGCTCCATGCTGCCGCTTTCGACGGCGACCATCGGCGGCCAGATGCCGCTCACGGCGAACAGAAGTAAGCCGACGAGGACGACGGCCCCGACGCTCACGAGGAGTTCACGTGCGTAGGCGACAGCACCGTGGTCGGTCGTCGCGAGCCATTTCAACCACCCTACTAGCCCCGTCGGGTTATCGTCGGGCCGGTCACCCGGGACACTCATTGACGGCCCTTCGCAGGGGGGTCGTTTCAACGTTTGGCTTTGGTTCGCTATACTTTTGCCACTCCCCGAAGACACTCGGATGTGCCACTCGAGAGTGACGCCCGCGTCGTCAGCGAACTCGTCAGTCGTGGATTCAACGCAGAACGCGAGGCTGTCACCCTCATCGCTGGTGCAGCGGACCCCGCACAGACGCTCGAGCGCGTTCTCTCCCAATTGCCGGAGAACGCGCTCGTGGTCACCGCCGCCCACGTTCGGTCAACCCTCGACGAGACGGACCCCTCTACTTCAACTGCAGATGTCACACCAGAAACAGTGGCAAAGACTGATACAACTCCAGTAGAAACGTCCCCAGAATCGTTCGAACGGACGGTAGACCGAGCGCTCCGTTCGCTCCAGATTGCGAACGACATGACCGGTGAGAGTACCGGAACGGGCCGATACGAGGACTTCGTCGCGGTGTTTCGCGACCGGTACGAGCGACTCTCTTCGAAACTGCGTTCCCGCGTGAACCATCGCACGACGCGGGCGCTCAAATCGATGCCTGGAAACAGCGAGGCTGGTATCATCGGGATGGTCAGTGACGTTCGGTCGACGGCGAACGGCCACTGGATAATCGAACTCGAAGACACGAACGGTGTGTTCCCGTGTCTCGTGATGAAAGACCGGCCGCTTGCGGACCTCGTAGACGAGATTTTACTCGACGAGGTCATCGCTGTGGACGGGACGCTTTCGGACGACGCCGGTATCCTGTTCGTCGAGTCGCTCTACTTCCCGGACATCCCACGAACCCACAAACCGACGACCGCTGACCGTCACGTGCAGGCGGCGCTCATCAGCGACGTGCACGTCGGCAGCCAGGAGTTCATGGCCGACGCGTGGAGCGATTTTGCCCACTGGCTCCACACCGAGGAGGCGGAGCACGTGGAGTACATGTGCATCGCAGGCGACATGGTGGAGGGTGTCGGTATCTACCCGAACCAGGACGAGGAACTCACCATCATCGACATCTACGACCAGTACGAGGAGTTCAACGAGTACCTGAAAGAGGTGCCTGGCGACATGGACATCGTCATGATTCCAGGCAACCACGACGCGGTGCGCCTCGCAGAACCACAACCCGGCTTTTCGGACGAACTGCGCGACATCATGAGCGCACACGACGCGAAAATCGCCTCGAACCCTTCGGTCGTGACGCTCGAGGGCGTCTCCATTCTGATGTACCACGGCGTTTCACTCGACGAGGTCATCGCCGAACTCCCCGCCGACAAGGCCAGTTACGAAGAGCCACACAAGGCGATGTACCAGCTGCTCAAAAAGCGCCACGTCGCGCCCCAGTATGGCGGTCACACCCGTGTCGCACCCGAAGAGAAGGACTATCTCGTCATCGACGAGGTGCCGGACATTTTCCACACTGGGCACGTCCACAAACTCGGCTACGGGATGTACCACAACGTGCTGGCGCTCAACAGCGGGTGCTGGCAGGCTCAGACGGATTTCCAGAAGAGCGTGAACATCGACCCGGATTCGGGCTTCGCGCCCATCGTCGACCTCGACACGCTGGAGATGACGATTCGCTCGTTCAGCTAGGGTCTTTGCGGAACCTCACGGTCGGCGTGGTGCCGAATCGCGGCCCCGACCCGACGCGGGCAAAGCCCACGCTGTCTGCGGCGTCGAGAATCGGTGCCTCGTCCTCTGGAACCAGTAATTCGACGCTCATTCGCTCTTTCGAGGCGAAACGGAGGGGTTCGTCGAGCAGCCGTTTCGCCACCTTCGTCTCGCCTGAAAGCTGCGTCACGTACACCGTTCGGTGCTCTGCGTCGAAACTCACGAAGCCGATGATGTCGCCTTTCGTCTCCGCGACGCGCACACTCCGGTCGTGGATGAGATTCCGCATCACGTCGCTCGGAGAACCGGTCATCTCGGCCAGTGTGCCCGCGTCGTCTTCAACGGCATCCCGCACGTCCATAGCCTCCCCTTGGCGGGCATTAGAGTTAAATCCCTGACCCGGATGGTTCTTGTCGCTTCCATTCCTAACAGTGTCATGGTGGATGATAGCACTGGACAAGAAGGGCCGGACGTGGTACGATGTGACTTCTGTCGGCACCCGATACCGGAGGAACCGGTTCTGGCCAGTGACGAGGCGGTAGACTACCAGTTCTGCTCGCTTGCGTGCCGAGACGCGCTCGAAACCAGCGAATTCGTCTTCACGGAGTACCACGGCTTCATGTGGTTCGACCCGGGCGTCTCGGCGCTCGAACAGAGCCTTCCGCAGGGAGCGCCACGGAACGCCTTCGTCCTCCTGAGTGGACCCGCCGGAACCCGCGACCGGGCGCTGCAAGCCGAACTCGTCTGGCGCACCCTCCGCCGGGGTGAATCGGCGGTCATCGTAACGTTTCAAGAGCCGCCCGGCTCGCTCGTCCAGCAGTTTCTCACCTTCGACTGGAACGTCCTCCCCTACTTAGAGCGCGACCAGTTGCACATCCTCGACTGTTTCACCTACCGCCTCTCGACGCGAGAGCGGATGTACGAGCGGCTGAACGAGTGGAACCAGCACCTCTACCGCGTCGCCCAGGGAGCGACGACGACGATTCGCGACCCGACGGACATCGACGAGGTGACGAATAAACTCGACAACTGCCTCGAGAACCACCACATCGTCGATTCGGGGATGGTGCTCATCGACTCGCTCACCGAGTTCGGGGCGCTCGTCCAGCCGGTGCGGGCCTACGACTTCGTCCGCACCATCAGGGCGGACGTGTGCAAAGGGCGGTTCGTTCCCGTCTACGCCGGCGCGACCGTCGTCACCGAAGAATCGCTCTTCCCCCACGACCTCGAATACGTCGTCGATGGGGTCATCGACCTCCGGCTCACCGAATCACTCGTTCCGGATACGCTGCTCAAACAGATTCGCATCCGCAAGATGAAGGGCGTCCTCGTCATCCCCGAGTGGCACACCTACGAGTACACCTCTGGCCTCGGAATGGTCACCTTCGACCCAGAAGAGGAGCAACGAAAGAGCGAGCGCCGTGAGGAAGAAACTGAACAATCGGCCGAATCGGCCGGTTCGAACGACGATACAGCAGCAGAACTTCCAGACGATGGGACGGAAATGTAACAGACGGCAATCATTCGGAGGATGAACAACGTTATCTCACGGGACTCATAAAGAGGGGCCAATGAGTCACGTTCACACGCACGCGGTGGTAGCATGCGCGTAGTTGCGAAGTTCGGCGGTACCAGCCTCGGCAGCGGCGACCGAATCAATCGAGCGGCCGATTCGATCGCCGCGGCGGTCGCCGCGGGCCACGAAATCGCGGTCGTCGCGAGCGCGATGGGCTCGACCACCGACGACCTCCTCGAAGAGATTACCTTCGAGGCCGACGACGCAGACCGTGCAGAAATCGTGAGCATGGGCGAGCGGACGAGCGTCCGAATGTTGAAAGCCGCTCTCAGCGCCCGTGGCGTCGACGCGAAGTTCCTCGAACCGGGCAGCGAAGAGTGGCCAATCATCACCGACGAACACGGCGAGGTCGACGTCGAAGCGACGAAGGCCCGCGCCGCGGAGCTCGCGAAATCGATGGAGGGCGTCGTCCCGGTCATCACCGGCTTCCTCGCACAGGACCACACCGGCAAAGTCACCACCCTCGGACGCGGCGGCAGCGACACCACGGCGGTCATGCTCGGGAAGTACACCGGCGCAGACCAGGTCGTCATCGTTACCGACGTAGAGGGCGTCATGACCGGCGACCCACGCGTCGTCGAGGGCGCGCGCAACGTCTCCCAGATTACCGTCGACGAACTGCGCGACCTGTCGTTCCGCGGCGCAGAGGTCGTCGCCCCGAGCGCACTCACCTACAAGGACGAGAACCTCGACGTGCGCGTCGTCCACTACCAGCACGGCGACCTCCTGTCCGGTGGCACGAGTATCGAGGGTCAGTTCGAGAACCTCATCGACCTGCGGGAGACTCAACTGGCCTGCATTACGGTTGCGGGTCGGTCCATCCGAAACGAACCGGGGATTCTCGCGACGCTCTCTCAGACGCTCGCCGAGGCGGAAATCAACATCGACGCCGTCGCAAGCGGGATGGACTCGGTGACCTTCTACATCGCTACGGACCGCGCTGCGGAGGCAGAAAAGGTCCTCCACCAGTGCGTCGTCGATGAGGAACTGCTCTCCAGCGTGACAGTGGACGACGACATCGCCGTCATCCGCGTCACGGGCGGCCTGATGAGCCAACCCGGCGTCGTCCGGGACATCATTTCGCCGCTCGCGGACGCCCACATCTCGATTCACGACGTCATCACGAGCGCCTCGTCGGTCGGCATCTTCGTCGACTGGGACGTCCGCGAAGACGCGCTCAAAGCGATTCAGACCAACTTCTGACCGACACCGCTGTTTCTGGACAGCACTGTCCACCTTTGCACACTGGTTCTCGATGTCTCGCCAGAGTGTTCACTCCTGTATGCGTGAAATTATGTACCTCCCGCTACCCCTTCCGACCAATGACCGCGTACAAATCGAAGATGGTCGAGCGGATTCACCTGCCGTCTCGTGAGGTCCGAGACGAGAACTTGGAAGCTGCCGGCTACAACGTGTTCAACCTTCCCTCGAAGGACGTGTACATCGACCTGCTCACCGACTCCGGAACGGGGACGATGAGCGCAGAGCAATGGGCCGCGATGATGCTCGGCGACGAAGCCTACGCCGGCAGCAGCAGTTTCGAGAACCTCAAAGACGCCGTTTCCGACGTAATGGGCATGGAGTACGTCGTCCCCACCCATCAGGGCCGCGGTGCCGAGAACGTCCTCTACGGGACGCTGCTCGAGGAGGGCGACGTCGTGCCGAACAACACCCACTTCGACACCACTCGTGCGCACATCGCGAATGCGGGTGCTGAAGCCGTCGATTGCCCCGTCAGCGGCGCGATGGAGATGCAGTCTGACGAGCCCTTCAAGGGCAACTTCGATATCGAGAAGGGCTGGGACGTGGTCGAGGAACACGGCGAAGACGCCATCCCCGTCGTCGTCCTCACCATCACGAACAACTCCACCGCCGGCCAGCCGGTGAGTATGGCGAACATCCGCGCCGTGAGCGAGTTCGCCGCCCAAATCGACGCCACGTTCGTCATGGACGCTTGCCGGTTCGCCGAGAACGCCTACTTCATCCAGCAGCGAGAGGAAGACTACGAACACCACTCGATTGCCGACATCGCCCGTGAGGAACTCTCCTACGCCGACGCGCTCGTCATGAGCGGAAAGAAAGACGCCCTCGTCAACATCGGCGGCTTCGTCGCCTGCCGCGACGCCGACCTCTTCGAACACACCCGTCAGCGAGCCATCCTCTACGAGGGCTTTTCGACCTACGGCGGCCTCGCCGGACGCGACATCGAGGCGATGGCACAGGGACTTCGCGAGGCGGTGACCCAGGAGTACGTCGAATCGCGGGTCGGACAGGTCCAGGAACTCGCTGGGCTCCTCGACGACGCGAACCTCCCGGTGTACCTGCCGGCGGGCGGCCACGCCGTCTACCTCGACGCCGAGGGCTTCTTCCCACACATTCCCCTCGAAGAATTCCCCGGACAGGCACTCGTCTGCGAACTCTACCGCGAGGGTGGAGTTCGCGGCGTCGAACTCGGAAGCTTCGCCTTCCCCGGAACGAACCGGCCCGAACTCGTCCGACTGGCCCTCCCACGGCGGACGTACAACCGCGAGCATCTGGAACATATTGCGGAGACAGTCGCCGGCGTCTACGAGCGTCGTGACTCGGTGTCCGGCCTCGAAATCGTCTCGGAACCGCCGATGAAGGAACTGCGCCACTTCTCTGCGGAACTCAGACCGGTCTGAGCTGCCTCCCTATCCGCCGGCAGTTTACCGTCCGCGGCGGAGTCGCCGGGCGATGTCTTCGGGAAGGCCGACCTCGCGAACTTTCTTCTCGACTGCGTCGATGTCGTAGCTGACGCGTCGTTCGGTCACCGCCATCGAATCGAGGTCTACGACGGCGTAGGCCGCTCGCGGGTCGCCGTCGCGGGGTTGACCGACGCTCCCCGGGTTCAACACGACGCCCTCCTCGAACGTGCGGTGGCCCTGGACGTGCGTGTGACCCGTCACGAGCAAATTTTCGCCACGGAGCATCGACGGCGAGAAGACGTCGGGGTACGTGTAGCGGTCCGGGTCGTCGGGATGCCCGTGGACGAGTTTGACCCGTCCGTCGAACTCGGTTCGTTCGACCGGCAGGGCGGCGAGCCACTCGTGCTGTGCCTCGGTCAGGACGCGTTCTGCGTAGCGAACGCCCGCCTGCGCCATCCCGTTGAAGTGGTCGGCGGTGCCGGTCACGACGGCCCGGTCGTGGTTGCCTCGAATCGTCAGAACGTCGTGTTCGTGAAGCAGGTCTACACACTCGCCGGGCCACGGATTGTAGCCGACCACGTCCCCGGCGCAGACGAGCGCGTCTACCGAGGACATCGCGTCGAAGACGGCCTCCAGTGCGGGGAGGTTTCCGTGGACGTCAGAGATGACGCCGAGTTGCATACCGCAAAACAGGTGACGAAGTCCCTTAATTCCCGTTCCGGATCGCCGTCTCGAACCCGTCTGCTGTTCGTGAGACGGCGGCGGCACAGACCGCGTGTTCGAAGTCGGCGTCGTAGACCGCATTCGCCGCCTCGGTGGCGACTTTCGTGTTCAGGTCGTAGGCTTCGGGTGTGTCGCTCTCGTAGGTGGCGACGAGCGTTGGTTCCGTGACTTGCGTCACGATGAGAGCGTCGTTGCGGACGATGCCGATGAAACTCTCTTCGCCCACCGTGCCAGCGATGCGCGGGGTGTCGTAGCTATCCTTTTCGTAGTCCATCGTGAGCAGCGCCTCGACGAGCGCGTCACGGGCGGGGTAGCCCCGTTCGATTTTCTCCGTGATGGGGTCGACGTGCGAGCCGTTGCCGACGACGGCCGTGTCGCCCGCGATTCGCAGGCAGTTGTACGAGACGTAGGGATTGTCTGTCGGTTCTGCGTCCGCCGTCGGGGCGACGGTCAGGGTTCCTTCGCGGTCGACGACGTGTCGATTCGGAAACGAGCGGGAAGAAACGCGGTACGCCCCGATTCCGGGGCCAATGACGATGAACCGTCCAACGTACATACACGGTACTGCATAGTTTGGGCATAAGTAGCCGTCGATATATGCACGTTCGTCCGTGCGAAAATCGGTGACACACGGAGCGCGAACGCGCAACGCTTACAAAGGGGTGGCGTCTACCGATGTGTGCTGAAGGAGTCCCATGGGGTAGTGGCCAATCCTGTCAGCTTCTGGGGCTGACGACCGCAGTTCGAATCTGCGTGGGACTATCTCTGAACGATTCCACCTGATTCGAGCAGGGAGCGTCTTCGACGCGACCGAGTTCGAATCTGCGTGGGACTACTAACCGGCGTTCGTTTCGAACGTCACACAATTCTCTCAGACCAACTCGCACAGCCGAGGGCTTCCCCGGGCCACCACTGAACCCCCTCATTTCGAGTGTAAAACTCTCACAGAAGGCAGTATTGTTGTTCTCGTGACTAGAGAATAGGCCGTTCGTTGCAGTCGAAAATATGGTTTTCTTGCTGGTTCCGCGTCAGTCACTCTCACGCAAACGGTTATCGGTGTTTCTGACGTATCTCCGGGTGAGAAGCCGTGGTGGGTGGGATGCTGAGACGACTGTATCGTCTCCTGGGCGTGGGGTTCGTCGTGCTGATGGCCCTGAGTATCGCGGTGGCGCCGGTTGCGGCACAGGAGGACGACGTGCTGTTCATCTTCCAGAGCCATCACCTGACGGTGTGGTTATCGGGCGACGCACTCGTCAGCGACGACGGCGGGTTCACGACGCGGGCCGACGGCGTCCCGTACGTCCACGCTTCAGAACAGTTTTTCGTTGTCTACGAGTTCCTCGGCGACCCGGGGTACGACTATTACTTCGTCTGCCTCTCGACTGAGACCTACGCCGAAAGCTGTACCGACTGGCTCACCGTGAGCGACGGCGGCGCGTACACCGCCTGGTACACCGTTTCGCCGGACAGTTTCGACTACGGAACCGAGTACCTCAACCTCACGCTCTATCGCTGGAACTCATCCGACGAGCAAGTCGAGTACGTGGATAACGTCTGGTTCTACGTCGATTTCATCCCGGACACGGCCCCTGAGGAGGAGACGGCCGTCGTGACCCAGAGCCAGAACACGCCCAAACCGGCTAACACGGCGGTGACCACCGAGTCTATCGGCGGTGACACGATGCAGGGTCGCTCTGCCGACGACCTTGCGAACGAACGCGGGTTCCTTTCGAGTGGCGACCGCGGCCTCACGGACCCGGAGACGCTCGCAATCATCGGCCTCGTGGTCTCTATCATCGGCGTGCTCGTCGAACTCACGAGGGGGCGCTAGCGGTGGCCCGCGGCGCACCCCTCGTCTGGAGTTCGCTTATCGCGCTGCCGTTTCTGGTCGGCGGCGGGCGTATCCTCCTCGATCTGACGACGCTCGTCTACCCGCAAATTCTCGGCTGGGCGCTCGTCGGCTTCGGCCTCGTCATCGCCCTCGTGGGCGTGTACGTCCAGCTCGCCGCACCCACCGCGGTTCAACTGAGCGACAACGAGTACGTCATCGACCTCCGCCACCCGACCCAGCGCGTCGCTGCGATACGACTGGTCGTCGGCTTTGCGTTCCTGCTCGCCGCGACCTACCTCACCTACTTCACGCAGGAACCGCTCGTCTACCCGCTCGTCGCGCTCATCGTCGGGCTGGTGTTGTTCTCACAGGGGTTGGTCACCTACTGGCAGAACTCGCTCACGAGCTACTACCTGACCAACGAACGCATCATCAGCGAGTACCGGTTCCTCTCGCTCGTCCGCAAGGAACTCCCCCTCTCTAAGGTGCGTGGCATCCAGGAGAACCGGTCGGTCCTCGAGACGCTCGTCGGTCTCGGCAACGTCCAGATCGCCGCCGGCGGTAGCGGCCACCTCGAAATCATCCTGCGTAACATTCGCGATTCGACCGGCTTCGCAGACCACCTGCGCGAACTCGTCTGACTCGCCACGCGTTCACAAACCCCTTCGTTTCCACTGCAACTTTTCAGGCGGGCGTGTACGCGCCGTCACTCGACTTTCTGGCCGTGTCACTCGCCACCATTCCAGTGGAAACGAAGGGGTGGTGTGTTACCACTTTCCGCACACTTAGGTGGGTGTCCGGGGAAGGAGGACCATGCTTCCCACCCACTTCGAGGAGTTCGAAGCCGGACAGACGTTCGAGTTCGGGAGCGTGACGCTCTCTGAAGCGGAGATAATCGAATTCGCAGAGACGTACGACCCCCAGCCGTTTCATGTGGACCCGGAGGCGGCGGCCGAGTCGATGTTCGGTGGACTCATCGCGAGCGGGTGGCAGACCTGTGCGGTGTCGATGCGCCTGCTCGCCGACAACCTCCTGAACGAAACGGCGAGTCTCGGAGCCAGCGGCGTAGACGAGTTACGCTGGCATCGACCCGTCAGGCCCGGTGACACCCTCTCGGTGCGCGTTGAGGTACTCGACACCGAACCGGCGGCGAATGACCCGAATCGCGGGCACGTCCGCTACGAGTTTTCGGCGTTCAACCAGGACGACGATCGCGTGCTGTCGATGGAGGCGCTCGGAATGTTTGCGCGGGTGCCCTAGCGGTCCAGGAACTCGGTGACTCGCCGCTGGGTCTCGTCTTCCTGGTACGCCGTGAGCGCGTGGTGAATCGCCTGATTCATCGCCTCGTCTAAGTTTGACGGGCGCGCGGAGTGGACCTGGCGCTTTGCGATGCCGAGGACGTAGGTTGGTTTCTCCGCGAGCGTGTCTTCGAGGTCCGCGACCATCGCGTCGAACTCGCCTTCGGCTGCGACCTGCTCGACGAGACCGACGTCGAAAGCCCGCTGGGCGTCGATGTTCTTGCCCGTCATGATGAGCCACTTGGTCATCCCCTCGCCAATCATGCCAGGTAACTTCTGTGCGCCGCCCAAGTCCATCGCGAGGCCCATGTTCGCCTCCGGGAGGCCAAATTTCGAGCGGTGACTCGCCACCCGGATGTCACAGGCCAGCGTGAGTTCGAGGCCGCCGCCGAGTGCGTAGCCGTCGATGGCGGCGACGATGGGCACGTCCAGCCCCTCGATAGTTCTGAGTGCGTCGTGGACGACTTCGAGGTTGTCGCGGACGGCAATCGGCTTTTGCTGGGCCCATTCTGGAACACCCGCCATGTCCACACCCGCAGAGAAGTGGTCGCCCGCCCCGCGAATCGTCACCACATCGAGGTCCTCGTCTGCGAACTCGCGGAACGCGTCGTGAAGTTCGACGAAGGTCTCGCCGGTCATCGCGTTCAGTTTCTCCGGACGGTTCAGCGTCACCGTGGCGCGGCCGGCGTCGCGCTCCACGAGAATCGTCTCGTATGCCATTGGTACACAACCACTCGTTTCGTCGGCAAAGTAGTTGCCGGTGGGTGATTCTGCGTCAAAAATTGCACCGCGCGTGGCTCAGAGTCCCTCGAACAATCCGGCCTCGACCACCTGCATCAGGATGGTTGCAAATTCTGTGTTCGAACTCCAGAGACCCGCTTCCTCACCCGAACGGTGAGCGGCCACCGAAAGCAGGATGACGTCGTCGTCACCGAGCAGGAATCGCCCGGTTTGGGCGTCGCTCGGTCGATACCCACGCGGTGGTTCGGCCTCGATGTCGATGTCGCCGACGATTTCCGTAACGCTGGGGTCGTCACTGAGCACCGTCACGTCCACGCCTCGCGCGTCGGCGGAGGCGAGGGCTTCACACACACCGGGCGGGAAATGGCGTGGGTCACCCGTTCCGAACACGAGGCGGTCGGTGGTCCCCTCAATGAGAGTCACGGCGCGATTGTTGATGCGCGCCGCCCCGCTGATGGTCCAGATGTCCTCGCGCTCTTCGATGCCCGTCCCCTCGGAGATGGCCTGTTCGACGTAACTGAACGCCCGATTTTGCTCGCGCTCGAAGCGCCGCGTGAGCAGTTCCCGCGCCTCCTCGATGGCCACCGGTTTGTACGTGATGGGGTTCGACTCCTGAATCTCGATGAGGCCCTGCGATTCGAGACTCTCTGCAGTGGCGTACACCTGCGAGCGGGGAACGCTCGTCGCCTCGTTCACCTCGCGGGCGGTGCCCGTCCGCAACCGCTGGAGGGTGATGAACACCTTCGCCTCGTACGTCGTTAACCCGAGTTGTTCTAGCGATTCGACTGCGTCGTGAAAGTCTGCTTCGCCGGTGGCGTTCTCACTGCCACTCATCGCACACCTCTTTCTGTCCCGGCCCGAGCAGTCATTTTCTTTCCTACACTCTGATGGACAGATACATTACCTTTTTCTCTCAGGTTCCACTCAGCGCACCGCGGACTCGACGTGAGAAATCGCCGCCAGCGGAGATTTCACTGATTTCACACCGTCGATTTCGTGAGTGTGAAGACCTGCGACAGGTTTGCCGAAATCGAGCGCGTGACCGAGCTCAGAAAGCGTTCCGTAATGTCCGTCGATTGCAATGACGGCCGCACCGTTCAGTACGACGAGGACGTTTCTCGCGTTCCCGATGCCCGTCGCGATGGGCGTGGTGACGAACGCGTTCGCCTGCGCCGGATCCGTGCCCGGCAGAATGCCAATCGTCTCTCCGTCTTCTTCTCGCGCGCCGCGACACGCCGCCTCCATCACGCCGCCCCGACCACCACAGACGACGGCGTGACCACGCGAGGCGAGTTCGTTGCCGACCGCCACGGCCAGGTCGTACGTCTCGTCGTCCACGGTGCTCCCGCCAATGACACTCACACGCATGGCTCGACGGTAGTGTGGCAGCACGAAAAAGGTCCGCCGCCCGGGTGAGCACCCAGCGGGCGGCACGCACCTGAAACTCCCCAGTTTCAGAACTTCTGCAGCCGAATCTCGTCGTCCGTGATTTCGCCGATGGCGTTCTCCTGCAGCGGGTACGTGTCCTCGTCACGGTCCGCCCACCCCAATTTCGACATCAGCGTGTCTGTGAGGCCGGGGTCGGGTTCGACGTATGCCGTCCCGTGTTCGACGTCGATGACCCGACCGACCTGTTCACCCTGTGCGCCCACGACGGGCTTCCCCTCGTCTCCTTCTGTGATGCTGTGAGGCATACGCGCTCACGTTGTCGAGCCACACGGATAGGTGTTCTTGCCACAAGTAGCGAACGGGAAATTAACTACGGCTGGCACAGTTCATCCGGCTGGGCAAATGATTAATGTGGGTCGTTACCACTCCATGCCGCCGTTTACCGAGAGAATCTGTCCGGTCATGTAGGCAGACTGCGCGCTCGCGATGTACGACACCATCCCCGTGATGTCGTCTACTTCCGCAAACCGGCCGAGCGGGATGCGACTCAGGATTTTCTCTTGGACCCGGTCGGGGACCGTCTCCAGCATCTCGGTGCGGACGAACCCGGGGGCGACGCAGTTGGCCGTCGAATTGTACCGGGCCATCTCGAGGGCGATGGTTCGGGTGAATCCGAACAGGCCGCTCTTTGTCGTCGCGTAGTTGGCCTGTCCGTAGTTCCCTTGCTGACCGACCACGCTCGAAATGTTGATCAGTCGGCCGTGTTCGGCTTCGAGGAGGTCGTCGAAAAAGCAGTTCGTGCAGTTGAACACGCCACCAAGGTTCACGTCGATGACCCGGTCCCAGTCCTCGCGGGTCATGCTCTTGAACGTCTTGTCGACGGTGATGCCCGCGTTGTTCACGAGCACGTCGACGGGGCCGACGAGGTCGTGGACGCGCTCGCACATTCCGCTCACCTCGTCGTAGTTCGAGACGTCACACTGGAGTGAAACGGCAGTTCCGCCATTGGCCTCGATTTCGTCGACGACGGCCGCCGCCTCGGCCTCGCTCGACCGATAGTTCACCACGACCGTTGCACCGTTCCGTGCCAGATCGAGTGCGATTCCTCGGCCAATACCGCGAGACCCGCCGGTCACCAGACACGTCTGGTTTGTGAGCATGTCCCACACTTCGCAGGGAGAAAGGAAAGTCGTTCCGGGGTCAGACCTGGTCTTTCCAGGACTGCGCCCGCTCTTCTGACACCTTGGCAACCTCCGCGATGGTCGCCACGTCTGCGACTGCGAGGTCGGTCACCGTCTTGATGCCCGCCTCACGGAGTCGGTCTGCGTAGGTCGGCCCGATGCCGTCTACGGATTCGACGTCCGGCGCGGGGTCTTCTTCGGAGACGAGACTCGATTGCTCGGTCTCGTCTGCTTCCGTGTCTTCGATTTCGATGGTCGCGCCCGCGTCTTCGGCTTCGACGGCCTCCTCGCCGTCTGCGTCGGGTTCGACCTCGGCTTCTGCTTCCGGTTCCTCCTCGACCGGCGAGTGGTCGTAGAACCACTGGCTCACGCGCGGCCAGAGGTCGCGGTGGGAACTGCCGGAGACCGAGAGGCCGATGTGACCGGTTGGGAACTCGTAGGTCTCCACGTCGTCGCTGCCGATGACGTCGTTGAACGGCTTCGAGGACTCTGGGGGAATGAGGTGGTCGTACTCGCCCATAATCTGGAGGACCGGCATGTCGATGTTCTCCAGGTTCACGCGCTTGCCGTTCAGTTCGAGTTCGTTCTTATAGAGTTTGTTCTGCTGGTAGATGTCCTCTAAGAACTGGACGTAGGCGTTGCCCGCCACGTCGATGCCGTCCGAGAGCCACATCTCCATGCGGCCGAAATTCTCGACGAAGTCCTCGTTCTCCAAGTTGTCGAACAGGCGGACGTACTTGTTGACGTAGTTGTCCACTGGGTCCATGAGCGCGAAGCCCACGTCGAGCAACTCACTGGGCATGTTGCCGAGCGTGTCGGCGACGGACTCGGGCGAGTAGTACTCCTCGTCGCCCCAGAGTTCGAGGACGCCACCCGTATCGTTGAAACACAGGCCAGCGGCCATCAGGCCGAGGCTGCGGACTTTCTCCGGGTGGAGTGCGGCGTACATCGCGCTCATCGTCCCGCCCATGCAGTAGCCGAGGACGTTGATGGAATCCTGGCCGGAGCGCTCGCGGACGACGTCCACGCAGTTCTCGATGTAGCGGTTGACGTAGTCGTCGAGCGTCAGGTGGGCGTCCATCCGGGACGGTTCGTTCCAGTCGATGAGGTACACGTCGTGACCCGCGTCGAGCAGGTGGCGAACCACGCTGCGGTCTGGCTGGAGGTCCAGGATGTACGGTCGATTGATGAGCGCGTAGACGATGAGGATGGGGACCTTGTGCTGTTCGTCGGTCCGCGACTCGTAGTGGAGCAGTTCCAGCTTGTTCTCGGTGTAGACGACCTCACTCGGCGTCTCGCCTACGTCGACTTCGAGCATTCGCGCCAGCTGCTCGGGGGCGATGTCGCCCTTTTCGAAGCCCTCGGTGGCGGCTTCGAACGCACGGCGCTGGAGGTCAAGGGTCGCTGCGACCGGGTTCATGAAAGCCATCTCAGTTCTCCTCTAGGAGCTGGTCAAGCTTGTCTTCGACGCGCTGCTGGCGGCGCTCGAGTTCGACGAGGCGCTCGCCGACTTCCATAACGTCACTGCGCGTGGCGAAGCCCCACTGCTGGAGGGCGTCTTCGCTCGCGGCGTCCGCCTGGTCGCGCATCTCCATCATCGCCTCGACGAACTGGCCGGTGCCGGCGGCGAACGCGGAGGTGCTCATGGCCTCTTTGAACGCCTTGTTGGCGCTCTGGAGCCAGATGTCGCGGAACTCGGTTACGTCCACGTCCTCGCCCTCGGCCATGTCGCTCGCTCGCGTCATCATTCGCTCTGCGGCGTCCATCCACACCTCGTAGGCGCGGGAGTAGCCTTCCATGCCCTGGGTGAGCTGTTCTTCGTCCGGCACGGAGTCCTCGAAGGCGTCGGCCCAGGCGTCGAGGAAGGCCGATTGGGCTTCCATGTTCTTCTCGAACGAACGCGCGACGCTGTCGTTCCACTGTTCTACGAACTGACTCCACTGCTCTTGCATCTCGTTTTGGCTCATATTACTCATGATAAATAATCGGGTGACCGCGGTAAAAAGTGATTCGCCGAATCAGGCTTCGAGCTGCTCGCGGGCCTGGTCCTGGAACTCCTCTGCCTGGGACTCGAAGCGCTCGACTGCTTCGACCGTCTGGGACTCCATGTCCTCGTTGGTCTCGAGCATGAGCTTCGTCTGCTCTTTGAGCGCGTCGAGGTACTCCTCGGAGAGTTCGTCGTAGTTCTCGACGCTGCGCTCGAACTCCTGTTCGAAGCCGTCGAACAGTTCGGCGTGGCTCTCTGCGAGCGTGTCGAACTGCTCGTCGACGATGTCACGGACCTGCTCTACGTTGCCGCGGGAGCCGGGCACCGTTGCCTCGATTGCGTCTAAGTAGCTGTGGAAAGCGGCCTTCGTGAAGGCGACGCCCGACTGCTGGGCGGACTTCTGGCTCTCGACACCGTTGAGGAAGAGCTTACCCATGTTCTTCTGGAAGGAGATGGTCTGCTCTGCCATGCGCTGGCTCTGGTTGATCATCGTGCGCTGCATCTCGAATGCTGCCGAAACAGGCGTTGTGTATTGACTCATGATTTAATCCTCTCTGTTGCGTTTGACCGGAATGACGACCGTTTGGACGATGTCGCCTTCTTCAATGTCGAGCGCCTCGCGCTCGGCGTCGGGGATGCTGATGCGTCCCCCGCTCTGGACACGGGTCTTGAACGTCGCCATGCCCATACTCATCGCGCCAAGCTGCGAGAGACCGGAAAGCCCCGACCCCGTACTCGCCCCGAACATGGACTGCATAAGGTCCTGTTGCTGGTCGAGTGCCTGCTGGCTCGCCTGCTGGAACTGCCGGGCAAACTGCGCCGGCGTCCACATCATCTCGTCATTCTCGGTCATTGCTCAACACCACCTACACCCTCCAAAGGGATAAAGATTACTCAAGATACCATCTATTACCATTCAATGGTTCTGGGTGGTAGTGCTTGTACATATCAACACAATACTTTATGATGTGCGAGAACGAATCGCAGGTATTGATGAGTTCTGAACCGCGGCACCAATCGTTGGCAGAAACGTGGATGAAAACGTCCACACGTCTGTTCAACAGTGCATGGGAGGCGAATCGGGCAACCCTCGCTGCGTTCGGGGTTCCGACGCTGAGTTCGAATGGTGAAACCTCGACCAGCGACACGGAAGCAGAAGACGACGACGTACACGCGCTCGCAGGCGTGAATCTCGACGACTGGGACGTCGAAGTCACCGCAGACCGGCGAGACGCCCTCGACATCGGCGACAAAGTCCGATTCACGAAGACGATTACAGAGGAGGACGTCATCGAGTTCGCGCGCGCGAGCGGCGACACGAACCGGCTGCACCTCGACGCAGAGTACGCAGAAAAGACACGCTTCAAGGGTCGCATCGTCCACGGCACACTCGCCGCGGGCCTCATCAGCGCCGCGCTGGCTCGCCTTCCCGGCCTCGTCATCTACCTCTCGCAAGACGTGGAGTTCCGCAACCCGATTCGCATCGGCGACCGCGTCACCGCGGAGGTGGAAATCGTAGAGGACCTCGGCAACTACCGATATCGCCTCTCGACCATCGTCACCGACGGCGAGGACACCATCGTCGACGGCGAAGCCGTCGTCCTCCTCGACAAGCGCCCAGCGGCCTAGGACTGCCCGTTCAAGAACGACTGGACCACGCCGTTGAACGCTCGCGGCTGTTCCCGAGGCGGCCAGTGGCCACAATTTTCGAAGACGTGCAGGTCGCTATCACTGATTTTCTCCGCCGCGCGAACCGACCAGGATACCGGAAACAGCGGGTCGTCTTTGCCGTGGACGAGCAGCGTGGGGACTGACACCTCATCTAACTCTCCGACGTAGTTCGTTTTCAGCCCACCGAGCAGGAATTCGCTTCGCTGCCAACTCGTGAGCGCCTCGCCCACCGCCGGGTCCTGGGTCGCCTGGTACACGTCGTCTACGAATTCGGCTTCCGCGTTGCTCGTGAATTGGCGGAGACTCTCGCGCACGGAAAAGCGCGACCCGGTCGCTCCGGCCCACCAGAACGAATCGAAGCCGGGTGTCCAGAGCGCCACTGACGCCGGAAACCGCCAGGGGGCGTCGCTCCCGAGACCGTGGCTGTTCACGAGAACCAGCCGGTCGACCTCGTCGTCGAGCGCGTGGCCGAGCGCAACCGCCCCACCCATCGAAATGCCGACGAGCGTGGGCGAATCGATGTCGAGGTCGTCGAGGAACGCGGCGAGAACGTCCTGATAGTAGTCCGTGGTGTACCGGCGGTTCGGCTTCTCGCTCTCGCCGTGGCCGGGGAAGTCGAGGGCGTAGACCTCGTGGTCTTCGGCCAGCACCGGCAGCGTGTGTCGCCAGGAGACGGTGGCCGCGTCGAGGCCGATGCCGTGTAACAGGACAATAGGGTCCCCCTCTCCGGCGGTCAGATAGCGAACGCCGACGGACTCGTTTTCGACGGTCAACTCGACGTGTTTCGACGTCGGCGAGAGCATACTCATCGGAGAATCATCAGAAAGGACGGCATTTGAGGCTTTGGGATGCGGCTACTTCTGGTCGTACGCGCCGCCGCGTTCCAGTTCCCCCCGCCGCCTGAGAACGTGGGGCGTCCGACACACGCCTTCCGCACCCGTCACCTGCGGGACGGTGCAGTTGTTACAGCTCTCACAGACGACCCGACTGTCGACCTGCCGGAGCAAGCGCGTCGCGAGTCGCGGTTCCGCGTAGAACGGCCGGGCCAACCCGACCATATCGCACGCACCGGTCGAGAGCAGGCGGTCGATTTGTGGCCGCGACCGAACGCCACCTTCCAGCAACACTGGCACGTCCACCACCCCGCGGACGGCCCGACAGATTGCCTCGTTCCACCCCGCATCTCGCGAGAACCGCCGCGCCTGTAGGCGATTGGCGAGTGCAACCAGTCGCGCTCGCCATCGCCCGCCGAACGCTGCTTCGTACCCCGACTGCAAGTCGTCTAATTGCCACGCTCGCGCCGGAAACGCACCACGAACGATGCTCGTATCCCAGAACGTGGAGACCTGCACGGGCGCGAGCGCATCGAACCCGAGGTCGGCGGCTCGGCGGGCCAGTTCCACGCCGTCGTCGAACGAGAGTCGCGGCCGCGCGAATGCGGGGGCCGCCGTCTCCGCCGGAATCTTCGTCACGAGCGGCACGTCGCCCGCATGATCGCGAATCGCCTCGTAGACGCATTCGAGAAATCGAAAGCCGTCGGCGAACTCGTCTTCCCGTCGGTTGTAGTACGGCGAGAGGAACTGCTGGATGATGCCCATGTTCGCTCCGGCGAGGTGGATGCCGTCGTACCCGGCGTCCACCGCGTGTCCCGCCGCGACGCCGAAATCCGCCGCCAGGTCGTACACCTCGTCGGTCGAGAGGACGCGTGCATCGTAGGCAAGTACGCCGAACCGGTCGAGTGCCCGGAGCACTGCCGGGGGCCGCGAGACGGCCAGTTGCGGGAGGTGTGGGTGTTTCTGCCGGTAGCCCGCGTGCCACGTCTCCATGCTCCGCAAGCCGCCGTGTTCGAGTTGCAAGAAAATACGCCCGCCGTGGTCGTGAATCGCGTCGGTGAGTCCAGAGAGGGTCGCGACGAACGCGGGGTCGTGAACGCGCGTCATACCGGGGGCCGCACAGCCGCCCTCGCCTTGAACGATGGTCGCCCCCTGAAAGATGAGTCCGACGCCCGACGCGGCGGCTGGTTCGAGTTTCTCCGTGAGTATCTCGACCGAATCCGGCCCCGTGCCTGCACATTCCAGTAACGGGGCGCGGTACAGTCGATTGGCCACGTCACAGCCACCGAGTGCCACCGGATCGTGAATCGATGGCATGAGGCCGCATACGCGGGACGAACACAAAAAGCAGCGGATTAGAGGCCAACCCAGGAGAGGATGCGACCGAGGAACAACAGTCCGACAAGGATGCCGATGGTCACGAGAATGCCGACGCCGAGCCCGACGCCGGAATACGTCTTCTCCTGCTCACTTCGACACATCGAGCAGAGCAACCTGCTCCAGCACGAGGGCTTCGAGCGACGCATTCGACGCGCCGCGTTCCGCCTCGCCAATGTCGAAGAAGGTGCAGACGCGCTCTTCGTCGTAGTGACCGAGTGTTTTCTTCTCGGTCAGCAGGTCGGAAACCGCCGCGCTCGCCGCCTGTTCGTCTCCGTTCTCGCGCTCCGCATCGACCAACACGACGAGGTCACACTCGCCCTCGTTCGCCCCAATGGCGAGCGCCCGGTTTATCTGGCGGCGGGCGGCGACGTAGAGCAGAATTTCGACCGCGCGGTCGTCGGCGACGTTCTCACCGCGTTCGAACGCCCGGTCCGCGAGTTCCACCGCCCGCCGAAGGTGCGCGTCGCTCACGACGTACCGCGAGTCGAACGCCTGAATCGTACAATCGGTCTCCGCACCAATCTCCTGTAACCGGCTGACGAAGGCGGTGATGTCTTCGATTTCAGCCGTTCCTTCGACCACGCGCATCAGAAATCACCGAACGTCGCCTGGTCCTCTTCGCTCTCGTCGTCTGGCGACTGGGTGGCCGACGTCGCCTGCGCCTTTGCCTCCGAATCGGGGTCCACGCCGCTCATCGAGGCGTCCTGCCTCCCGGCGTTTTCGAGGATGTTCTCTGCGGTCTTGCGCCGGCCGCGGAGCGCCCCGAGAACGACCGCCTTGTCCGCATTTCGAAGCTCTGCGCGGGTCGTGATGCCGGCTTCGAACAGCCGGCGGGCGCGTTTTCGACCCACACCGCGCACGCCCGCGAGGTCGAGAAGTTCCTCGCCAACGCCGTACTGGACGCGCTTTCGCGCCTCTCTGACGGCGGGTGCCCATTGCAGGTCGAGTTCCCCAGCGAGGCGCTCTGCGGCTCCGAGCAACCAGTCGGCCGTCTCCACCTTCCCGCGGATGTCGCCCGGCCCGATGCCGTAGCGGTCGGTGATGCGGTCTTCGTCCTCCTCGCTCGCCCAGTCTTCCATCATGCGGGCGGTTTTGTGCGCCGAAAGCCAGTCCTCGAAGGGGCCGGCGTCGAACTCGCTCGGCATCCGGCCGAGGTACTCATCCTCGCGCTCGTAGGCCTCTTCGGTGTACTGTTCGCGGTCGCCGGAGCGCAGATAGAGCTGATACATGTTCGGCGTCCGACTCACGAGGTGATACAACCCGAAGGCGGTCGGGCGTTCGTCTGTCGCGCGGAGGCCGTCGATGATTTCGGCGGCGCTCATCGGGTCTACGTACAGCCGCGAGACGGTGTGGCCGATGCTCGTCGCGAACATATCGTCGCCCTCGCGTTCTAAGAACCCGTTCACTTCGAGGTAGTCGAGGACGTTGTCGAGCACCTGTTCGATGCGCCCCTGTTCGGTCGTCTGCGTCGCGTAGAGCGTCTGGTCTAAGAATTCGAGCAAGCCCTCGCGGGAATCGGCGAAGCCGGAGGCCACGGTCGCGAGGATGTGGGTGCGCATCGCGGGTTCGGCGGCCAGTTTCGAGCGCACGTTCTCGGGACCGGTCCAGATGTAGCGGTCGAACAACTCGTCGAGTTCGTCATGGGAGTTCGCGAGCAAGACGGCTTCGCCGTGGGGGTCGAGTCCTGGCCGCCCCGCCCGCCCGCACATCTGGTGGACTTCGAGCACCGAGAGCGGTTTCATCCCGCCGAGCGTGCCATCGTAGCGCCGCCAGTCGCGGACGATGACGCGGCGACTCGGCGTGTTCACGCCTGCTGCGAGCGTCGGTGTCGCGGAAACCACCTTGATGAGCCGCTCGCGGAACGCATCCTCGACGAGCGTCCGGTGGTCGTTAGTCAGCCCGGCGTGGTGGAACGCTGCGCCTCGCTTCACCGCGTCCGCGAGGTTGTCGCTCGTCTCCGTGTCCGAAATATCGCGAATCTCTTTTGCGAGTTCCGCGAGTTGCCGTTTCTCGTCTGCGTCGAGGAAGTCTTCGACGGCCCCTGCGAGGCGGCGCGCGGCGGCCTCCGCGTTCCGCCGCGAATTGACGAATACGAGCGTCGAGCCGCCGTCTTCGAGCGTATCTTTGACGATAGCCGCGGTCGGTTTCTCGCCGTTTCTGACCGGGAGTGACCGCTGTGTACCGTCTTCCAGATGGAGCGCCTGTCCGTAGTGGACGCCCTTCTGTAACTCGATTGGCCGCCAGTCGGAGTCGATGAGCGTCGCGTCCAGCCAGTCTGCGATGTCCTCGGGGTTGCCAACGGTCGCAGAGAGCGCGACCGTCTGGAGGCCGGGGTTGCGCTGGCGGAGTTTCGCGAGGGTGACTTCGAGCGTCGGACCGCGATTGCGGTCGTCGACGAGGTGGACTTCGTCCGCGACGGCGCAGGTCAATTCGTCGATCCACGGTGCGCCGTTTCGCACGAGCGAGTCCACTTTCTCGCTGGTCGCGACGACGATGTCGCACTTGCCGAGCCACTCGCCGTCAGATTCGTAGTTGCCCGTCGAGACGCCGATTGTCAGGCCGTACTGCTCGAACTGCTCGAACTCGGCCTTTTTTTCGCTCGCGAGCGCGCGCAGGGGAACGATATAGAGTGCTTTCCCGCCGCGCTCGACGCTCGCGAGCATGGCGAGTTGGGCGATGAGCGTCTTCCCACTCGCCGTCGGCACGCTCGCGACGATGCTCTGTCCCTCCGTGATTCCCGCCTCGACTGCTTCGCCCTGTGGCGGATAGAGCGATTCGATACCGGCGTCCTGCAGGTGGCCCGGGAACCACTCGGGGACGGAAGTGAGGTCCGCGACATCCATTACTCCCTTGTTGGGAGGTCTTTGCGTTTAAAGTGTCGCACCCTCCGTCAACCCTAATACCCACTCGGCCAAAGCGCAGGCCATGAAAATCGAATTCGACCGCGACACCTGCATCGGAATGTTCCAGTGCGTCGCCGAGTGGGAGGAAGGCTTCGCCCGCGACGAGACCGAAGGGAAGGCTGACCTCATCGACGGCGAGGAAGTCGACGAGGACATCTTCGTCCGCGAAGTGCCCGAGGGCGAGGAGTTCGACGCCAAGTTCGCCGCCCGCGTCTGCCCGGTGGACGCCATCACCGTCTACGACGACGACGGCGAGCAACTCATCCCCTGAGCGACGCCACCCGCGAATTCTGACCGAATGGCCCCGCTCACCTACCTCTCGTTTTCGCTGCTCACACTCGGCGTACCAGCCCTGGCGCTCGCCGCAACGACTGATAGAACCCGCCTCCGTCGTACGCTCGTCGCCGTCACCGTCCTCGCCACGCTCACCACCGTCTACGCCCTGCCCTGGGACGGCTATCTCATCCGTGAAGGCGTTTGGTTCTATCCCACCGACGCCGTCGTGGGGCGAATCGGCTACACGCCGTTCGGTGAGTTCGCCTTCTTCTTCCTCCAACCACTGCTGACGGGACTGCTCTTTTCGCGGTTGTTCGCGGGCGTCGCCGCTGACGTACCGAAGGCTCCGTTTCCGGCGAAACCCGTCGGCGCTGGCGGCTGGTTCGCCCTCGCACTCGCCGGCGGCGCACTGCTCTCTGTGCCCGGCGGCTACTACCTCGGCGCGCTCTTGCTCTGGGTCTGCCCGCTCTGTGGCCTGCTCTGGGCGTTCGGCGGGCACGTCATCTGGCAACAACGCCGAGTCGTCGCGCATTCTGCGCTGTTGGTCACGGGCTACCTCCTCGTGGTCGATTGGCTCGCGCTCATCCTCGGCATCTGGGTCGTTTCGCCCGCCCACACGCTCGGCCTCGTGGCCGCCGGAATCCCGCTCGAAGAGGCGTTGTTCTTCGCGCTCACGACCCTGCTCGTCGTCCAGGCGCTCTGTCTGCTCGCGTGGGTCGCGGCCCGAACCGGGGCCGACCGGCTTATCTAGTCCGAATTGACAAAACGATTATATTCTCGGCTGAACCTTACTTCTGTAGGTGAGATCATGGCACGGCGACGTGAGCACCGACACCTCGCAGAATGGGCCGCACTGGTAGGGGTGCCTGTTCCAGAGGAAAAGCGGGCACAACCGGACACCGGTGAGTGAACGCACTCGCTCGAGAGCGACGTACCTCCTCGACGAGCGAGCGCGAAAAAATGGCGGACTGCACCGACCGCGGCGCGTTTAGCTGATTTTCTGGTACTGCTCGGAGAGCTTGTCGGCCGCTGCGCCGAGTTGCTCGCGTTCGAGTTCGCTCAGGTCCCAGTCGACGATTTCTTCGACGCCGTTTGCGCCGAGTTTGACCGGCACGCCGAGGCCGACGTCCTCGTGACCGTACTCGCCGTCGAGCGCGACGCTCGCGGGTAGGACGACACCCGTGTCGTTGAGGATGGCTTCGACCATGTGGGCGACACCCGTCGCGGGGCCCCACTGGGTCGCGCCCTTGCGCTCGATGACGTTCATCGCGGACTCTTTGAGGTCTGCGAGGATTTCCTCCTTCTCGCTGTCGGAGAACTGCGGGTCCGCGCCGTTGATGCGGACCTTCGAGAAGACGGGCACTTGGGCGTCGCCGTGCTCGCCGAGGATGGTGGCTTCGACGTTCTTGACCGGCGCGTCGAAGCGGTCGCTGAGCACGTAGCGGAAGCGCGCGGAGTCGAGGCGGCCACCGAAGCCGATGACTTTCTCGCGGGCGCGGTCGCCGGTCTCGTACAGATGACGGTTCAGCAGGTCGACGGGGTTCGACGTGGTGACGCTGATGAAGTCGTCGTTGTACTCGGCGAGCGAGGAGCCGATGTCCTCCATGATGGGCGCGTTGTCGCCCGCGAGGTCGATGCGGGTCTGGCCTGGCTTGCGCGGGATGCCGGCCGTGATGACGACGACGTCGGAGCCTTCGGTCGCCGAGTAGTCGCCCTGCACGACGCGCGTGTTCGAATCGTACGCGATGCCGTGGTTCGTGTCGGCGGCCTGGCCGACCGTCTTGTCTTCCATCTTCGGGATGTCCACGAAGACGAGTTCGTCGACCACGTCGCGAAGCGCGAGGTTGTACCCAGCAGCGGCACCGACAGTGCCTGCAGCACCGACTATGCTAACTTTCGCCATAATACCTGAACCACTCTCTGTTTGCGGGTTAAACGCTTCGAAACCGCGGCCTGCTTGCGGGAAAATTGTGCCGCAAACTTCGCCGTAGCTCTTTTTGAGGTCGCCCGCGTGTCCTCACACATGAGTGGGTTCGACAAAGAGGCGGAGCGCGAACGACTCCGCCAGCAGTTCGAGAAGGACGAAGCCTCCCGCAAGGAGACCGCGCGCATGAGCGAACTCCTGCTCAAGGGCGCGACGATGACCAACAAACACTGTGAGGTCTGTGGCGACCCCATCTTCCGCTACCAGGGCCAGGAGTTCTGTGCCACTTGCGAAGGGCGCGAACAGGACGCCGCGGCCCAGCAGGCTGAGCAGCCTGCCGCGCAAGCCACCCCAGAGCAAGCCGAGGACACCGCAAACGGCGAACACCCGGTCGAAACGGAAGCCGCGGAAGCGAAGGCTCGAGAGGCCCAGTCTGCGCAATCGGAGACTGACTCCCCACCGACGCCGGAACCAGCCCCTGCGCCGACGCCGGACGCACAACCACCGGCGCAGGAACCCGCGCCAACACCACAGGCAGCCGAATCCGCGATGGACAACCTCGGAAAACAGGCGACGGAAGTCGCTCGCACCCCTGCTCCTACCCAATCGTCTCACGCACAACCGTCCCAATCGACGCCGTCGCAGTCGGCCACCGGAAGTGACCTCGCGGCCGCCCAGCAGTCGCTCGTCCGCACGCTCACGAAACTCACGACCGCCGCGGAAGAATCGGACGACGTCGGACGGACAAAGGAGTATCTCGAAGCGGCACACGAAGCTGCAGAGGCACTTCGCGCGGTGAAGAAGGCGAGTCGCTGAGCGCGTCACGGAGCCGAGTTTATTCGTTCCGTTTCGATTTGTAGTCGCTGCCCACGACTTCTCTGATGCGTTCTGCGGTCACTTTGCCGACGCCTTTGACTTCCATCAACTCCTCCTCGGTCGCTTCCATCACGGCTTCGACGGTGCCGAAGGCAGACAGCAGCGCCCGCGCTGTCACCGGCCCGATGTCGGCGATGGAGGCGACGACGTACTCCTGTTGTTCGGTGAGCGTCTTCTTCGTCTTCTTGCCGTGGACGCGCACCTCACGCTGTTCTGTCTTCTGCTCGCGCGACGCGATGATTTCGAGCAGGTCCGCGGTGTCTTTCTGGTCTTCGGTGCGAAGAATGCTCGCGCCGAAATCGACCGCGAGCGACGCCAGTGCCCCGCGAATCGCGTTCGGATGGACGTTGCGCTCGCCGTAGAGGTTCTCTCCCTCGATGATGACCACCGGGCGGCCGTAGTACCGCGCCGCGTCGCCGACCTGCTCGAACATCGAGCGGTCGCCGCCGGTGAGCGTGTCGAGGAAGTCGGAGACGGACTTTCGCTCCACGACGACGCGGTCCGAGAGCACGTAGTCGCCGACTTCGAGCGTCTCCAATCGAATCTTGATGCCGTCGCGTTTCGAGAGGTCACGGGCGATGGTCGAGTCGAGTTCGCGCTGGTCGGCGACGATTTCGACCACGTCCTCGTCAGCCACGCCGCCCGCACGGGGCACGTCTTTCTCCACGTCCTCCTCTTGCTCGGCGGCAGATTCGGACTTCGCCTCGGCGAAGTCGGTGAGGGCTGGCTGGACGTTTTTCTTGGTCTGCTTCGTCTCGCTTCCGCCGTTCGTCTCGGCTTTGGCGGCCCCATCCGCGTTCGCGAACTTGCTCAGGTCGTGTTGGCCGAGTTCCGTCTCGATGTCGCCGACGAGCCCTTTCAGCTTCCCGAGTTCGTCTTGCATCTTCGACTCCTCGCGCTTTGACTTCCAGAAGAACGCCTCGTCCCGGGTGTTCTTGGCGATGAGGACGGCGACCCGGCCTTCGGCCTGCCGGCCGGTCCGCCCCTTGCGCTGAATCGACCGAATGCCCTTCGGGACGGGTTCGTAGAACAGCACCATGTCCACTTCGGGTACGTCGAGTCCTTCCTCTGCGACGGAGGTGGAGACGAGCACCTCGAACTCGCCGTTTCGGAACTGGTCGAGCGTCTCCTGTTGTTGTTTCTGGGTCATCCCGTCGGACCCCTCGCGGTCGCCCTGCCCGACGAACTTGCGCACCGAAAAGTGCGCAGAGAGGAACTCGACGAGCGTCTCTGCGGTGTCGCGGTACTCCGTGAACACGATGACGCGCTCGCCGTCTTTGATGCCGAGGGTCTCTGCGATGAGCATCCGCGTCTGGGAGAGTTTCGGGTGCAGACCGTCGTACTCGCGGGCTTTCCGCATCGCCTCGCGAATCTTCGGCTCGGAGACGAGGCGCTGGCTCGCCTTCGACGCCCCCGACGAGCGCGCCTCGTTTCGCAGGCGCTCGAAGTAGGCGACGAGCGACTCCACGCCCTGGGATTCGACGACCTCCACGGCGTGTTTGAGCTTCATCACTTCGGCGTGGACGCTCATCCCCTTGTACCCCTCAGACTGGTCGTTGCGGATGAGTTTCTGGAGTTCCTTCTGGGCGGCGAACAGTTCCTTCCGGGAGATGTCCACGCGGGCAGATTTCAACACGCCGAGTTGCTTCAGTCTCTCTAAGCGGTCTTTGACCACCTCGTTCATCCCGTCACGAATCTCCAAAATTTCCTGTGGAACCTGCACTTCTTTCCACTCGATGTCGGTGTCGTGGGTGTACTCGTCGACGTCAGAGTCGCCCTCGCTCATCACGGCCACGTTCGAGAGGCCGAGGTTCTCACAGACGGTCATGATTTCTTCGCTGTCGCCGCCGGGCGAGGCGCTCATCCCGGTGACGAGCGGTCGGTCGGCGTCCGCGTGGTAGCGTTCGGCGATATAACAGTAGGCGTAGTCGCCCGTCGCGCGGTGACACTCGTCGAAGGTGAGGTGGGTCACATCTGCGAGCGAGACGCGACTGCCGACGAGGTCGTTTTCGACCACCTGCGGGGTGGCGATGACGACCGTCGCGTCCTGCCAGAGGTCGACCCGGTCGTCGGGGCGGACTTCGCCGGTAAACACGACGATTTCCTCGTCGGGGATGTCGAGGGCCATCCGGTAGAACTCGGCGTGCTGCTGTACGAGCGGTTTCGTCGGCGCGAGCATGAGTGACTTGCCGCCGTGCTGGTGGAGGCGCTGGGCGGTGACGAGCAGGCTGACCGTCGTCTTTCCGAGGCCGGTCGGCAGGCAGACGAGCGTGTGGCCCGTCTGGGCGTCGCCCGCGAGTTCGATCTGATAGAGTCGGCGTTCGATGACCGACGGTCTGAGCAATGGATGGTCTACGTAGGCTTGCTGGTCCGTCGCCGCCATTTGCCGAAAATTCGTCGCCCCTTCGGTTAAGGGTTCGTGTAGCAGGGTGAAAGTGGCCGACTGCTTATTGTGCAGTCCTGCGAAGGCCTCCCCATGACGGTTTACGAATCTGATATCCCCGGTGTCGGGCGGAAATTCGAACTCGAACTCGGCGGCGGCGCGCGCCTCATCACGCTCATCCACCACGACGGCCATCGCGAGGTGTTCTACCGCGCGAATCCCGACGCAGACAGCCAGAAACTGTTCGACCTGGATAGCCAGCGGGCCCGCCAGTTCGGGTCGATTCTCGAAGGCGCGTACTTCGAGTCGGTGGCCGTCGAGAACCTCTCTGTCCCGCTCGGTAACGCCATCATCAACTGGGAGCAGGTGCCCGCCGACTCGCCATTGTCGGGCAAAACGCTCGCAGACACGAACATTCGCGCCGAAACCGGTGCTTCCGTCATCGCCATTCAGCGCGGTGAAGAGACCATCCCGAACCCCGACCCGACGGCGACCATCGAACCCGGCGACTACCTTGTCGCCCTCGGCACCCGCGAACAGGTCGCCGCCCTAAATACCCTCCTCGCCTCCGGGGCCTGAAATGGCGACGGAGAATCTTCTTCTCGAAGCAGGTGTCGTGTTCGCCGTCCTCGCTGTTGGCGGGGGTATCGCCAGCCGACTCGGCCAGTCCGTGATTCCCGCCTACATTATCTTTGGCATCCTCATCGGGCCGTTCGCCCCCGAAGTCGCCGGCCAGTCGCTCACCCTCGTCGAAACCCGCGAGTTCATCGACCTACTCGCGGAACTCGGCATCGTCTTCCTGCTCTTTTTCATCGGCCTCGAATTCAGCTTCGACCGCCTGTTGCAGGCGGGGCGCAAACTCGGCGAGGCCGGAAGCGTAGACTTCCTCGTGAACTTCGGCATCGGCGTTGTCGCCGGATTCGTGTTCGGGTTCGACCCCGTCGAGACGTTCTTCCTCGCCGGTATCGTCTACGCTTCGTCTTCCGCCATCATCACCAAGACGCTCGTCGACCTCGGGTGGATTGCAGACCCGGAGAGTGAACCAATCCTCGGCGTCCTCGTCTTCGAAGATATCGTTCTCGCCGTCTATCTCGCCATCCTCACGGCCCTCGCCTTCGGCGACGGCGGGATGAACGAAATCGCGAGCAGTCTCGCCCGCTCGGGCGCGTTCCTCGTCGTCCTCGTCGCCCTTGCCGCCAGAGGCGAACCGCTCGTCGAACGCCTGCTTGACGTGCAATCTTCAGAAATCTTCCTGCTCCGGGTGGTCGCCGCAATCGTCTTCGTCGGCGGGCTTGCCCTCGCCTTCGGGGTCTCCGAGGCCGTCGCCGCCTTCTTCATCGGGGCCGCATTCGGGACCACCTCGCACGCCCACCGAATCGAACGCATCATCTCTTCAGAGCGCGACATCTACGCCGCCGTGTTCTTCTTCTCTATCGGCCTCGGCACCGACCCGCGCCTCCTCGTCACCGTTCTCGTACCGGTGCTCGTCCTCGTCGTCCTCACGACGGGGAGCAAACTCCTGAGTGGCTACGTGACGGGTCGACGCTACAACCTCACCGCCCGGCGTTCGCTGCGCGTTTCGCTCGCCATGATTGCTCGTGGTGAGTTCTCGCTTGTCGTCGCCGCCCTCGCCGCCGCGGCGGGCGGGTCTGCCATTCTCGGCGAGACGATTCCGGCCATCGGCGTCGGCTACGTGCTCGTCATGAGCATCCTCGGAACGGTCGCGATGCGTTACTCACGGACGGTCGAGCGCTGGTTCGGGGTTGCTGTCTGATTCGCCGACGACACACCGGCCCTCGTTTCTCGATTCGACACCCGGTACGCGCGTACAGTACGGGGTGTACTGGAGTCGGTAGACGTCGCCGCGATTTTCGAGGTAATAGCCCGCACCGACGCCGTCGTGGTGGGGCACTTCAGCGAGCGCATCCGTCACCTCGTTGTACTGGGTGCGGGTGAGGTCGAACTGCTCCTGTGGATTCGACTCGCTGACGCGCTGGGTTACCGTCTGGAGGACGACGATGCCAGCGACGCGCTCGTCGGCCATCGACACGACTGTCGCCTCCGCCGGCGGTTTTGCCGCCCACCGCACGGTGAGCAGGCCGCCTTCGATTCCTTCGAGGTTGAGACAGCCCGCAGTCGCCGTGAAGATGCCCGCAGCAACCGCTTTGAGCGCGTCTCGGCGAGTCGGTGCGGGAGTCATGGCCGACAAATTTGGCCGCCTTCTAAAGAATGTTATTGCCGTCGTTCACCACGGCAAGAACGTCAAGTGCTGGATGGGTTCTGGGAGGTAGGTTATCGCGACGTACATCGTCACCGCCGCACCGATTGGGATGGTGAGGTTATCGTCGATGACGTACCCCGCGATGACCGGTTTCACGCCGTCTGCGACGGTGGCCGCGATGGCTCCGAGGACGGCAACGAGGACGGGGACGAACCAGACGCCGATGAACAGCGTCACGCCAAACATCGCGAGCAGGACGTACGCCTGCTTGGCCGCCCGCAATTCCCCCGACCCGAGAACCCCACTGATGGGGTCGCCAATAGAGAGCATGAGCATCGCGGGAATCGCGATGTCGGGGTCGAACACCAACGCGACGAAGGTCACGCCCCACACGTAGAGGGCGTACCCAGCGAGGTTGTCCTGTTCGTACTCGCGGGTGAGTTCGTCGTAGATTTTCCAGTCGAGACCGACGACGAGGCGGATGGCCTCGAGGGCTAACACGACGACCGACCCGGCGATGAGGGCGTAGCCCAGCTGCTCCCAGGTGAAAACGCCGACCCAGTAGGAGAGGGGGGCGAGGATGCCCGAAACGTGAACGAGTCGGCGTTCGATTTCGTCGTCCATCAGATGTCGTCAAACGAACGGTCGCCCGCCCGCAACGCGAGCAAGAGTTCGGGGAGGTCGTCGATGGCCACGCGGGCCTGGGCGGTCGTGTCGCGTTCGCGGACGGTCACCGTGCCGTCTTCGAGCGATTCGTAGTCCACGGTGACGCAGAACGGCGTGCCGATTTCATCCTGTCGGCGGTAGCGACGACCGATGTTGCCCGAATCGTCGTAGGCCGAGGAGAGACCGTACTGGCGGAGCGTGTCTGCGATTTCACGGGCCTGCTCGCCCATGCCGTCGCGGTCCATTAGCGGGAAGACGGCGACGTTCGTCGGCGCGAGTTCGGGGACGAGTTTGAGGAAGGTTCGTTCCTCGCCGTCGACTTCGTCGTCGCGGAGGGCGTGTTCGAGCACGGTGTGGACGATGCGGCCGACACCGAACGACGGCTCGACGACGTGGGGTGTGATGTGCTCGCCCGATTCGGTCTGTTCTTCGACGGCGAAGCCGGTCTTGTCCACTGGGATGGTGTAAGATTCGCCGTCGACTTCGACCGTCACCTCGTCGCCGTCGAACGCGCTTCGGTCGCGAGCGGCGAGGTTCGAGAGGGCATCGACAATCTGGCCGGCGGCCGAGCCGTATTCTGGACCGAGGTAGGCCATGTCCGGGTCCACGACGGCGCGTTCGACCGTCTTCGGTTCGTCGTACTGCTTGAAGATGGTGAACTCCTCGCCCGAGTGTGCGCCGTGGTGCGAGAGGTCGTAGTCGCCCCGGTAGGCGAAGCCAGTGATTTCGACCCAGTTGCCGCCGAGTTCGGCCTCCGCATCCCAGCAGTCGCTCGCGTAGTGGGCACGCTCGCCGGGGAGGTGCTGGCGGTATCGGAAGCGGTCCATGTCGACGCCGATGCGCTCGTACCAGCCCTTCGCGACGCCGAGGTAGTAGCCGACCCACGGACTCTCGATGACGCCCTGTTCGACGGCGTCTGCGACGGTCATCGTGACGTACTCCGTGCCGTCTGCTTGCTGCTGTGCTGCGGGGTAGAGTTTGAGTTCGACGTCTGCGACGCGGTGCAGCGGCGGTTCGTCCTCCTCGGGGTCGATGAAGTGTTCGAGTTCCGCCTGCGTGAACTCCCGGACGCGAATCAGGCCGCGCCGCGGGCTAATCTCGTTGCGGTAGGCCGCGCCAATCTGGGCGACGCCAAACGGCAATTGGTTGCGGGCGTACTCCTTCAGCCGCGGGAACTCGACGAAGATACCCTGGGCCGTCTCGGGGCGCAGGTAACCCGGCGAGGAACTGCCGGGGCCGATGTTCGTCGCGAACATGAGGTTGAACTCAGAGACGTCCGTGCCCGCGAGTTTCGCGTGACAGTTCGGACATTCGATGTCGTACTCGGCGATGAGTTGGGCCACCTCTTCGGGCGAATAGCTCTCTGCCTCTTCGATACCCGTGTTGTCCTCGACGAGGTGGTCTGCCCGATGATTCTCGCCACACTCGGGACACTCGACGATCATGTCGTCGAAGCCGTCCAAGTGGCCGGACGCCTCGAACACCGGTTCTGGCATGATGTTCGGCGCGTCGATTTCCTGATGACCCTCTTTGACCACGAACTGGTCGCGCCACGTCTCCTCTAAATTACGCTTCAGCGCCGCCCCCTGCGGGCCGTAGACGTAGAAACCGGCGACACCGCCGTAGGCACCGGCCGCGGGGAAGTAGAAACCACGTCGCTTCGCGAGTTCCGAGAGTCGTTCTGTGTCGTCGCTCATTGGAGACAGGCTACGAGGAGGTCCATATCGCGGACGATGCCGACGAGTTCGTCACCGCTCATGACCGGAATCTGTTCGATGTCTTCGTTGCGCATCATCTTGGCCGCGTCCTGTGCGGTTCGGCGGCGACCGATGGTCTTCAGGTCGCTGCTCATGAACTTGCTGACAGGGCCGGAGGGCAGTTCGACGTTGCGGGTCGGCAGGTAGCGGTTACCCGTCGCCTTGATGCCCTCCCACATCCACTCGTCGTCCTCGTTGGCGATGGAACTGCCCGTGTCGTCCTCGCCCTCGACGACGCGAGCGACGTTCAGGATGTCCACTTCGGTGATGATACCCGCGACTTCTGCTTCCTCATCTAAGACGACGCCGTAGGCCTCGTCGGCGTAGGAGAGTTCGCGCTCGCAGACGCGCAGTGGCGCACCCGAAAACACGGTGTTGACGCGGTACTCGTACAGTTCGCCGACCTCCATGTCGCCGGGGGCGTCGCCGGCGGCGATGGCGCGAACCACGTCGGTCACGGTGATGATGCCCTCGAGTTGGCCGTCGACGACGGGGACACGGCGTGCGCCCTCCGCAATCATCAGTTCTGCAACCTCGGTGATGTCTGCGTCCGCCTCGGTCGAGGGGACTTCTTCGACGAGCAGCGCGAGCTGGTCTTCGTCCGGGTCCGCAATCAGGGATTCACGAGAGACGAGACCGCGAAACTCCTCACCGTCGTCGGTCTGCTTGATGACCGGAACCGAGGAGAACTTTCGCTCCTGGAGATATTCGAGCACGTCGTCTCGCGTGCCGGGTAACTCCACCGTCACGAGCGAGTCACGCGGCGTCATCGCATCAGAGACTTTCATTGCCCTTACTTGCGCCATGCAGGTACTAAGTACTTCCACCTTGTGCCACCGGGGCTGCATACGCCGAAGAAAACCCTTCCGTTTGACTGGAACCCTTACTCTTCTAACTGGTCGTTTAGCTGCTCTTCTTTTTCTCGAAGTTGCCCTTCTACTTCGGCGCTGCTGACCGCGCGGCCACTCACGTCTCCTTGATTCTGCCCCATCGCCGCGCCGTAGTGCTCCTTGAAGTCTTCCGCGTGCGGGAAGAACTTGGCGGGGTCGTCGTGTTTGAACGACCCGAGCATCGTCCCGTCGAGTTTCTGGACGTGGGTGAAGATGTGGCCCACCTCCATCGCGTGGCTCACGGTGTTCGCGGCGTTCCAGAGTTCGTACTGCCCGGCGATGAAAATCGCGTTCTTCGAGTCTTCGTCTACGAGTTTCGTGACGAAGAAGACGTGCCCGTCTGCCTCCTGACGGAAGACGTCGTACTCGGGGAACTCGCCCTGTTCGAATGCCTTGACAAAGTCATCTGCGTAGTTGCCCGGGATGACGTGCACGATACCGAACCGACCTTCCGGCCCGACGCTTGGGGGTTCGGTGGCCGTGTGGCCCGACGCGACGTAGTAGGCGTTCCAGCCCTGTTCTTCGTACTCCGCCGCCATTGCCTTCATCTCCTCTATCGTGGCCGTCCAGCCACTTTTCAGGACGTCTGCATCCTGCGCGAGGCGCTCTGCATACTCCTGCTCGTCGTCCGCATGTTCAGGCATACCATTCCTCGTTTCTGCTCGCGGTAAAAGTTGTTGACTCTAGGCACCAATCCCCAAGCCAAACTCCATCACGAGCGAGATGGCGAGCGTGAGGAGGCTCGCGAGAAACAACTTCGTCGAGCTTCGCATCCGGTCGTTTACGGGGAGGTGCATCCCCCCGAGCGGCGTGATGCGGTCGAGGAGTCGCTCGAAGGGGGTCGCGTCGCGACTCGGATTCTGGTCCTTCCACGGCGCGGTTGGCCGTAACTGGAAGGCGGCGACGCCAAACGCGAGAAAGCCGAGGACGAACAGCATGTTCTTCACACCTGGCCAGCCACTGCCCAGGACGAATCCGAGGACGTACGAAACCGCGAACAGGACGAACGTCACGGCGAAGATGTACACCAGTGCGTCGAGCGTTTGCTGGCGTCGCAGTGACGGGTCGCCGTTCATCGAGTGAAGACGTGGTTTTCTAAGTACTCAGACGGCTCTTCGTACTCCGGTTTGTGCCGGTGACAGAGGCTCACGCGACCGGATTCGCTGACGCGCAGTTGCTCCGGTTTCACGATTTCGCCTTCTGCGTACTCTCCGTCCATGCCCTCTGGCACGACGCCGTCACAGATGCTACCGAACTCTGCTCTGAGATAGGCGGCGGCCTCTTTCTCGTTGCCGTTCGCCACGAGTTCCTCGGCTTCGTCCAGATGCTCGCGAATCTGTGCTGGTACGGTCAGGTCGCCGAACACCTCGCGGTTTATCTCCTCGATGTTCGAGAAGCGCGTCTCCATGCCGAGGATTTCGCGCGCTCGTTCGCCGATGGATTTGTCAGCGCGCGTGCGCTCGCGAACGATTTCGCGGAGCAACTCGACGCCGTCCCAGATGTCGTCGTCAAGGTCCTGGTACTTCGGCGGGCGAATCTTCGTCGGACAGCGCGTGCTGAACGGACAGCCTTTCGGCGGGTCACGCGGACTCGGCGGCGTGCCGCGAAGCGTGATGCGCTGGCGTTCGACCGTCGGGTCCGGGTCCGGAATCGCAGAGAGCAGCGACAGCGTGTACGGATTCGCCGGGTCGTTGAACAGCTCTTCCGTATCGCCGATCTCCATGATGTGGCCGAGGTACATCACGGCCGTCCGGTCGCAGATGTGCCGGACCACCGAGAGGTCGTGGGCGATGAACAGGTAGGTCAGTCCGAACTCCTCCTGGAGGTCTTCGAGCAGGTTCAGAATCTTCGCCTGCACGGAGACGTCGAGTGCGGAGACCGGTTCGTCGAGGACGACGAACTCCGGTTCGAGCGCGAGCGCGCGGGCAATGCCGATGCGCTGGCGCTGACCCCCGGAGAACTGGTGGGGATACCGGTAGTAGTGTTCCTCGCGCAGGCCCACGGTTTCGAGCAGGTTCCGAACCTTGTCCCTACGGTCTCGGGGTGTTCCGATTCCGTGGACGTCGAGCGGTTCGCGGATAATCTCCCCGACCGTCATGCGGTCGTTGAGGCTCGATTCTGGGTCCTGAAACACGATCTGAGCGTTGCGCCGCCAGTTCTTCAGGTCGTCGCCGGACAGTTTCGTGATGTCCGTGCCCTTGTACTTGACTTCGCCACTCGTCGCCTTCTCCAGGCGGACGAGCGTGCGCCCGAGCGTGGTCTTCCCACAGCCCGATTCGCCGACGAGACCGAGAGTCTCGCCCTTCTTGATTTCGAAGTTGACGCCGTCGACTGCCTTGACCGGGTTGCCTCCGAGAAGCCCGCTGCTCTCGTAGTAGGTCTTCAGGTTGTTCACCTCGACCAGCGTCTGGCCAGTGGCGACGGTCGTCTCGAACTCACTTGCGGATTCGCTCATTGTTCATACTCCCCGCTTCGTGCGCGGTGGGTTTCGACTGCGTCCTCCGTCGTCTCGTCTTCGGGATAGAGGAGGCAGGCGGCGGTGTGATTGGTTGCCGATTCGTCCACGGGGACGGAAACCGGGTGCACCGAGTTGCACTCGTCGAACGCCTTCGGACACCGCGGGGCGAACCGACAGTACGTCGCCGGTTCGTTCGGCGTCGGCACCTCGCCCTTGATGGTGCGCAGGCGCTTTTCGCCGGGGTGTCGTCCCGGAATGCTCTCCAGTAACCCCTCCGTGTACGGATGCTTGGGGTTCCCGAACAGTTCGACAGACGGTGCGGACTCGATAATCTCGCCCGCGTACATCACGTTCACGCGGTCTGCAATCTCCGCGATGACACCCATGTCGTGGGTGATGAACATGATAGAGAGGCCGCGTTCTTCCTGAATCTCCTCTAAGAGTTCCAGAATCTGGGCCTGAATCGTCACGTCGAGTGCAGTGGTCGGTTCGTCGGCGATGATGAGTTCGGGTTTGGACGCCAGTGCCATCGCGATGACGGCCCGCTGGCGCATCCCACCGGAGAACTGGTGTGGATACTCGTCGATGCGGCGGCGGGCGTCCGGAATACTCACGGCTTCGAGCAGGCGGATTGCCTCCTCGGTCGCCTCGTGGCCTCGCAGGCCACGGTGGAGGCGCAGTACCTCCTTTATCTGGTTCCCGACGGTGTACACCGGGTTGAGCGAGGTGAGCGGGTCCTGGAAAATCATCGAGATGCCGCGTCCGCGAATCTTGCGGTACTCGGCCTCGGTCTTCCCGACCAGTTCCTCGCCCTTGAAGCGAATCGACGACCCGTCCAGGATTTTGCCCGGATTATCGACGATGCCCATAATCGAGCGGGCGGTCACCGACTTCCCGGAGCCAGACTCGCCGACGATACCGACGGTCTCACCCTCACGGATATCGAAGCTGATGCCGTCTACGGCGCGGATGACCTCCTTGTCAGTGAAGAAGGCCGTGCGCAGGTTGCTGACCGAGAGGACGGGTTCGCCCGTCTCTCGCTGGCGGGTGTCCTGGAGTTCGTCCATGGAGCTCATCCACCACCACCTCCGGCAGCGGCAGCAGCCTCACCACCAGTCTCGCCAACACCACTCTTCGGGTCAAGCGAGTCGCGGATGCCGTCGCCGAGGGCGTTGAACGCCGTCACGACGAGCACGATGAGGATGCCGGGGATGAGCGAGACGTGCCACGCCTGAGTGGTCACGTAGTCCTGCCCGGCGTTGATGGCACTGCCCCACTCAGGGGTCGGCGGCGAGATGCCGAGCCCGAGGAACGAGAGGGCGGACGTGCCGATGATGATGCCACCGAGGGTCATCGACCCGTAGATGAGCAGGTAGCCGAGGATGTACGGCAACATGTGTTTTTTCATCGTCACGGTCGAGCGTTGGCCGTAACTGCGGGCGGCGTCCACCCACTCCTGCTCGGAGACCTGGAACGCTGGCCCACGGATGGCACGCCAGAGGAACGGCCAGCCCGTCCCGGCGAAGATGAGCGCGATGAGCAAGCCACCGTTGTAGATGCTCGATAGCCAGTGGTCTGAGAACACCACAGAGAGCAAGATGAGGATGAGCAACTGTGGCAGGCTCATGATGGAGTCACTCGCCACCACAGTCGCAAGGTCCACGAGGCCCTTGTAGTACGCCGTCAGCAGGCCGAAACTGGCCGCGAGGAACGTACTAATGGAGATGGACAAGAGGCCGATGAATAGCGACACCCTTGCCCCATGGACCATGAAGGTAAACAGGTCTTGCCCGGGTGTCGGCATCGTGCCGAACGGGTGGAACCGGCCATAGTCGTCGTACTGCCACGGCTGGATGTTCGTACTGCCGGCACCGCGCGAGGCGGTCATCAGGTTCGCGTCTCCGACGAAGACCTCCTGGACCGACTGCGTGTCTTCGTTGAAGTATTTGAACTGGTTCTGGTACGGCCGGTCGATGTTCGCGTCGAACGTCGTCGGGCCGAGGGTCGGCGCGAAGATGGCCATGACCACGAAGAGGAACACGATGGTGAAGCCGAACTGACCCCATCGGTGGCTCTTCATCCGCCGGACGACGTCGTCGCGTGGCGTCCAGTCGGCGTAGCGGTAGTTGTCACGGAACACTTTGTAGCCCATGAGCACCCATCCGAGGAATGCGAAGGCGTAGGTGTAGGTCAGGAGGACGCGAATCAGCCAGGCCCACTTGGGTTCGAGACCCATGAAGGTGTTCACCCACGGGCCGTTGGCCGATTCTTGCCACCCCTGATTCGGGATGAGTTCCCGAGAGGTGAGCGTTGGAATCTCTGCTGTCTTCGCCGCCGTGTCCATGAGAGTGGCGGCAATGGAAGCGCCCGTATCACCCGGAATCGCGTCGAAGAGAGAGCCGATGAACCCGATTAGCGTCGTTGCGAGGGCACCGAATTCGAGCGCGATAAGGAGCGCCATGATGGCCCCCCAGATGAGCGCAGGACGTGGATTCTCCTGAATTCGCTGGAGAAGCGGTACGTCTTCTGTTACGCTGTTTTGGCTCATTGTTAGTTGTTATCGTAGCCGACTCGTGGGTCGATGATGGTGTACAGGAAGTCCTGCAGGATGTTCACGGAGAGCGTGAGCAGGATGAAGATGTACATCAGCGACCCCACGAGTGGGAGGTCGCCTTGGACGGTCGCGTCGAAGAACAGTTTGCCGATGCCGTTGATGGCGAACACTGTCTCGACGAGCACGGACCCGCCGATGAGGAGGAACGCTTCACCCGTGATGATGGGCACCAGCGGGATGAGCGCGTTGCGGAACACGTGCTTCCAGACGATTGCGCGGCGAGGCAGGCCCTTCGCGCGGGCCGTCTCGACGTAGTTCGAGTTGATGGTTTCGAGAACCGCCGTCCGGCCGATACGCATCTCGTTACCCATCGACGACGACCCGAGCACCAGTGCTGCGGGCATGATTTGCTTTATCGCGGTGAGCAGTCGCTCTGGGTCAGAGAGGTTGGTGAGTGGTGGTGCCCGAATGATGTCTGTTTCGACGATCCACGCACTCCAGTTGAAGCCGAACAATACTTTCTGTGACTGCGTGAGCAAACTCACCAGAATGACGGCGAGCCAGAAGTTCGGCATCGCACGCCACACAATCCCACCGAAGGAAGCGACGTAGTCGCTCCAGGTGTTGGGGTGGAGGCCGGCGTAGAAGCCGAGCGGGATGCCGATGAAGATGGCGATGAGAACAGACCAGAAGCCGAGCCAGATGGTGCGAGGCGCACGCGTGGCGATAACTTCGTAGACGGTCGTGTCGGGGGAGATAACCCACGACTGGCCGAGGTTGAACGTGAAGAGGTCCCAGAGGAATTGGAAGTACTGTTCCCAGATGGGGACCGGCGCACCGCTCGGTGTTTCGAGACCAAGGCGGACGGCAATTTCGTGATACGCTTCCGCGGACCCGGTCGGGCCGAGAATCGACGCGACTGGGTCGACCGGACCAACCCGGATGATGAGGAAGGTAATCGAACTCGAGAACACGAGGATTGGAATTGCGAGCAGTACCCGTCGGAGGAAGTAACTCCAGCGGCTCACAATCTGTCACCCCCGTGCCATGCTGTGTAAGTCATAATTAATGCTGTAGGCTATTGTTTCGTTACCTGTTACGGCAATTATCTCTTTCGTTCCCGAAGCGCTCTATCGGCGCTCAGCCGTGCGAAAAAACGGAAACGAGTGGACGAAGATTACTGCTCTTTCCAGGTGCGGTTAAGCATCTGACGCGAGGTCCCCATGCCGCCGAACACTGGCACGTGGACGTTGTTGTAGTAGAAGCGCTCGCGGAGGTTGTGGAACGTGTTGACGAACACGACGTCCTCCCAGTTCGCTTCTTCCATCTCGACGTAGGCTTCGTTGCGGATGTCCTGTGCTTCCTGCGTCGGTGCCCGGTTGTCGAGGACGCGCTCGAAGGCTGCTTTTGCACGGTCTGAGGCTTCGGTGCCGCTCCAGTTCGTGTAGGACAGTGGGCCTTCCTGTGAGGTGTCCGTGCGTGGTGGGTAGATGAGCTGCAGGAAGTTGTCTGCACCTGGCCAGTCAGCGATCCAGCCGAGGGTGTAGGCTTCTAAGTTGCCGTTGCGACCGCGCTCGAGCATCGCTGCGAACTCTGCCTGCTCGATTTCTAAGTCGATGTAGGCAGCGCCGAGGCGACCCTGGAGAATCTGTGCGATCTGGCTCCACGTGTTGGAGGTGTAGTGGGTGAAGGTCAGGCTGTAGCGGTTGTCCTCGCCGTAGCCGGCCTCTTCCATGACCTGCTGTGCGCCCTGCACGTCGGCCGTGTTGTACCCGTACGGGTAGCTCTCTTCAGCGTGCTGGTTGTACGCGTTCCCTGCACCTGGGTAGATGAGCGGCGGCGTCAGGTGGTACGCCGGTGCGACGCGGCTCTTGAACACTTGCTCTGCGAACTCCTTCTGGTTGGTCACGTAGGCGACTGCCTGACGGACTGCCTTTGGCACGTTAGCCGTGTTGAAGCCGAAGTAGAACGTCGAGATTTCCGGCACGCGGACGTAGTTGACGGTCTCGCCGTTGCGGACCGGTCCGTAGGTACCGATGTCGCGGCCGAGGTCGTCCGTGGTGTCCACGGAGACGAGGCCTGGGTCGTACTGCGCCGTCGGGATGGAGAGGAAGTCGGACTTCTTGTCCATCGACCACTCGTAGGCGGCGTTGTCGTCCTCGATGATTTCCCACTTGATGCTGTCGAGGTACGCCTTGTCGCCGTGGTAGTCGTCGTAGCGCGTGACCGTCGCGTTCGAACCCTGGTCCCAGTTCCCGAACGTGAATGGGCCACAGCCGATTGGGTTGGACGTCGCGAAGTCGGACTGGGACATCTCGCCGTCGTAGCCTTCGATGTCGCCGACGATGCCCTCTGGGATACACGCGAACGAGGAGTACGCGAGCATCGCGAGCGTCGAAGCGAATGCCTGTTCGAGTTCGAAGGTGAGTTCCGTCTCACTGCTCGCCTCTACGGCCATCGAGCCGGGCGAGTAGTTCCCGTCGCCGTCGGTCTCGTGAACGACACCGAGCGAGTCGAGGATGAAGTAGGTACGACGCGAGTTCTCGGAGGCTGCGAGGCGCTCCCAGGAGTAGACGAAGTCACTGGCCGTCACCGAGTTGCCATTGTGGTACGTGGCGTCCTTGAGGGTGAAGGTATACTGCGTGAAGTCGTCGTTGGTCGTATAGTCTTCTGCGAGACTCTGGACAACCGCAGTCTCCCCGTTCGGGTAGAGCATGAGGTTGTCGAAAATCTGGCGAATGACGCGACCCGAGGCCGTGTCCGTGGCCTTGATTGGGTCGAGCGTCGTCATCGTGGAGTTGATGAGGTTGAGGGTGCC
This sequence comes from Haladaptatus sp. QDMS2, assembly GCF_029338295.1. Lineage (NCBI taxonomy): Archaea > Methanobacteriati > Methanobacteriota > Halobacteria > Halobacteriales > Haladaptataceae > Haladaptatus > Haladaptatus sp. QDMS2. Next base: position 2,799,670 of record NZ_CP119791.1, read on the forward strand.
ACCCGTCTGTGGCTCCATCGTGGCGGTCGTCGTGGTGTCGCCGCCACCCGTGGTCGTCTGACCGTCGCCGGTCGTCGTCGTATCGTCTTCGCCGCCACCACCGGTACACCCAGCGAGTGCCGTTGCGGTCGCAGCTGCGCCCGTCGCTTGCAGGAAGCGACGTCGGTTGAGGCTGTTACTGTCTGTCATCCGTCTGCTCCTTTTTGTTGTTACCCGATAAATTTACCGCTGTTTCGCTGTTGCGTCCCATGCCTTCCGGTAGCACGGTTTTGGTATACTTTGACATGGCAATCAGCACAGAATGGAGTTAACCCTTTTTACGAATATAACTGTCGTAGACTGAAATTTGCGTTTCACCTATCAATCTCGCTGAAAGCAGCCATTTCAGCGACGTGCGCGCGCGTAATGACACAATTAAAAATGCAAAAAGCTGCAGACGCTGACCCCATCAGGGCGCGCCGCCAATCGTCCCGATTCGGAGACTTTATATTCTTTGTTATGATATAGCATAGTATGGCACCGGACATTACGGCTCGGTCGGAACCGGTCTTTGACGAAGCCGAGGTTATGGCCTCGGTCGATGAATCGGGGAGCGTCGCCCGACTCATTATTGCCGACATTTGCCGTGATGACGCATGGGTATCCTGCCGCGCAGAAGAGGCCGTCACACTCTCTGCCTGGGCCTGACCCACACGCCACTCGTTCTCTCGAACCGCACTGTCACGAGGACAGACCTGTACACTTTTCATCGCGCCCACCGTGGCCAGCGTATGCACTACTGCGACGTCTCCCTCGACGACAGTCCCGTGTCGAACGCTGAGACGGCGCTTTTCTTCGGGCTAGCCGCGCAGGGAGCAGCCGCGGCCGGCCGAACCGCCGCCGAACCGCGCACCCCGACCCACTGGCTACGATGAGACCGGAGGACGAACGCTACTTCGAGACGCTCGAAACCCGGCTCGACGAAGCGATGGCTCTCGCGACGAAAGCCAAAGAGCAAGGTAACGACCCGAAACCGGAAGTCGAGATTCCCATCGCGAAGGACATGGCAGACCGCGTCGAGAACATCCTCGGCATCGAAGGCGTGGCCGCCCGCGTCCGCGAACTCGAAGACCAGATGAGCCGCGAGGAAGCGGCCCTCGAACTCGCCAAGGACTTCGCTGCTGGCGACGTCGGTGACTACGAAACCCGAGAAGGCAAAGTCGAAGGCGCGGTCAGAACGGCTGTCGCACTTCTCACCGAGGGCGTCGTCGCCGCGCCCATCGAGGGCATCGACCGCGTCGAAATCGTTCCGAACGACGACGGCACGGAGTTCGTCCGCGTCTTCTACGCTGGCCCCATTCGCTCCGCCGGGGGGACTGCACAGGCGCTCTCCGTGCTCGTGGCCGACTACACCCGCGCACTCATCGGCATCGACCAGTACAAACCGCGAGACGACGAGGTCGAACGCTACGCAGAAGAACTCGAACTCTACGACAAAGAGACGGGCCTCCAGTACACGCCGAAGCCAAAGGAGACGAAGTTCATCGCCCGCAACTGCCCCATCTGCCTAGATGGGGAAGCCACCGGGAGTGAGGAAGTCTCCGGTTTTCGCGACTTAGAGCGCGTCGGCACCAACAACCCTCGTGGCGGGATGTGTCTCGTCCTCGGCGAAGGGATTGCCCAGAAGGCACCGAAAATCAAACGCTACACCTCCGCCCTCGACGAAATCGACTGGCCGTGGCTCGACGATCTCATCGACGGGACCATCGGCAAGGAAGACGGGGAGGAACCCGAGGCCGACGAAGACGCACCCGACGAAGCGGAGGCGACCGAGGCCGAACCTGCGGCCGACGAGCCAGAACCAGCCGTCGAAGTCGAAGGCCCACCGCGGGCCGAACCGAAGACCAAGTTCCTGCGCGACCTCATCGCCGGCCGTCCCGTGTTTTCACACCCGAGCATGCCCGGCGGCTTTCGCCTCCGCTACGGGCGCTCTCGCAACCACGGGTTCGCGACCGCTGGCGTCCAACCGGCGACGATGCACGTCGTGGACGACTTCCTCGCAACCGGGACCCAAATCAAGACCGAACGCCCCGGAAAAGCGGGCGGGGTCATCCCGGTAGACTCCATCGAAGGCCCGACGGTCAAACTCGCGAACGGCGACGTTCGCCGCATCGACGACCCGGCCGAGGCGCTGAAACTCCGCAATGGAGTCGTCGAAATTCTAGACCTCGGCGAGTACCTCGTCAACTTCGGCGAGTTCGTCGAGAACAACCACCCGCTGATTCCCGCCTCGTACGTCTTCGAGTGGTGGGTCCAGGACTTCGAGCACGCCGGCGCGGACGTCCAGGCGCTCGCCGACGACGCCCGCGTTGACCTCGAACATCCCAGCCCCGAGCAGGCACTCACCTGGGCGCGAGAGTACGACGCGCCGCTTCACCCCGATTACACCTACCTCTGGCACGACCTCTCGGTCGAGCAGTTCGAGATGCTCGCCGACGCCGTCGCCGAGGGCTACGTCGAAGACGGGGCTCTCTACGTCCCGAACGAAGACGATCCTCGTCAGTCCCTCGAATGGCTTCTCATCGAACATTCACAGGGTCCCGAAGAAATCCGTATCCCGGTCTGGAAACCGCTCGTCGCCTCGCTTGGCCTCTCCGAATCGCTCGACAAACAGTGGGATGACCTCTCAGCCACGTCGCGTGCGTGGCCGAACGCGCACAATGCAGTAAACGAAGTCGCTCCGTTCTCCCTGCAGGAACGCGCCCCGACCCGCATCGGAAACCGGATGGGACGCCCCGAAAAGTCGGAGAAACGCGACCTGAGCCCGGCGGTCCACACCCTCTTCCCCATCGGCGAGGCCGGCGGCAGCCAGCGCTCCGTCTCAGAAGCCGCGAACCACTTCGCCGACCGCAACGCGACTCGGGGCGAAGTCGAAGTCACCGTCGGCAAACGAAAATGCACCGCCTGCGGTGAAATCACATTCAAGAACAAGTGCCCCGACTGCCAGGGCGCGACCGAGCCACAGTACGAATGCTGGTCCTGTGAAATCGAGGTCGAACCCGACGAGGGGGGCCGCGCCGAGTGTCCACGCTGTGGCAAAGCAGCCTCCACCGAGTGGCGTCGTCCGGTCAACATCCGCGAGGAGTACCGCAACGCCCTCGCGAACGTCGGCGAGCGCGAAACCGCCTTTGACATCTTGAAGGGCGTGAAGGGCTTGACCTCGAAACACAAAACGCCCGAACCGATGGAGAAGGGCATCCTCCGGAGCAAAAACGGCGTCTCCGTGTTCAAAGACGGCACCGTCCGCTACGACATGACCGACCTGCCCGTGACCGCCATCCGCCCGGACGAACTCGACATCACCGTCGGGCAACTCCGCGAACTTGGCTACAACGAGGACGTAAACGGCGACCCCTTAGAACACGACGACCAGGTCGTCGAACTTCGCGTCCAGGACATCGTCCTCTCGGACGGCGCAGCAGAGCACATGCTTCGCATCGGCGGCTTCGTCGACGACCTCCTGACCCAGTACTACGACCTCGAACCGTTCTACGAGTTCGAAGACCGGCAGGACCTCGTGGGCGAACTCGTCTTCGGGATGGCTCCCCACACGAGCGCCGCCGTCGTCGGGCGCGTGATTGGGTTTACGAGTGCGGCCGTCGGCTATGCGCACCCTTATTTTCACGCAGCCAAGCGGCGGAATTGCTTCCATCCGACGACCAAGGTGTGGTACAAAGATGAGGGAGAGGAATGGCATTACGACGAGATTGAATCACTCGTCGAGGAGCGTCTCAATGACCCACGCGAGGACGACTTTGGCGCACTCGTCTCTGAACTTGATGGTGATGTGTATGTGCCCTCTGTGACTGAGGACGGTGAGGTCGTGAGAAAACGGGTCGAAGCGGTCTCAAAACACCCCTCGCCTGACCATCTGATTCAGATTGAGACGCGAAATGGTCGCTCTCTGAAGGTCACGCCAGAGCATTCGATGCTACGATGGGCAGAGGGAATTGACAGAGTCGATGCCCACGAGTTGGAGGTTGAAGACTCGATTCCTGCGCCTAAGGAGATAGAGTTTGGGGGCGTTTCGACTCAAATCGATCTACTCGCCAAATTTGTGGAGAACGATTCGCTTCCAAATGAAGACCTTATGGTCCGTGGACTCGGCGCAGACCGAATCAAGAAACTCTTCGATGAATCTACTGAGGGTGTAGGTTACCTGAAGCCAGTTGCTACAATCCTTGGATGTAGCAAGTCCACCGTTTACAATTGGGTGTCTAGAGACAGTGTCCCTGTCTCTGTTCTCATCATACTCCTTGGCCAAGAAGAGGTACTCACACGAGTTCCTGCAGAGGTTCATCTTTCGATTCGAAGAGATACAGCGACAGTCAATCGGCATCTCGCAATCGACGAATCATTTGCTATTCTCCTTGGATATTATGCAGCAGAAGGATTCACACGTAGAGAGTCGGGTAGTTTCTACCAAACCACGATTTGTATCCCAGACGAAAAAGCTAGAGAGCACATCATCGAAACCTTCGCCGATGCGCTCTCGGTCGATGCTTTCGAAGAGAACGAGTGGGAAGTGACTGCTTCAAGTCGTCTTGTCGCGACGCTATTCGCAGATATCCTAGAAACGGGCTCTCGCGCCGAGAGTAAACGCATTCCAAATGCAATACTTAGTGCTCCTAACCCACTGCTTCGTGCGTTCCTTGCGGCATACTTCAGTGGGGATGGCAGCACGTCTGCTGACCGTCTTGATATTCGAGCTCACACGATTAGCGATGAACTCAAGGAGGACTTGGTTGCGTCTCTGAAGCGCTTTGGAATCTCTTCGAAAGTAGCTCAAGAGACTCGAACCATTGAATCTGGAATCGTTGCAGAATTCTACGAAGATGAATCGCCAGAATTCGAATCGTGGGTTTTGAAAATCTCGTCTGAGAACGCAGTCAGGTTTGCTAAACAAATCGGATTCCATCTCGACCGAAAACAATCGACGCTCCAGTCCGTGGTCAAATCGGCTGATGTCCGTTCTCAACGCATTCTTGGTGACGGTGGAGAAGTCTGGCTTGACGAAATAACCTCCATCGAAATCGTCGAATCTGACACGGAACACACCTACTCCGTCACCGTCGAAGACACGAACACACTCGTCGCCAACGACCTCTTTACCGGTCAATGCGACGGTGACGAGGACTGCGTCATGCTCCTCATGGACGGCCTGCTCAACTTCTCGAAGCAGTACCTCCCGAACAAGCGCGGCGGCCGCATGGACGCCCCGCTCGTGATGTCCTCGCGCATCGACCCCTCGGAAATCGACGACGAGGCCCACAACATGGACATCGTGGACCGCTACCCGCGCGAGTTCTACGAGGCCACCCGCGAGATGGTGGACCCCGGCGAGGTGGACATCAAACTCGCAGAGGACACCCTCGGGACCGACCGCGAGTACACCGACTTCCGCCACACCCACGAGACGTCGAACATCGCGCTCGGGCCGGACCTCTCTGCGTACAAGACCCTCGGGTCGATGATGGACAAGATGGACGCCCAGCTCGAACTCGCCCGAAAGCTCCGGGCTGTGGACGAAACCGACGTCGCAGAGCGCGTCATCGAGTACCACTTCATGCCCGACATCATCGGCAACCTCCGGGCGTTCTCCCGCCAGGAGACGCGCTGTCTCGACTGTGGCGAGAAGTTCCGCCGGTTCCCGCTCTCTGGGGACTGTCGGGAGTGTGGCGGCCGGGTCAACCTCACCGTCCACGAAGGCTCAGTCAAGAAGTACGTAGACACCGCCATCAGGGTCGCAGAGGAGTACGGGGCCCGCGAGTACACCAAACAACGCCTCGACATCCTCGACCAGTCGATTCGCTCGGTGTTCGAGAACGACAAGAACAAGGCGTCGAAAATTTCTGACTTCATGTGAGCGCACCTTTTTCTGCGTCGGGGTCGCTTCGCGACCCACTCCTTGAAAAACGCGCCCGAAAAAGGCCGAATGCGCCGACGGCGCATTCGGGTGCGATGCTTGCTGGTTTCCGCAACCGCACCGCAACCGCATTATTTTACTTTCTTTGTACTCAGTGGCCTTACTTCCGGTTGATTTCTACCAGTTGTGTAGAGTAGTCCCTGACCGCACCGAAACCGCACTGCTCATCGTTCCTGACTTCCGTTTCGTCTCTCCGCAGTCCGTGACTTTTCGTTCCGTTTTCGTTGACTGTTTTCGAAAATGGCGAGGAGTTTTATCTGGTTTGCGAACCAATAGCTCGGGCATGGGTGACAGTTCACAGAATTACATCGAGAAGGAACTCCCGTTCGGGCTCGACGTGTTCGACGAGGGTGGCAACAAACTCGGGACAATCCGTGGATTCGACGAACACGGCTTCTACGTGACAACCGAGGAAGGGGTCGAGAGCCTCTCTATCCAGCACATCCGCGCCGGTCACGAGTTCGGTGAGGGTGAACTGATGTGGCGGTGCTGGTCGTGTGGCGAGATGGGTGACATCGAGGACGACCTACCCGACGCGTGCCCGTCCTGTGGCTCGCCGAAAGAGGACCTCTACTACTACACGGAAGACTGATTTTCCCCGCCGAACCACTTCCCGTATGAAGATTGTCGTGTTCGGCGCGGGTAGCCTCGGAAGCCTCGTTGGCGGCCTCCTCGCTCGCGAACACGACGTGACGCTCGTCGGTCGCGACCCACACATGCTGGCAGTTCGCGAGTCGGGCCTCCAGGTCGGCGGTGAGTTCGACTTCACCGTTTACCCGAAGGCAGAGACGACGGTCCCCGACAGCGCTGACCTCGTCATCGTGACGGTCAAGGCGTTCGACACCGCGGAGGCAGCCCACGCCCTCGCAGACTGTCCCGCAGACGCAGTTTTGACACTCCAGAACGGGATGGGGAACGAGGAGACGCTTGCGGCGACGCTCGGGTGCTCCATTCTCGCCGGGACCTGTACCTACGGCGCGGTCCAACCAGAACCCGGTCACGTCTTTTGTACCGGCGTCGGCGACGTCGTCCTCGGCCTGCCAGAAGGTGGTTCCTCGACGCTCGCAGACCGAATCGGCGAGGCGTTCTCGGCCGCCGGCATCGTCACCACCGTCGCAACCGACATGCCGCTTCGCCGCTGGGAGAAACTGGCCGTGAACGCGGGCATCAATCCGGTGACGGCGCTCACGCGGATAGAGAACGGTGACATCCTCGACGGCCCTGCCCGCGAGACGGCGGTGGCGGCCGCCCGCGAGACTGCTCGCGTCGCGCAGGCACAGGGCGTCAACCTCTCCGAAGCCGCTGCCGTCGAGGCCGTCGAAGCCGTCGCCCGCGCCACGGCCGAAAACACGTCCTCGATGTTCCAGGACATTCGCATCGAGCGCCGAACGGAAATCGACGCCATCAACGGCTACGTCGTCGCGCACGCAGGTGCGGTTTCGGTTCCGGTGAACGCGACGCTCGCGAACCTAGTAAAAGCGTGGGAGAAGCATCACGCACGGCGTGCGTGAGCCAGAAATCGAGTCGTTAGAACGGGGCCTGCGGGCCTTCGTTGTCCTCGCTCTCGTCGTCGCCGGGGAAGTTCGGCGTCATGCCGTGGCCCATCCCCTCGTCCATGCCGTCCATTCCGGTGGTGGCGTGGACCTGGTTGATTTCTGGGATCTCCTTGACCATGCGGCTCTTGATGGCCTGAATCGTCATCGGCGAGATGCCACAGCCACTGCAAGCACCGCCGAGGGCGACCGTCACGGACCCCTCCTCGCGGTTGATGTCCTGAATCGCGGCACTCCCGCCGTGCATCTGAATCTGCGGGAAGTTGCGTCGCAGGAAGTTCATGACGCGCTCTTCTAAGTCGTCTTCTGGCTCTCTGGATTCCGTGCTCATGTTCGCGGCTATGGGGTGATTCTCCTTAGGTGTTTGGTCTTCGGTTATTCGCGAAGGTCGAAGACGGCCTGCAATTCCGCTTCGATTCGCTCTACGTAGACCGCGAGGACGGCGTCCAGTTTCTCGTCGTCTACGACGACTGCCGTGAGCCGCTCGTGGGGATTGGGTGGCAGTTCGATACGAAACTTGCCGTCACCCTCGTAGAACGGTTCACTCTCGTTCAGAATCTGTTGGTCGATGCCATGGACGAGCTGTGAGTCGTACTCGTCGTTCATGCTGTTGAACGCGGACTTGTACGCCTGCTGGAGTTGTGGGAAGTAGTGGACGTACTTGTCCTCGAACTTCTTCGGGTCGAACTCGCTCATGTCTGGTCTGTGGAGAACGGTGAATAAAAAGTGGCCGAATCAGCGAACCCGTCACTCGTTTCGCAAAATCAGCGAGGGGTCGTCCTCGTGGTGGACGACGAGTTGCCCGTCGAACAGCTGCGTGTTGACCGTCTTCTCGTCGCGGGACCCGGGATTGAACCCGAACAGGCTGAGGCCGTCTGCCTGCCGAACGCGGTTGGTGAGGACGTGCACGAACCGGAACACCCGCGCGAGGTCAGCGTACATCAGCATCGAGGAGAGCGAATCGACGCCGAATCTAACCCCCGCTGTCGCGTCGTCCTGCTCGAACCGCGTGAACCATCGAGCCACCTCGATGCCGATGCCCGTGAGGTCTGCCGGCGTGGCGACCTGACTGACTTGAGTGGGCATCCCGTCGCTCGCCTGTCCGCCGTTACGGTCGATGATTCCCATGCGCGGAACCTCGCCGATGCGCGAGTGGAACTCGGCGAGGACTTCGCTACCGCCTGTGGTCACGCTCGCCAGCACCACGCCCTGGTCGCTGACCAACCCCTCACAGAGCAGCGTCTTCTGGAGGGCAACCTCCCGCTCATCAGCGGGCCACGAACGAGCAGATTCGTCCCCGCAAGGACGGTAGCAGCGAGCGCGTCGAGCGTGTAAGACGAGTCGTCGTTCGTCCCGCCGTCGGTCCTGAACTCGCGCTTCGTCCGCGTTCATCTGAACCCGTAACTGTCCGGTGTCGAGCCCGGAACCGTCCTCGATGGGCCTCCAACCCGTCTCGCGTTCGTGGCGCTTTCTCTCCTTCAGAATATATCTATTATTCAGATAGTTCACATCGCGTATATAAATTCTCGCTACAGTTAGAGAAATAGATATTTGGACTCGACTGAAACGAAATGGCGAACGGTTTCGTATCGTCACATAGAGTGTACGTATGTGAAGTGGCCAGTTTTCGAACATCCGCCGGGAGCGGCTGTCTCGCCTATTTTCGAGATAATTTCCGCTCGAACCACTCCCACTCCCGCGAGAACTGGCCCGTCTCGCGGAGATCCCACACGTCTGCATCGGTCACGACTGCGCCAACGCGATAGGACTGTATCATGTTCCAGAGCCACATCCCAACGCCGGCAAAGAGGATGAGTGCGCCGACAGTCGAGACCTGCTGAAGTGGCGCGAACTCGGCGGGATAGGCGGCGTACCGGCGCGGAAGCCCCATCATTCCGAGGAGCAACATCGGGCTGAACGTGAGGAACGTCCCGACGATGCTCACCCAGGCGTGCGCCCGGGCGAGACGCTGGTTGAACATCCGCCCCGTCAGGATTGGATACCAGAAGTAACTCGCGGCGAACATCGCGAAGACGATGATGCCCACCAGAATCAGGTGGAAGTGGCCGACGACGTAGTAGGTGTCGTGGAGCAACAGGTCGATTGGAATTGAGGCGAGGAACACGCCGGTCACGCCGCCGACGATGAACGTCGAGATGCCACCGACACAGAATATCATCGGCGCGGTCAGGCGAATTTTTCCGTTGTAAATCGTCGTAATCCAGTTGAACGTCTTCACCGCGCTTGGAACCGCGATGGCGAGCGAGACGGCCATGAACGAGGCCTTCAACCGCGGGTCCATCCCGGTGGTGAACATGTGGTGGGCCCAGACGCCGAACGAGAGGACGCCGATGGCGAGCGTCGAGTAGACGACGAACTTGAAGCCGAACAGTTTCCGGCCCGTGAACTTCGGCAGGACGTAACTCACGATACCGAACGCCGGCAGCACGAGGATGTACACCTCGGGGTGGCCGAAGAACCAGAACAGGTGCTGCCAGAGGGCTGCGCCGCCCGCTTCGAGCGAGTAGAAGAACGTCCCGAAATTCCGGTCGAGCAGGAGCATTATCATCGCGCTGCCGAGCATCGGGAACGCGAAGATGATGAGACCACTCGCGGTGAGCATCGTCCACGAGAAGATGTCGAGATTGGCCCAGTTGACCGACGAGTCGCGTTCGGTGAAGATGGTGACGATGATGTTGCTCGCCGCAAGCACCGTCGCGATACCCGAAAGGTGGAGGCCGAGCAGGAACAGGTCAACCTCGGGATTCGTCGCCGCGCGCGACAGCGGCGTGTACATCGTCCAGCCGATCGCCGGCGGTTCGATGGCGAACAGGGCGCGCGTCGGCAGGCCGAGCGGCGTGATGACCTTGGCGATGACTTCGGTAATCAGTCCCGCTCGAACGAGGAACAGCGACGGAGGCAGCAACCAGAACGCGATGGCGTTGACCCGGGGGAACGCCATGTCGTCTGCGCCGACCAGCGGCGGGATGAAGTAGTTGGCGAGGCCGGTGAACACGGGCGTCGCGAAGAAGAACAGCATCGTCGTCCCGTGGACGGTGAACAGCGCGTTGTACGTCTCTGCGGTCCACACCGTCGCCTCGGGGGTCACCAGTTCGGTGCGCATCATCATCGCGTCGATGCCGCCCCAGAGGCCGGTCACAGTGGCCAGAATCAGGTAGAGCAACCCGATGTCCGCGTGGTCCACGGTGGTTATCCAGCGAAGGATACCGGCCGGTTTCTCGCGGGTCGTCGTCTCTACACCCTCGATGTAGCCGCCGTCTGCGAGCAGGCGTTTCGACCCGGTGGTTCGGAGGAGGGCGAGCGTCACGAGAGAGATGAGCACGGCGACGAACAGGACGGTTGGATTCATGGGGATTCCTCTGAGAGGCGGGCGTACACCGCACCGAGCGTGAAGCCGTAGGCGAGGTGTGCGAGCAGGGTCGTGATACCGTACATGATGAGGATGGGGCCGGAGAGGCTCCCCCTACCGAGGATGATGAAGCCGACCCAGAAGGCGGCGGCGAATCCCATCCCGCGGACGGCGGGGTCGGGCCACAGGGGGAGGTAATTCTCGAGTGAGATGAACAGCAGCGGCCAAGCGAAGATGCCGGCGAGCGCGAACAGGATGAACCCGAGCGCGGTCTGCCCGGGGAGGCCGACGAACCGGGCGATGACGTCGAACAAGCCAATCTGCGACCGCGTTTCCACTTCGAACATAACGAGCATCACCGAGAGCAGTGCCATGCCAGCGGCACCGCCCGCGATGGCGCTCAACGGTCGGTTCATTGGTTGGGCGTCCGAACCCCGGGTTAAAAACTCTCGCGGCCGTCCTATCACTTGTCCAACCCTTCTTGCGTGAGTCACTTCAATCCTCGCCGACTCGGTGGATTTCGAGCGAATCGACCGCCAGTGGGGTGGTGGTCTGTGGAAGTTCACCGCGGAATAAACTGCATGCCGCGATACAAAATTCGCTTCGTCACCCGAACGTCCCTCCTGAGGCGCACCTTCCGCGCCCAATCGACGGACTTTCGAACGTTTCCGTCGCGGGACTGTCTATGACTGTCGTCTATTTCGTCCGCCACGCCCACTCACCCTGGCTTCCGAACCAGGAAGCGACGCGCCCGCTCTCTCAGGAGGGTCACGCCGCCGCCCGCGCAGTTGCCGCGTCGCTCAGTGACCGCCCGCCTGCCGCCATCTACGCGAGCCCCTACGAGCGGGCGGTGCAGACGGTCGAACCAATCGCCGCGGACCACGGCCTCGACATCGAGCTCGTTCCCGAGTTTCGCGAACGGACGCTGACCGACGGGCCAGCCGAGAATATCGGCGAGACGTTCGAGAGCGCAATCGACGCCGTCTGGTCCGACTGGACCGTTTCGTGGCCGGGCGGCGAGTCCAACTGGGAGGCACAGGCCCGAGGCGTCACTGCCCTCGAACGAATTCTCGACGCCCACCCCGACGACCACGTCGTCGTCGGGACCCACGGCAACCTCCTGACTCTCATCCTGAACCACTACGACGACCGGTTCGACTTCGCCTTCTGGCGTGACGAGCTCCGGACGCCAGATTGCTTGCGCGCAGTATTCGAGGATGGTGTGCTCGCTACCACTGAGCGAATCGACACTGCTTCACCGACGGACCGACGGACAACCTGACGCCACGCTGGCGCTTGCCGGCGAAACAGAGACTTTCGTCCGTCGCGTAGGTAGCACCAACCGAGTGGTCACGCTCGGCAGGGGGCCTCATGCACCAGACACCGAAGCCACGAATTCTCATCGTGGGGCGTGACTTCGACATCACTACCTCGCTCGTGAGAAATCTCAGAAGAGCCGGCTACGACGTGGACGGCATCCACGGAGACGGCGACATCGACGCCATCTGGAAACCGGGACGCTTCGACGCCATCGTCCTCGGGTCCGGGCTCGACGAGCCACATCGAGAAGCCTGGCTCACGACGCTCGAATCGCTCGCACCAACGACACCGATCTACACGAAGGGACACGACGGCATGACTGGCGGGATGGCGACGTATCTCGCCTCCGTCGTCGTCGAACTCCGTTCTCCTGAACGCGTCACATAGCCTACGTCGCCAATACGACCCTCATTTTTCCTACTGTCTGTACCGTTCCTGTTCGACGTACGTAATCTCGACGACGATTTTCTGGTCGGTGTGTCCCTTGACCGCGTCCGCGATGGTCGGAGCGAGGGACGGATAGCTCCTGTCGGGAGGCCGGCGAACCACGACGCTCACCCGCTGTTCGTCGGTGAACACTCCCTCGTCCGCGATGGAGGTATCGACCCGGACGAGTTCGAGCTCGTCGTACGCGGGTTGCGAGAGGATGTCCTCGACTTCGCTGTTCACGGTATTCTCGAAGGATACTTGCTGGCTGGTGACCGCACCGGCGGCGCCGAGCGACCCAACCACGATGAGGACGGCGGCGATTGCGCCGAGCGACGGGCCGCTGTGGCCATCGTTGTCCACACGCCCGGACTTGTACCCCAGATATCGGAGCACGCTGAAGCCCGCGAGGTTGATGGCCGCCGCGTTCATCACGAGCAGGACGAACGCCCCCGCCGCCACGGTCGGATAGCCCCACGCCACGCCGATGCCGACCGCCGCGGCCGCCGGAATGAGGGCGGCGGCAATCATGACGCCGACGAGCGAGGCCGGGAGCGCCGTCGCGAGGCCGAACGCCCCGGCCGCCCCCGCACAGATGCCGACGGCGAGCGACAGGAAGCCCGGCGAGATACGTCGACTGATCTGGTCAACCGTCGAAACGTCGAGCGTGGTCGGGATGAACGCGGCTGTCTTCAATAGCCAGCCGAACACCGCCGCGCCGACGATGGCGAGCGCGAGACCGTAGCTCTGGGCCCGCAACCCCTGCCAGAGCATCTTGCGGTCGTTGAGGACACCACCGACGCTCGCGGTCAGCGCGGACCCAACTTGCGGGGCGATGACCATCGACCCGACCACGATTGCCGGCGAGTTGAGTAACAGCCCGGCGGTCGCGACGAACGCAGAGAGCAGCGTCATCGCGTAGTACGTCACCGGATTCGGGTGCATATTCCGGGCCTTCGTCCGTATCTCTTCGCTCGCGATTCGGTCGTTCTCTTCGGTCCCTTCGACGTACCGGTTTTCGAGTTCGCCAAAGCGCGGCGTGTGGACCGTCTCCGCGTTTAAGACGACGGTGTAGTTGTCGCGGTCGAGCCCGGCTTCTTCGAGTCTGTCGAGAACGTGTTCGACAGCCTGTGGTGGCAGTGGGAAGTGGAAAATAACGCCTTCGCCCGTGCCCTCCTCAGCAGTCGAGATAGAGTCGATGTTTTCGTCGTCGAGGATTTCCTCGACTGACGTGCGGTGTCCGTCGGGGACGAACACCTGAACGAGACGCATACCCCTCACTTCGTGTGAGGATGGATATCAGTTATGCGGCCCCGGCGCGGCCTCAGCCCAGTTGTTCACCGACCAATCGGTCCACTACCTCGATGAATGCCTGCTCTTTGCCCTTCGGAATCGTCGCGCCCGCCGCGACGTTGTGGCCGCCGCCGTCGCCACCCACCGACCGCGCCGCCTCTCCGATGACCGCAGAGAGGTCGAGTCCCTTGCGGACCAGCGCCGGTGACCCGCGTGCAGAGACTTTCACCTCGTCTGGTTCGTCGGTCTTCTCCGCGAAAGCGAAAATGGGCACGCCGCGGTCGATGCCGTCCGCGCCGACGGCCATCCCCGCGATGATGCCGACGATGGTCTCGCGGATGCGGTCCCCCGCGTGGAACCACTGGACGTGCTCCTCGTGGGTCACGCCCTCCTCGGTGACCCAGCGCAGTCCGTCGGAGAGGTTTCGTCGGTGGTTTGTGAGCAGTTTCCGCGCTCGGTCGAGTGCGCCTTCGCGGTTGCCGAGACAGACGGCGAGACCCACGTCCGCCCGGTCGTAGCGCGCGGTGGCGTTGAGCAGCGTCGAGAACTCGCTCGGGTCGCGCAGTTCGGTGCCCTCGTCCTCTGCAGCGAGTGTGTAGGAAGTCCCGACGAGGCTCTGAATCCGGGTGGCCGGAACGCCGCGGCTGATGGCGTGTTTGAGCAGCGCGCTCGCCACCGTCTGGCGCTCGTCGAGCGAGAGGTCCACCCAGCGTCGCCACTCCGTGCCGTCTTTCAGGTCGAGGTCGAGGTTCAGGAGGAACTTTACGGCACCGCTCTCGGAGTTCGAGATACCGGGGATGTGCACGTCGCTCGCGTATTCGAGCAGTTTCGGCAGCGGACGAGTCTGCTTGCCGTAGAAGGTGAGGTCCGTGCCGGTTTCGAGGACGCCGACTTCGACGCCCTCGGTGACGATGTTCGCGTTCGCGCCGAGGAGTTCGCCGTCGGTGGCTTGCATGTCGCCAACTGCGCCGACGACAGCGAGCGCGGCGAGGTCACGATTATCTTCGCCGCCCAGCGCACGCGCGAGAACGTACGACGCGCCCGCCCCCGAAAGCTCAGACGCCCCATCCAGCCCGAACAGCAGCGGGTTCAGGTGGAACTCGGTGTCCGTCTCCGCTGGCTGGTGATGGTCCGCGATGACGGGCGTGAAGTCGCCTCTCTCTTCGTGTTTGCCAATGATGTCGAGTTGCCCGCTGCCGAAGTCGGTGAAGAGAACCGTCTCGTAGTCGCAGGCGGCAATCGACGCGATTTCGGTCTCGTCCAGTTGCTTCTTGAACACCGTCTCGAAGGGAATCCCGGCGCGGTCGAGTGCGAGTGAGGCGATGGCGGCGCTCGTGAGACCGTCGGCGTCGATGTGGGACGCTAACAGGACTTCGTCTGCCTCACGGAGGCGCTCTGCGCACTCCACAGCGCGAGCTTCGAGTTCGGGGACGGGACCGGCCATTATCAGCAGTTGGGTCGGTATGCCGTTTAAAGTCTCGCTTGCTGGAGATTGAAAATCTCAGTTCGCCTGCGTCGCTTCCACGACCGCCCGCGCGAGCGACTTGAAATCGGCCTTCTCTGGAACCACGCCCACCTCGATGCCGAGTCCCTCGGCCGTCGATTTCGTCGGTTCGCCGATGACGCCGACGACCGCCTCGTTGAGGCCCGCGAGCGCCTCGTCGCGAATCCCTCGCTCTTCTGCGGCGTCGAGGAAGTGCTGGACCATCAGCGACGAGGTGAAAATCGCGCCAGTGAGGTCGCCTGTGGCGGCCGCCTCCGCCGACGCGCCAGCGCCCTCGGGACGAACGAGTTCGTAGAGAACCGTCTCGTGAACGTACGCCCCCGCTTCTTCGAGGCCGTCGGTCAGCACGGGGCTGCCGTGGTCGCTCCGGGCGACTTCGACGCGCGCGCCGTCTACGTCGTCGGCCAACGCTTCGACCAGTCCGGCCGAGGAGTATTCCTCGGGAATTCGGTGGACCGGGTACTCGAAATCACGGAGTCGGTTGGCGGTTCCCTCACCCACGGCGCAGATGGTTCCCTGTGCGTTCCACCCAGCCTCGGCGGCCAGTTCGACGCCGGTCTTGCTCGTCAGAACTGTGAAGTCGCCATCTTCCCGCGGTGCGTTCCCGGTCGGGCGAACTTCGAGCATGGCGTCGCCGATGGCCTCTGCACCGAGTGATTCGATGAACGCAACGGCTTCTGCGAGTCGGCCGTCGTCCGGGCGGAAGACGGCAATCATCGCAGGAACTCCTTGACTCGCTCGCGGGTCGCGGCCACTTCGCCGATGACGGTGATTGCGGGCGGTTCGATGCCTTCTACATCTCGCACTTCGACGATAGTGTCGAGCGTGCCCGTCGCCACGCGCATGTCGGGCCACGTCGCCCGCTCGATGAGCGCGACGGGCGTGTCAGGGGCCATCCCCGCATCCAGTAGCGCCTGCGTGTAGTTCGGCAACTTGCCGACGCCCATCACGACGACGATGGTCCCGCCGGTTTCGGCGAGCGCCTTCCAGTTGACCGCCGACTCGTCTTTCGTGGGGTCCTCGTGACCCGTGACGAACGAGACGCTTGAGGCGTAATCGCGGTGGGTGACGGGGATGCCTGCGACGCCCGGCCCGCCGATAGTCGAGGTCACGCCGGGGACGATTTCGAAGGGAATCTCGTTTTCGGCGAGGTGTTCCATCTCCTCGCCGCCGCGTCCGAAGACGAACGGGTCGCCGCCCTTCAGGCGGACGACGGTCTTACCCTCCCGGGCGAGTTCGACCAGTCGATTGTTCGTGTACTCTTGAGGGGTCCACTCGCCGCCGGCACGCTTGCCCACGTCCTCCCGGCGGTCCTCGGGAATCAGGTCGATGATTTCGGGGCCGGGAAGTTTGTCGTGAAGGACGACGTCGGCTTCGTTGAGCAGACGACGAGCTTTGACGGTGAGCAGGTCTGGGTCGCCCGGGCCGCTCCCGACGAGGTAGACTTTCCCGACCATCTCACTCCTCGTCCAGCGCCCGTTTTGCTTCCTCAACCAGTTCGCGCGCGCCGCGCTCTGCGAGTTCGTGGGCGAGATCGCGCGCTTCCGTCGGGTGGCGTTCGACCCTGAGGTCGCGGGTCACTGAAATCGTGTCCTCGCCGTCCTGGCTCAGGACGCGGACGGTCGTGTGGACGTGAGCTCCCTGGACGATGGCGTTCACGCCGATGGGGGCGATACACCCGCCGTTCAACTCGGCGAGAATCGTCCGCTCGACGGTGGTCTCGACGCGGGTGCGCGGGTGGTCGAGTTTCTTGTGGAGGAAGTCGCCGAGTTCGCCGTCGATTGCGGTGACTGCGATGGCTCCCTGTCCCGGCGCGGGGACGAACTCGCTGGCCGGAAGTCGTTTCATCTCGACTTTCTCGTCGAGTCCCGAGCGGACGAGGCCCGCTTCGGCCATCACGAGTGCGTCGTACCGCGGGTCGGGGTCGTATTCGAGGACGCCCTTCTCGAACTCAGAGAGGTCGTTGAACCACTGTTCGAAGGTGCGCCGGTACTCGGGTTCGTAGTCGGGGTTGTCGGCGTTGCCTTTCCGGGCGTGTTCTGCTTCCATCCGGCGTTCGTGTTCGGGCTGGAGGGTCGTCGCGAACAGCTTCTGGATGCGCGTATCGACGTTCCCGCGGATGGGTTCGACCTGCAAATCGGGGCGGGCGGCGAGCAACTGCGCCTTCCGGCGCAGGCTCGACGTGCCGACGACGGCCCCGTGGGACAGGTCTTTGAGCTCGCTGCCGTCCTCGGTGACGAGCACGTCGCCTGGGTGGGTGCGCTGGGGGACGCCCGCGACGACGAGTTCGTCTGGCATCTCCGTCGGCATGTCCTTCATCGAGTGGACTGCGCCGTCCACCTCGCCGTCCAGTACCTTCTCGTCCAGACTGCGGACGAACGCGCCGGTCTTCCCGAGCTGGTGGATGAGCGCGTCTTCGAGTTGGTCGCCCGTGGTCTCCACCTCCACGAGTTCGACCGCGTGACGGCGGTCTTCGAGCGCCGCCTTGACGATGCTCGCCTGTCGCATCGCGAGGTCAGAGCCACGCGTCGCGAGGCGAATCGTCGTCTTCTCGGTAGTCATTGGTGGCTCTCTGCGTTCGACGTCCAAAAGCACATTCGTTCGTGGTCAGGGCACGCCCACGTACCGGCGGCGCTGGTAGAGGTAGTAGAGGGCGACGACCACGCCGAGGACGTTCACGAAAATCGACGCCACGCCGAGCAACCCGTACACCAGCGGGTCAGGTTGCCACTCCAGTCCAGCCGCAGTCACCGCCTGCGAGTCGAAATAGAGCGCGACCGGAAACACGAGCGTGACCATGAGCGCGGGCAGCGCGACGAACAGGCCGAGCACGAGCAGGAAGGCAAAGCCGACGCCCATGCCGACGCCGCCAACCCCCGGTCCCATGCCGACGCCGTTCAGACCGACGACGCCGACGAGCGCGAGCGGAAGGACGATGAACAGCGACACGAGCAGGGCGATGAGCGCGAACACCGGCACGGCCGCGACCCAGAGCCACCAGCGAGAATCAACCGACTGCGAGGTGGATGCCATTGACCGATGGTTGCGTTCGCACTCACAAGTACCCTGCGTAGGTCAGCAGAACGATGGCGGTGGCGGCGAAACAGATGAGACTGAAAATGAGCATGACGCTGAGTCGTACTAGCAGCCCGAGCGGGAACCCACCCTCTCGCTCGATAACTACTGGTTCTCCGTTGTTCACTGGTTCACCCTCCATCCCAACCCCGTTCGTTTCAAAAATAGAACCAGTTCGCCCTAACCTTGTCCCCTGAGTATTCAGGCTCCCGCGCCGAATTCAGGGTTCAGAGCGCGTGTTTGTACGCTTCGAGCGTCTTCTCGATGTCCGCTTCGGTGTGGGCGTAGCTCACGAACTGCGATTCGAACTGATTCGCGGTGAGGAAGACGCCCTGCTCTTTCATCTTCGGCCAGAACAGGCGCTCCCAGCGGTCGGTTTCTGCGGCCTTCACGTCGCCGCCGTCTTTCGGGCAACTCCCGTAGCGCGGACAGTCGGGGTCCTGCGTACACCCGGCCTCGCAGTGACCCTCCCACGAGTCGGGCGCGTCGCGGGTGAAGATGACCTTGAACATGCTGTCTGTCCCGGCCACGGTGTAGCCGGGGGCCTGGTCACGAACGATGTCTGTGAGGCCTGCCCGGAGCTGCTCGCCGAGATCGTTTACGTGGTCGTACACCTTGTGCTCCGCCGCAAATTTGAGCGTCTCGAGGCCGGCGGCCATCGTCACGGGGTGGCCCGAGAACGTCCCGGCCTGGAAGACGTCGCCCGACGGGGTGAACTGCTCCATGATTTCGACTTTCCCGCCGATGGCTCCGACGGGGAACCCGCCGCCGACGACCTTGCCGAACGTCGTGAGGTCCGGTTTGATGCCGTACTTGCCCTGGGCACACTGGAGGCCGCCGACGCGGAAGCCGGTGATGACCTCGTCGAAAATCAACAGACTGTCGTGGTTTTCGGTTATCGAACGCAGTGCTTCGAGGTAGCCGTCGACGGGCGGGACGATGCCGTAGTTCCCGAGAATCGGTTCGGCGATGACCGCCGCGATGTCGTCGCCGTGTTCGTCGAATACCTCGCGCAGGGTTTCTTGGTCGTTGAAGGGGACCGGAATCGACTTCGCCGCGAACTCAGCGGGAATGCCCGGACTCGACGGGGCCGTCCCCGAGGGGTCGCCCTGCACGAGCGTCGATTCCTGTGCCCCGTGGTAGCCACCTTGCATGACGACGATTTTGTCGCGCCCGGTGTAGCCGCGGGCCAGTCGCACCGCCGACACGGTGGCTTCGGTGCCGCTGTTGACGAACCGCACCATCTCGACGCTCGGGACGTGGCGGGTGATGAACTCCGCGTGCTCGACTTCCACCTCGGTCGGCGCGCCGTACATCGGCCCTTCGGAGACGGTGCGCTGGATGGCCGCCGTCACCTGTTCGGGCATGTCGTGGCCGAGTAACAACGGGCCGTAGCCGTTTACGTAGTCGATGTAGCGGTTCCCGTCCGCGTCGATGACGTGGCCGCCGTCACCGCGTTTGACGAAAAACGGGTACGGTCGGGTGGCTCTGACTGGCGAGTTTACGCCGCCGGGGAGGACTGACAGTGCCCGGTCGTAGAGTTCGCGCGAATTCGACTCGTTCATGCACGGGCGTTCTCACTCCGGGACGAAAGAACTGCCCCTCTCTCAGCGCCGTTTCTAGAATCGAGCCAGAACGTGTAGAAAAGTGCGAGTCAAAGCTAGCCCAGTATGTCGAACCAGCAATCCACTCGCCGAACCGTTCTGAAAACGACCGCGACGCTCGCCGTCGGCGCAGCCGGCGTCGGCGCGTTCACCGGGTCTGCGGCCGCCCACTTCCCCGACGACCTCTCCATCGACGTGAAACCGGGGAGCGACCAGAACACCATCAATCCGAACAGCAACGGAATCACCAAGGTCGCCGTCCTCCAGACCGACGACTTCGACCCGACCAGCGCGGACGTTCGCTACCGGTTCGGCCCTCACGACGTGTTCGCGGCTGGCGAGGGTGCAACACAGGTCTCCTCGAAGGTAAAAGACGTAAACGGCGACGGTCGCGACGACCTCGTTCTCTGTTTCCGGACCGACGAGGCTGACTTCGCGGGCGACGAGGACGAAGCAGAAGTTCGCTGGGACCGCGACGACAGCCGCGAACACGGCCTCTCGGGGCGCGATGCGGTGCGATTCGTCGGGAACTGATTACTCCGCAAGCAACGAGTCGACGAGTCTGACGAACCGGTCGACGAGCGAGTCCGGGAGCGACGGCGTGATTTTGCCGAGCAAACGCGCCGTCTCCTCTGGCCGACACAGCGCAAGGGTTACGCGCCCGCGCTCGTCGCGGCGCTTTTCGACGATTTCTGCCTCGACCAGGTTGTCGAGGTGCCACTCCAGCGTGCTCCGGGCGATGGTGAGTGCGTCTGCCACCGCTCCCGGCCGTTCGGGGCCGTGTTCGAGCAGGTAGATGAGCACGTCACGCGCCGTCTCTCGCCGGAAGAGCGCGAGCGTCTTTCGCTCCCACGCGGTGAACGCTGGCGGATAGTAGTGGGTCTGGCCGAACAACGACTCTGCGACGATTCGCTCTTGGCGCTCCAGTTTCCGTGTGTGGTACTGCACCTGCCCCGGAGCCAGGTCGAGTTGACGGGTGAGTTCGTTAAAGTGGAGTCCGGCGTGAGCGTCGATGTGTGCGTAAATCCGCTCGCGTTGGTGGGTCATCAGTCGAACTCAGCCTCCCTGGAAACCGACCGCGCGTAGTAGATGGCCCCGATGACGAGTGCGACGAGCGCGACGTCGAGACCGTGTTCGAGCAGGTGGTGAACGTTCGCTTCGAGAGACCCCACTATCGAGAGGCCGGCGACTACGGACTGGGCCAGTAGTGCCCCGAGCGCAAGGACCACGAACAGGTATGGCCTCGACTGCCGACGCAAGAACGCAGCGATTGCGAGTCCGAGCAAGACCGCCGCACCCACCGACGCCACGGCGACAGCCACGAGCAGCGGGATGTCTATTACTGGCGAGGATGCGTGCAGTACGTGCGAGGTCACCCAGTCCATCTACCCCCTATTTCGGCGTTGAACACCTTGAGCACTGTCCTTTCGTGAGGTCTGCGGATCAGCATAAATCACACCGAGACAGATTTCGTATCTCAATATGTGGTTTATCAATGTTGGGCGGTTGTTTCGACCACCGCTGCGTATTCTGACGGTGCGGGTCCTGTTGGGCCAATTTCATACAGATGCAAGAGTTTCTTCAATGGTCACACTCGTAGAACCTTTCGTAACACTCATAATTAATTTAGACGAGTCTAAAAATATGGTTCGGCATCAACCGTCAACTCAGGGAACCAGAATCGATTCCACGCACAGCCCCTCGAAACGGAGTGAAAATGACGTCTGAGAGCTCGACAGCGACTACACTGTCGCAATTCGATACGAACCGCCTCGCGACGCCAGCACTCGTGATTCTTCGAGTGACGCTCGGCTGGGTATTCTTCTATGCGGGCATCACAAAGGTCATCGACCCGACGTGGACGGCCGCCGGCTACCTGGAAAACGCCGTCCCCGCGGGCAATCCCTTCGCATTCATCTGGCCGACTCTCGCCGGACTACCCGCCGTTGATTTGCTCGTCCAGTGGGGCCTCACACTCACTGGTCTCTGTCTCATCCTCGGTGCGTTCGTTCGATGGAGTGCCCTGTGGGCCAGCGTGATGATGGCGACGTTCTGGGCGAGTAGCCTCCCGCTCTCCCACGGCATCGTCGTCGACGAACACATCGTGTACATCCTCTCGCTCGGGTGTCTGTCCGCCTTCGGTGCGGGTCGTATCGCAGGCCTCGATGGGAAACTTGAGCAATCAGCAGTGGTTTCCGAAAATCGGTGGCTCCGCTATCTTCTCGGCTAGTTACGACAACGATTCGTACGTTTTCTGGAGGGTCTCTGCGTCCGACTCCCAGTTGTATCGGTCTTCGACCGCGCTTCGGCCGTTTTCTCCTCGCTTGCGTGCTATCTCAGGGTCTGCGAGTTTGAGCAGTGCCTCCCCCATCTCGCTCGCATCGTCGGCCGTCGCCACGGCGCCAGCCTCGTTTTCGCCAACCACTCGCGCGAGTGGTGGGACATCGGAGACGAGTACTGGCTTTTTGAGCGCCATGTACTGGAAGAGTTTGTGCGGGATGGTCGTGTTCGTGTGGGGCGTCGACGCGTGTGGTACCAGACACACGTCGCTCGCCGCCATGTACCGCGGGACGTCCTCGAAGTCGACCCAGCCGGTGAAGGTCATCGCGTCGGTCACGCCATGGTCTTCACAGAAGACGTCGAACTTCCTGCCATATTCCTCGCTTCCGGGTGCGCCGACGATGAGCAGGCGCGCGTTCGGGAGCAGGTCGCGGACCGCAGCGAACCCGGCAACGACGGATTCGAGTCCGCGATGTGGGGCAAACTTTCCCACGTACGAGATGACGAACTCGTCTTCGAAACCAGAGACTGGTTCTGGGTCGGTGTCGAAGTGTGTCCGGTCGACAGTGTTGCCGACGATTGCCACCGATTCTGGCGCTGCTCCACAATCTTCTACGTAGTGGTCTCGCGCCTCTTCGCATACTGCGAGAACACGATTTGCTTGCTGGACGCAACTTCGCTCCAGTCGCTTCCACCGCCGCACTGGCAGAGCTGCGTACTTCGTGAGCAAGCCAACGTTCGTCACTACGTCTTCGAGGCTGTGCATCAGTCGCCACTGCCGAATCGCTTCGGGATAGTTTTCGTGGAGGTCCGCGACCACGGGAATGTCGAATTCGTCTCCCGCCGCAAGCCCCGTTCCCACGAGTGGCAGGTCGTGGACGTGAATCACGTCGATTTCTGACGCGTCGTTGACCGATTCGATGGCCGATTTCCAGAAGGGATGGACGAACGTCGTGAGGTACGAGAGGGTCTGTCTCTGTCGCTTCAACGTCGGGTGGTCGTGCTCAGAAAACCGCCACACGTCGATGTCCGCTATCGTCTCCCTTCGCGGTCGGTCGCCGTCTACGGTGCAGACGAGCGTAACATCGTGTCCCGCAGACTGCAAGGCTCTCGCCTCTTTTTCGACGCGGATGTCCCGGGGAAACGCTTTCCGGAGCACCATGCAGACGTGCATTTTCTGTGTGCTATGGTGGTGACATAATAACTCTGTTGCCCGCTGTCGGATGCGGATTTTCTCCGTCGCGCGGACGAAAGAACAAAGGCCCCAGTCCGCTGAGATTGCGCCGATGACTGACCTGGGCACCCACACACTGGTGAGACCCGATGGGTAGCGTAGACCGCGCGAGTCTCGCCCTCTTTGGCTCTCGCATCCTCTCGCAACTGCTCGGGTTCGTGAGCGTCATCTACTTTGCCCAGCAGATTGGCGCAGAGGGACTCGGTGTCTACTTCACCTTCGTTACTGTCGTGAGCGTGACGGGTGTCTTCTCTAAGTTCGGATTGCCAGGTGCCGTGGTCAAGCGAATGAACCAGGCGACGAACGCCCACGACCGCGGCAAGTACCTGTCTGGCTCCTTCGTCTTGCTCACCGTCCCGTTCGTCATTACGGGTGGGTTGTTGTTGCTGTTCGGTCCGCATCTCACCGATTACGTCGGTCTCGCGGCGGCCGCCCCGCTCGCCGTCGCCGGCGTCGCCATGGCGGTGAGTTCGAACCTGCTTAGCTCCGCACTCAGGGGGGAAAACCGCGTGGCGACGACCGCGGTTCTCGAACTCCTCGACCAAGTAAGCCGCCTCACGATTAGCGTGGGATTGCTGTTGGCAGGGTGGGGCGTCCTGGCGCTCGTCCTCGGGCGTATCCTCGGAAACGTCATCAAGGGCATCGCCTCCTACGTCGTCCTGGAGACCTCCTTCTCGATTCCGACGCTCGAGACGCTCACGAGTCTCTTCGACTTCTCTAAGTACACCGTCGGGATGAACGTGAGTTCACTCGCATACAACTGGGCCGACACCCTCGTCCTCGCCGCCTTCGCCACCAAGGCAGCGGTCGGTATCTACGAAACAGTCTGGATGGTGAGTGCAGTCACGCTCCTCGCCGCGCAGGTAATCGGTATCTCACTTGCCCCGTCGATGACGCGGTGGCACGAGGCTGGCCAACTCTACCGCGTCGAACGCGGGTTCACACAGGGGCTCTCGTTCGCGCTCATCCTCGTCTTCCCAGCCCTCATCGGCGCATACCTCATCGGTGACTCGCTGCTTCAGACGCTGTACGGGTACAGCGCGGGAACCACCATCCTCCTCATCCTCCTCACCGGACAGATCTCTGAGGGGGTAAAGAACATCACGCAGAACACGCTGTTCGGTATCGACCAGCCAGAACACGTCTTCTGGACCAACATCCTCACGCTCGGGGCGAACGTCGTCCTCAACCTAATCCTCGTCCCGCCGTTCGGGATGCTTGGCGCAGCCGCCGCAACGTTCACGACCGCGACCGTTGCTGCCGTCTCACAGGTCTATTACCTTCGCCAGTACATCGAACTCCGCGTCGACCACACGACGCTCGTGTGGCAAGCTGGCGGTGCGATTGTGATGGGGGTCGTCGTCGCCGCGCTGACCGGCGTCTTCCCACTCGGAACCGAACTCGGCCTGTTCGCCCTCGTCGGGATTGGTGGGCTCGTGTACGGTGGCGTCATCCTGACCAACGACACGATGCGAGAACGACTTCTCGGAGCTGGCCCGTTCTGACCTGCCAGAGTGCTTATACGAGTCGCCCCCTTTTCGCTGAGTAGCTGAATGACACGAAACGTCGTCCTGCTCTGTCTCGACACCGTCAGAAAGGACTTTTTCGACCGCTTTGCCACGCGGCTCAGAGACCGGGCAGACGTCACCTTCGAGCAGTGTCGGGCGGCGAGTTGCTGGAGCGTCCCGAGTCACGCGAGCATGGTTACGGGCGAACTGCCATCTGAACACGGAATCCACGCGAAGAACCCGCGACTCGACGCGCTCACCGACCGCGAAACCATTCGCGACGACCTTCCAGACCACCGATTTCTGGGCGTGAGTTCGAACATCTACGCCGGGTCGAACTATGGATTCGACGTCATCTTCGACGAATTCGTGGACATCGCCCGCGACCACCGCTATCCCGACGCCCTCGACGCCTCTACGTTCATCTCAGAGGAAACAGACTCGGGACTGTCACGATATTCCGCTATCCTTCGCGCCTGTCTTTCTCACCCCGAGACGGGAAAGAGTTTCGTGAACACAATCGCTGCGCAACTCCAACATCTCTCTCGCAACGGCCCGCTCGCTTCCTTCCCCGCATTCTTCGACGACGGGGCCGTGTCCGCTCGACGGGCGGCACTCGACCTCGTCGCGCGCACCGACGACCCCTATTTTCTGTTCGTGAACTTCATGGAGGGTCACGAACCGCACCGCGATACGTGGCAGTACGACCGCGACAGCTACGACGTGCCAACTGGCTGGTCGTCTCGCCCACTCCAGACGTGGGATGCCGTCGACCCCTCGACCGAAATCGACCAGCAACTCGGCTGGTATCGCGACCTCTACGGCGCGTCGATTTCCTACCTCGACGAAGCGGTCGACGAGTTCGTCACCGACCTGCTCGCGGCCACAGACCGTGAGACGACCGTTGTCATCACCGCAGACCACGGCGAGAATCTCGCCCGCCCTGAAGACGACGGCCACCTCGGACACACCACGAGTCTCACCGAGGGCGTGTTGCACGTCCCACTGCTCGTCATCAACCCGCCAGACGGCTACGACCCCGCCGAGACGGACTACGTCTCCCATCGCGAACTCCGTCGCCTCCTCGCGGGCCTCGCGAACGGCGAGACGCCCGACGTGACCGCAGACCGCATCCCGGCGGAGGTGCTCGCCATGACGCCCGGAAACGACCCTCTTCGGGAGACCGACCCCGAGTACTGGACCCGGCGTATCCGCTGCGTCTACGACGGCGAGACGAAGTACGAGTGGGACAGCCTCGGGACACAGCGTGCGGTGAAACTCGACCACACCAATCCGTGTTGGCAGGCTGCGCGTACCGACACAACGGTGCCTTCGTGGGCGACAGCCGAGTTCGGAACCTCGCTCGACGCCGTTTCCGTGGTCGAGAGGGAACCGACAAACCAGATGGACGACGCCGTCCTCGACCGACTCGAAGACCTCGGCTACCGCTGACCCGTCGTCAATTTATTGCGCGATTCTGGTGACGGTTTGAAGTAGTATCGGCCGTGACACTTACGGTTCGCGACGCCACTGTCGAAACGAATGCGAGACAAAGTCCTCCAGCGGTGGGTCAAGCAACCGCCGGCGAGTCCGGAAATCCAGTATCTCAGGGATGCAGAGCGACTGAACGCGTGGGAGCAACTCGGTGAGCGAACGCGAGTGCTCGATATCGCCTCCGAGTCGAACGTCACCGCCGGATTGCAAGCAGAGGAAGTCGCCCGCGTGGACTTTTCAGCCGACGCCATCGACCACGCCCGAGACATCCTCGGCGAGAAGGTCGGCCAGTACGAAGTGGCGGACCCCGAAAAACCGGACCTCCCGTTCCCGGACAATCACTTCGACGCGGCCGTGTCGATTGGCCCGTACGACTGGAAATTCCTCGATATCGACCACCTCACCGCAGAGGTCAATCGAGTGCTCGAACCAGACGGGCTCTTTTCGTTCTCTGTGCCGACGCCGCGCTCTCCGTACGCCACACGTGGGCGCAATCGGTTTCGCTACTACGAACCAGAAGAGGCACTCGACATCATCGCGCCGGACTGGCAACTCGTCGACTATGACCTCGTGTTCCAGTATCCAGACCGCATCCACCGCATCGTGAAGTCGCTCCCGAACACGATGCAAGAACCGTTCGTGGACTTTTCGTGGCGCGTCACGGAGGAACTCACCGAACGTGACCGGTGGAACGAGGCAGCCTATCTCGTCCTCGGGGCAAAACCGATGGAGTACGACGACTCGCTCGACACTGCCCTCGAGTGCCTGTTCCGGCCGGCCGAGGAGAACGGTTTCTGGGACGAACACGAGTCGAAGTTCATCCGTGGGCTCGACTACTCCATCGACACCGGCGAACACGCCGTAAGCGACCCGTCCGACCTCTCGTGGACGCGTGACGACACCATCCAGTGGCGCTACGCACCGTTCGCCCTCATGGGGTCGATGCAGTGGCGCGTCTCGGAACTCGGCACCGACCAATTCGACGAGCAACTCCGCGACGAACTCGCCTACTTCGAGGACAAACTCGCAGACGACCCGGGCCGAATCGGAATGCCGAGTTACGGCATCGGCCCACTCATCCTGAGTTACGCGCTCGCCGACTCGGTGTTCGAGGAGGACTATACCGAGATGGCGCGCACTCTGTTCGAGTACTCTCGCGAGGCGTTCGACTTCTCCCACGCAGAGGACAGTCTGCTCGCCTACGGATGGTCGTACCTCTACGAGCAGACGGGCGACGAAGACGTGCTCGCAGCAATCGAAGACGCGCTCTGGAAAATCAACGAACGCCTCGACCCACCGTCGGGAACGTTCCAGTTCGAAAACGGCACGACGCGCCGCCACCAGAACCAGATGTACACCATCTGGGGGATGGCTCGCGCCATCGAGGTGACCGGGAAGACGGGCTACCTCGACAGCCTCGAACTCGTCCTCGACCACACCATCGACGAGCGCATGCAGGCCGACGGCGCGTTCATCTGGGAAGACGTGAGCCAGCCGATTCGCGGTTGGACGGAGTTCGTCATCGACTTTTTCGACCGGCGGCCGCCACATTGGGATTTCCTCTACGAATGCCACCAGACGTTCTTCGTGAACGCCGTCTCCCACTACTACGCCGCCGGCGGCGAGACCGACTACGACCGCGAGGTCGGCCAGGCGATGGCGTGGATTTTCGGCGACAACGTTCACGGTGAGGACCTCGTCGAACTGAGCGGTCTCGGCGTCCCATTGCGGTTCATGACCCGAGACGGCCGGATGGACGTGCCCGACCAGATGTACAAGGGCGCCTACGAGGTCGGTTCCTACGTCATGGCGCTCACCAACCTCCTCGACGGAGACGGCCAGTTCAAATGAGCCAGCAAGCGGTGGCCACCGAACAGCAAGTCTGCGTCCTCGGCCTCGGTCACGTCGGCCTTCCGACGGCGCTGCTCGCGGCGAACTCACACGACGTGATTGGTGTCGATATCGACCAAGACCACGTCGACGCGCTCAACGCAGGCGACCTGCCAATCGAGGAACCGGGGATGGACGACCTGTTCGACCGGGTCAACGGCCAGTTCGCCGCCCAAACGACGGTTCCCGACGCAGACATCTACGTCATCGTCACGCCGACGCCCGTCCGTACGGAGAGCGGCATCGCAGACATGAGTTACATCCGGGCGGCCGCAGAGATGCTCGTCCCGACGCTGGATGCGGGGGACCTCGTCATCCTCGAATCGACGGTTCCACCAGGAACGACAGAGCGCCTCATCGCGCCGATTCTCGAAGAGAGCGGCCTCTCAGTCGGCGACTTCCACCTCGCCTATTGCCCGGAACGGGCGAGTCCGGGCGACACGCTCACCGAAATCACACAGAACAACCGTGTCGTCGGTGGCGTCGACGAGTCGTCGGTCGCCCACGCCGTCGCCTTTTACGAGTCGTTCGTCGAGGGGGCTATTCGAACCACGACGCCCCGAACCGCCGAGTTTGTAAAACTCATGGAGAACACGTTCCGCGACGTGAACATCGCCCTCGCGAACGAGTTCGCGCTCATCGCAGAGGAGTTCGAGCTCGACGTCCACGAAGCGACGAGTCTCGCAAACGAGCATCCGCGGGTGAACGTCCACCACCCTGGCCCGGGCGTCGGCGGTCACTGTATCCCAGTGGACCCGCAGTTCCTCTCTCAGCATGCGACCCACGATCGCCTCATCTCGCTCGCTCGCGAGGTGAACAACTCGATGGCGGGCCACGTCATCCGCACGATTCGAAGCGCGCTCTGCGACGACCGCAAGGCCACGATTACGCTGTTTGGCGTGGCCTACAAGGCAGACGTCGAAGACACGCGAAAGACACCAGCCAACCAGCTAGTCGAACTCATGGAGAGCCTCGGTTACGAGGTACGAGTTTACGACCCGTTCGTCACAGAATTCGCGGTCGACCCAGAGTCACTCGACTCGGCAGTCAACGGGAGTGACTGCATCGTCGTGGTCACCGACCACAGCGAGTTTGCGACGCTCGACCCAGAATCGTTCGCCTCGAAAATGGCGACGAAAACCGTCGTGGATACCCGTGACGTTATCGACCGAAAACGCTGGCAACAGGCCGGCTTCAGCGTCTCCGTGCTCGGTGACGGGACGGTCTGATTACTCGCTCTCGACGAGCGACTCGTACATCGCCACGAGTTTCTGGCCGTCGTGCTCCCAGTTGTAGCGGTCTTCGACTGCCTGTCGACCATTTTCCCCCAGTTGGGCGGCTGTCTCTGGGTTCGTCGCGAGGTCGATTGCTGCCTCGGCGAGGTCGGTTTCGTTTTCTGGTTCGATTACGTGGCCAACGTCGGTGTCTGTCACCACCCGGGAGAGCGGCGGGAGGTCGGTGACGATGACTGGCTTGCACATTGCCATGTACTGGAAGAGTTTGTGTGGGATGGTGGTGTTCGTGTGGGGCGTCGAGACGTGCGGAACCAGACACACATCGCTCGCCGCCATGTAGGCGGGGAATTCGTCGAAGTCGACCCAACCAGCGAACGTCACGTGGGCTTCGACGCCGTACTCACTCGCGAGGTCGCGCAGTTGCCGTTCGTACGGTTCGGACCCTGCGCCGACGAGTAGGAGGCGCGCGTTCGGTACCTCGGCGACGATGTCGGCCATCGCTTTCACGGCCGTCGTCAATCCCCGATGCGTCCCGAACGTGCCGACGTAACTGATGACGAAGTCGTCTTCGTAGCCTGCAACCGGGTCAGCTTCACCAGTAAATCGGTCCAGGTTCACCGTGTTCGAGACGACGGTGGACCGAAACGGCGAGAGGGCACAGTCGTGGTGGTAGTGCGTCGCCGCCTCTTCGGTGACGGTCACGACTCGGTCTGCGGCCTTCACACAGCGACGTTCGATGCGCTTGTAGCGCGAGACGGGCTTGAGCGCCCAGTGGATGGCGAATTCGGGGTCGTCGAGCACGGTGGCGAGTGAGTGCGGTTCGCGCCACAGTCTGATTGCCTCCGGATAGTTCTCGTGGAGGTCTGCGACGACGGGGATGCCGGTGCGTTCACCGACCACGACTCCCTCGCGGACGAGCGGGAGGTCGTGGACGTGGATGGCGTCTGCGTCTGTTTCCTCGACCAGTGCTTCGAGCTCGCGCACCCAGAGTGGATGGACGTTCGCGAGCAAGTTTACGGCCGCACTCGACAGACGTCGGGTCTTTTCGCGGATTGATTCTTCTTCGATTCGGACGACGTGCATGCCATCGAGGTGTTCTCGCGTCGGCGCATCGAGACTCCCTCGACAGAGCAACGAGACGGTGTGCCCTGCTGTGCGGAGCGACTTGACCTCTTTCTCGATACGCACGTCTGGTGGGTACGTGTGCGCGAGAACCATGCAGATGTGCATTGGGGAGTTGTCTCTCTGTTTTTCTCGGTGTGGTATAACTATCTCGGCGAAGCGGACGCGCTTAGCGCCGAACAGATGTGGGCGACGATTTGCTCACCTGCCGTGCCATCGCCGTAGATGTCAGTGTGTCCCTGCATCGACGCTCTCGTCGCCGCGTCGCTGAAGACTGCGCTCAGCCGCGGACGGACTTCAGCGGGAGTCAGCAGTTCGTTCACGCCTGCTTCGACGGTTTCTGGGCGTTCGGTGTTTGGCCGGACGGTGAGACACGGCACTTCGAGAATCGAGGCTTCTTCCTGAACGCCACCGGAGTCGGTGACGACGACGCGGGCGTTCGAGAGGAGTTTGAGAAAGTCGAGGTAGTCGAGTGGTTCGATGACCGTGAGCGACCGCTTTGGACCCTCGTCCCACGCCTCGATTTTCTCTGCGACGCGTGGATGGGCCGGGAGCAGGACAGGAAAGTCCACACCGTCGAGCGCGTCGAGGATGGTCCGGAGGCGCGCTTCAGTATCGGTGTTTCGCGGTCGGTGAATCGTGGCGACGGCGTAGGGTTCTTCGAGGTCGAGGTCGTCGAAAATTGTCGATTCACGGGCGGCGATTTGCACGTTGTTCTGGCAGGCATCGACTACTGTGTTCCCGGTCACGAACACGCCTTCGTCGATGCCTTCTGCGTGCAGATTGTCACGCGCCGTCGCTGTAGGTGCGAACAGCAGGTCGGAAACGTCATCTGCAATCTCGCGGTTTACCTCCTCTGGCATCTCCTGGTCGTCGCTTCGAATCCCCGCTTCGATGTGGGCGAAAAGCGGCTTGCGCTTGCTCGCCGCGAGCGCAGCGGCGAGAACGGCGTTCGTGTCTCCCTGTGCGAGGACGACGTCGGGTTCGTATGCGTCGATGAGAGCGTCAATCTCGGTGAGTCCGGTTGCTGTCTGGTCGGCGTGTCCACCGCTACCCACACCCAGATTCTCGGCTGGCTGCGGAAGGCCGAGGTTCTCGAAGAATACAGCACTCAACTCTGCGTCGTAATGCTGGTTTGTGTGGCAAACGGTCAGCGCTACTGCGTCGTTTTCCTCGGCTGCCCGAATGACCGGGGCCATCTTGATGATTTCAGGACGAGTACCGACGACGAAGAGGAATTGCCATCGGGGAGGGGTTTCTGTCACTACTCGTCCATGCTTGACGACCGAGTTATCTGTTTTGGCTGACGTATCGTCGAACCGCCACCTCGAAAAAAGCGAAGTGCTGTCTTAGACCGCACCCATGCCGCTGTTGCCGGTCCGCACCTGCAGTGCGTCCTCCACGGGGATGACGAAGATTTTCCCGTCGCCCGGTTCGCCCGTGTTCGCGGCGTTGCGAATCGCTTCGACGACCTCCGCGGCGGGCACGTCTGCGACGACGCACTCGATTTTCACCTTCTGGTGGAGGTCGACCGTGTACTCTTCACCGCGCCACTGGCTCTTCTTCGCGGGCTGGCTGCCCCGTCCGCTCACGTTCGTGACGGTAAGACTCGGGGCTCCGATTTCTGCGAGTGCTTTCTTCACTTCCGCGAGGCGGTCAGGGCGGATGATGGCCATGACCAGTTTGATGCCGCTGTTGCCGGCGGGGGTCACCCCACCGTCGGTGAGCATCGGTTCGTCCCCGATGTTGAATTCGGGGTACGTCTCGACGCCGTGTTCGGAGATGTCCAGTCCTTCGCGTTCGTGTTCCGGCGAGACGCGCGCCTGGCCGAAGGCTCTCGCGACGCCGAACACTGCCATCGTCGCGGCGACGGTCCAGCTGCCGATGACGACGACGCCGACGACCTGCGCGACCAGTTGGTCCATCGAGAAGCCGCCGACGGCGACAAACGGCAGCGCGATGGTTCCGAGAATCCCGGCAGAGCCGTGGACGGGGAACACCGCACACACGTCGTCGATTTTGAGCCGCTTCTCGACGAATTCGAAGACGATTGGCAGCTGAATCCCGGCGAGCAGGCCAACCGCGAGGCCGCCCCACCAGGTGATGCCGTCCGCGATGGCCGTGACGCCGACGAGGCCGGCGAGCAGGCCGTTGGCGACGTAGAGTGTGTCGACTTTGCCCGTCTTGTACATCGAGGCGAGGCCGGCACCCATCGCACCCGCAGCCATGCCGAGGGTGGTGATGACCGCCACGCGCCCGACGTAGGCGAAGTCACCGAGGGCGAGCGCGCCGTCTTCGACGGTGAGGACCGTCGCGGCTGTTCCGACGTTGAAGCCGTACCAGCCGAAGGCGAGGATGAGCGTCCCGAGTACCGCGAATACGAGCGAGTGGCCAGGGATGACGTTCACCGACCCATCTTCGTTGTACCGCGACATGCGGGGGCCGATGACCCACGCGGCGGTGAGGCCGGCGATACCGCCCATGCCGTGGACGATCATGCCGCCGGCGAAGTCAGAGAATCCCAGGGTGTCCAGGAACCCGCCGTCCCAGGTCAGGCCCGTGACGACCGGGTAGATGACCGCAGAGAGCAACACCGTGTACGCGAGGTAGGTGCGAAGGCGTGCCCGCCCGGCGACGGCCCCGCTCACGATGGTCGCGGCGGTCATGGCGAACACCGCGCCGAACAGCCAGTACACCCAGCCCGTCGAATCGAGCCCGGGAGTCGCGAAGATGTCTCCGACGGCGAAGGAGCCGCCACCCGTCAACCCACCCACGAAGGCCGAGACGCCCGCTCCCACGAGGAAGAAGACGCTCACGCCAATCGACCAGGTGAGAAGGTTCTTCGTCAACTGGTTTGCGACGTTCTTTGCCCGTACCTGCCCTGCCTCCAGCATCGCGAATCCCGCGTGCATGAAGAAGATGAGGAAGGTGACGATGAGCACCCACATCATGTTGATGCCCTCGACCAGCACTTCGAGGTCGCTCATTGCCACACCTCCACAGCATTTGCCCCCTCATTTGGCCGTTTGTCCACATCTGCGCGGTAATCCGCACGAATCGAATCCAATTTCACGGATAAGTGGGATGATAACCTACTATAAAAAACGATAGGTTGACAAACGAAACTTATAATTGAATATTATGGCCAATCGTACAAAATTGGTGATAATATTATCTGTAATAGGTTGTACTCTGTCCAGATTCTGGACGTTCGCCACGTTTATTTCGTGACGTATGTCAACCGCTCTCGTACAGGGTTCGCCCCAAAATCCGGCCTGCGCGTTCAGAGACGGTCTGCGAGGTCTTCGGCGAAGTAGGTGAGAATCAGGTCCGCGCCCGCCCGCTTTACCGACAGGAGCGATTCGTAGGCCACTTCTTCGAGATTCAGCCAGCCCTTCTCGGCGGCGGCGTGGAGCATCGCGTACTCGCCACTCACGTTGTAGGCGGCAATCGGATGGTCGAACTCGCGGCGCAGGTCCGTCACGATGTCGAGATAGGGGAGCGCGGGCTTCACCATCAACACGTCTGCGCCCTCGTCTGCGTCCAGTCGCGCCTCGCGCAGTGCCTCGCGCTTGTTCGCGGGGTCCATCTGGTAGTGTCGCCGGTCGCCGAAGGAGGGTGCGCCATCGGCAGCGTCGCGAAACGGCCCGTAGAAGGCGCTCTTGTACTTCGCCGAGTAAGCCATGATGGCCACGTCCGAGTGCCCGGCCTCGTCCAATCCCTGGCGAATCGCGCCGACCATCCCGTCCATCATCCCACTCGGCGCGACCATCTCCGCGCCGGCCTCGGCGTGCGAGACGGCGATTTTCTGTAACAGGGGTAGGGTCGCGTCGTTGTCCACCGTCATGTGCTGGTGGTCCGGCGCGCCGTCTTCGAGGGGGCCACAGTGGCCGTGGTCGGTGTACTCACAGAGACAGATGTCGGTCATGACGTAGGCGTCCGTCTCGGCGGTAATCCGCCGGGTGGCTTCCTGAATCACGCCGTCTTCGGCCCAGGCGCGAGAGCCCTGGGGGTCTTTCGACTCGGGGATACCGAACAGCATGACGGCTTGGACGCCCGTTTCGCGTACCTCCTCGACGCGGCTTACGACGTGGTCTATCGGCACGCGCTCGTGGCCGGGCATCGACTGAATCGAGACGCGCTCGTCGATGGTCGCATCGACGAACACGGGCGTGATGAGGTCGCTCGCAGAAAGCTCAGTTTCGCGGACGAGCGGGCGCACGCCGTCGGTTCGCAACCGGCGTGGGCGATGAGTGAGGTCCATGTGCGGACGTGGGTGAGGAATGCTAAAAGGGTTCTCGGAAATGACGGCAAATCTCGTAACGGCTTTCACCGGTCTCGTCAATCGTTCGATATGCCTGGCGACCCGTTTCTGTACGGCGACGGCGTGGTCCTCTGTGCCGTCGACGAAGACGACTTGCCGTTCCTGAATCGCAACATCAACAATCCGGCGGTGCGCCGCCCACTCACGTCCTCGATTCCGCGGACGATGACCGAGACGCGCCGCTATTTCGAGGAGGTCATCACGAAGGAGGAAGACGACTTCCACCTCCTCATCTGCACGCCCGAGGACCACACTCCAGTGGGAATGATTACGCTGTTCAAAGTTGCCCGCCGAGAGGGCCACGGCGAGCTCGCCATCTGGGTGGACCCCGAGTTCCACGGCAACGGCTACGGCACCGCCGCCGCCCGCTGCATCGTCGACTTCGCGTTCGACGAACAGCGCCTCCATCGCATTCAGGCCCGCGTCTTGGAGACGAACCCTGCCTCCCAGCGCATCTGGGAGAATCTCGGCTTCACCCACGAGGGCACCCACCGTGACGAAGAGTACGACGACGGCCAGTTCGTGGACATGTTGTACTACGGCCTGCTCGAAGACGAGTGGTAACACACCTCACTTTCAGTGAAATCGGTCTTTGACATTTCAACACCTATTACTGAACGAAACGGGAAGGTGTCAGCAATGCAACGTCGGGGGTTTCTCTCTTTGGTGGGTAGCGCGGTACTCGGTGGGTGCGTTGGCGGACGAACGACGACGCCGCCACCCGACCCGATCGCAGAGTTCACCGCCACCGCACCGTGGCCCATGGCGGGGTTCGACGCATCGGGAACCGGCCGGAACCCGACGACCGAACCGCTCCAAAATCAGGCCGAGGCCTGGAACCGTGACCTCTCCCCGCACGTCGCCGGGCCGGTTTCGGTCTCCGTGGTCACTGACGAAACGTCCGTGTTCACTGGTGCGCACTCGCGTGTGACGGCGTTCGCGGCCCGCGACGGAGACCACCGCTGGTCGTACGACTTCACCCACCGCACGGTTGCCGGCCTCGCCGTCGCGGACGACGCGCTCGTCGCGACCGCCACCGGACCGGCGGGTCCTGCTCTCGCGAAGTTCGACACCGAGTCGGGCGAGGTGCTGTGGAGCAGACTCCTCAACGCCGCCGCCCGCGGTCCGCCCGTCGTCACCGAAAACCGCATCTTCGTCCTCACTGCCGCACCCGACGGGGGGATTCGGTCGTTCAACCACGACGGGGAACTCCTGTGGGGAAAGAGCGTGGTCGCCCGAAACGAGGGCCCGCGACCCACCGTCGTCGGCGACTCGGTGTTCGTAAACGACGGCGGGGAGTTGCTCGCACTCGAGGCGAAAACCGGCGAGATTCGCTGGCGTAGACGGCTCGAATCGCCGCTCACCCAGCCGCCGGTCGCCACCGACTCGCGGGTGTACGCGACCACCGCGAGCGGCCTGAGCGCGTTCGACGTGGACAGCAACGTCGTTTGGGAACACACCCTCGGGGAGACTGTCGAACTGACCTGCCCCTGTGTCGCTGGCGAAACCGTCGCCGTCGCAGACGAACGCGGCCGGGTGACCGGACTCCACGCCGACGACGGCGACCTCTCGTGGCGTTCGCTGCTCTCTGGAAGCGTCACCTCGCCGCTCATCGCCGCAGACGAGACGGTCACGCTCGCGACCGAATCGGGCCTGCTCACGGCAATCGTAGACGGCTCGACGCGGTGGACGCGCGAACTCCCCCTTCGCGAGCGGTTCGACGCCCCGCTCCGCGTGACGCTCGTGCCCGCCCACGACCGGCTCTACGTCGCGCTCAACGACGGCTGGCTCTACGCGCTGGGTTAGGCAGCAAGGAGACGACTACTTGATCACGGCGAAGGCGTGTTTGTACGTGTTGAGCGTTCCCCCCGCCCGCACCCAGAGGGGCACGAGTGCCTCCAGATACCGCGCCGATTTGATGTCGCCCATGTCGAACGCCCCCGGCCAGCCGAGTTCCGAAAGCAACGCGTCGGTTTCTGCTTTCGCCGCCTCGTCGTTCCCGCAGATGAGCATCGGCGGCGTTTCGGCCTCGAACACGGGGTCTATCATCTGCGAGTTCGTGACCGTGTTGAAGCACTTCACGACGTGCGCGTCGGGGAGTTTTGCCTGAATTCGCTCGCCGAGTGAATCCTGTGCCCCAGTGAAGAGGTGCGGGGGCATTCCCTCTGAGAAATCGAGCGGGTTCGTCGCGTCGAGGACGAGTTTGCCCGCGAAGTGCGCCGGCCCGGCGAGGTCGAGGGCGTTCTCCGCGCCCTTCCCGTTCAACGCGAGCACCACGATGTCGCCGAATTCGGCGGCGTCCGCGAACGACCCAACCGACCCGCTGTCGCCCACGTCTTCGACCCATTCGGCGAGTTTCTCCGGGCTACGCGTTCCAAGTTTGACCTCGAAGCCGTGTTTTACGAACCCACGGCCGAGCGCCTGTCCGACGTCCCCGCTGCCGAGTATCCCCACTCGTTTCGCGTCCATACCGACAGAAGGCGGCGGCGGAGCAAAAGGATAGGTCTCAGTTCTCGAACCGGAAGTTCCCATCTCGCTGGACGACCTGTCCATCGACTTTGATTAACGAGTCCTCTCGCATGTCCACCAGCATGTCGGTGTGAACCACCGAATCGTTGTACTCGATTTCCGCGCCGACGCATTCCGCAAGCGCGTGGCCCACCGCGAGATGGACGGTCCCGCCCATCTTCTCGTCGAAGAGCATGTTCCCGGTAAAGCAGTCGATACCGCGGTTCATGCCGATACCGAGTTCGCCGACCCGTCGCGCCCCGTCGTCGGTTTCGAGCAGCGAGGCGAGGGCGGCTGCGTTCTTCGCCGCGCCGTGAGCGACGACGTCACCGCCCTCGAATTCGAGCCACGCCCCCTCCACCTCGCGGTCGTGGACGAGCACGGGAAAATCGAACCGGACGCGCCCCTCGACACTGTCGGGGACGGGAACCGTGGCCACCTCACCGCCCGGGAGGTTGTTCTTCCCGTGGTCGTTGAGCGCGTGGTTCCCCGCAATCGACATGGTGAGGTCCGTTTCCTCGCCTGCCCGGATACGGACCGTCTCGCCCACCTCCAACACTTCGGCCACCTTCTCCTGGCGCTCGCGCTGGGCCTCCCAGTCGCGGTTCACGGCGTTCCAGACGAACTCCTCGTACGCCGCAGTCGCCATCTCTGCCTGCTGTGCACTCGCCTTCGTGGGATACTGCGTGAGCACCCAGCGGGTGTCGAGGTACGCCTCACGCACCGCCGCGTCGGCCTGCGCCTTTCGCTGAGTCACCTCGGTGGGCACGTCGCTCTGTTCGAAGACGTTCCCGGGCGCGCGAATCAGAATCAGTACGTCCGCCGCCTCGAACTGGGCGCGCGTCATCTCGTCTTCGACGATGTCCGCCTGGTCGATGGCCCGCTTGTACGCTCGCTGGGCGCGATAACTCGCCAGTCGGGTGACGGTCGTCGCACCGCGCTTGCCGCACAACTCGGCGATGGCGACGACGAGGTCTTCGGATTCCGGCGTTCCGCTCACGATGACGTTGTCGCCGCGCTCGATTTCGGTGGCATGCGAGACGATGACTTCTGCGTGCGTTCTGATGCGGGGGTCCATACGAAACCTGCACCCGGACGCTCATTAAGCGACGGCCACGGGTGGAGTGAAAGTAAAAGTGAAACCTGTCGATTACCCTTCGAAGCCGTCTTCGAACCGGAACGTGCCGTTGCGCTGGACGACTTCGCCGTCAACCTTGATGAACGAGTCTTCGCTCATGTCTACAATCATGTCCGTGTGGACGACGGAGTCGTTGCGCTCGTTGCCCTCGCCGACGGTGTCGTCGTAGGCGCGGCCGACGGCCATGTGGACGGTGTCGCCCATCTTCTCGTCGAACAGCATGTTGTACGTGAACTGGTCGATGTCACGGTTCATGCCAATCCCTAACTCGCCGAGGCGACGTGCGCCGTCGTCGGTTTCGAGCAGGGCTTCGAGCATCTCCTCGTTCTTCTCGGCGGAGAACTCCACGACTTCGCCGCCTTCGAATTTGAGCCACGCGCCGTTGATTTCGCGTCCTTGCACCATCACCGGTTTGTCGAAGAGGACTTCGCCCTCGACCGAATCGGGGACGGGCGCGGTGAACACCTCGCCGCCGGGCATGTTGTGCTCGCCCCAGTCGTTGATGACGTGGTTGCCCGCGATGGACATGGACACGTCCGTCGTGTCGCCGGATTTGATGTGTACTTCGTCCGCACCGTCGAGGATTTCGACGAGTTGAGCCTGGTGTTCTTCGACGGCGGTCCAGTCCTTGTTGACCGCGCTCCAGACGAAGTCCTCGTAGGCGTCGGTGCTCATCTCTGCCTTCTGTGCGCCACCCTTCGTCGGGTACTGGGTGAGGTTCCAGCGTTTCTCCAGATATGCTTCCTGCAGGTCGCGGTTTTCTGCCGCTTTCTTCTGGTTCTTCTGGGGCGAGACGTCGCTTTGTTCGTTTACGTTCCCCTGTCCACGAATGGCGATGAACACGTCCGCGGCCTCGATTTCGGCGAGTGCCATCTCGTTGAGGTCGATGTCGTCCTCGTCTATAGCCCGCATGTACGCTCGCGTCGCCCGCTCTGAGGACATCTTCGATTGCACTGTCGCACCGATTTCGCCGCACAACTCGGCGATGGCGACGACGAGGTCCTCGGATTCCGGCGACCCGTTCACCACGACGTTGTCGCCTCGTTCGACGCCCGTGGAGTGCTCTACGATGACTTTTGCTTGCTCACGAATGCGAGGGTCCATGCTCTACACTCGGGGCAGCGTTCACTTAAAAACGGGCAGAACAACTTTTCTGTAAGCAATCGGACAACGGGAGTCGAATTGCGTCCGATAATTCCCGAAAAAGTTCCGCAAACAGCCTACAGATTCGCTTTATCCATCGCCCCAAGCGCCTCGACGACGAGCTCCGAGACGTCCACGATGTCGATGTCTTCCTCGTAGTCGCCGGTCTTGCGGCCGTCTTCGTACATCGTCATGCACATCGGGCAGGCGACGACGAACTTCTCGACGGCGCTGCCGGTTTCGGTGTCTTCGAGTGCTTCGCGGATGCGTTCCTCGCTCGGTTTCGACGTCTCCTCGAAGTCCATCCAGAGGCCGCCGCCGCCACCGCCACAGCAGAAGGAGTTGCTGCGGTTGCGGGGCATTTCGTCGAGCATGACGCCCGTCGCGCGGATGACCTCGCGGGGAGCCTCGTACTCGTCGTTGTACCGGCCGAGGTGACACGGGTCGTGGTACGTGACGGTGTAGTCGAGTTCGTTGCCGCGGAGGCCGAGTTTCCCGGAGGTGACGAGTTCTTCGACCACCTGCGTGTAGTGGTAGACCTCGCCGCCCCAGCCGAAGTCGGGGTACTCGTTTTTGAACGTGTTGTAGGAGTGGGGGTCCGTACAGACGACCTTCTCGAAGTCGCAGTCCTCGAAGGCGGCGATGTTGTCCTCGGTCAGCATCTCGTAGAGGCCTTCCTCGCCGACGCGGCGCACGTCGTTGCCGTCGTTTTGCTCGTCATCGTAGAGGATGCCGTAGGAGACGCCCGACTCGTGGAGGATAGTGGCGAGCGCGCGAGCGACGCGCTTGTTGCGCTCGTCGTAACTCGGGTAGTCGCCGACGTACCAGAGGTACTCGACCGACTCCTCGCGGGCGTCCGGAATCTCGAAGTCCAACTGGTCGGTCCAGTCTGCGCGCTTGCGCTGTGGGTCTCCGAAGGAGTTCCCGTTCGAGAAGATGTTCATCATCGCTTCCTGGACGTTCTCGTCCATCTGGCCGGACTCGGTGAGTCGGCGGTTCATCTCCGTAAACGAAGAGAGATGCTCGATTTCGACGGGGCAGGCGTCCATGCAGGCCATACACGCCATGCACGATTCCATCGTGTGGCTGTCGATGACGCTCGTCCCGCCGTCTGCGATGATTGGCATCTCTTCGGTGCGACCCGCGTCGAGGTCCTCGCGGTAGGTCTTCAGGTCGAGGATGACGTCACGGGGGTCGAGCGGTCGACCGGAGGCCTTCGCCGGGCAGACCGACGAACAGCGACCACACTTCGTACAGGCGTCCTGGTCGAGCAGTTGTTTCCACGAGAAGTCGTCGATGGAGGACGCGCCAATCTCGTCCGGGCTCGCATCTGCTGGAACGCCCGGAAGCCGCTTGCCGGCCAGCTCGTCGCGGGTGACGACGTTGGCGAAACTCGAAATCATGTGGAACGGTTTCGCGTACGGGACGGCGGCGACGAACGCGAGCGCGAGCAGGGCGTGGCTCCACCACGTCATCGGGTAGAGTGCGAGCGCCATCTCGGGCGTCACGCCCGCGAACTGGAGGACGTCGGCGACGAACCAGCCGACGAAACTCACGGTCTCGAACTCGGGGAAATCTTGGGCGAGGATGCGGACGCCTTCAGTGAGGTACCCGCCCACGCCGAGCAAGAACAGCGTCCAGATGAAGAGGTCGTCTTCCAGCGAGGTGTGTTTGCCCCAGAGACGGTCGGTGCGGACAGCGTAACGTCGGTAGAGCGCCATCCCGATGCCCACGACGAACAGGAAGCCGAGGGCGTCCATCACGAGCGAATACGAGAGGTAGAACTCGTTTACGAAGAACGAGGGCTGGCCGAGCGCCTTCGTCCAGATGTCCATGTCGATGGCGAGGATGGTGGTCCCGATGAGCAGCGTCAGGAAGCCCCACATGATGAACGCGTGCATCACCCCGCCGTAGAGGTCTCTGT
The DNA here is from genome assembly GCF_029338295.1 of Haladaptatus sp. QDMS2. Lineage (NCBI taxonomy): Archaea > Methanobacteriati > Methanobacteriota > Halobacteria > Halobacteriales > Haladaptataceae > Haladaptatus > Haladaptatus sp. QDMS2. Next base: position 2,841,580 of record NZ_CP119791.1, read on the forward strand.
TGAACTGTTTCTCGTTCGAACCGACGATTTTCACGGCGGACACGATGCGACTCGACAGGTCGTCGAGGCGCTCGAACCAGTCGTCCGTACCCCGTGAGTAGCGGGCGAAGCGGTCGTAGACGCCGTAGGTGAAGACGGCGATGACGACGGCCGCGAGGTAGTAGAACAGCACCTCACCGACGGGGCTGATCTGCCAGAACGTGGGCCGCGTCTGCGTCGCTCCTGCCTGCAGGAGGAAGGTCATATATAATCACCGTGGAACAATACGCGCTTAAATCTTGCCACCGACGCAAGCATCACGAGACTGCAGTCTGCGTAAATGAAAAACTAGATGTCCGTTTAGATGAGTGCTGTGGCCACCAGCCCACAGGCGGCGAGGAGCGGAACCGCGTCGAGTCGGGAAAACCGCAAGCGGGGAAGGGTGGGGTTCCACGCGAAACACCGCGCCTGCATGGCGAGCGAGAGTGTGTCCGCTCGGGAAAACGCCCGCGACAGTCCAGAGAGCGCGAGGATGCTCGCCCGTTCTGGAATGGAGCGTTCGGTTCCCAGCCGTGCCTGCATCGCCATTCGCATCCGGCGGACGTCGGCCAGCAATACCGGCAGAAACCGGAACACGAGCGAGACACCCATCCCGAGCACCTGTCCCGGTTTGCCGGGAATCACGCGCTGGATGGCCGCCCGCGAGGCGCGGGCCGGCGTCGTCCGGACGTACGTGGCCGCGACGAGGACGATGATAACCGCTCGATAACTTGCGAGTGCAGGGGGAACCGCCTCCGCGACTGAGAACCAGGGCGGTCCGAGCACGAGGCCTTCGAGAATCGGAGCCATGAGAAGCACCGCCAGCACGACGCGAAGTTCGCGGAGCGCGGTCCAGAGCGGCGTCGCGGCTACCCAGAGCGCGAGCAGCGCGACCAGCGAGAGCACGGCCAGCCCCCGCGGCGTCGTGTGGGCGAACGCGGCGACGGCGAACGCAATCTGGAACGCCAGTTTCGCCCGCGGGTCGAGACGGTGTGCGACTGACGAACCGGGTTCGTACGTCAGCATGGGGGTCTGACACCGAGTTCAGGAAGGTCATCGAGAACCTCCTGCGGCGTCCCGTCTAGGCCGATTTGGCCGTCACGCATCACCACCACGCGGTCGGCCAGTTCGAACACGTCGCGCAGGTCGTGGGTCACGACGATGATGCCGGTTCCGGCCTCCTGAAGCGCCCTGAGCCGCGAGAGTACGGACTGACGGGCAGGTTCGTCGAGGCCCGTAAACGGCTCGTCGAGGACGAGAAAGTCGGGTTCCATCGCGAGTGCGCCGGCGATGGCGACGCGCTCCTGTTCACCTCCAGAGAGGCGGTCGAGGCGTTCTGCCTCGCGACCGGCCATGTTGACCGCCCCAAGCGCAGTCTCGATTCGGCGGTCTATCTCCGCGTGGGAGAGGCCGAGATTTTCGGGGCCGAAGCGAACGTCTTCACCAATCGTCGCGGCGACGAAACAGTCGCGCGGGTCCTGAAACACCATTCCAACGGCCATGCGGGCTGCCACGAGGTCGTCCTGAACGGCTCGCCCGCTGACCTCGACGCAACCCTCGTCAGGTGTGAGCAGGCCGTTCAGGTGGCGAACAAGCGTCGTCTTGCCAGAGCCGTTCGGTCCGGCGAGGATACAGAACTCGCCGTCGTCGATGGCGAGTGAGACGCCGGCTACAGCAGCGACGCCCTCGTATCGGTGGACGAGACCGCTGACCGAAATCATGCCGCGACGAGGCGGTCGCTCCTGACGATTGCCACCGCGGCAGCGATTTTCAGGAGTTCACCGGGAATGAACACGAGCGCACCGGCGGTCAGCGCCGCCATCGGTCCGAGGTTCGCGATGAGGATGAGCCCGAGAACGCCGAGGCCGTAGATGACCACTGTCCCGACCAGCAGTCCGGTGACGATGCGTGGAACCGGCAGTTTTTGGGCTGGCTTGACTTCGAGCCCGCCGTGGGCGATGAAGCCAATGACGATGGCTGCGAACAGGTACGACCAGAGATAGCCCGCTGTGCTGCCAAAGAGGTGCCCGATGCCCGCCGCGCCCCCCTGGAACACCGGCGCACCGACCGCGCCAGCGAGTAGATAGAACGCAATCGAGATACCGCCCCAGACGGGGCCGAGCAGGAGACCGGCGAGGAAGATGCCGAGCACCTGCATCGAAAACGGCACTGTCGAGAACGGAATCGGGAACGAAATGTACGCGAACGCCCCCGTCAGCGCGGCCATGAGTGCCGCCCGCGCTACGTTCAACACCACTTCGTCGCCAACGAGGTCGACGTCGCCCGTATCGACGCTCATTCACCGTCACCCGGTTTGCTAACTGCTGTCATCACGTGATTCCTTTCCGTCAACCACAGTTAATGCTTCGGTTGACGACCTCAATCAGCAACAGCTATTTACCTTCACGGGGTCTCAGATTCCCGATATCGCAGCCATGGACGAAAAAACAGAATCCCTCCGAAACCTCTTCCTCGAAGTCGCCGGGGACGCGACGGTTACCGAACAACAGGAGGAGGGGCGCGGGTCGCTCACGCCCAAACAGAGCGTCGACGAGCGCCTGCGCGCGGTCATCGCGAAGATGCGCGACCGCTACGAGTTCACCACCGACCTCTCGGACGGTGACCTCGCCGCGCTCGTCAACGCCTACTACGACGAGGTGAAAGACGCCACCATCGCAAAACAACTCGACGTGTCGCCCGCCACCGTCTTCCGCGCTCGCATGGATCTCCACCTCATTCGTGAACGCGACCTCGACGCCTCCTTCGAGGTGGACGCCCTCCGAGCGGCGCTCTCCGACGGTAAATCGGTCGCCACCATCGCCGACGAACTCGACATCGCCGAATCCACCGTGCGCCGCCACCGCCGCATCATCGAAACGCAGGCGGCAATCCGCCGCGTCAGCCAGCGGTTCGTGAGCGAGTTCGAAGAAATCCTCGACGCGACCGGTTCCTCGATGACGAAATCCGCCCGCGAAACTGGGCTGGAGGACGCCACCGAAGGAATGGAGTCGAACGTCTCGTTCTAGCACCTTTTTGCTTCGGGGGGGATCGCTTCGCGACCCCGCTTGCAAAAACGTGCGCGAAAAAGGCCGAACTCGCGGTTGGAGAGTTCGGGTGCCGCGCTGGACAACCTCCCAACCGCAACGCACTGCACTGCAACCGCAACGCACTGCACCGCAACCGCACAGCATCGCAACCGCAACCGCCCTGAACTTTATATATCAACCCGGGACCAGAGCGACCCGTGCCGACGTTCCGAGACCTCGCCATCGCCGCCTACTGCCCACGACAACTGTACTACGAGCGCCGCGAAGACGACCGGTCGCCGCCGCCTGAGGTAGCGCAGAAACGCCAACTCGCGTTCGAGTACCCGAGGCTGCTCGACGCGGAGACGCTTCCCGATGAAATCGAGGTGACGCCCACACAGTTTCGGACGAATCTCAACTGCGCTCGCGCCAAATTCGACCGGTTCGAGGAGTTGGCCGACCCACCGACAGAAATGGCTCTGCTCTCCGGAAAAGACGCCCGCGGCATCGCGCACAAAGTGCTCACTGACCCACCAATCCCGTCGCTCGTCTTCACCGGGTCGCCGCCGGATTCGGGCGTCTGGTATCCACAGACCGTCCACGCAGTCGCCGCCGCGAAGGCACTCTCGTGGGAGCGCGAGACGCCGGTCGAACGGACTTTCGTCGAGTATCCCACTCACGGCATCGTCCGCGAGGTACGACTCACGACGCGCAGAAAAGCCGCCTACCGAACCGCACTTCGGGCGGTCAGGGAGCTCGACGGCCCACCACCGCGACTCAAAAACAGCGACAAGTGCGGAGCGTGTGACTTTCGCACGAAATGCGGGGTGAAAACGCGCTCGTTGCGCTCACTCCTCTCGTAGCCACGCTTCGATGTCGTCTGCGAGCGTGCCACGGCGGTGGATGACGCCCGCTTCCACGTCCACCACGGTGCTCTCGGTGCCTCGGGTCTCGCCGTCGTCGAGGACGACCGCCACCGCGTCACGCAAGTCGGGGCCGATGTCGGTGACGACGTGTGCACTCGGTTGGCCGCTCACGTTCGCGCTCGTCGCCGTGACCGGTTCGACTTCGCGAAGCAGCGCGAGCGCCACGTCGTGGTCGGGAATCCGGATACCCACTCGGTCGAGGCCGCCGGTGAGTTCGTCCGGCACGGCTGGTTTCCGTTCGACGATGACCGTCACCGGGCCCGGCAGGAACTCGTCCATGAACCGACGTTCGCGGTCGGTCGGGTTCGTGTACGTGAGTGCCGTCTCTACGTCGGGCACGCCGAGCGAGAGCGGTTTGTCCCGACTGCGCCCCTTCAGCGCGAAGACCCGCTCGATTGCCTCGGGGTCGAGTGCGTCCGCGCCGAGTCCGTACACCGTCTCCGTCGGGAAGATGACGGCGTCGCCCGCACGAATCGCCCGGGCGGCCCGTCGAATGTTGGCTTCGTCGACGGCCATCGTTCAGTTCGAGATGGCGTCTTCGACGGCGTCGTAGTCGGGGAACTCCGGCCACTCGGATGCGACCCACGCGAAGTCGATGGTGCCGTCTTCGTCGATGCGGAAGATGGCCGGGCGCGGCTCCTCGATGCCCGTCATGCCGTCTAAGTCGTTCACGATGCCGTAGGCTTCAGCCACGTCGTTCGCCGGGTCCGAAAAGAGCGGGTAATCCATCCCGCGTTCGGCGATGAACGTCTTGTGCTCGTACGGCGAGGAGATGGAGAGGCCGACGACCTGCAGGTAGTCGCCCCACGCGCGGTCACGAATTTCGTTCCAGATGTACGTCGAAGGGAACGCGCCGTCCATCGTGTGAAAGACCAGCAGGACGGGACCGTCTTCGAGCAGCTCGGAGAGCGCTACGTCCTCCCAGAACTCCTCGTTTACGAGCGGTCGGGTGAAGTCAGGGGCCTCGTCGCCCACGTCCACGTGGTCCGTTTCGGGCAGGTCCACGACGTCGAAGTCCACCATCAGGCAGCCTCCTCGCCGTAGACGCGGTCGAGATACGCGACGATGTTCGCGCTTTCGGACATCGTGACGCCCGTGTTCTCGTCGACGATAGCGGGGACGGTTCGCTTCCCGCTGATGCGTTTTACCACGTTTCGCTCAGCGTGCATCGCTTCGACGAACCGCGAGTCGTATTCTACGTCGTACTCCTGTAACTTGCGCACCACGCGCTCGCAGTACGGACAGGCCTGCAAGCGGTACAGCGTTATCGCCGATTCTGACTCCGACATACCCGGTCGTTAGGAGGTCACGGAAAAGAGCGCTTCGCTCATCCGTGGTATGACAACTCTTAATCCCGCACCCCTGCAATAGCGACACGTTAATGGGTATATCTGCGGCTACGGTGCCAGTCGTCGCATCTGCGATCGGACCTCTCGACGTCGGGGTGTTCGGGTTACAGATGTCAGATGGGACCTTCATCGGTCTCGGCGTCGTAGCAATCATCGGGCTCATCGCGCTGTCGGCATTCTTCTCCTCGTCGGAGATTGCAATGTTCTCGCTCGCGGCCCACCGTGTGGACTCGCTGGTCGAAGACGGCGCATCAGGCGCAGCCGTCCTCAAAGACCTGAAAGACGACCCGCACCGGCTGTTAGTGACGATTCTGGTTGGGAACAACATCGCCAACATCGCCATGTCCTCGATCGCGACGGGGCTGCTGGCGCTGCTTGGTTTCTCGGGCGGCGAGTCGGTTCTCATCGCCACCTTCGGCATCACCGCGCTCGTGTTGCTGTTCGGCGAGAGCGCACCAAAATCCTACGCGGTGGAGAACACGGAGAGTTGGGCGCTCAGAATCGCCCGTCCGCTCAAACTCTCGGAGTACATCTTGCTGCCGCTCGTCGTCACCTTCGACTACCTCACCAGATTGGTGAACAAGGTGACCGGTGGGCGCTCTTCGATCGAGACGTCCTACATTACCCGTCAGGAGATTCAGGACCTGCTCGAAACCGGCGAGCGAGAGGGGGTACTGGAGGAAGAAGAACACGAGATGCTCCAGCGCATCTTTCGGTTCAACAGCACCATCGTAAAGGAGGTCATGACGCCGCGCCTCGACATCACGGCGGTGCCGATGCACGCGGGCCTCGAAGAGGCAATCGAGACGTGTGTCCAGAGCGGCCACGCCCGCATCCCGGTGTACGAGGGCGGCCTCGACAACATCGTCGGCGTGGTCCACATCCGCGACCTCGTCCGTGACCTGAACTACGGCGAGGGCGGTGAGAACCTCACGCTCGAAGACCTGCTCGAACCTGTCTTGCACGTCCCCGAGTCGAAGAACGTAGACGACCTGCTCGCGGAGATGCGCAAAGAGCGCATGCACATGGTCATCGTCATCGATGAGTTCGGGACCACCGAGGGGCTCGCGACGACCGAGGACATGACCGAAGAAATCGTCGGCGAAATCTTAGAGAGCGAAGAGGAGGAGCCAATCGAGTTCGTCGACGATACCACCGCGCTCGTCCGCGGCGAGGTCAACATCGACGAGGTGAACGACGCCCTCGACATCGACCTTCCCGAAGGCGAGGAGTTCGAGACCATCGCCGGCTTCATCTTCAACCGCGTCGGCCGCCTCGTCGAGGAGGGCGAGGTCATCACCTACGATGGCGTCCGGATTCAGGTCGAGAAGGTGGAGAACACGCGCATCATGAAAGCTCGCGTCTCCATCACACCCGAGGAAGAACGCGAGGAAACCGACCCAGAAGAAGTCTCCTCATAGGAGGCTCGCGGCCTGAAAGAGGCCAAAGCCCGCGGCCAGCGCGAGGACGAGCGACCCGACCCACGCGAGGACGGTGTACACCATCTTTTTGCGACTGACGCCGGCGTTCTGTGCTGCGTAGCCGCTGCCGATGATGGCGCTCACGATGATTTCGTTGAACGAAACGGGGACGCCGAGGAACACGGCGACCTGCGCGATGGCGAACGAGGGGATGAGCGCCGCGATGGAACGGCGCGGCCCGAGCGAGGAGTAGTCCTGTGCGAGCGCCTTTATCATGCGCGGAGCGCCGGTCCAACTGCCAAGCAGGAGGCCGAGGCCGCCGCCGACGAGCGTCGCGGTGAGAGGGATGGTGTAGGGTTCGAGCAACGGGAGCATCGGGCCGATGGCGAGGCCGACCTGACTCCCGCCTGCGGAGAAGGCGACGAGTGCGCCGAGAGCGAGCAGGAAGTGGCGCTGGCCCCGCTCTTTGTTTCCGCGGATGTCCCGAGCGAGCAGGAGGCCGACGACGAGCGCGACGGCCAGCGACGCGAGGATGTGGACGAGTGGCACGCCGAACACCGGCGGACTCGGCGTTTGCTGGGCGAGCAGTCCAGCGAACGAATTGGCGAATCCGGGCGGCCCGAACACGGCGAACTCGACGTTCGCGAGGATGAGGCCGATGAGGCCGGCGAGAACCGGCACCGCCACCTCCTCTCTCACGTTCGGATTGCGGAGCAGTCGCGCGGTGGCGTAGGCCGTCCCGCCGCCGACGAAGGGGACGAGCACCCAGAGCGTGACGATTTGTTCGTACTTGGCCCAGGCTGGATTGCCGCCTGCGGCGAGGCCGACGCCGACGACCGCACCGGTCACGGTGAACGCAGTGGCGATGGGGTAGCCGGCGAACACGCCGATTGCGACCAGCGTGGCGGCGGTCAACAGGGCGACGGTCGCCGCGAGTGGCGAGAGCGAGACGCCCGTGATGAGTTCGCGACCAACGGCTTCGGAGACGTTCGCCCCCTGTAACACCGCCCCGGCGAGGCCGAGGAGGCCGACGATGAACCCGGCGCGCATGACGGAAATCGCATTGGCTCCGACGGCGGGCGCGAAGGGCGTCGACCCGGAAGACCCGGCACCAATCGCCCACGCCATGAAGAAACTCGCGCCGCCGGCGACAAGAACCGTCAAGAGTGTCCCTGCATCGACCATCTGGGCAGGCCTACAGGTGGTGTCCGTATTAGCCTACCGTTCGCGACAGGTCAGAGACGCTTTGCCATCCGCCGACAGTCGAGTTCGACGCCGCCGGTGGTCTCGTGGACGACGCCACCCTCGTCGCGGTACCCCTTCGCCTCGTAGAACGGGACTGCGTTGAGCGACGCAGAGAGGGTCACCGCGTCGAAGCCAGCCTCGCGGGCGAGGGTTTCGAGCCGGGCGAGCAGGGCGTTGCCGACGCCGCGTCTCAGGTAGTCCCCGTGGACGTACACGGCCTCTATCTCCCGTGATTCCGTGTTGAGATGGCCAAACCCTACGACGGTTTCGTCCACTTCGGCGACGAGATACTCCTGTCCGGCTTCGCCAATCGCGTAGCCCTCGGGGCCATGGTCTCTGGTCGCCCAGGCTTCGACCTGCGCCGACGAGTAGGAGTGCGGGCCGTCGCCAAAGATGGCGGCCTGGTGGACGTCGAGGATTCGTGCTGCGTCCTCTCGACGTGCCCGCCGAACGTGAACCATGGCTCACTATTCGTGCAACGGGTGGAAAAATAGGTGTGGTGCGACAGGTCGCTCAGTTCGTCGTCGAACGCGAGCGCCCCTCCGATTCGGGGGCTTCGACGCCCTCTGCGGCTTCGACCGTCTCGGTTTCCTTCTCGATGTCGATGTGCCACCGGTCGATGGTGTCCTCGTACTCGCCGAGCAGCGTGGAGACGTCCTGTTTCAACGCGTCGTCGTTGACGTTCACCTCGAAGACGAACGTCTCCTCTTTTTCGAAGCGGGCAACTTGCTGGAGGTTCGCGCTCACGAGTTCGTTGTCGAAATAATACGGCGCGAGTTGGGTCATGACCTTGCGGTAGACGGCGTCCTCGACCTTGCGGATGGCCTTCCGCCCGGCGGAATCGGCGGCGCGCGCGACGTAGTCGATAGATTCGTTCCACCGGCCCATCGCCTCGTCCGGGTCGTCCAGTTTCTCGTAGGACTCGGCGAGTTTCTCACCCGCCGTCCGGATGTCGTCGTTCGGATTTTTGCCCGCTTTCTCGCCCCGGCCCTCGCCGATGGAGGCCTGTTTTGCGGTCTTCTGGCTCACGTCTTCGTCGAGTCGTTCGTGGCTTTTGGGTCGCCACTCGTCCCAGGCGTCGAATGCGTCACCCTCCACCCCGAGGTCGCGAAGCGCGCGCGTGATGCGCTCGCCGTGTTCGACGATGTCCCCCCACGACCCCCGACGTTTGAATCCGGAGATACTCTCTTCCATCGCTTAGAACAGGCCTTAGGCTGGTCAGTATATTAACGTCACCCCTGATTCAGCAACCCACTTATTTTCCGTAGGTCAGGCGCGTCGCGAGGTCGTCGAGTCGAGCCTTGAATCCAGCGAGCCACGCACTTGGCGAGAGCGCGCGCAACTCCGCGTCGTCGACTTCGATTCGCGCGCCGGCGAAGGGGTCTGTCCGTGCCGCGTCGTCTCCGTCCGCGGCCGTCGAGACGACCGAACTCATCGCGCATCGGCCACACGCTTCGCTCCTGTCACTGTCCATGGCGTAGGTGGAAGCATTCGGGAACTGCCGTGTTAAGTGTTGTCTCCCGACGACCCGACGGATTTTTCACCGGTTCATCCTGTCTCCTTTCGTATGGAGCGATTGGGCAACGCACGACACACGGGTAGGGCCACATGAGCGAGGCCGAACCTCCCGACATCCCGACGTGGGACGACGACTACTACGACGACGTCGCGAAGCGGCTCATGTACAACTACGACCTGGAGCGCGACTATCGGGCGGGCGGCGAGTCGTTCGACCTCTACGGCAAACTCGACATCGACGTCCACAAGCAGTTTCTCACCTCGGCGCTCTCCTACGGCCACCAGGAATCGACCGAACACCTGTTCGCCCGCCGCGAGTCGTCAGTGTCGGTGGCCAGCCTCGAACGCCTCGTCGAACTGGGTCACGACCTCGCAGACGAGTGGATCGAACCCGACGAACGCCACTTCGGAACGGACTTCGTCTTCGTCGTGGTCGCCCCCGAGATTCCGGACGAGGTTCGAAGCTACGTTTCCTCGTTCAGCGACCGCACGCTCATCAAGTACGGCTACCACGGCCAGTACCAGTTGCACCTCGTCGTCGTCGCCCCCGAGGCGGAGGACATCGTCCAGAGCAAGGAGGCGGACGTGTCGCTCGCGTTCGCACTGTGGGAGTCACTCGAATCGCGCAAAAAGCGTGGAGTCGTGGGCCGACTCCGGTCGTTGTTCGGTCGCTAGTCGTCGGTCACTTCGCCACCGTCCGCTGCGACGCGGCCGGTGGCAGAACTACGGACGTTCTTGATGTTCTTGTAGCCCATGAGCGCAATCGATATCGCCAGATAGGCGAGCACGAGCGAGATGAGCGACTGCATCCCGAAGGATACCATCTGGAACGTTCCGTCGGCAGAGAGCATCGAGGTTGGGGCCCGATACAGGCCAATCCACAGCAGCGCCGTGAGCGTCACGCCGAGCATGATGACCATCGGCGCGCCGGTACTGAACAGCTGTTTCTTGTCGTCCCAGTTAGCCAGCCACAGGGTCGCTGCGAGCAGCGCGAGCGCGGCGAGCGTCTGGTTCGCGCCACCGAACAGCGGCCAGAGGCTCGACCACGTCCCACTCGAGACGAGCACGTAGCCACCGACACACTGGATACCGGCGTTGACGTAGCGGTTCGTCGCCGTCTTCTCGACCGAGGTTTCGGGGACGCCGACGATTTCGTCGAACATGTAGCGTCCGAGACGGACCGCAGTGTCCGTACTCGTGAGCAGGAAGCTCACGAACACGAGGCCGATGAAGGCCATGCCGATGGCGACGGGGATGCCGAAGCCAGCGGCGAGCATGACCGCACCGCCGGTCGGGAAGTTGGCGAGTGCCCCGACCAGTCCCGAGTCACCGAGGAACGCCGTCGAAGCGACCAGCGAGAGGGCGGCGACGGCCGTCGTCGCGAGCAGTCCCTCGCCGAGCATCGCGCCGTAGCCGATGGCGCGGGCGTCTTTTTCGTTGTTGAGCTGTTTCGCGGTCGTGCCCGAGGAGACCAGCGCGTGGAAGCCCGAAATCGTCCCACACGCGATGGTCACGAACAGGAATGGGAAGATTGGCCCGAGGACGGGACTCACGAAGCCTTTGAACGCAGACATGCGCGTTTCGAGCGTCGTGAACGTCAGTTCCGAGCCGCCCGAGCTGATGGTGACGGGGTCAAAGCCGAGGACGGTGGCGACGATGACGCCGAGCAGCATCCCGCCGACGCCGGTGTAGAGCAGGCTCGACGTGAGGAAGTCACGGGGCTGGAGCAGCACCCAGACCGGCAGGACGCTCGCCACGAATCCATAGATGACGACCACAGGGACCCAGGCGGCGACGTTCGCGCCGAGGTCGGATTGGGCGAGCGGGAGCCAACTCCAGGCTTCTGGACTGCCGAGCAGGACGATTGCACCAGCGTCAGCACCGCCGACGAGCATGATTGGATACTGGATGCCGACCCAGACACCGCCGAACACCATCGCGATGAAGGCGATTGCGCCGGGCAGGAACGGCAAATTGAGCTGGTACAAGTAAATCCCGAACACGATGGCGAGGCCGATGTAAATCAGACTCGCGGTGGCCGAGGAGGGGAACGCGTTGAACACCACGGCCACCACGAGTGCGAACACCGCGATGACGAGGATGATGGTGAGAAACGCGAACCACAGCAGCATGTTCTTCCCCCGCTCGCCGACGTACTCGCCGATGATGTACCCGATTGACTTTCCGTCGTGGCGGAGACTGGCCGACAGCGACATGAAGTCGTGGACCGCGCCGAACAGCGGATTCCCGATGGCAATCCAGAGAATCGCTGGGAGCCATCCGAACGCTGCGCCGGCGGTGATTGGCCCGACAATCGGTGCGCCGCCCGCGATACTCGAATAGTGATGCCCGAGGAGGACGGGCTTTTTGGAGGGAACGTACTCCTGGCCGTCCTCGTATTGGTGCGCTGGCGTGTCGGTCGACTCATCCAGTTCGACGAACTGGGCGAGGTAGCGCGAATACGCGAGATACCCCACCGTGAACGTAATGAGTGACAAAACCACCAGCACGGCAACTTGTACCATGTTTGTAAGCCTCACAACTGTGTGTGGGAAACACACACTTAAACATTAGGAAAGTTGACGGACTAATGATGGAAAAATAAGGTATGTCTGACGGCTGAGACGGCTGATTATTCCACCCTCACTGCAGATGTTAATCTATCTGAAATATGTCTGCGGGAGATATTCTTGCCGGAACCACAAACTCACCGCGCCGCTGGTTCGTCCGTCACGGCGATGTCGAGGTCGACCGCGACGGCCGCGAGCAGGTCGCCCTTGATTTCAGAAATTCGGGTTTCGAGTTCGGCGACGACCGGCTGGTCGTAGGCGTCTTTCGCCTCCTGCAGACGGGTGCGCTCGGTTTCGACGCGGTCTCTGAGGAATCGTGCGCCCCGCCCCGATTCGTCCGGGTCTGGCTCCGGCGTCAGTCGGTTTGCGACGAGACCAGCGACCCACAGCCCCTTCTCTTCTAGGCCCTCGATGGCCCGGCCCGTCTCCCGAACCGAAAGCTGGTCGGGATTAAAAACGAGGTAGAATGCCGCCTCCTCGCGGAGCGTTTCTCCCGCGAATTCGAACATTTCCTTTCGCTGTTGCAGGCGGTCGATGATGGGGTCGCCGTCCATCATTCGGCGGGGTTCGTTGTTGCCGATGGCGGCGCGTTCGAACAGTTTCACGCTCTGCTTTCGTTTGAGCAGGAGGCGCTGAATCCAGCCTTCGAGGAAGTCTGGCAGCGAGAGGAGTCTGAGCGTCCCGCCGGTTGGTGAGGTGTCGAAGACGACCCGGTCGTACTCGTCTGCGTTTCGCATCACGTCCACGAAGCGGTCGAAGAGGGCGGCTTCGTACGCCCCCGGTGTCTGGTGGGCCATCTCGATTTGCCGGTCGATCTGGTTGACCATCGAGGCGCTCACCTGGTCGCCGAGAGCGCGTTTCGTCTCCATGAGGTGGCGCGAGACCTCCTCTTCCGGGTCGATTTCCATCGCCCAGAGGTTGGCTATTCCGTCGACTGCCTGTGCGTCGTCGGTGAACGCCTGGTCGAATACGTCCTGTGTCGAGTGGGCGGGGTCAGTAGAGACGAGCAGCGTGTTCAACCCGGCGTCGGCGCACTTGTAGGCGTACGCGGCGGAGACGGTGGTCTTGCCGACGCCGCCCTTGCCGCCGAAGAAGACGAATTTGCGCATGGTCAGAAGTGATACTGTTCGCCCTTGCGTTCGAGAATCGAGCCGCGATTCCACATTCGGCGTTCCCACGCCTCGAACTCATTCTCCAAGTACGGCAGGAGTTCTGCGGTATAGTAGGAGATGGGACTCGGAATCCCAAAGGCGTCGGGGAAACACGCGAGCATGAAGTCGTCCTCTACGTCCTCCGCTTCCTTTTCGATGAGTTCGTAGGCGGGGTGGCTGATCATCCCGTGGTACAGCCCGGCCAGCCACTCTTCGAGGACGGCCCGGAACTCGGCGATGCGCTCTGCGAGTGTCATCTGTTCTCAACCACCTGTTCTGCCACATAAAACTGTGTCGTCCCGTCCGATTGGCACCCTGACACACAATCGAGGAACACTCATTACCGTGGACTCGTGACGATTGACCCATGAACGCGGGCACGATTCCGGTGACGATTCTCTCCGGGCCGCTCGGGGCGGGCAAGACGACGCTCCTGAACCACCTCCTGCACAACGCCGGGGACCTCGACATCGCGGTGCTCGTAAACGACATGGGGGAAATCAACGTGGACGCCGGCCTCGTGAGCGACAACTCAGAGCTCTCGGTCGCAGACGGCGGCGTTACCGAACTCTCGAACGGGTGTATCTGCTGTGAACTACAGGACGACCTGAACACGGCCGTCGTCCGCCTCGCCCAGAACCGCGAGTTCGACCACCTCGTCGTCGAGTCGTCGGGTATCAGCGAGCCCGAACCCGTCGCACGGCTGTTCACCACCGAGTCTCGGGCTGCCGCGCTCTACACCGTGGATTCCCTCGTCACCGTCGTTGACTCGCGGCTCTTTTTCGACACCTTCGGCGGCGAGGGCGTCCCAGAGCGCCGCGGCACCGACGACGAGGATACTCATCCGCTCTCCGACCTGCTCGTCGAACAGGTCGAGTTCTCGAATCTCGTCGTCTGCAACAAGACGGACCTCGTGAGCGATGCAGAACTCGCCGCGGTCGAGGAAATGGTCCTCGCGCTGCGCCCGGACGCCGAACTCCGGCGGACGACTCACGGGCAACTCGACCCCCACGACCTGCTCGGACAGGGGCTGTACGACCCACAGACCGCGGCGGAGCAGGCGGGGTGGAAACAGGCACTCGCCGCGGACGAGGATGCAGACCATGGCCACAACCATCGAAACACGCACGCCCACGGCGATGCGGACGAATCTGACGCCCACCACGGCCACAGCCATCCACAGGACGTGTATGGCGTCTCCTCGTTCACGTACCGCGCTCGCCGCCCGTTCCACCCGAAACGTATCGCTGACCTGCTGGCCTCGCTGCCCGCGGGCATCATCCGGTCGAAGGGAACCTGCTGGGTTGCGGGCTGTGGGGACAACATACTGACCTACGGACAGGCAGGTCCTTCCGCGCGATTCGAGGTGACTGGCCCGTGGGTCGCGAGTCTCTCGGAACTCGACCAGGAACTCTATCGGGCCAATCGTCCAAATCTCGACTGGCACGACGAGTGGGGCGACCGCCGCACGGAACTCGTCTTCATCGGGACTGACCTGCAGGAAGACCGACTACGCCAGTCACTGTCAGACTGTCTGCTCACCGACGCGGAGATGGACGCAGACTGGGAGGACTTCGAGAATCCGCTTCCCGCAGAACTGGAGGGTGTCGCGGTCGTCGCCGAACCATAGCCACCCCCAGCGCAGATACGTATGGTTCACCCCGCGTGCCCGCGTGGGGCACCGACCTCAGAGAAAGGGGATGTTCACCAGTACCAACAGGAGCACGACGAGGAGGATGGCGACGAACAGCCGTCGGACCCTGAATTCGACGGGAATCTCCGCCGTGAGGTCGGGGCGGGCGGTCCACACCAGTTGGTGGTAGCAGAGCGCCGCACAGCCGAGAAAGAGGAGCGTCGAGGCGGCCACGGAGACGGCGAGCGAGTACCCGAGCGTCAGTCCGTAAACCGGCCCCGCGGAGAACACGAACAGAAACGAGGTGCAGAGGGCGACCAGAAAGGGTACCGGGTCTACGGAGTCGCCAGACCGCGTTCTGAGGCGCATTGTCGTGCTAGAGATTCGCATGATAAGTACTTAGTCGCTCGGTCACCGAGCACTGCCATGAGTCAGAAGTCACAGGGCGACCCGCGCGTCCTGTTCGTGATGAACGTCGTCCTCTCCGTGCTGTTCGCCAGTCTCGTCGTTTGGGGAGCCTCGCTCATCAGCCTCTGGGCGTTCACGCCCGTGAACGTCGCGCTCGCGACGGGTGTGCTTGTGGTGCTCACGCATTTTGTAGTGATGCGATAACGTGCCTGCCTGAGGCCATATCCGGTAATTTATGGCACTTCGCGTTGCCCGTAATTACAATGACCATCGAGGACCGCGGCGACGCGAAAGTCGTCACGCACGCACTGGCAAAGGACACCCTGTCGAAACTCAGAGACGTGAACACCTCGCAGGTAGCCTTCCGGAAGGGCCTCGTCAAACTCGGCCGCATCTGTGGCTACGAGATTATAGACGGCGTCATGGAGACTGAGTACGTCTCCATCCAGACGCCGATGCAGGAGACGACCGGCGAGCGCGTGAAAGGCCTAGACGATGTGGTCATCATCAACGTCCTTCGCGCCGCGACACCGTTCGTCGAGGGTCTCCTGAAGGCGTTCCCCCGTGCGAAACAGGGCGTCATCAGCGCTGGGCGCGACGAGGAGGCCGGCATGGTCGACGGCGAGTTCCCCATCACCATCGACTACGTCAAACTCCCCGAAATCAAGGAGACGGACACGGTCATCGTCGCCGACCCGATGCTCGCCACCGGTTCGACGATGTGCACCGTCCTCGACCACGTCCTCGAAGACGCCCCCGACCCACAGCACCTCATCGTTCTCTCTGCCGTGAGCGCCCCGCCGGGCCTGCTCCGGGTCGCAGACCAGGTCCCCGAAGCGAATCTCCTCACCGTCGCTATCGACGACTATCTCAATGACGACGGCTACATCATTCCTGGCCTCGGCGACGCCGGCGACCGCGCGTTCCGCACCCAGTAACCGCGCAACTGGTCCATCGTCACCACTGATTTTCCTCCCGTTTCTCTCGAATTCAGCTTGCTGCTCTGCCACCGCCGGAGCCGTCAGCTACAAGTGTCACCTGTTCAATATCACAGACTCGATGAAACGAAATCGGCGTGCATTCCTCAGCGCCGTGGGCGCACTCACGGTCGGTGGGTGCGTCGGTTCCCAACACGACACTCCCTCGGCCGACGCGCCGCCCGCGACTGGGGACTCGGACACGTCAGCCCCTCCACCCTCCACCCAAGAATCGACTCAAAAGACGACGACGGAGCCGGAACCCACGACGACCATCGGTTTCGCCGGCGACACGATGGTCGGTCGCCGGTTGAACAACATCTACGGCGACGACGACGTAGACCCCGCGAGCATCTGGGGTGAGTTCCAGCCCCGGCTTCAATCGGTAGACGGCGTCCTCTGCAACCTGGAGTGCAGTCTCTCGACTCGCGGCGAACGCTACCCTGGCCGCGCCTTCTACTTCCGGGGCGACCCCGAGTGGGCGATTCCAGCCCTCGAAGCCGGCAACGTCCAGTACACGTCGCTCGCGAACAACCACGCGCTGGACTTCGGCGCGACGGCGCTCATGGACACGATAACCCACCTCGACGACGCCGGCATCGCGAACGCGGGCACGGGCGCGAATCCGGAGGCAGCGCGTGAACCGGCCACGCTCACCGTCGGCGAGCTCGACGTCGCCGTCGTCTCGTTTTCGGACGAGTACGACTTCTACGCCGCCACCGACGACCGACCCGGCATCGCCTGGATTTCGCGGGATTACGATTCCGAGGAGACCCGACGGAAGATGCGCGATGCCATCGACCGCGCGAAGGCGACCGACCCGGACCTGCTCGTCTTCTCGATTCACTGGGGCGAAAATTGGATCGAGCGCCCGAGCGAGAAACTCGTCGAACTGGGTCACTGGCTCGTCGACCAGGGCGTGGACGTCGTCCACGGCCACAGCGCCCACGTCGTCCAGGGGATAGAGCAGTACGAAGATGGTATCATCCTCCACGACACGGGCGACCTCGTGGACGATTTCGGCATCAAAGACGACCTCGGGAACGACAAGAGTTTCCTCTTCGAGATGACCTTCGAGGGCGACGAACCGACGAAAATCCGGCTCGTCCCACTCCACATCGACGACGGCGTCCGTCCGCCGACCGACGACGAGGCCGAGTGGCTGAGAGAGACGATGCACGACCGCGCTGAACCGTTCGATACGACCTATGAACGGGCTGGCGATGGTCTCGTGGTCCATCTCTGAGCCGACATCGTAACCGCCGGCTTCACGGCCCTTCACAACCCTCTCATTTCGCCTGGAAACCGACGGTAGAGAGGCCAATCGAGAGCCACTTTCTGCGAACGAAACGCACCACTTTCGGGTACATAGTCATGTATAGTCACGCTGACGGCACCCCACGGTCGCCACTCTGACCCGTCTATTTCGTGTGGAAACACGAATAGGGAAGCCCAATTGGAAACGAAATATCGCTCGCGAAACAGACCTTTCCTGCGTCGTTGGCGATTCGGCTTTCAGCCTATATGCGCTGATTCGGGCACGCTCTGGGACTGAAACGCCGGGTATCGAATCCGATTCGAACTGCGTTCTGTGCCGACTCGACGTCTATATAGTTCAGATACTGGTTGTTCATCAATCAGTAAATATTGCCAGTGAGTGACACCGATTACCATTGTTCCTGATACTATCTCTTCATATATCCGACACAGTACGGGTACCGCACCGTTTCTATAGCGGCTAACATAATTATCCGTCAATCTATAGCGAAGAACAACTAGTCAGCATGATTGAATAAGTTTTTCATGCAGAGTGACCAAGGAGGTGGTATGGTAGACAGTGACCAGACAAAAGGTTCGAACACAAGCCGCCGCACGTTCATGCAGGTGGCTGGTGCAGCAGGACTCGCCGCGCTCGCCGGTTGTACCGGTGGCGATGGCGGGGACGGTGGCAACAACGGGACCGACGGTGGCAACGGTGATGGCGGCGGCGACACCCGTCTCTCGTGGCACGCAGGCGGTACGGGTGGGACGTACTTCCCACTCTCCAACGAGTTCAAGAACATCATCGAGGACAACACCGACTTCACGGTAAACGTCCAGTCCACCGGCGCGTCCGTCGAAAACGTCGGGTCGCTCGCGAACGGCAACGCCGATTTCGCGCTCATCCAGAACGACGTCGCGTTCTTCGCGAAGAACGGGACGGGTATCGACGTCTTCCAGGACAACCCAATCGAAAACCTCCGTGGTGTCGCGACGCTCTACCCGGAGACCATCCACGTCATCACGCAGGCGAACTCCGGTATTAGCGCCCTCGCCGACCTCGAAGGCAAAGTCGTGAACACCGGCGACCTCGGGTCGGGGACGCAGGTCAACGCGCTGACCATCCTCGAAACCGTCGGCATCACGACGGACGACTTCGAAGAGCAGAACACCGGGTTCTCCCAGGCGTCCGACCAACTCAAAAACGGCGACATCGACGCCGCGTTCGTCGTCGGTGGCTGGCCGGTCGGTGCCGTCGCGGACATCGCGACGACCAACGACATCTCGATCGTCCCAATCGACGGCGATACCCGCGCGAGCATCAAGGAAGCCGGTTCCTGGTTCGCAGACGACACCATCCCTGCCGGGACGTACGACGGTATCGACGAAGACACTCCAACCGTCTCCGTGCAGGCGATGATTGCCACGGCAGCGGAGGTCGAAGCCGACACCGTCGAACAGATTACGGCCGCAATCTTCGACAACACCGACGCGCTGACCATCAAGAAGGACTTCATCACCAAAGACACCGCCCAGGACGGCATGTCCATCGAACTCCACGAGGGGGCAGCGGCGTACTTCGGTGCGTAACCGAGGTCGAAACGCCTACGTAAGCACCCGACTATTTATCATTCACAAAGGCTGCAAATGGTAGAGCGCAGGTCGCTCCGTATCGTGGCGGTCGTGTTGGTCCTCTTGGTTCTTCTTTCGGGAGGAGCGGCGGCCGTGCCGGTCGGCACAGAACTCGTCGTCGAGGACGCAGACACCGGGCAGGTGTACTATTCGATTCCCGTCGAGAACGGGACTGCCTTTAGCATCGAGTACACCCACAGTGTCGAGAAAACCCGCGTCCTCGACGCCTACGTCGTCGATGGCGACCGAATCGTCATGACCCACATGGAGTTCGAATCCTATGGGTGGGGACTTCCCGCCCGGGCGGACGTCCGTCAGGAAAATGGCGTGTTCGTCTTCGAACCCGAGTGGGCCGACGATGAACTTTATGTCAAGGCGGGACGAATAGCAGGTCATCGTCTGAATGTCAACAGTCATACGTATGACCTCGTTGCACCGTCTGACGCGAGCTCGGTGAAAATCACAGTCGAGAAACGATCTGCGCTGGCAGTCGCGGTAGATTCCCTGAAACTATGACAGAAAATCCAACCCCCGGAACTGCGACGCCTCCGGATGACGACGACGTCATCTCGGAAGAAGAGCAGCAGGAACTCCTGCAGAAGCTCGAACGGCGTCGCACCGTCAGAGGCACAGCAGCGATACTCGTATCGGCCGTGGCCATCCTCTTTTCCGCATTCCAGATGTGGATTGCCGCACGCGGATTCGCGTTCGCCATCCCACTCCCCTTCGTCGGTGAAATCAACCTCGGAGCACTCCAATTGCTCACGGTGAACGCCGTCCACGTGACGTTCGCTCTCGTGCTGGCGTTCTTGCTATTCCCGCCGTCGACAGGCGAGGGATTCCTCTCGAATCGATTTGCCAAGATAGAACGCGCCGTCATTCGCTCGTCGGGTGACGGCAGTCCGCTCGCCCGTGTCGTCTCTCGCACTGGTGGTTTCTTCCACTGGTTTGCGGTAGACGACACGCGCGACCGAATCACTCCTCTCGACCTCCTGATGATTATCTTCGCACTGCTGGCAGGTCTTTACCACCTGACGCAGTTCGACGAAATCCGTCGAATGCGCGCACTCGGCCTCAATTCTGGTCGAACCATCGGTGACGTGCTTCCCTTCCTCGAAGGCCCTGCGCAGGCACTCGGCGCGATTGGGATTCCGTTCGACTCGATGTCCATCGCGTTCATCCTCGGTGTCATCGGCGTCCTGCTCGTTTTAGACGCGACTCGACGGGCACTCGGCATTTACTTGATGCTCATCGTATCCGCGTTCATCGTCTACGCCCGCTTCGGGTTCCTCATCCCGCAGAACGCAGAGCTCATCGGTATCCTGTCTATCGAGCAACTCGGCTGGGACGTCATCATCCAGAACCTCTGGTACAACACCGAAAACGGTGTGTTCGGGATTCCAGTCACCGTCTCTGTGCAGTTCATCTACATCTTCATCCTGTTTGGGGCGTTCCTCGAGATGTCCGGGGCGGGCCAGTGGTTCATCGACCTCGCGTACTCCGCAACTGGGACGCGAAAAGGTGGCCCTGCGAAGGCGTCCATCCTGGCGTCCGGGTTCATGGGAACCATCAGCGGGTCGTCGATTGCAAACACGGTGACGACCGGTGCGTTCACCATCCCGCTGATGAAGCGCTCCGGGTATCGTTCTGAATTCGCCGGTGCAGTCGAAGCGTCCGCGTCCTCCGGCGGCCAGATTCTCCCGCCGGTCATGGGTGCGGCGGCGTTCCTCATCGTCGAGTACACGCTGACGCCGTTCGCGGACGTCATCGTTGCCGCCGCCATCCCGGCTATCGTGTTCTTCTTCGGCGTCTGGGTGATGGTCCACCTCGAAGCCTCGCGCGTGGACATCGGTGGCTTAGACCCATCCGAAATCGTGAACACCCGAAAGCACATGGGACGTGGCTGGTTCTACCTCGTGCCGCTCGCACTGTTGCTCTACTACCTCATCATCGCGCGCCTCTCCGTGGCCCGCTCTGCGTGGTTCACGCTCGTCGCTATCATGGCGCTCGTCGCGTTTATCGCGGCGTACAACGAAAAGACGCGCATCCCGCTCATCGGCGTGATTCTCGCGCTCTTCGTCGCCGAATTCGCGGCGTACTTCGTCGCAGGCGTCGGCGTCACGTCCGCCATCACCGGCGCGGGTAGCGCCGGACTGCCAGCAACCGAGGCGTTCTCGGCCGCCGCCGGCGTCCTCGGCTGGATTATCATGGGCGTGAGCATCGCCACGTTACTCCTCCGCCCGCGCAACGAATCGCCGTTGCTCAACTACGACGACGAAATCGACGAAACTGCAGAACGCACCGCAGCGGGTCTCGGCCGGCCGTCGCTTGCGACCAATCAGGTGTACCGCTTCGGAACGTTCGTCCTCCGGTCGATGGACTCCGGGGCACGCACGGCGACGACCGTGGTCATCGCCGTCGCCGCTGCGGGTATCATCCCCGGCGTCATCAGCGCGACCGGTCTCGGACCGAACCTGACGCGCCTCATCCTGACCGTCGCCGGGAGTTCGCTCGTCTTGCTGTTGTTGCTCACCGCCGTCTCTTCGATTATCCTGGGGATGGGGATGCCGACCACCGTCACCTACATCATTCTGGTGTCGATGCTCGGGCCGGCAATCGCCGAATTCGGGATTCCGATTCTGGCAGCCCACCTGTTCATCCTCTACTTCGGCGTCATCGCGGACATCACGCCACCGGTGGCCGTGGCCGCGTACGCCGCATCCGGGATTGCAAAGTCCGACCAGTTCGAGACGGGTGTCCAAGCCTTCTCGCTCTCGCTGAACAAGGCCATCGTGCCGTTCGCGTTCGTCCTCACGCCAGGTATCCTGCTCATTCGCGGGGTCGGCACGGGTGAGGATGTTCGCGTCATCAACGCCGCGGACGTGCTCGACGTTGGCTGGTTCATCCCTGAAGTCGTCTTGCCGATTCTCGCCGTATTCGTCGGCGTCGTCGGTCTCGGCGCGACGGTCATCGGCTACCTCTACACCGACGTGAGCCGGATGAACCGCGGCTTGTTCGCCATCTCTGCGCTGTTACTCATGGCACCGGGAATGGTCACGGACATCGCCAACACACTGGCTGGCACGGGCGAACTCGAAACGGTACAACTCGCCCTCCGTGGCGTTGGTCTCGCATTGTTCGTCCTGCTCGTCGTCGCGAACCGCCGCGCTGCTGGTCCTCGCGCCGAGGGCACTGGGACGGTTGCCGACACCGACACGACGGCATAATCTCACTCCTCGATTTTTGCTCGCCCGCTCGTCGCACTTCGAATTCTGTCCTTGAGCGACGCCGACTGCGCGACGGGAATGCGGACCGAGAAAGAGACGTCAGCGTCGTAGGATGCGTCGAACTCCGCGCCGGTCGATTCGATGATGCCGCGCACGGTGCCCGAGTCGTCGTACTCGACGGTGACCGACACCTGTTCGTGTGGCACCTCTTCGACGATACCCGCAGCCGCAACAGCCTCCTTCGCAGCCTTCGAGTAGGCGCGAACGAGGCCACCGACGCCGAGGTTCGTCCCGCCGTAGTACCGCGTAATCACGACGGCGACGTTTTCGAGTTCCTCGTGAGTGAGCACCGACAGGGCAGGTTTACCCGCAGAGTTCGACGGTTCGCCGTCGTCGCTCGACCACTCGCGCAGCGGGTCGGCCCGCACGCGGTATGCGGGGACATTGTGCGTGGCGTCTGCGAACTCCTGCGAAATCTCGTCGATGAACTGCTCCGCCGCCTCGACGGAGGTCACGGGCAGGGCGTGGCCGATGAATTCGGACCCTCGCACGGTGAAGCGCGCCTCGCCGCGGCCGCGAATCGTTCGGTAGGGGTCCGGTGTCATTACTCGAAGGTTCGAGAGCCGCGCCTAAACAGGTTACGAGCGCCGAGAGAAACGAGGGCAGGGGCGCGCCCTCTTCGGGAGAGAATGTGGTTCGATGAGTGCCTCTGACTGCGACGGTGGGAAATGGGCGTAACGCCGCTACATCTCAGTCCGTCGCCATGTGAACCTTCACGGGGCCGCTAATCAATCCATCGACCGAAAGTACGATACGTTGACAGCTAGCCGTCGTGTACTGTCATTTGGTTACGTCGATGTCCTTGCCGATGCGGACGATGGCCTCCAGGTCGAAGCCACCGTCTTGGAGATTTTCGACCGCACCCTGATTTCGGTCCACGACCACGATGAGACGGGAGATGGTTGCGCCGAGGTCGTTTTCGACGAACTGTGCGGTCTCTAAGATGGTGCCGCCGGTCGTCGTCACGTCTTCGAGCAGGGCCACCTTGTCGCCCTCATCGATGGTACCTTCGACGCGGGTATCCGTGCCGTAGCCCTTCGCCTCCTTGCGGATGAACGCCCCGCGGATGCCCGTCTTCATCGTCACGGCGGCGACGAGCGGAACCGCACCCAGTTCCGGTCCCGCAATCACGTCGATGTCGCTGCCTTCGAGTCGCGCTGCGATTTCCTCGGCGATGGCTTCGAGCACCTTCGGCTGGGTCTCGAAGACGTACTTGTCCACGTAGTACGACGAGGTTTCGCCGCTCGCGAGTTCGAACTCTCCGTACTTCACGGCGCCACACTCCTCGATGAGCGAAGCAATGTCAGCCATTGGCCAATCGACTGCGAGAGGCGGCAAAAACGTTGTCTATTCCAGTTCGATTTTTCGGACGAACGGCAGGCGCCGAATCTCGTTTATCAAGTCCCCCGGTAACTCGTCGTCCATGATGATGTAGAGGCGCGGTTCGTCGGTGAACTCGGGGTCCTCGCTGATGGTCTGGCGAATCGAGATGCCGTTGTCCGCGAGGAGGCCCGTGACCTTCGCGACGATGCCCGGTTCGTCAGCGTCAGCGACTTCGACGGTCAGCACGGTCAAATCGAGCACCGGCGCGAGGTCGCGCAGACTCGGAATCGCCGAGATGTTCTGGAAGATGCGCTTTAACTCCTCGTCCGCGAGAATCGCGTCCGTCGTCGCGTCCACGACACGCCGGTCCACGTCGATTTCGCGGGCGATGCCCGTATTCGGAATCTCGATGCCGCCCGACACCACGCGTCCCTGTTCGTTCACCGAAAAGCCGCGTTCGAGCAGGAGGCGGATGACGGCCTGCTGGCTCGGGCTTCCCTCGAACTTCTGCATGATTTCGTCGAACATTCAGAGCGCTCCCTTCGTGCTCGGGGTGTCCGTCCGGCGCTCGTCGATTCGGGTGGCGTCGTCGAGACTCCGGGCGAGACACTTGAACAGCGCCTCCACTTCGTGGTGGGCGTTGTCGCCCTTGACGCTCGCGTGGAGCGTGAGGCCGGCGTTCATCGCGAGCGACATGGCAAAGTGCTCTGCCATGTGACTCGTGAAGTCACCGATGTGGTCCTGCGAGAAGTCGCCCTCGAACTCGAAGTACGGGCGTCCGGAGATGTCCACGACGACCGAGGCGACGGCCTCGTCCAGTGGCACTTTGCGGTCGGCGTAGCGGACGATTCCGCGCTTGTCCCCGAGTGCCTCCGTGAAGGCCTCTCCGAGGGTGATGGCCACGTCCTCGACCGTGTGGTGGTCGTCGATTTCTACGTCCCCGTCACAGCGCACCGTCAGGTCGAACAGGCCGTGGGTGGCGAATGCGTCGAGCATGTGGTCGAAAAAGCCGATGCCCGTGTCCACGACGGACTCGCCCTCGCCGTCTACGTCGAGGATGACTTCGATGTCCGTCTCGGCCGTCTCGCGGGTCACGGCCGCCGAGCGCTCACTCATAGGATATGAGAGAGGGGCCACCTACATGGTGGTTCCGCTTGTGGGAATTTAGTCGAGGGCCGCCTGCGCTTCTTCGAGCGAGAATCGCCCCTCGTACAGCGCACTCCCGACCACGACGGCGTCAGCACCCCCATCGCGCAGGGCCACGACGTCCTCGATGGTCGCCACGCCCCCACTCGCCACAATCGGAATCTCGACTGCTTCCGCAAGCCGTTTCACCGGCTCTGTCTGCACGCCCTCAAGCCGCCCTTCTACGTCCACGTCAGTAAAGAGAATCGCGCCAGCACCCAACTCCTCGTAGCGTTTGGCCGCCTCCGCGGGGTCGAGGCCCGTGCCCTCGGTCCATCCCGACACCACGACTTCGCCGCCTTTCGCGTCGAGCGAGACCATCACGCTGCCCGGATAGCGTTCGCTAATCTCCTCGACAATCTCCGGGTTCTCGATGGCCGCCGTCCCGAGAATCACCCGATTGACGCCCCGCGAGAGCAGGTCGAAGGCGTCTTCTGCGGTGCGAATCCCGCCGCCCAGTTGCACGTCCACGTCCACGGCGTCGAGGATGGCTTCCACGGCGTTCGCGTTCTGCCGTTCGCCCTCGAACGCGCCGTCTAAGTCCACGAGGTGGAGCGTCGTCGCGCCCGCCGCAATCCACTTCTGGGCTGCCTCTACCGGGTCGCCATAGGTCTTTTCGGTGCCGCGCTCGCCGCCGACGAGTTGGACGACTTGCCCGTCTTGCATATCGACCGCCGGAATCACCCGAAACTCGGGAAATGCGCTCATTGCCCGCAGTTGGTGGCGACTTCGCCTAAAGGACTCGGCTTCGGCAGGTACTGCTCAGTCGATTGGCTCGTCGGGTTCGACGAGCAGCAGCGGGTTGCCGTAGAGGTCCTCGATGACTGCTTCCAGCCCGAACCGGCGCTCGACCGGTCGCTGGCGGATTGTCACGTTGCCCTTCGCGAGTCGCTCGACCGTGCCCCGGCAGTCGTGGACGGTGTAGGCCCACGGCGTGCCGTTCCCGATTTGTTGGCGCATTCGCGCGGCCGTCTCCGGCCCGTGAAAGTTGTCGTTCGGTTGTTCGAGTGCGATTGCGACCTCCTGCTGTGCCCATGGTGTGACCGTCACCCAGCGGACGCCCGGTGCGACTTCCACGTCCTCGCGCGGGACGAACCCGAGCGTGTTAGTGTAGAAGTCGAGCGCGTCGTCCTGGTCTTCGACGTAGACCGTGACGAACGCGAGCCGTTCTATCATGCGAGCGCTAGCGACTTCGCCGATATAGATGCGTTGGCCGATTCGGAGGCCGACACCGTTTAACCGACTCGTCCCGTGGTTCGGGACGTGTTCAGCGCGCTGCTCATCGTCGGCTTGCTCGTCGCCGCCTTCGTCGGATTCAACATCGGGGGCTCCTCTACGGGCGTGGCCTTCGGCCCGGCCGTCGGCAGCCGCGTCGTCTCGAAACTCGCCGCCGCCGGGCTGATGACGGGCTTTGCCCTGCTCGGGGGCTGGACCGTCGGGCGCAACGTCGTGGAGACGATGGGCGGGCAAATCGTCCCCCAGGACTACTTCACCCTCGCTGCGAGCGTCGCCATCTTGTTCTTCATCGGCCTCGCGCTCCTCATCTCGAACCTCTTTGGCGTGCCCGCTTCCACCTCGATGACCGCCGTCGGAGCTATCGCCGGCCTCGGCGTCGCCACCGGAAGCATCGACTGGGCGGTGATGGGCCGCATCGTGAGTTGGTGGCTCGTCTCCCCCATCCTCGCTTTCTGGGTGTGTGCGGTCATCGGCCGCTACCTCTACCCGTATCTCGACCACTGGTTCGCCTTAGACCGCAGTGACGGGGCGTTCATCGAACTCGACCGCTCCGGTACGTTCCCCTGGCCCCGCCTCGGCGAGAACGTGAGCAGGCGAAATCTCATCGGCGGTCTGCTCGTCATCGCCATCGGCTGTTACATGGCCTTCTCTGCGGGCGCGTCGAACGTCGCGAACGCCATCGCGCCGCTGTACGGCAATGGCGCTATCACGATGAATCAGGGCATCCTGCTCGCGGGCGCGGCCATCGGTCTCGGTGCGTTCACCATCGCCCGGCGCACCCTCGACACGGTCGGCAACGACCTCACGGACCTCCCGATTCTCGCCGCGCTCATCGTCGAAGTCGTGAGCGCGAGTCTCATCACCGGCCTCTCGTATCTCGGCATTCCGGCCAGTCTGGCCGTGAGCGCGACGATGTGCATCATCGGCCTCGGCTGGGGGCGAGCGACCCGGACGGTGACGATTTCGAAGGTGGCGAGTGCGGCGGTTCGCGGCACGTCGAAGACGCCTACCGCCGAGGACGGCGGCGTCTCGGTGAACGCCCTCGCGGCGCGTCGTGAACGCCGTTCGGTTCCACGAATCGGAGAGGAACAACCCGGCGAAATCTCCGCGAGCGAGCTGTTCGACCCCCAGGCGACGGGGAAGGTGATGATGCTCTGGCTGTTGACGCCGACGCTCGCTGGCGTCGCCTCTTACCTGCTGTTCCGGTTCGCGCCGTTCGTCTGAGGCGAACGTTCCCGATTTTTGATGACCGCCGAAACAGCAAGGTCTAACAAGCAGGCCACCCAACCGAGGCTTGATGCCCACGGTAGAATACCTCAATTACGAAGTACTGGACGACCAGGGCTGGGACATTGACGACGACGATCTCTTCGAGAACGCCGCAGACGCCGGTCTCGACGCAGAGGACTACGGCACCCTCGACGTAAACGAAGGCGAGTACGTCCTCGAGGCTGCTGAGGCCCAGGGCTACGACTGGCCATTCTCGTGCCGCGCTGGTGCCTGTGCAAACTGCGCAGCAATCATCATGGAAGGCGAAATCGAGATGGACATGCAGCAGATTCTCTCCGACGAAGAAGTCGAAGAGAAAGGCGTCCGCCTGACCTGCATCGGCAGCCCAGCTGCTGACGACATCAAAATCGTCTACAACGCAAAGCACCTCGACTACCTGCAGAACCGCGTCATTTAAACGCCCCTCTGCAACCTTTTCGCGACGCTGCTGCCGTGAGCGCCAGCTACCCCACCTCGCTGACCGGAACTGCTAACTCGTTTCAGTGAGCGTTTCCTGTCAGTGTTTGCTTCGACTCCAGACCTCCTGCGACTTCTCATCATCCCGATTCTCGGGTGGGCGGCGTGGCGCGACATCAAGACGCGCCGGGTGCCAAACGAGACGTGGATTCCGCTCGCGATTCTCGCGGTCTCGCTGTTCGCGTGGGACGCCTCCGTCGCTTACACGGCCAGCGAATTCGCCCGCCAACTGTTCACGATTCGGGCCGGACTCAGCGTCGGCATCGTCATCCCACTCAGCTACCTGTTCTGGCGCATTGGCGGCTTTGGCGGCGCGGACGCGAAGGCGCTGTTCGTTATCGCCGTGTTGTTCCCGACGTTCCCCGTCTACCGCATCGCCGACACCGTACTCCCGTCCGTCTGGACGCCACTCGGCGTGTTCTCGCTCACGATTCTCACGAACGCCGTCCTCATCGGTATCGCCTACCCAGTCGTCCTGACGCTCAGCAACGCCCTCTCCGGGGACATCTCGAAGGTGATGTTCGTCGGCAAGCGCATCACTTGGGACGAGGTCACGCGCTCGTACGGTCGCATTCTCGAAACCTCGTCGGGATTCACCCGCGGTGGCCTCGACATCGACGCCCTTCGGATGTACCTGCGCTATCGCGGCCTCACCCTCGAAGAACTCAGAGCGAACCCGAACGCCTTCCGCGACCCGGCGACGCTCCCCGCGGAACCGAATCATCCGGGTGACGGCGCGCTCGCAGACGGCGGTGTCGAACTCGAACAGTCGCCGAAACCCGACCCGGCAGACCCCGCCGCCGCCGACCCCTGGGGCGCACAGGCCTTCCTCGACGACATCGACCACTGGGCGTATGGAACCACGCCACAGCAACTCCGCGAAGGGCTCGACTTGCTCGTCACCGCAGAGAACGTCTGGATTTCGCCTGGCATCCCGTTCATCGTCCCGCTGTTCGTCGGCCTGCTCGTCGCGCTCTCCTACGGCGACGTGCTGTTCGCCATCCTCGAAGCGATTGGCCTCGCGTGAAAAGACTCAAAGCCACCTCCTCCCTTCTCCCGACTATGACGATTGCCCTCGCGTTCGACGAACAGGACCTGCTGCCGGCCATCGCGCAGGACGACGAGACGGGCGAAGTGCTGATGCTCGCCTACGTCACCGAAGAAGCAGTCGAGCAGACCAAAGAGACGGGCCTCGCCCACTACTACTCGCGCTCTCGTGACGAACTCTGGAAGAAAGGAGGAACCAGTGGTCACGTCCAGCACGTCTCGGAAATTCGCGTCGATTGCGACGGCGACACCCTCCTCTACCTCGTCCAGCAGGAGGGCGGCGGCGCGTGCCACACGGGCTACCGGTCGTGTTTCTACCGGACGATAGACGGCGAGGTGGTCGACGAAAAAGCGTTCGACCCGGACGACGTGTACTGACTACTCCTCTTCTGCTTCGCTCGTGGCTTCCAGTTTTGCCTCCACGAGCGCCTCGTACATTCCGTCGACGAGTTCCTGGGCGCGGTGTTTGCCGTGGGCCTCGGCGTAGATGCGGATGAGCGGTTCGGTCCCACTCGGGCGGACGAGCACCCACGCGTCGCCGTGGTCGAGGCGGAAGCCGTCGATGGTCGAGAGTTCCGCGGACGCCTTCTCTGCGTGCTGTTCTGCGGCAAATAACATCGCGTCGTACTCGGCGTCGGTGTCGTAGTGAATCTTCGTCCGGATGTTCTCGTACCCCTCGAACTGCTTGACCACCTCGCTCGCCTGTCGGTCTGCGAGGAGTTCGAGGAACTTCGCGGCGGTGTAGGCCCCGTCGCGGGCGAGGCGGTAGTCGGGGAACAGTACCCCACCGTTGCCCTCCCCGGCGATTGGGACGTGGACGTCCCCGCGCTGGAGTTCCTCGATGCGGGTGATGATGTTCGTACTTCCCACAGGCGTGAGTTCGAGCGATGCGCCCACCTCGGCGGTCAAGTCGACGAGGCGCTGGGAGACGTTCACCGCGGAGACGGTGGCGTCCTCGGGTTTGAGTTCGGCCGCAGCAAGAGCGGCGAGCGTCGCGTCACCCTCGATGTAGCGCCCGTTCTCGTCGTAGAAGATGGCCCGGTCTGCGTCGCCGTCGTGGGCGATGCCGATGTCGGCGTCCGCCGCCCGGACGAGTCGCCCGAGGTCAGCGAGGTTCTCTGGAATCGGTTCGGGGTCTCGACCCGGGAAGTGGCCGTCCGGTTGGGCGTTGACCGTCACGACGTCGCAGCCGAGTTCGCGGAAGAAGTCGGGGCTGGTGAGCGACCCTGCGCCGTGGCCGGGGTCGAGGGCGACGGTCAGGTTCGCGTCGGCGATTTTCTCGCGGTCGACGGCTTCGAGGAGTTCTTCGACGTACGCTTTCCGTGCCCCCTCGACGATGCGGGTGTTTCCCGTCTCGTCCCACGG
Source organism: Haladaptatus sp. QDMS2 (assembly GCF_029338295.1). NCBI lineage: Archaea > Methanobacteriati > Methanobacteriota > Halobacteria > Halobacteriales > Haladaptataceae > Haladaptatus > Haladaptatus sp. QDMS2. Next base: position 2,871,903 of record NZ_CP119791.1, read on the forward strand.
GATTTTGTCGAACTTCTCACCGAGGATGGTGCCTTCGACGCGTTCGAGCTGGTGTTTCGAGAGTTCGACGCCGTCGTCGCCGACGAGTTTGATGCCGTTGTACTCGGGCGGGTTGTGGCTCGCCGTAATCATGAGCGCAGGGATGCACTCGCGTTCTGCGTATGCCTGGAGGCCCGGCGTTGGGATGACGCCGATGCGGTCTACGTCTGCGCCCGTACTCGCGAGGCCGCTCGCGGCGGCGTCGGCCAGCATTCGCCCGGTGGTTCGTGTGTCGCGCCCGACCGCGACGCGGTCTGCGTTCCAGACCGTTCCAGCGGCCGCCGCGACGCGCAGGGCGAACGACGGCGTGAGTTCGATGTTCGCCACACCGCGGGTGCCACTCGACCCGAATACTTTCATTAACAGAAATGTAGCGCGGGTTGATTGAAAGCCTTCCGACGTTCTCCGGCGGGTGTGTGGCAGTCTCGGGCAGGATTGCTGGATTTGTTGAGTATGGGTTCCAGGTATGAGCAGTATGCTGGTATATATGTTTGGTCATTAATATTCAAAATTGGTTTAATAAAACTATCTAAATCCAAACCAAAAACAATCTATATAATTTGGTTAATTCAATCATCAACTGGCGTATTAAGTCCTAAACGCCCATCTTCGTGAATATCAACCAAAATGAACCCCCCAGTGACCTGTTCTCCGCTTGGCCCTCCTGGTCCGAGTCCAAGCCATGTACTTGCGTTTATTCCTATCTCTAATTGAACTACTATATGGAATGCACCTGTTTCGGAGATGAAGGTTGATTTACGCACTCGGCCGCCTGCTGCCACGTCAAATTCATCCGTTCGATCCCAAATTGATGGAGCTTCGGGTGGCTGGGTGTCATCTCTGAAGGGGGCATCATTGTCGTCTTCACTCGTTTTTGAGACAGTTACTGTGACTGTATGCGGTTGGTCGTGGTCGTTCGCAATGACCAGCGTTCCTGATTGGATTGGATCTTGGTCAAGGGTGCATCCGCTCAATGGCACAGTTATTGTGGTAATCGCTCCAAAAATAAACGCCCGTCTACGAAGTTGAACCCTGGCAATTTTATGTTCTATTCTGTCATACGTTTTATGGAATTGTCCATTGGGGGAAGTCATTAGTAAGCAAAGAGTTTCCTCAATGAGTTCCAATAAATCCACCGTAAAAAATTAGCTTCTTCCTTTTTAGTCGTCCGCGCTCACCGACTCATTCCTCCCACTCCCTAATGCCTCACCAACCGTACCCCTCGTCTGCTTCAAGATGCCCCGGAACGCCTTCCGGCGGGTGAAGAACAGAAGCGCGCCGATGACGATGTAGAGCACCGAGTAGGCGAGAAGGAGTTCGTAGCTCGAAATCGCGAGCGAGATGTACTCGCGGATGAGCAGGAACTCGATGACGACCTGCGAGACGAACAGCGTGAGCAGGACGACCGCTTCGCGGGCGGAGATTTCGAAGTTCACCAGAATCGAGATGGCGAAGAAGGACTGGGCTGCGGTGAGCCAGATTTCGCCGGATTGCTTCTGGTCGAACGGGAGCGCACCGTAGGTGCCAAGTGCGATGGAGTAGACCACCACGAGCGTCCCGATGAGGAGCGTCCACTGGTTGAGTTTCGAGGAGATGAGCGCGTTGAATCCGGCGGTCGAGCGCGCCTTGTTCACCAGGTAGGCGACGACGATGAGTTCCGGCGACTCGGAGGCCAGCGGCGCGACCCACTGAATCATGAAGAACGACGGAATGCCAACATTCTTGCCGAGTTCTTCGAGGCCATGTGCGAAGGGTTCGACGGCGGTGAAAATCATCAGTCCGGAGAAGGCGAACAGCGCGATGACGGTGGCAATCCGCTTGCCTTTTGGAAATCGCTGGAGGTAGGCGGGAACGCCCACGTTGTGTTCTTCGTGTTCGATGTCGCCCTTGAGAATGATGGCGATGTAGGCGACGTAGAGGCCGACGAGGAACAGCATGTCGAGGATGTCGATGCCGCCACCGAGTGGGACGAGGAACGCCCACAGCGTGGCGACGAGCAAGAAGACGATCTCGAGACCGATATCGCGGTCGAGTTTGACCACGTCTGCGAGGAAACCAGTCCGTCGCTCGACGGAGGAGTCTTTCGACGACCCGGAACGATAGAGGGTGAACAGCGTGATGCCGGCCCAGCCGATGCCGATGAGGATGCGGTTCGCGCCGGTCATGTTCGCGATGGCGAGGTTACCGGCTTCGACGCCGCGTTCTGTGCCGGCGAAGACCCCTGCGTTCCAGGCGTAGAGTGCGTCAACCGCATATTCGGGTGCAACGGCGAGCACCGCCAAAACAGCGATGGCGAACGCTCGCGGCACGTCCTTCTCTGCGGTCTCTGCCCCCCACGCGAGCAAGAACGACGCGCCGAGAACGGCGAGACCGCTCACGACGACCGTCGCGCCCGTCGAGAGCGACGGCACGAGGCCAAGCCACACGGCAATCCACGGCAGCGTCAGCACGACCGTTGCCGCGATTGCGCCGAGCGATTTTTGTCTCATCTGTCGATTCGCCCCTCCGTCAAGTGGCCCGTCGATACGCGGGCCGGTGATAGGTCGTCCATGTGTACGAACTGCTCGTTCACGTAGGCAAACGAGGGACGGATATTTAATTCACAAGCTATCGTCTCATGCGCGGAATTCTCGGGGTAGACGGCGTGAAGGGCACGAAAACGCGTTCGAGCGGGTCTGTGGGAATTCAACTCGCAGACCGGCTGAAGACGCCGAAATCGGCTCTTTCGGGGTTAGATAGCTCTCGCTCGCCACCGTGACGGTCAGTCGAGGAACTCGACGGTCGCGCTGGCGGCGTTCTTTTTGACGCTCTCGATGCCGCGCTCGACGCCCTGTTTGGTCTGGTAGCCTTCGCCGCTGTCTGCGATGATGTTGCCGTTCGAGGCGACGAGTCGCCAGCGCCACTGGTCTGCGTTGTCCTGGAACACTTCGAACGTTGCGCGCGTTGCCATATTTGACACCTCGCACGACCGGTACAAAGAACGCGTGGATTGTCCCGAAAGCTTATCACATCAGTGATTTGACCAGAACCATGTCCCTCCGCGAACGAATCGGTGCGCTGCAGGTTCCTGTCGCCTTGCTGGCGGTGATGAGTCTCGTGAGCATCCTCGGCGAGATGCACACGCTGGTGACCGGCCCCGACCAGGGGTTTCCCGGTGGCCTCGCATTACTCCTCGCCTACGCCATCGCGTGGGTGAGTTTCGTCGCTCTCGCGTTCATCTTCGCAGTTCCGACCACGCACCCATGGGCAATCCAGTTTTCGCGGCCCCAGCGATTGCTGTTTCTCACGTCGGGAATTGCGTCGATTGCGAGTCTCCTCCTTCCGTTCTCGATGTTCACCATCGCCCTCGCGCTCGGTCTCTCCGACCTCTCGCTCGTCGGGAACGCGTGGCTGCTCGCGATGGTCGTCGCTGTGGGAACGTTTGTTGGCGGCCTGTGTTGGCGGTTGGGGGAGGCAGTCTGGCGCGTCGCTCGCCCTGCCTGACCGCTGTCATTTTTGTCCGGCACGGGTCGCCTTTCTATCCCGCAACACTTTCACCTGCCCCGTTCCGTGTGTCAGCCATGCAAAGCCTCGAGGAAAAACGAGTGTTCGGCGAAAAGACGGGAAAGACCGTCGTCCTCGCGGCCACCGACGTTGGCGTCGCGGCCGTCTCGATTGCGGGAGCACAGGTCGGCCAGACTGAACTGCTCGTCCAGTGTGCGGCACGGGACGTCGCGGCGAACGACGAACAGGTCGCCGTCGCCACCGAAGAGGATGTGCTTGTCCACGACGGCGAGGAATTCGTGGAGACGGGTTTCGGCCCGGCGACGGCCGTCGAGTTCAACGACGGCGTCTTGCTCGCGGGCGGGCCAGCGGGTACCCTTGCTCGCTATGCCACCGACTGGTCTGCGATTACGAGCCTTTCAGGGCGGGTGAATGCCATCTCCGGCAACCTCGTGGCTACCGACGACGGCGTCTGTCAGGTCACCACCGCGGACTGCATCGAGGCGGGTCTCGAATCTGTCCGCGACGTGAGTACGGCGGGGACGCCCCACGCAGCCACCGCCGACGGACTCTACTACCTCGGCAACGGCTGGATGCAGGCACTGGAGGGCGACTTTACGATGGTCGCCACCGCCGAGGACGGCCGGGCACACGCCGCCACCGCGGACAAGTTCTACGCTGCCGACGAGGAGTGGGACGCAGTCTCACTCCCGACCTCCGGACAGGTGGCCGACGCCGCCTACGACGCGGCCACCTACGCGGCGACGGTAGACGGCACGTTCCTCGCGGATGCGGGCGAGAGCTGGCGGACTCACCCGCTTGGACTGCGTGACGTGCACGCACTCTGCGTGCTGTAGTGGGACCGAAAATGGGTTTACACCCTGCGTACACCGTTCTCATATGATTGTAAGTGGGTCCGCGTCGCAGGCGCTCGCGGCGGCACTCGCCGCCGAGACGGGCCACGACCTTGCGATGGCCGCGACCGAACACTTCCCGGACGGCGAACTGCTCGCGTCCGTCGGCGACTTCGACGACGACCACGCCATCGTCATCTCCTCGACCGTCTCGAGCGACGCGCACGTCGAACTCCTCCAGCTCCAAGACGCCGCCCGCGAGGCCGGCGCCGAGGAGATTACGACCGTCATTCCCTACATGGGCTACGGCCGCCAGGACCGGTCGTTCAAGCGGGGCGAACCCGTCTCCGCACGGGCGATGGCGCGGGCAATCTCCACCGGAACCGATGGGGTCGTGACGGTGAATCCTCACGAAGAACTGCTCTGTGACTTCTTCTCCGTCCCTTGCGCGTCGGTGGACGCCGCCCACCGCCTCGCGACGCCCCTTCCCGACGACCTCACCGACCCCCTCTTTCTCGCGCCCGACGAGGGAGCCATCGACCTAGCGGGAACCGTCCGCGACGCCTACGGCGCGGGCGACACCGACTTCTTCGTGAAAAAGCGTCTCTCGGGCAGCGAAGTGGAAATCACGCCGAGCGACGCTGAAGTCTCTGGGCGCGACGTGGTGCTCGTCGACGACATCATCGCCACCGGCTCGACGATGAGCGAGTCCATCCAGATTCTCCAGGGGCGTGAGCCAAACCGGGTGTTCGTCACCTGCATCCACCCGATGCTCGCGAGCAACGCCCAGACGAAACTCGCTCGTGCGGGCGTGGAAGCCATCTACGGCACCGACACAATCGAACGTGCGGTGAGCGCGGTGAGTGTGGCCCCGGCGATTGCCGAGGCACTTGAAAACTGAGTTTTTGGCGCTGTTGAAATCTTAGAAGTTTGCCAGCATTGGCTTGCTGAGCATCTCTCATGGTGATCATGTCAGTCGATTCAGGACAACGAATTACAGTCCGCTTTCGGATAGAAATATAATTCAGTTTACATTTATCTTCCACCGTGGCGTCGATAACGAAGAGGAGAGATGACCAGAACCGATACAGTCGACCGAAGAAGTGAGACTCAACAGCCCGGTGGTGTGTTGCGCCGTACCGTGTTGAAGGCCAGTGCCCTGACCATCGCAGCACTCGGGACGAGTGTCCCCGTTGCCGCCGATCCGATGAATCACGACGGCGAACCGGGAGATGACCGCAAGGTCGACAGCCCCGTGGGATTCTACGTCGAAGTCCTCGCCGGGCACTCGACATTCCTCGACGGGGTCGCCGCGAAGTTTCAGATGAAGTACGACGGTGAAGGCGGAACCGTCGTTTCCAATTTGTCACGGGACGCGTCGACGACTGTCGTCGCCAAAGTGACGTGGGACCCAGAAGGGACCTCCGGATGGCACACCCACCCTGGACCAGTAATCGTCAGCGTCGTTGAAGGCGAACTCGAACTCGTCAACGAACGGGACTGTATCGTTCGGTCCTACTCGGCGGGCGAGGCCTTCATCGACCCCGGGCAGGGAAACGTCCATATCGCGTCGAATCCGAGCCATAGCCACAGTGCCGTGGCATACGCGACGTTCCTCGGTGTGCCCGACGGCGCGCCGCCGACGGTGTTCGTTCCACCGGTGAACTGCGAATTCCCGCTCCATCGGACGGCAAAACTGGCCGAGGTAATCGACCCGAAAACATAGGCCTGTTGATAATTGTTATGATTCACCGGCACCTATTGGTGTACCCTATGACCTCCGACGAAGAGCAGGAACACGAACTCACGCCGGATCGGGCTTTCGCTGTACTCGGCCACGAGACGCGACTCGCCATCCTGTTCGAACTCTGGAAACAACGCCGTCCCGACGAACACGTTCCGCAGCACCCGATAGCGTTCTCAGAGTTGCGAAAGTCCCTCGGGATGCGGGACGGCTCGCAGTTCAACTACCACCTCAAGCCTCTTCTGGGCCGGTTCGTTCACCAATCAGCGGATGGGTACATCCTCCGACGGGAGGGTGAGCGCGTGGTCAGCGCGATCCTCGCTGGGGCATTCACCGACGAAGTCGTGTTCGAGACGGTCCCGAACGACAAGCCGTGCGAAATCTGTGGGGGACAGACCGTCTTCGAGTGCAACACCGACCTGACCCGTGGATACTTTGCGATCAGGTGCACCGAGTGCGAGGGAGCGTTCGGTGGCACTGGGTTCGATGGGGCATTGAGCCTGACCGATTCGCTCTCGCCGGTCGGCACCCGCAGCCGGGACCCAGAGGAGTTCTACCGGGCACTGGATGTCAGGGTGAAACACCAAATCATGTCCGCAGTGGAGGGGGTCTGTCCCGACTGCACCGGAACCACGAGCGCGACGCCCCATGTCTGTGAGGACCACCATGTCGAACCGGGCCGTCGCTGTGAGTCGTGTGACACCATCTTCGAGGTTCAGTACGTCATCGTGTGTGATGTCTGTCAACAGATGTTCGGTATTCCGAGCAACCGGTGTCTACTCACCGAACCGAGAGTGCTCGTGTTTCTCGACGATCATGGCTACGACCCCTGGTACGACTGGCTCCTGATCGAACTGGAATTGGTCCAACGCCAGACGGTTCGCTCCGAAGACCCGTTCGAATTGGAGATGGTCCTCGAGGCCGACGGGGACCGACTGGTGGCGACCCTCGACGAGAAGGGGGCTGTTTCAACCCTCAACCGGGTGCCTCGATAGGCGTGTAGAATGTCGTGAGGAGCCGCCCGCTTGATGCTATTCCCTGTCTGCCTTAGCCGGACGAGAGGTCCGGTGTGACCGACTTGCGCCTTCTATTCACCAGGGCCGCAACAACCTATACGTAGAACGAGATCTTCGACAGAAGAGGGGTTTTCTGTATTAGGCTGCCTTCTCGATTGCGAGCGTCATCGTGACGCCTTCGACGTCCCATTCCTTGCGGTGGCCATCTTCGACCGCACCGACGTCGGTGGCCCGAACCTCGGATGCGATGAGTTCCTCGTGCGCCGAGACGAGATCAGCCACGCGCTCGTCTGCGATGTCGTAGGCGAGGCGGATGGAGGCGTCTAAGTCGAGGTCCAGATCTTTGCGCATCTCCTGGACGCGGCGGATGACCTCGCGAGCGTAGCCCTCGCTCTCGATGTCCTCGGTGAGCGTGGTGTCCACGTAGACGGTGCCCTGTGCGCCACCTTCGAGCGAGAACGAGGCAGCACTCGTCCCCTCCGGCGTCTTCGTGACGAAAGTGACCATGTCCTCCTCCAGTTCGATGTCCTCGCCGAGTTGCTCGCTCACGGCGTCTTCGAGCGCGGAGAGCGACGGCGCTTCGATGCGGGCCTCGTTGAGCGCGTTCATGACTTTCCCGGCGTCACCGCCGAAGGCGGGGCCGAGCAGGCTCATGTCGGCTTCTGCGCTGTAGTAGAGTTCGCCCCACGAGTCCTCGGGGTCGATGACCTCGATGGTGCGGGCGTTGAGCCGGTCTGCGACGAGTGTGGCCTGCGACCGGACGGCCGCTGCCACCCGGTCATCTGTGGCGTCGACGACGATGCGCGTGACCGGCCAGCGGAGTTTGCGCTCTGCCTGTTGGCGGGCGTTCGACCCGGCTTCCTCGACGGCGCGGACGACCGTCATCTCCCACTCTAACTGCTCGTTGTGGAGTGCCCGGTCGTACTCAGGCCAGTCGCACATGTGGACCGTGTCGTAGCCTGCGTCACCGGTGAGGTTCTGGTAGATTTCCTCGGTGATGAACGGTGCGAACGGCGCGAGCAGCGCGACGACTTCCGAGAGGACGTGGTAGAACGTCGTGTACGCGGACGTCTTGGAGTCGGATTCGGCCTCCTCCCACATGCGCTCGCGGACGACCTGGATGTAGAATCGTGAGACGTCCTCAACGACGAAGTCGACGAGCGTCCCGACGGCGCGGTCGTAGCGGAAGTCGTCCATCGACGCGGTCATGGACTGCTTGACCGTCTGGAGTCGCGAGAGCAGCCAGCGGTCTTCCTGGTCGAGGGTCACGTCGTCTACGGTCTGGGCTTCGGGGTCGAAGCCGTCCATGCGCATGTACGGCAGCGGGAACCGGAAGACGTTCCAGAGGATGTTGAGGTGGCGCTGCATGGTCGCCATCTCGTCCCACGAGAAGCGCATGTCCTCACCCTGTGGGTTCACCGAGAGGAGAAACAGACGCATCGCGTCCGAACCGTGCTTGTCGATTGCCTCGTGGGGTTCGACGACGTTGCCAACTGATTTGGACATCTTGCGACCGTCCTTGTCGTTCGCGAAGCCGTGCATGAGAACCTCCTTGTACGGAATCTCGCCGAGTGCGGCGGTGCCCATGCCCAGTTGCGACCAGAACCACCCGCGCGTCTGGTCGTGGGCCTCGATGATGAGGTCTGCCGGCCAGAGTTCGTCGAATCGCTCTGTCTCCGATGGGTAGTCGAGCGTGCCCCACGAGGCGACCGAGGAGTCGAGCCACACGTCGAACACGTCGGGGACGCGGTGGGCGTCCGCGCCACACTCCGCACACGACATGGTGAGTGGGTCGACGGCCGGGCGGTGGAGGTCCACCTTGTTCGGGTCGACGTCCTCGTGGACGCGTGCGGCGAGTTCCTCGCGCGTGCCGACGACGTTCAGGTGGCCACAGGAGGCGTCGTCGCACATCCAGATTGGGATGGGGATGCCCCAGTAACGCTGCCGGGAGACGTTCCAGTCGCGGGCGTTCTCGACCCAGTCGCGGAAGCGGTTGTCGCGTGCCCAGTCTGGATGCCACTCGGAATTCTCGATGTTGTCGAGGAGTTCGTCTTTGATGTCGCTGACCGTGATGAACCACTGGTCGGTGGCGAGGAAGACGATGTCCGTGTCACAGCGCCAACAGTGGCCGTAGCGGTGGCGGTGTCGACCCGAGGCGAGGAGCAGGTCCTTCGCCTCTAGGTCGGCGATGACGTTCTCGTTCGCGTCGCGGACGAACTGGCCTTCGTACTTGCCACCCTGTTCGGTGAACGTTCCGTCACCGGCGACGGGGCAGAAGATGTCGAGACCGAGTTCTGTCCCGCGCTCGAAGTCCTCTTGCCCGTGGCCGGGTGCGGAGTGGACGAGGCCCGTGCGGTCTGCTTCGACGTAGTCCGCGGTGTAGACCTGTCCGGCACCCTCGAATGCGGCGTGGTCTGGCACTTCGTCTGCGAGCGGGTGGTCGTACTCCCAACCGACCATGTCCGCGCCCGTGACTTCTTCGAGGATTTCGAAGTCGTCGTAGCGCCCCTCTTTGAGCGCGCCTTCGACGCACGGTTCGGCGAGGTAGAGTACCTCGCTCTCACCGTCTTTCGTCGCCTTCACGGCCTGATAGGTCATGTCCTCGCCGACCGCGACGAACGTGTTCGCCGGGATGGTCCACGGGGTGGTCGTCCAGATGACGAGCGAGCCCTCGCGGTCGCGGAGCGGGAACTTCACGTAGATAGATGGCGACTCGATTTCGTCGTATTCGACCTCGGCATCGGCGATGGCCGTCTCACAGCGTGGACACTGGTTGATGGAGCGTTTGCCGAGTTCGACGAGGCCGCGCTCGTGGGCCTGCTTGAAGCCCCACCACGCGGCTTCCATGTATTCGGGGGAGACGGTTCGGTAGGGGTTTTCCCAGTCCATCCAGACGCCGAAGGACTTGAAGTCAGACTGGAGGCCCTCCAGGTTGTCGTCGGCGAACTGCTTGCACTCGTCGATGAAGTTCTCGATGCCGAACGCCTCGATGTCCTTCTTGTTCTCGAAGCCGAGTTTCTCCTCGACTTTCGTCTCGATGGGGAGGCCGTGCATGTCGTAGCCCGGACGGTCGGTGACGTTCCACCCCTGCATCCGCTTGTAGCGGATGGTCGCGTCTTTCAGCGTCTTGTTCCAGGTGGTGCCCATGTGGGCGGCCCCGGAGGTGTACGGGGGGCCGTCGACGAAGAAGAACGTCTCGGCCTCCTGTCGGTGTTGTTTCGTCTGCTCGTAGGCGTCGACGTCGTCCCAGTAGTCGAACACCCGCTCCTCTACGGCGTCGGGGTCGTACTGGTCGTCGACGTCAGCAAACCTGCTCATACAGTGGTGAACCCTCTCAGGGATTAAAGGAGAATCGGTTAGACTGTCGGTTCAATTGTCGCTCGTGCCGAGGGCGAACAGTGCGGGCAGCAACTTTCCGCGGCCGATGAGAACGATGCCGAAGTAGCCGAGGACGACGCCCATGAACGCGAACCAGAGGCCCATCGTCAGGTCGCCCGTGGCAATCGTTTCGAAGCCGGTGAGTTCGGCGGCCACACTCAGTGTGGTGAGTGCGCCAGCGCCCACGGCGTACACGAGCACCGCGAACAGCTCCGCGCCGAGGTCGACGAGTAGTTCTCTCATACTCCCACTCATTTGACCGCTCGTTATCTACTTTTCGTGATACTGTGTCACACTCGGTCGCAGAACATTTTAGCTATCCGCCGGGAAACGACGTGTCATGGGACGCTACGGAAACATCGACTACGCTGCGGTGACGAAACTGGGCTTTCTGTTGAGCCTCGGCCTGTTCGCAATCGGCGCGGGCGGTGAACTCATCGGGCACGCGCTGTACTCGTCGCTGCCCGCCTGGGAGGAAACGCTCTTTTTCGACCTCGAAGTGATCGGCGTCCTCGGGGCGCTGCTCGTGCCGCTGTTTTTCGGTATCATCCTCCCTTTGACGGAGTGACTCTGCCACCGCGACTATCAGAAATCACAAATATTCCAGATACATTGATATTCTCTTGTGTTGTTATTCAGCTGGGGAAATGAAGACTGAGATGGGGATTGGGGGACTTACTGAACAGAGCGCAGCACAGGCGAAGCACGCGAACAGACACCGAGAGCGCACGCTGGAACTCGTCGAATTTCTCGGCGGGCGGGCCGGCGACGCGCTGTGCTGGGTCGCGTACTACGATGCCACCGTCTACGAGTTACTCTATACGCGGACCGACCTCGAAGGGTCCGTAGACGACGGCGATGTGACCGGTATCATCTCTCACTTACGATTCGAAGCACCGCTTTCAGAGGAATCTATCTTCCCGTACGAGTCGCTGCGGGCGACCGTCCGGCTCTTCGACGACGCAGTCGTGATACACATGCCACAGGGTTGTGCCTGTGGCGTCGTCGTCTCGCTCGACCAGAGCGCGGCACGAAACCTCAAATCGTTCATCACCGACTGCGAAGTCTACCTGTAGCCCGCTTCGTTAAGCCGTCACCGCCGCAACACTGCGGATATGGTGCCGTTTCCTGACCCGACGACGCGCAATGAACTCGTTGCCGACTGTCGCCGCTGTCCGGCCCTGGTCGAGGCACGCGAGTGCATCGCCTGGGGGAACGGGCCGCTCGACGCGACGCTCGTCGTTATCGGCGAAGCGCCCGCTGCGGGCGACTCGACCGCGGACACGTGGAAGGGTGGAAACTGGACGGGCATGGCCTACACGTCTCGCCACTCTGGGCGAACGGTTCGCCGGCTCATGGCAGACCTCGGGTACGGACCCGAAGACTGCTACTACACAAACGCGGCCAAGTGCTACCCGAAAGACGGGGAGTCGAACCGCGCACCTCGAGACACCGAGCTTGCGAACTGTCGCTCGCATCTCGTAGACGAACTCTCGGCCATCCGTCCGCACGCCGTCCTCACGACCGGGAAACACGCGACGCGGTCCGTCCTCGCGATGGAATCCATCGCACTCGACGGCTTCCTCGACGCGGTCCTCACACCCATCGACTGTCCAACCCTGGAAGTCACCCTTCTGCCGCTGTTACATCCGTCCTACCAGGCGGTCTGGCTCTCGCGACTCGATTTCACCTACGAGTCGTATCTGGAGGCGATTCGGACGCAGTTAGACGGGTTCGAAGCCTAACTCGTCGGCCACGTATTTTATATGAAATTCTTCCTATATGACAAGTGGGCCGATGTACAAGGACAATGCGAAGGAGTTGGTGTCGTTTCTCGAGCAAAGAGTAGGCGGGTCGCTCCGGGCCGTTGCCTTCTACTCGTCTGACACGATTGAACTGTTACACCTCCGCGACGACCTCGACCGCGAGCGAATCCGACGGTCTGTGGAACCCGGACTCGAAATCCTCCGACAAGAGTCTCAGCTCGAGGGCATCGGTGCCCTCCCCTTCGAGGACCTGAACGCAACTGTGCACTTGTTCGGCCAAGGTGTCCTCCTTCACTTCCCACAGGGGGTGGATCACGGCACTGTCGTGACCCTCGATAGCGGGGTGGCGCGTCAACTCAACGGATTCGTCAAAGAGTGCGCGGCGTATCTGAAATAGTCATGCGCCAGCGCCTGCTGTCGATTATCTGTCGGGCATGACTATTCCACCCTTTTTGTTTTCATCGTCCACGAGAATTGTCAAAAGGGGCTATGTCATTTCGACACGCGAAAGATCTCGTGCCGTTTCTGAAACGGAAGGCGAGAGAAAGTCTTCGAGGGGTCGTGTACTACGATGCGGAGGGGTCGCAGTTTCTGTATTTCAGAGACGACGTCGACAGAACCAAACTCGAACAGAGATACCCACACGCGATGCGTCGGTTGCGCGAGGAGTCGACCGAATCGGAGGTTTACAACTATCCGTTTTCGAATCTCCACGCCACAATTCGACTGTTCGAAGAGGCGACGCTCGTCCACCTCATCCAGGGTGAACAGACGGGGACCGTGTTCTCGCTCGAACCCGAGAGCACGCAGGTAGTCCGTGGCTTCGTCCACGAGTGTCTCGACCGCCTCAAACACACCAACTTTTCTTTCGGCCCTGCGTCTCGTCGACAATGTCCGTCGACCGCGACGCGCTGGCCAGACTCCGTGACCAGTCCGTCACGCACACCCGCCGGTTCATCGTTGAGCGCCGCCACACGACGAATGTCTTCGGCGAGCAGGACGACCCAGCCGGGAAACCCGCCGCCGCCGACGCTTCCCCCGAGGAAGCAGTGCGCGTCCTGGGGTCGCCGTTCGTCGTCTCCTTCGCCGAGTTCACCGGCCGCGAATCGCTCCGAGGCCACCTCCCCGAGGGGACCGGGACGGTCGGCGAGTACGTCGGTCTCGACCACCGCAGCGCCGCACCGCTCGGGGCGACCGTCACCGTCGAAACCCTACTTACCGGCGTGGAGGGGCCGAAACTCTCCCTCGAAGCCACCGTCTCGCACGACGGACGACTCGTCGGTGAGGTGGCTCTCGTGTTTCGCGTCGTCGACCGGGCGCGCTTTCGCGCCGCCCTCTGATTTTATGCAGTGTGGCAACACACCTCTCAGTATGTACGACGACGAGACACTCGGCGCGGTTCGCGCTCAGCTCGAACGGGTCGCAGCGTACGACTTCTACGGAGCGAAGTTCGACAAAGCGGGCATCGACCCCGCGGCGATAGACTCGTGGGAGGATTTTCGCGACGTTCCGTTCACGACCGCCGACGAACTCGAAGCCGACTTCGAGGCGAATCCACCGGAGGGCTCCTGCTACCCCGGCGAGTCGATGATTTGCTTCACCCCGATGGGCGACGACCTCAAGCCGGTCTTCGACACGCAACCGGATTTAGAACACATGGCGGCGGTGAACGCGACCGTCTTCGAACGCGCCAGCATCAGGCGCGGTGACCGGGTGCTCAACACGTTCGGCTACCACCTATTCGGGACAGGCCTGCTCATCCATCGCGGCTTAGAACAACTCGGCGCGGAGGTCATCCCGCTCGGCCCCGGCGATTCCGAGCAGGCGGCGAGCGTCATCGACGAATTCGACGTCGACGCCCTCATCGGGAATCCAAGCTACGCGCTGAAAATCGGTGCTGCGGGCGGGCACGTGAACCGCTTTGTCGGCGCGGGCGAACCGTTCACCTCGATTCCCGGCCTCCGCGAGGAAGTGAAGGAAGCACTCGGCTGTGAGACGGCGTGTGACTACTTCGGGTCGCGTCAGATTCTCCCGGTCGCCGCCGAGACCACCGCCGAGGACGGCCTGTACGTCACCACCGACTACGCGCTCGTCGAGGTCGTAGACCCGGACACGGGCGAAGTGGTCGGCCCCGGAAACCGCGGCGAACTCGTCGTCACGCACGTCAAAAAGGAGGGTGCACCGCTCGTCCGCTACCGCACCGGCGACCTCGCGGACGTGGGCGTGCGCGACGGCCGCGTCGTCCTGCCGAACGGCGTGATTGGGCGAACCGACGGCCGCCTGAAAGTGAAAGGCGTGAAGCTCTATCCCGAGGCTGTCGGCCTCGTCCTCGCTGGATTCGACGGTCTCACGGGCAACTACCGACTCACCGTCTCCCGGCCCGACGCGACCGACCACCTCGCCATCGTCTGCGAGGGGGAGGCAGACCGCGAGGAACTGCGGGACGCCCTCGCAGAGCGTCTGCTCATCAAACCGAACGAGGTCGAACTCGTCGCAGAACTCGAAGACGGTCCCTCGGTCGTGGACGAACGCTACTGAGCGACCGTCCACACCGCGAACCGTGCGACCCAGCCGCTACCCGTTCATCGTCAGACCGCCCGACACAGAGAGCACCTGTCCGGTGACGAATCCCGCGTCGTCAGAGGCGAAGTAGGCCACCGCCGCGGCCACGTCTTCGGGTTCGGTCATTCGCCCGAGGGGAATCTGTTTGGCCATGCTGCCGAGAATCTTTTCTGCGAGTTCTGACTCCTCGCGCATCGCTCGCGTCAGGGGCGTGTCCGCGGGACCCGGCGCGACGACGTTGCAGGTAATCCCGTCACGGGCGAGTTCCCGGGCGAGCGTCTTCGTGAACCCGATGACGCCGCCTTTTGCCCCCGAGTAGACGGCCTCGCCGGAACTGCCGACCCGGCCTGCGTCCGAGGCGATGTTGACGATGCGCCCACCCTCGTCGCGGTCGGTCATAATTTCCGCTGCCGCTCGCGAGCAGTAGAGTTGCCCCTTCAGGTTGATGTCGATGATGCGGTCCCAGACGCCGGGGTCCTGTTTGAGGAACCACTCCATGCGGTCCCACCCGGCGTTGTTCACGAGCACGTCGAGGCGACCTGTCTCCTCGACCGTCGCCGCCATCGCGGCCCGCACGTCTTCTAAGTCGGTCACATCTGCAACGGCGGCGAACGCCTCGTCGCCACCTTCCCGAATCGCCGCGACTGTCTCTGCGGCCCGGTCTGCGTCGATGTCGTTTACCGCCACGGTCGCCCCTTCCTCGGCGAGTCGCGTTGCGATAGCCGCGCCGATACCCCCGCCGCTGCCGGTGACGAACGCCGTCTTTCCTGCGAGTCCGCGCATGGCCGAATCGACTCCCGCAGAGGAGTTATACTATTGGGGTGTGTTTCCACGGAACATGTCCTACGAGCGAATCGTCCACGAGACCCTCGCGGCAGACGACCGAATCGCCGCCGTCCGCCTCGACAACCCGGACCGACACAACGTCTTGGACGAGCGGATGGTGCTCGAACTCTACGACGCCTTCGACCGGGCCGACCAGGATGCCGCTGTGCAGGGCATCCTCCTGACTTCGACGAGCGACACGTTTTGCGCCGGGGCTGATTTGGGCGAACTCAACGGCCTCACGTTCGAGGAAGGCGCGCGCTGGCTCACCACCTACTTCGAGGCAATCGACATGCTTCGGGACACGGGCAAACCCGCCGTCGCCGCCATCGAGGGCACCTGCGTCGCCGGCGGCAACGAACTCGTGATGGGGTGTGACCTCATCGTCGCCGGTGAGTCTGCCCGCTTTGGCCAGCCAGAGGTCGGCGTCGGCTCGACTGCCGCGGGGGGTGGGGTCCAACTGCTCCCGCTCATCGTCGGCGAGAAGCGCGCCCGGGAGATGCTTCTGACTGGCTCCCTGCTCTCTGCAGTCGAAGCAGAACGTATCGGCCTCATCAATCGGACGGTCGAGGACGGAACCGCCGAGGACGCGGCCGTCGAACTGCTCCAGACCATCGTGGACACGAAGAGTCCACAGGCCTACCGTACCATCAAGACCATCCTCAAGCCGTGGACGAACTTCGGCCTGCTCGCAGAGGAGATGGCCCGCGACATGACCGCGAACGTCTGGGCCTCAGCAGAGTTCACAGAGCGCGCCGACGCCTTCCTGAAGCGCGAGGAACTGAAACCCCGCGAGTTCACCGGCACCCAACCCCGGACGCGAGACTGACTGCGACGCAAACACTCTTCTCACTGCTCTGTGGAGGATTACTGTTGATGACAGCTCTGACTTCGGTTTTCGAAACCTTAGCCACCCGGGAAGCGCGTGACTCGTCTCCACTCTACGAATCACTCGCACATTCTGTCGCCGCCGACCCCAAACTCCTCGCCCTCGCCGGACACTCACCTGCCGACCAACCAGCACCGAACCTGCTGTTCGCCGCCGTCCAGTATCTCTTGTTCAACCGGCCCGACCACCCGCTCGCGGCGTACTTTTCGAGCATCGTCGACGACCCAGCATCGCCCGCCGAGGAAGCTGACCAACTGTTCAGAGAATTCTGCCTGGAGAATCGAGCGACACTCGTCGCCCTCCTCGGGTCACGCCGGGTGCAGACGAACGTTCTCGGCCGCAGTTCGATTCTCCTCCCCGTGTTCGAACACGTCTCCCACCGAACCGACCAAACCCCGCTCGGCCTCGTCGAAATCGGCTGTAGCGCCGGCCTGAACCTGCTCTGGGACCGCTACGGCTACGAGTACGGCGGGCAGTGGCGAGTGGGCGACCCAGCCGCTCCGCTCCAGTTGTCCTGCGACGTCCGAAACGACGGCGTCCCACCACTCCCAGAATCGCTTCCTGCGGTCGGGTCGCGTCTCGGTATCAACCTCAACACGCTCTCGGTGGAGAACGAAGCGGACGTCAAGTGGCTCCGTGCGCTCATCTGGCCGGAACATGAGTCCCGTCGCGAACGAATCGAGGCCGCCGTCTCTGTGGCTCGCGAGTCACCACCGGAACTCGTCGAAGGCGACGCGCTCGCCGACCTGAAAACGCTCTGCAACCGCGTCCCAGAAGACGAACACCTCTGCATATACAACACGCACGTCCTCTACCAGTTCACCGAAGAACAGCAAGCTGACTTCGCGGCCCTCGTCGCCGACATCGGCCAGTCACGAGACCTGTTCTGGGCGAACTGGGAGTGGCACGGCGAGACGCCCGAAGTCCGGTACGTTGCGTACGAAAATGGCGAGAAATCGGCTGGCACGCTCGCGGCCTACGAGGCGCACGGTCGGTGGATCGACTGGCACGAATAGGCTGACGACGCTGGGCCTATACGCTTTTCACGGTACGTCGAGTCGGCCGAGACGATGGACTTCGAGACCTGTGAGGCACGCTACGAACAGGAGGAGTACTACTGGGGAACCGAGCCGAACGACCTGGCTCGCAAAACTGCGTCCCTCGTTTCGACAGCGAACACGACGCCCACGGTCATCGACATCGGAGCAGGCGAAGGCCGTGACGTGGTGTACTTCGCAAAACAGGGCTTCGACGCCTACGCTACAGACGTCTCCCCGAACGGCCTCGAAAAGGCGCGTCAACTGGCTGCCGCCCACGGTGTGGCTATCGAGACGCTCGAAGCCGACGCGAACGAACTGGCACTCCCAGAACCCGTCGACGTGGTCTATTCGTGTGGCGCGATTCAGTACATCCAGCCAGAAAATCGCGACGCACAGTTCCAGCACTTCCAGGAGATGACGAATCCCGGTGGCATCCACACGATGTTCGCGTTCGTAGACCACCCAGCCGTTCCGACGGCTCCCGACTGGACCGAGAACGAATATTTCTACGAACAGGGTGAATTGGAATCGTACTACTCGTCGTGGAACGTTCTCGAACGCGACACCCTCATCTTCGAGAACGAATCGGGCGGTGAATCCCACCAACACGCCGCAGAAATCGTCATCGCGAAGAACCCGACGGCGTAACGCTTACCCGAGGAACCGCTCTGCGGCCCCCCGGAACAACTGGTCGAATGCCTCGTCAGAGAGGTCGCGTTCGAGCAACAGCGCCCGTTCGTCGTCGTAGGGATACGGGATGTTCGGGTAATCAGAGCCGTACATAATCGACCCGGCGAGGTCCTCGATCACCGAATCGGGAATCGTCGCCGGGTCGAAGTCCATGAATCGCTGGGCCCCAGCGGACATCGCGAACGTCGTGTCGAGGAACACCTGTTCGTTCTCGCGGGCGCACTCGATGAACGCCTCGTGTTCGTAGGTTCCCATGTGGGCACAGCACGCCCGCACCTCGGGATAGTTCTCCACGAACTGGGCGAACTGGTCGTAACCGACGTGTGGGTTGTCGTGGAACATCGGCGCGGTACCGGCGTGGAACATGATGGGCCGGTCGTACTCGGCGGCCAACTCGAAGGCGGGGTCGAGGCGCGGGTCGGCGGGGCCACAGCCCTGGACCGGGCACTGGAATTTGAGGCCGCGTGCGCCGTTCTCGAACGCCCGTCTGACCACCGCGTCCACCTCGTCGTCGCCGTGGACGGTTGCAAAGGGCACGGCCATCTCGGAGTCGGCACACCGGGCGAGCACCCAGTCGTTGAGGTCGTCAGCGATGCCAGGCTTGTGGGCGTAAGGCAGGGCGATGTATCGGGAGACGCCTGCCTCCGTGAGTTCTGCCTCCATCGACTCGCGGTCGGTCGGGTGGTCGAACTCCCACGCGGCGGCGTCGTGGAGCGCATCGCGGATGGCAGCCATCAGCGTGTCCGGCATCAGGTGGACGTGGCAGTCGGTTGCTGGTGCGAAGGTCATGGCGAGAGTTTGTACGTGCCGACCCCGGTGGCACAGAGCGTGTCTCCGGCGCGAATCTCGATGTCGGCGACGCCAATCGACCCGCCCTTTCGGCGGAGCCTCGCGTTCCCGACGAGCGTCTCTTCGCCGGCGTGGCTGAGGTAA
Organism: Haladaptatus sp. QDMS2; assembly: GCF_029338295.1. Lineage (NCBI taxonomy): Archaea > Methanobacteriati > Methanobacteriota > Halobacteria > Halobacteriales > Haladaptataceae > Haladaptatus > Haladaptatus sp. QDMS2. The sequence goes on from NZ_CP119791.1 coordinate 2,891,122, forward strand.
TCGACGCGCATGTCGATGGTCGGCGTGTACCGGCCCAGATTTCCGACGAACAGCGCCGCGCCGGTCAGGTCCACGAGCGCCGAGAGGACGCCGCCGTGGATGGCGGGCACGTCGGGGTTGCCGACGAGGTCCTCGTCGAACGGAATGCGCGTCGTGGCCGTGTCTTCGGTAACCTCGACGATTTCGATGCCGTGGGATTTGTGGAACGGCAAAATATCGAGAAGAGAGCGGGCGGTTTGCGTCCGGTCCATGGGGTCAGTTGTGGCCATCCGCTAATAGGCGTATGGCCACTTCCTGAGATATTCCTTGAGCTGGCCGAGCGCAGCCAGCACCCCCTTTGGCTCGACGGCCAGCACGATGATGATGACCGCGCCGAAGATGACGGGAATCAGCGCCGTCGCGTCGCCGGCGTACGCCGTGAAGAAGTTCCGCAGGTAATCGAGCAGGAACGACACGACGGCCACGCCGAGCAGCGCGCCCCAGACCCGTCCGAGGCCGCCAAACAGCAACATGACGTAGTGTTCCAGCGTCAGCTCGATGGTGAAGAAGCCGGGGTCCAAGAAGCCAATCCAGATGGCGTAGAGGCCCCCGGAGAAGCCAATCATGAACCCGCCGATGGCGAACGCGAGCAGTTTGTTCTGGAACACGTTGATGCCCAGCACGGCGGCCGCGAGGTCGTTCTCGTGGACCGCACGGAACGACCGGCCGATGCCCGTCCGACTCAGGTTGAGCGAGAGCATCGCAAAGAGAAGCATCGAGACGAGCGCGACGAAGTAGATGTCCGTCCGCGAACTCACCGAGACGAACCCGCCGATGAGGCCGACGTCCACGGGAATCGACTGCTGGACGCCGCCGTGGATAAACGTCGCCTTGTCGTTCAGGAAGAACCACTCGGCGATGAACTGCAGGGCGAGCGTCGAAATGGCGATGTAGAAGCCCTTGACGCGGAAGGCGGGCAGGCCGAAGGCCACCGCGACGCCCGCGGCGACGAGGCCGCCAATGACCATCGAGGGCAGCAGTCCCGCCCCCGTCCCGAGCATCCGCGAGGTGCTGTACGCGCCGATCGCCATGAACGCCCCCTGCGCGAGGACGATTTCCCCGGCGTAGCCGAGGATGACGTTCAGGCCGAGCACCGCGATGGCGAAGATGTAAATCTTCGACAGCAGCGACACCGTCCCGCCGCCCAGCACGAACGGGAGCAAGAACGGAATCGGCAGGGCGAGTGCCAGCGCGATGCGCTGGGTTCGCCAGCGGAACAGGCCCATCCGTGACCCGTAGTCCGTGAAGTACTCACCGCAGGGCATGGGACACCTCCGCGATGGAAACGAGCGACCGGTTGAGTGAAGTGCAGAACATGGTCAAATCCTCTCGATGCGTTCGGTGCCGAACAGGCCGTAGGGTAACACGACGATGATGAACAGCAGGAAGATGAGCGGCAGGACGGGGCCAAAGCCCGGCCCCACGATTGGCTCGACGTAGAACGTCCCCAGCTCCTGGAGGAGGCCAACGACGATTGCGCCGATGAACGCTCCCGGCACGCTGTCCAACCCGCCGAACACGACGGCGACGAAGATGATGATGCCGGTGGTTTCGATGTTGAACCCGGCCCCACCGTTGGCCATCGCGAGCAGGATGCCGCCGATTGCGGTGATGGCAATCGACAGCGTCCACGCGATGATGATGGTGCGCTCGATGGAGACGCCGAGGGCCATCGCGGCCTGCTGGTCTGACGCCGCCGCCCGGAGAATCGACCCCGTGACGGTGTAACGGAAGAACAGCATGAGCGCGATGACGACGGCCAGCGAGAGCACGACGCCGATGGCGAACGGTCCGCTTATCTCCGCGCCGAGCGGGAGCGGAACGTTCCAGTCGGGTAGAATCGAGGCGGGATACGCCCGGAAGTTCGGCCCGACGAGGAAGCGGATGAACCCGCTGAAGATGCCACCCAGCGCGAGGGTGACGATGATGACCGACAGCACGGGTTCGCCGATGAAAAAGCGGAAGATGGCGCGTTCTAACAGGATGCCGAGCAAGATGCCGACCAGAATGGTCGCCACTAGCGCGCCAATGCCGCCAAGTCCGGCCACCGACCCCGATGGGACGAACCAGACGATGCTCGGCGCGGCGAAGATAGCGACGAAGTACGCGCCGACGAGCGCCAACTGCCCCTGGGCGAAGTTGAGCACGCCGGTCACCTTGTAGATGAGCGAAAACCCCATCGCGATGAGCGCGTAGATTGCGCCGATACCGATGCCCGCGACGATGGTCGCGAAGAGGTTGCCAGCGTCAACCATCAATTTTCACCTCCGTCGGTGGCGACGGCTTCGCCGGGTGATTCGAGGTCGATAATCGCCATTTCGCCGTGTTCGCGCGTCTCGCGGCCGTCCTGATACGTGATGGTGATGTCGATTTCGCATGCTTCTTTGTCGCTGTAGATGTCCTCGACGAGCGAGGCGTAGCGTTCGCCGACGACTTTGCGGCGAATCTTCCCCGTCCGCGTGAGTTCGCCGTCGTCGGGGTCGAACTCCTTGAACAGGACGATGAACTTTCGAATCTCGTTGCCTTCGAGGCGTTCGTTGGTCTCTTCGACCACCTCGGTGATGAGGTCGAGCACCTCGGGTTTCTGGGTCAGGTCGCGATAGCCGGTGTACTGGATGTCGCGCTGGTCTGCCCACTCCGCGACGTTGTCGTAGCGGATGTTGAGCACCGCAGCGAGGTAGTCGCGGCTGTCGCCGACGACCATCGCCTCCTTGATGTACGGGTTGAATTTCAGCTTCGTCTCGACGCTGATGGGTGCGATTGCCGTTCCGTCGGCGAGTTCGAGCACGTCGTCCATCCGGTCGAACACCTTCACGTGACCGTCCTCGGTGATGTCGCCGAAGTCGTCGGTGTGGAGCCAGCCGTCCTCGATGGCCGAAGCCGTCTTCTCGGGCTGGTTGTAGTAGCCGGAGGTGACCACGGGGCCGCGAACCACGAGTTCGCCACCCGGCGTGAGGCCTACTTCCACGTTCGGGAACACCTGCCCGACGGTGTCGGGTTGGATGTCGCCGTCGCGGTGCATCGTCACGAACCCACAGACCTCGGACTGGCCCCAGATTTGCTTGAGGCGCACCCCGAGGGCGTGGTAGTACTGGAAGTGTTCTTCGCCGAGCGGGCCGCCGCCGGTGTAGACGTTCTTCGCGCGCTTCAGCCCGATTTTGTCGAGAATCGGGCGGTAGACCAGCCAGTAGGCGAGCCAGTTTTTCGCCCGCAGCGTCGCGGGTGGGTCCTGGTCTGCCTTCTCGCCGGTGACGTACTCGGCGTAGGCCCGACCCCAGTCCATCGCCTTCTCGTAGGACCACCGCTTGAGGCGGGTCGTGTTCTCGATTTTCGCCTTGATGTCCGCGACCCACGCCTCGTAGGTGCGCGGCGAGGAGAAGATGATTTCCGGGCCGATTTCTCGCAGGTCTTCGCGCTCGGTATCGGGCTGTTCGGGGAAGTTCGCCGTCCAGCCGCCGACGAACGCGGCGGCGATGAGAATCATCTGCTCGCCGACCCACGCCATCGGCAGGTACGAGAAGTAGTCCGATTCCTTCGGAAGCGGGTCGATTTCGATGGCCGCGTTCGCGAGGTTGACGAAGTTGAAGTGCGACAGTTGCACCCGCTTTGGCGTGCCCGTCGTTCCACTCGTTGGCGAGAGCATCGCCGGCGACTGTGGGTTCACGGCGCGAATTCGCTCTTCGAGGTAGTCCCCATCGACCTCGCCGCTCTCCAGTCGTTCGCGGCCACGTGCCTCCACGTCGGCGTAGCTGACGATTTGTGGGTCGTCCTGCTCGTAGCGGAACATCCCGCGTTCGTCGCGGTAGATGATGGTCTCTAAGCCTGGGGCGTCGTCCGCGACGGAGAGCACCTTGTCCACCATCTCCTGGTCCTCCGCGAAGACGATGCGCGGGGAAAGGAGTTCGAGTTGCTTCCCGATTTCTTCGGGCAGCATGTCCTGGTAGTTCGGCGCGGCCATCCCGCCGAGGGACATCGCGCCGAGCCACGCCCACAGCTGGTGGGGGCGGTTGTAGCCAATCGTGAACAGTACGTCACCGTCGCCGAATCCGTACTCCTCCAGGCCGAGGGCGAACCACCGGACGCGGTCGTAGTAGGCCGTCCAGGTGAACTCTTGCCAGATGCCGAACTGCTTCCAGCGAAGTGCGACGTCGTCGCCGTGTTTCGCGACGTGGTCTATCAGAATCTCGGGCAGCGACCGGTCGGAAACGATGTCGATGTCGCCCTCGGGGGCGTTCGCCACGCGGTCTACGGTCACGCCGGTTGCCATCTCGTCCTGGGCCATCAGTCGACCCCCGTGTACACTTCCGCGACGAGTGGGTCCGCGGTAACTGCCTCGGGTGGCCCACGGGCGATAACCGCGCCCTCTTGTAAGACGATCATTCGGTCTGAGACGTCCGTGACGACTTCGAGGTCGTGTTCGATCATAACGACGGTCAGGCCTCGCTCCTCGTAGAGGTCGGTCAGGAACCGCACCATGTCGTACTTTTCCTCGAACGTGAGACCGCTCATGGCTTCGTCCAGAAGGATGACGTCGGGGTCGAGCGCGAGCGCCCGCGCGAGGTCGACACGGCGGCGAATCCCGAGCGGGAGGCTCGAAATCGGGCTATGGCGGTACTCCCAGAGTTCGAGATAGTCGATTATCTCCTCGACCTCTCGCATATTTTTCTCCTCTATGTCTCTGCCACCCCAGTAGAACAACATCGCCTCCAGCAGGTTCGGGCGACGGCTGATGGACTTGACCGTGATGATGTTCTCGATAACGTCCTCGCTCTCGAACAGTTCGAGACCCTGGAAGGTGCGCCCGAGACCGTTTCGCGCCCGCTGGTGGGACTTCATGGTCGTCACGTCCTGCCCGCCGAGGAACACCTGGCCGCCGGGGTCGGGTTCGTAAAAGCCGTTGATGACGTTGAGCAGGCTCGTTTTGCCAGCCCCGTTCGGGCCGACGATGGAGACCCACTCGCCTTTTTGGATGGAAATCGAAACGTCGTCGACGGCCGTCACCGCGCCGAAGGTTTTGGTGATGTTCTTACAGCCGAGGGCGGCTTCCTCCGGTGGAACCGGCGGCTCGCCCCGCACGTCGAAGGTCGATTGGCTCACAGTTCACCTCTCATCAGGTCCACCGTTTGCGGATCTTGTAGTGGCGAATGTCGGTGTAGCGCCCTTCTTCACGACTCGTTCCGAGGTAGAACTCCTTGATTTCCTCGCGATTCTTGAGCTTGTCCGCGGGGTCGTGGAGTTCGATTTGCCCGTTTTCCATGACGTAGCCGTAGTCTGCGATGTCGAGTGTGCGTTTGGCGTTCTGGTCTGCGATAATCATCGTGATATCCTCCTTGTGGTTGATTTCGACGAGTGTCTCGAAGATGTCGCGCACCAGTTTCGGCGCGAGACCGAGCGACGGTTCGTCGAGCAACAAGAGCCGCGGCCGGTGGAGCAGGGCGCGTGCGATGACGAGCATCTGCTGTTCGCCGCCGGAGGCGTACCCCGCCTTCAGATTCATGATATCGTTGAGTTGCGGGAAGTAGGAGAACGCGAGTTCGTAGTCCTCCTCGCTGAAGTTGAGGCGACGGCCCTGTCGGTAGAGGCCACACCGGAGGTTCTCCTCGACCGTCAGGTCGCGAAACGACCGTCTGCCTTCGAGAATGTGGGTCACGCCGCGAGAGACCATCTCGTTCGTCCCGAAGTTGGTGACGTCCTCGCCGTCGAAGTAGATGCGACCGCGAGACACCTCGCCGCGTTCGGTCCGGCCGATGCCGGAAATCATCTTGAGGATGGTACTTTTGCCCGCGCCGTTGGGGCCGAGCAGGGCGATGATATCGCCCTCGTTGGCCGCCATCGACACTCCCTGTACTGCGAGGAAGTGGCGGTCGTAGACGATTTCTGCGTTGTCGAGTTCGACAACCGGTGGGGTTTCTGGCTGGTCGCCCACTCCCGATTCAGTCGTCTGTGACTCGCTCTGGGTCATGATTAGAGCCCGATCCAGTCGTCGCGGCGGGGGAGTTCTGCCTTCGAGTCGAACTTCATCTCGCCACCTTCGACCTGGTAGATGCGGCCCGTCATGGTCGGGCGGCGGTCAGCCTCTTCGTAGCTGAACGGTTCTGCGAGGCCGAACACGTCCCAGTCTTGGGTTTCGAACAGTCCTTCGCGAATGTTCGCACCCGCCGAGGGGTCTAAGTCGAGGTTGTTTGCCTCTTGGATGCCCTTGAGCGCAAGCATCGCGTGGATGACCCCGCGGACGTAGTTCAGGTTCGCCACGCTCGGGTCGTTCATGTCACGACCCTCGCGCTCGAAGGAGGCTTCGATGGCAGCCTTGCCGTCGCCGCTTCCCTCCATGACCTCGCCGAACGTTTTGAACCCACTCACGTAGCGCACGCCCTCGAAGGTCTCCGGGGATTCCTGGACGCGCAGTTCGTCTACGGTGTAGGTCAGCCCCATGACGTTGACCTCGGGGTAGACGTCCTGTCGGTCCTTCAGCAACACCTGCATCGGCGCGGCCGTGTTCTGGTGGATGAGGTAGTCGATGCTGTCGTCTCTCGCCTTGCGCAGCTGGCTCGTCGCGGAGTTGGCAGTGAGCGGCAGGTCGATGTCGTCGCCAACTTCGAGGCCGAGTTCCTCGGCGTAGGCCTTCCCGCCCTCGACGGGAGCCTTCCCGAACGGGTTGTTCGAGAAGATGAAGGCGATCTTGCCTGGATCGTTGTCCGCAATCCACTTGAGGTGGGCGCGGGCCTGACTCGTGTAGTCGAGGTTACCGAAGAAGTTGTACGGCGCTTCCTCCGTGAGCAGATTCGCCGAGTACGATGCAGAAATGTAGACGATTTCGTCGCGGGCGACTCGTTGGGACAGGGCCTCCGTGTCGGCGGTCCCCCAGCCAATGATGATTGGCGGCAGGTCTCCAGAGGTAAACTCGTCGTAATTCTGTTGGGCCTGTGCCACGTCGTAGGCGTAGTCCACCCCGTTGTGGTTGATTTGCTGTTCGAGCAATCCTTCCTCGTTTATCCATTTGAAGGCGTCGCGGGACCCGAGTGCCGTCGGACGGCCCACGTCTGAGGTCGCCCCACTCTGGTCGTAGAGGCCGGGAATGGTGAGTGCGTTCGCGCCGCCGTCGCCACCACCGTTGCCACCCGTACAACCGGCGACGGTGACAAGGCCGGCCGCCGCTGCGGCCTGCATGAACCGTCGTCGGGTCTGATAGCTGTCAGATTGGTCTTGTGGGTCGGTAGTCTGTCTCATGTGACCATTCATCATTATTACTCCTGAAGAATGTTGGAATGTGTTGTTTTATACATTTCGGTCATCCAACCCCTTCCAGTTCCGTGGATTTTAAATTCTGCCAAACTGATTGACGGATTTACAATTTGGCTACGGAAATCTCGTGATTCGTTAGTTGCACGCCGGTGTGCGTCCACGGGAAACTTTCTTCAAAGCGCCGCGCGACACACTCTACGATGGACGACGATTGCATTTTCTGTAAGATTATTGATGGTGAAATTCCGAGTCGAACCGTCTACGAGGACGACCAAGTGCTGGCGTTCCTCGACGTGAACCCGCTCACGCGCGGTCACACGCTAGTCATCCCGAAATCCCACCACCAGACGGTCGCAGATCTCCCCGAAGACGTCGGCGAGGCGGTGTTCACCACGCTCTACCGACTCACGCCCGCCGTGGAATCGGCCGTCTCCGCAGACGGGTCGAACATCGGTATCAACAACGGTACGGCCGCCGGTCAGGAAGTCCAGCACGTCCACGCCCACATCGTTCCGCGCTTCGAAGGCGACGGCGGCGGTGCTATCCACTCCATCGTCAGAACGATGCCCGACCTGACCGACGACGAGTTCGACGACATCGCGGCGGACATTCGGGCAAACGCCGACTGAGCCTCCCCGCCTTTTTTGTACGATAGCCTGAATAGTTCAAAATATGGATACGAAGCCACAGTCGCTCGCCCTCGCCGGCGTCACCGGCGGGGCTGGAACGACGCGACTCACAGCCGAACTCGGGGCGACACTCGCCCGAGCAGGCCGTGACGTCGCGCTCGTCGATGCCGCCTACGCCACGCAGGGCCTCTCGAGATTCGTCGGCGGGGCGCTCGAAACCGACATCACGGACGTCGTCTCGGGTGAGGCGACCGTTCAGGAAGCCCTCAGCGACCTCCCGCTCGACCTGTCCGGTCGCCTCGCGGTGGCACCCGCACACGCCACCTTCGAGCAACTCGCCCGGGCGAAATCCGCGGCCGCCGCAGAACGCCTCGCCGACACCATCGGCGACCTGACTCGGGGGTTCGACGTCGTCATCGCCGATACGCCGCCGCTGGCCGCGAATCAGGCCGTCGCCGCCGCCACCGCCGCGGACGCCGTCGCGCTCGTCGCCCCCGCCACCCAGCGAGGCCTCGACGCCGTCCCAACCATTCGCGGCCGCCTGCAGGACGTGGGCGCGACCGACGATCACCTCATCGCGAACCGTGCCGATGGCTCCCTGTTCGCGAGCGAAACCGACCTTGCGGTGCCCGTCTGCGAAGACCAGGAGGTCGAAACACCGACGTGTGCGACCGCAACGACTGGCACGTTCGCCCCGGCCGTCGCTGCCGTCACCGAGGGCATTTTCGACACCAACCTCGGCCTCGACTTCGAGGAACCGGGCTTCCTCAAAAAGTACACCCGGTCGCGCTAGAAGAACTCGTCGCCGTCGCTCATCGTCTCGGCGAGGCACTCACGTTAGTCGAAACCGTTGCCCCGCAGTACACGTCACAGCGGTGTAGTCACGGTGAGTGTGGGTTTACTCACGAGGACAATCGGAATGGTGACGAGTTCAAGTGTCTGAAGTGCGGGAAGGAGTTGCACGCGGATTACAGTGGTTCGAGGAGAAAGCCCACGACTTCAGTCGTGGGAGGAAGTCAGAACGCTGCGCGGAATGTGGCGTGGCGACTTGTCCAAAACTGGCTCAAGTCTGGTTCTGGACGGGTCACCAGTCAACTGGCCTTGAAGTCAGGAACGGTGAACGCTAACGGCGATTTCAACGCCTCCGCCTAAGTGCGGTAGAGCGGGAGTTCACTGACAAGCCCCGACCCTTGAGGTCGGGGTTGTTGACCGTGCGCTCGACAGATGTTTCGCAATGTCTGGCGGGCTACAGTCGAGTAGGTCACGACGAGTAGCACGCTACTCGTTTCAGAAATGATTAGTGTTAAATTTATCGTCAGGCTACCGGGTGCGGACGGTTCGCTCGCCGTCTTCGGTGAGCGACACGTCCCCGTCGAACAGTGAGCGAATCATCGAGAGCGTCTGGTCGTCGTGTGCCCCCGGATTGATGTGGAAGTGGGCGATGGCGTCCGCGGCGAACAACCGACCCGTGAGCACGTGTAAGAATTCGTATGCCTTCTCCGGGTCTACGTACTGTAGGAGCGTCGTGAGCGAATCGAAGCAGACGACGATTTGGGCGTCCTGGTCGGCCCACCGCGTGAGCACTTCGCTGATTTTGATGCCGAGGCCGGTGAGGTCGCCGGCGCTCGCCACTGTCTGTATCGGGCCCTGTGGGTTCTCGCCGGCCGTACTTGCCGCCGCGGCCGAACGGACGCTGTCGCCGACGTTGATGATGGCGAGATCGTTTGGTCGTCCCGCCCCATGGCGGTGCCACTGGGTGAGGCAGCTATCGGGTGAGCGAGAATAGGCAACCCAGAGGACGTTCGTCTCTGCCGGGTTCTGCGGCGTCAATAGCTCCATGCACGCGTCGTCTGCCGCCGGTTCCATGGGCGGTGCGCACAGCAGCGTGCTCGTCGCCGTCACCAGATCGTCGTGGAGTGAGTTTCCCCGTGTATCCTTTTGGCTCACACTCGTTCACTCTACCATACGCGGGAACAGATAAAATCGTTGTGGTGATTCAGAGAGTCTTTATTTCTGATTCATATCATGCAGGATCAACGGGCTCGACGGTAAACGAAGCCGGATTTCCGTGCAGCTCGACGATTTGCTGTCGCGCTTCCTTTCGGGAGGTTGCCACGACGATGAGGCCGTCTACCGTGCCGTCGCCGCTCGCGTGATAGGGGCGAGCGCATCATCCGCGAACTCGGTCGCGTAGGTCTGGAGGACGCCGCGAACGCGCCGCTCCATGCTCGCGAGGTCCGTCTCACCCTGCTCAAAGGTAGCCAGCGCGTCCTCAATGTTCCGCAGGGCAGAAATCCGGTCCATCTACGTCGTCCGAAGGTGGTCGGTGCGCGGTTCGTACACCTCGCCTTTCTGTTTGAGCTTCTCGATTTCGTGTTCGGCCTTCGAGTGGTCCATCCCGATTTCCTCCGCCCGGTCTAACACCACGTCGATTGGCGCACCGTCCTCGTATTCGTCTTCGATTTCCTTGATGAGGTTCTTGATGTTCTTCACGCGGTCGCGCTGGGTCTTCGAGCGGCCCGTCTCGACCACGTCGGCGTCGAACTGCCCGGTCTCCGGGTCGACCCCGATGTCCTGGAGACACGACCGGACGAGTTCGATGACCCGCTCTGCGTCCTCTGTTTCGACGGTGTCAGAGAGGCGAACCCGCGCGCTCGCCTCAGAGAGCCGGACGAGCCCCTCGAGTTTACGGGCGGTCACGGGAACCGGGGCGTCCTCGTCTGCACCCTTCGACCGCAGGTCCACGTAGAAGTCACGGATGGCCTGTTTGGCCTCGTCACTCATCGTCGGATAACACGTGCGTTTGGAGAACGCGATGTACTTGCGGAGCAACTCGGCGTCGATGACGGGCGCCACCTCCTCGGTCACCTCGTTTACCTGCTGTTCGGTGAAGTTAGAGGAGTTCGTGTGCGTGCGGTGGGTGTGCAACTCGCCTGCGTAGTTCGTCCGCAGGATGTGCTCTGCGAGTTCTGTGTCCTTCTCCGCGTCCGGCTTGTCCGTCACCGTGAAGATGAGGTCGAACCGGGAGATGAGCGCCGGTTCGAGTTCGATTTGCTCCCCGATTGGCTCGTACGGGTCGAACCGGCCGTACTTCGGGTTCGCCGCACCGAGCAGCGAACACCGCGATTTGAGCGTCGCGTTGATGCCTGCCTTGGAAACCGAAATTGAGTTGTGGAGCACAACTCCCTGACTGACGAACGTATTGGTTGGCTCAACAGTCACGTCGTACACCCACGCTGTTTCGTACTCACCGGCGTTCGGAACGACCTCTACATCCGTGACACGATAGTACCGGAGTTCACATCCCGCTTCTAGTTCGCAAATTCGCTGTTCAGCTTCTTCGAGAGCTTGTTGCACAGTTGCGTGTGCACGGTTCGTCAGTTGTTCACGCGTTTGCTCGTCATAGCCACCCGCCTCTGCGTAGTGAACAGTGCTCGTCGTCACGCCGTCCAATCGTTCGGCGAGTTGACGGCCGGACCAGTTGATTGTCGTCCGAATCGTAGCGAGAGTAGTTGCGTTTTCGAGTTCTTGTTCGACCACTTTTACGCGATCGCGAATCTCTGCAATCTCCTCCTGCACGGTTTCCACCCGAATGCCGAATCCTTCATCGAGCGTCGGACGGAACTTCCCGGTGAGATTGAGACCGACGAGTTTCCGAAGGCTGCGAATCTCTCGTGCCACGTCTGTTGGCAAGACGTCATGGTGTCTCGGAGTGGCGTCGCTTCGGTCTGCAAACGCGACAGCATCGTCGTATCGGTCGTCTGTTGGTTCGACTACCGCATCGACGAATTGCCGGATTGAATCGCCCATCACGTACACTTTCCACGAATTTTCGGCGATATCGTGGTGGATACGGGAGCCAACGCCTATCTTCGCAAGCGCATCCGCGTAGTCTTCTGCGAGCCCTTCTGACGCCGTCGAAAATGACATGGCTTCACTTTCGACCCCACCGTCACCGGCGAATACACCGACCAGGAACCGGCGAATGTGTTCCTCTGACGCTCCGAGCACCTTCGCTGGAATTCGCTTGTCGCGGGCCGTGTGCATGAACTCGGGGAAGTTCGCCTCAAACCACCGGTACAGTTTGGTTGAAACCCACCGCTTTGTCACTGTTCCTGCGGCATTCACTGCGTCGGTACTTTCGATCGCAAACGTGCTTCGTGCGAGTGTCGCTGCCCGTTCGAGTAATCGTTGATCCTGATTTGAGAATCCGATTTCGTGGCTGGAGCCAGCATACGAGTGCCCCTCGGCAACAAGGAGTCCAAGAAGCTCCGCGAGGTCTGGCGTAAGTGACTCGGGAAGTCGTACATCTTTCTCATTCCCCTGTACTGGCTCGTCAACTAGCGTGACACCAGCCGCAGAGTTTGGGAGTTTTCGTGGTGCTGGGACGAAATCACCGGCCGAAATGTCTTGCGCTTCGACCGTCTCAACGTCACTTCCTGCGACGAACATTGGATGTTCCGGCGTAACCATCACCTCTCGTCCGTTCGAAAACCGCACTCTCACGAACTCGTCGGGTGCCTCGTGGCGGCTGACTCGGTCAACAGGGTGTTTCGTCGTCTTATTCGACTCGAAATCAACAGAATGGACTTGCGTATCGTCGACCGAAATAATCTCACAGTTAATTCCATCGACGACTGCATCTGGATTGGCTGCCATCTTGGAATCAACAAACTCGCCGATTTTCACGCGTCGTCCATCAGCAAGCAAAATCTCTGAATTTGGGTGATATGACTGCTGTTCCAGCGCTTCGTGCATCGCAGAGCGGTCTTCCGATCGCATCTTATCGAGTTCGTCCACTGCAGCAATTCCTTTGTCTGCGAGGACGAGCGCACCTGCTTCGAGCGTCCACTGCTGGCCGTCACCGAAGTCGTCGCGCACCGCAGCGGCGGTGTTGTGCGTCACCACACCGTTCCCGATGAAGTTGTGCGTTTCAGGAACTGTGAGGTCAAACACTTCTTTCGTACCTACATCTGCCGCTTCGACGACGCGGTCCCAGCAGAGACTGGCGTCAACGACTTCGCGGACAAGGGGTTCTGCGTGTCCGAGGTCAACGTCTTCGAGTATCGCTCTGGCGCGCTCACGGCCTGGATTGTCCCCGCGTGTCACGTTGGTGTGGTACGCACCACCAGCGCCGTCAGTAGCGACGAGTGCCGACCCCACTGGAATCGTCTCTCCGCGTCTTGTCGCGCCGTTGGTGATCTTTTCGAGCGACGCTTGCTTTGGTGTGACCTCGAAACCGATGGTCGCGGCGTAGCGGTCGATATTCGAACCGTATATCTCGACGAAATGCTGCACGTGCTTGGACTCAATAGTCTGGCCATCGGCTAACGTATACGTTCCACGTCGATCGCGTTCCCGTCGTCGTGCGCGGACGCCATAGGTCTCTAGCATCAGCTGAACCTGTTCGGCCAACCCTTCGCTGATCGTTGAGAGAAGGATACTGGACCCACCGTTTTCACGGACTGAGACGGCTCCGTCCGCGTCCATCAGTCCTCGAAGGAATGCGTTGGCGTGCTCTGCTGTCGTGAGCTCAGGTGCCAGTTCGAGGTTGGCTTTTGGCGTCTCCATCCCAGCATTGGCGAAAAGGCGTGCAATCGTTGCGCTGTTAACCCTTATACACGAAACACGGCCTTCCTGTCGTTCGATGCTTGGGTGCTTATCGAACTTCTCGGCGAAGATAGTTGCTGCCCGCTTTAGTACCTCCTCATCGCTATTAGAGAGCCGAATTAATCCCCGATTCCCGCGCCGGCGGTCCAGAGAGATATCACCGTCGCCAAAGACGAGTCCAAGAAGATACATGAGTTCCTCGTCGAACGTTTTTGGCACGGTGATGCTGTCACCATGTCGAATCATGAGGCGATCGAATGTGATATCTTCACGAGTCATCCCAACCGCATCGAGCATCGTGTCGAGTTTTGAAAGAGGGACGTGTCGGTTTCTGAGGGAGTCATAGATGAAGTCCTCTGAGAGGCCCAGTGTTGTCGCTGCTCCACGAAGGTGGCCAAACTCTGTGCAGAGGGCCGCACGAATCGTCTCAACTGATTCGTCGGTCAACTTCACTTTCTCGGTGGTGAGTTCGAGGAGTTTCCGAACCGGGATCTCGGTTCGCTCGAAGTCCCTGTACTTTGGAATCGCGACGTAATCTCCCGGCCCAATATCTGAAATCTTGACCCACTCCATACCGTGTTCGCCGCACGTCAAGAGTGGCGTGTTCTCGGATGCAGTAAGCGACTTTCCGTGGGCGGTTTCGATGCGTCTGCAGGGCTTTTCTGGCATCCGCCAGACGTGCGATGAAGCGCGTTCATCTACCACACCGGTTCTGCGGTCGAACGTTTGTAAACCAATAGCTTTCAGTGCGCTCGTCTCTTCTGTCACCGGTTCAGGGTGTTCGTCAATCGCAAGATTCCGAATCTCCTGGAATCCGTTTTCGGTGTGGATTCGCGTGTCACCAGTCACACAGAGACCCGCAGAGGACGAACCCTTGCCCGAGGTGTAGACCGACCGCGGTGCGATGTTTCGAATGTACTGGAGCATCGCGGAGTTGTGCGACACAATGTTGTTCGTCAGGTAGTTGTGAGTCCCCTCAATTTCCAGGTCGTACACCCATTCATAATCTGGTTCAGCAATTTCGATGGACTCGATTTGTTCCCACCGGATGTCTCCCTCGACAAGTTGCTTGAGCGCGTGTATCTCATCAGCGACTGCTATTCCGTCTTCAATTCGCTCGTTTATCACTGCACGCGCTCCGGACACATAGCCGCCGTCTGCGATGACTTCGTTTCGCTCGTGAAGGCTCACTGTCCGCTGTGAAACGCCAACGTCGTCAGCAATTGCCTGCTGTGAGATGTTCAGATCGGTGCGTGCTGTTTTGAGGCTCTCCCATTCCGGTTGGAGATTCTGCTTGAGCGCGTAGAGTTCATCTAATCGGCTTTCGAACGCCGTAATGACTGACCGGAGCGCCTCACGGGAGGGGTTTCTGTCACCGCGTTCGTAGTGCTGGTAGGTTGACCGAGGAACACCGCAGTCGAACTGTGACAGTGCTAATGCGGTACGTATCTCCTGTAGCTGCTCTCCAATATCCGGAATCACATCGACGTTGGTATTCTCTGGTACGTCGGCAA
Source organism: Haladaptatus sp. QDMS2 (assembly GCF_029338295.1). Classification (NCBI taxonomy): domain Archaea; kingdom Methanobacteriati; phylum Methanobacteriota; class Halobacteria; order Halobacteriales; family Haladaptataceae; genus Haladaptatus; species Haladaptatus sp. QDMS2. Next base: position 2,906,156 of record NZ_CP119791.1, read on the forward strand.
ATGCCTGTGATGCAACGGTTTTTCGCTCGGTTACGAATCCAACTTGTTCAACATACTCACTGAAGTCCGAACCACTGATTCGGAGCCGGAAACTCTCGTTGTGTCGTGGTTTCAAGTGAGCGCCAATACCGATCGACGCGAGCAACGACTTCACGCCCTCTAACAGCTTACGACTCATCGAACTGACCGTAATCTCTCGCTGCGTGGTTGAAACGTGGCCTTCGGCCTCAACATAGGCTTTCAGGAACGCTGCTTTCACTTCCGGACTTGTGCTGAACAGCGCCTGTGGAACGTGCTGTTCTGCAGATCGGTTGAGGATGGCAGGCTCCAGATTTTCGAGGAAGCTTACAAACTCACTAGCTGAACAGACAACTTCTCGCGCCTGTTCATCTGGGCGTCCTTCGCGTTCAGACCACGTCAGTCCTAATCGCTCGAACCCGTCGGCGACGTCGTCGAGAATCTCGCGGTCGTTGTTCGTGATGGTGACCGAGCCGCTGTGCTCGTCATTTCGGTACACGTGACCCTCTGCGATGATGTAGCCAATGAGCCGCGCAAGTGACGGCGTCCAGGTTTCTGGGAGGGACAGACGAACGGCATTGTTCGCTCTCGACCGTCGATAGTCGACGGAAAGTGTATCGTCCCACGTGGTTGGTATGTGCCGAGGTGTCGCGATAAATTGCCCTTCGGAGAGCGTTTCTGCCTTGCGAGCCGAGAATCTGCCATCCGACTGCACAAACAATGGGTGGGACGGAGTCACCTCTATCTCGCTTCCGCTCGCGGTTTGGATGCGATACATCCGATCAGGTGCTTCGCGCTTCCAGACTTTCGTGGCTCGCTTTTGCGTCAGGGTTCCGTCTAAATCGACCGAAGGGACTGGGAAATCAACCGCTTGGTACACACCGTCGTCAATTGGTTTCGGATCCGTGAGATTTGACTCGACCAGCTCTCGAATCGTTACCTCTGTGCCGTCTGCGAGCGTGACTTTTGTATCGCCTTTGACGCACTTCCCGGTCCCTGGGTCACCGATGAGGAGCATGTGCAGGTCGCCACGAATCCGCGACCCGTCGGGGAGGTGTTTGGTCACGCCAGAGAACAACTGGAGAATCATCGCTAACTTCTCCTGTTCGTACCCGAAGATGGAGGGTGCAATCGACCCCACCATCTTGTCGTAAATGTCGGGTTCCTGGGAGAGTTCGATGATGTCCTTTTTGTCCTCCTCGGTGATGTCCATCTCCTCGAACTGCTCGTCCTCGACGACGATGGAACTGCCCTCCATGAACACGTCGAACATCGGGGACTTCTCCTGGTTGTTGCCCTGTTGTTCGAGGTGGAGGACGCCCGTCACGCGGACGTGGTCACCGGCGGTCACCTTGCCCGTGATGTCGTCTTCGATGTGGATGTCGATGCTCTGAGGTGTCTCCCCGCCGCGAAGTCCCTCGGGGCTCTCTTGGACCCGGAGCTTCTGGGCGTCGATGAACTCAGACTGGTCGAAGTTGATGCGAAACGGCCCCTGTCGTTCACAGCCCTGACACTCGTGGGGTTCCTGGAAGTCGCCGCCGGCCTGCTGGATGAAGGTCAGCGTGCCACAGCGCAGGCATTCGAAGGCGGCTTCCTGAATCTTCGGTCGAACGTCGGTGGCCTTGCGGACGATGCCCTGCACCGCGATGAGTCGGCCGCGGTGTCGTGCCCGAATCTTCCGGATGTCCGTCGCCTCCGGCAGGTTCTTGACCCGGACGTGCGCCCGGCCTAGGCCGACGTCGACCGGCAGGTCGTACATCCGCAGCGCCTCCTCTGCGTACTGTTGGAGTTGCCCGGGTTGGGACTTGTAGTCGTCTGCGAGGTCCGGGTCGAACCGATAGAGATCCTGATAATCGATGTACAGCGACCGCTGTTCGTTTGGGTACTTCTGGGCGAGTTCCCCGATTGCGTCGCGGTAGTAGTTCCGGTAGAACTCTTCGAATCGCTCGATTAGCTCTGCGTTTTCCGCGTGCGCCATTCAAGGAAAATGTAATCCACCATCGGCTAAGTAGTTTGGCAAAGGGCAGACTGAAAGTGAATGCCACCCGGGCGAACCCCTAAATAGGAAGCCGACATCGCCTCACTCAGTGATTCGCTGATGCCCGGCCCCGTCTTTCTTCCCGGTGAGAACGTCTCCCTGCATACCGTCGCCCGCGACGACCTGCCGTTCATCCAGCGACACGCGAACGACCCCCGCGTCTGGCACTCGCTCGCCAAAGCGAACCCAGTGAACGAACTTCAGGAAGAGCAGTGGTACGAATCGTGGAGCAAAGGCGACGACGCCAAACTCCTGATTTGCGCGGACGGCGACCCCGTTGGCTTCGTCAGCCTCACGGATTTCGATACGGTTCACGGGTCGGGCCAACTCGGCTACTGGATCGCTCCCGACGAGTGGGGCAACGGCTACGCCACCGAGGCCGTTTCGCTCATCACCGACTACGGATTCGGCCACCGACGCCTCCACAAAATCATCGCTTACGTCTACGACTTCAACGAGGGGTCAAAGCGCGTCCTCGAAAAGCTCGGGTTCAGGCAGGAAGGCCTGCTCCGCGATGGCGGCTTCATCGACCACGAGTACATCGATTTACTGCTGTATGGGGTGCTCGAAGACGAGTGGCGAGCGCGCCAGGGCTGATCTTTAGAGATACCGCTCGACGAACGTCCGGTGCTCCGCGGCCCGCTCGTCTCGCTCCTCGCTTGACGCATCCTGATACCACAGCGGGAGGCAGGCCATCGCGCCCAGCCGAGTGGTGAGGCTGTAGACTGCCATTCGCTCTCGGGTCGCCTCGTCGAACGCCCACCCACTTCGCGCCTCGGTGTAGGCCGTCCTGAAGGTCTCGCGGAGGGTTGCCGTCTGCTCCGGTCCGTCTTCCTCCGGATGCAGCAGGTAGAATTCCGTCTGTGCGAGGTTGTACGCCGGCTCTGCCGCAGACAGATTCGCCCAGTCGAGAACCGCCTTCGTCGCGCCCGTCTCCGGATCGACGAGCAGGTTCCCAAGGCGGTAGTCCCAGTGGCAGTAGGTCGGTGCTTCGGGTTCCGACAGCGCGGGAATCGCGTCCCGGAGATACTCCCGTACGCCCGGCACGAGGTCGGCGAACCGCTCGGGTTTCTCCGCGAGGTCCGGGAAGAAACCGCCCTCGGCTAAGCTGTCGAGCGTTCCCTCACTGTCCGCCAGCACCTTTTCGCGCAAATCGTCGTAGCGAGGGTGTTCGTCAGTATCCAGGACGGCCAGTTCCTCATCCCGAACCCCGACTTTCCCCGCGCCATCGAGCGGGCCGAGCTCGTGGAGTTCCGCGAGATTTTGACCCGCCTCTCGGAGAATCTGCGTCCGGGCATCGAAGGAGAGTTGGCTCGCCTCGCCTTCGAAATTCTCCCCCTCGACGTATTCCATCAGATAGAACGGCGCGGGAAACCGCTCGTGGTCGTCACAGTAGCCGAAAACCTCCGGGACGGGAATGGTCGTCTTCAGTCCGACCAACGCGAGCAGTCGCGGTTCTGCCCGTGCAATGACGGGGTCCACGAAATCAGCCGTCGTCGCCTTGAGTACGACCACTCGTCGCTCGAAGGACGTTTTCACGTCGAGTTTCGCGACGAAATCCGTGCCGTGGGGGCTTCGTTCGACCGATTCGGCCTCCCAGTCCGACTTGAGGTTCTCGACCATCTCCTGCACTGCCGCGTCGGAAATTTCCGCAGAATCGTTGCCCGTCGCCGTCGTCATACGCTCACTTCTGATTGAACGTGTAGAAGTTTTGTGGTGATGGGTACGGAACCACCCGGATTTGAACTCGGTCGCAACGTTGCGAGTTGCTCTCTGCTCAAACTGGTTGCTGTCCATTTCTGCCTCCTCACGTGCGTTCGTCGCACAGAAATGGGACCACCCGGATTTGAACCCCAGTCGCTGTCGCTCCTTTGTTCAAATCCGCGGCTCGTCAGAAGGCTCTCGCTCGCCAATTTGCTCGCGAGAGAATTATGGGACCACCCGGATTTGAACCAGGGTCACAGCGTCCCAAACGCTGAAGGATACCAAGCTACCCCATGGTCCCGCATTACTGGCTTATCGGCAGCAGTTGTAAAGGGTTTCGTTCCGCGTCTGTCGGTTTGCTACCGACCTACACGCCCCAAATCATGTAAATGCCCACTGTCGTCACGACGGCGAACACCAGTTGCAGCGGCGTGCCTACCTTCACAAAGTCCATGAATTTGTAGCCACCCGGCCCGTAGACGAACAGGTTGGTCTGGTAGCCAACGGGCGTCATGAACGCCGTCGAGGCGGCGAACGTCACCGCGAGGACGAACGAGAAGGCGTTCGCGTCGATGTCGGCGGCGGCCTGAATCGCCACCGGAATCATGAGCACCACGCTCGCGTTGTTGCTGATGATGTTCGTGAGCAGAGCCGTTCCGATGTAGAACACGCCGAGCACGCCGATTGCTGGCAACACGTCCGCAGACATCACGATGAGGTTGGCGAGGAACTCTGCTGCGCCCGTGCGCTCCATCGCGATGCCGAGGGGAATCACGCCCGCGAGCAGGAAGATGACGTCCCACTGGACGGCTTCGTACACCTCTGGTGGGCGGAGACAGCCGGTTGCGACCATGGCAATCGCCCCGCCGAGTGCGGAGACGACGATGGGCACGACGTTGAGCGCGGCGAGCGCGACGACGCCGACGACGATGCCGACGGCGATTGGAATCTTCGACTCACGATAGTCAGGGCGTTCGACTTCCTGGGCGATGATGAAGTTTCGATTCCGGCTGAGGCGGTTGATGCTTTCGGTGGTCGCCTGCACGAGCAGCGTGTCACCCGCCCGAAGCGGGGAGTTGTCCATCCGCTGGCGGATGAGTTCCCCACCACGACGCACCGCGAGGACGGTGGCGTCGTAGCGCTGGCGGAAGTTCGCCGTCGAGAGCGACTGCCCGACGAGCGCAGAAGAGGGGGCGACGACCATCTCGACCAGGTTGCGCCCTTCGCCCATCTTCTCCAGTTCCTCGTCGGTGACCTTGACTTCGGGAAGCAGGTCGAGGCCCTCCGCGTCGAGAAGTTGGACGAGCGTCCGGCGGTCGGTACGCACCGCGAAAATGTCCCCCGCCTGAATCGTCTTCGGGCCGAGTGGTTCGAGGAAGACCGCATCGTTGCGAATCAGTTGAATCAGGTCCACGTCGAAGTCCGTCTCCTTGAGCGCTTCCTGGACGGTCTGGCCGATGATGGGCGAATCCTTGCGGACGACCACTTCGGTCAGGTACTCGGCCATCTGATACTCCTCAGTCAGGTCCTCTTCCGGCTTGATACGCTCTGGGAGGAGGAACCGGCCGACGACGAGCAGGTAGATGATGCCGACCACGGTCACGATGGCCCCGAGTTGCGTGAACTCGAACATCGTAAACGACCGCCCGAGCAGTCGCCCCGAGAGGTCAGACGCGAGGATGCTGGTCGAGGTTCCGATGAGCGTCAGCATCCCGCCGAACATCGAGGCGTAGGAGAGGGGAATCAGGAGTTTCGACGGCGAGGTACGTCCCTTGTGCGCGAGGTCGGTCACCATCGGCAGGAGAATCGCCACAGCTGCCGTGTTGTTGATGAACCCCGAGATGGGGCCGACGATGCCCATCGTCGCGAATAACTGTCTGCTCTCGCTTTCGCGTGTATATCGCCCCACCCACGTCCCGAGCATCTGGACCACGCCGGTTCGCTGAATGCCGTAGCTCAGAATGAACATCGCGAGGACGGTCACCGTCGCCGGACTGGCGAACCCGGAGATGCCGTCTTCGGGTGTGATGCCGGTCAGCGGCCCGAACACCATCAGCGCGACCATGATGCCGATGGCGGTGATATCGACTGGGACGGGTTCGGTTGCAAAGAGGAACAGCGCTACGAGGATGATGGCGAAAACCACCAGGGCTCCTGGGTCAAGCGCTGTTACTACCACAGCAGTATGTATTTTGCAACTGCCAAAAAGAGTGCGGTCGTCAGGATTCCTCGTCGCGCAACTCAATGTTCGCCACGATTTCGTACGGGTCGAGGCCCTTCCGAATGCCGTCTAACATGGCGAACGCCTCGGGCGGCGAGAGGAAGTGACGCGTCACCGCCCGCCCGAGGGGTGTCGGTTCGAACCCGTCGATGAACTCGTACTGGAGGAGTTTTCCGATTGCGTGTTTCGTCGAGAAATCGCCGAGCATCCGGTCATTCAGGCGCTTTGCGCCCTTCCCCGCAACGACGAGGTTCGCGAGCGTCTCCTCGATGGCGGCGTCCTCGTCGTACGGCGTCCGCACCGATTCCATCTCGTCTTTGAGCAGGGTGAAGGCCACCTCGTCCTCAGAGCGCTCCATACTGCCGTGGTAGGACCCGTCCGGCTCGACGAGCAGGTAGACGACACCCTTGTCGTGGTAGTCGGGGCGGCCCGCACGCCCGAGCATCTGGTGGAACTCCTGGACGGAGAGCCACTCGATACCCATCGCGAGCGAGTCGAAGATGACCTGCGAAGCCGGAAAGTCGACCCCAGCGGCCAGTGCGGCTGTCGTGACGACTGCCGCCAGTTCCTGCTCTGCGAACATCCTTTCGACCTTTTTCCGCCGCTTGTAGTCGAGGCCGGCGTGGTACGGCGCGGCGTTGTACTCGAGTTTTCGCGAAATCTCGTGACAGCGCCGGCGGGAGTTCGTGAAAATAATCGTCTGCCCTCGGTAGCCCTTCGAGGACTTGGTGTCGAAGGCACGTTTGACGAGTTTGTTTTCGATGCGCGGCTTCTCGGCCCCCGAGGCGAACGTGACGTGGCGCTCGATTGGCACGGGCCGCTCTTCGAACTCGATGAGCGTGGCTTCCAGCCGTTTTGCCAGCCACTTCGGGTTGCCGACGGTTGCAGAGAGGTAAATCCACTGCGCCCCCTTGTACGACTGCTTGCGTTTTGCGCGCTGCTCGCAGTAGTGTTTCAGCCGGGCGATGAGGCCGTCGAGGCGGTGGCCTCGCCCCTCGTCTTCGAGCATGTGCACCTCGTCGATGACGACGGTGCCGATGTCACCGAGGTCCTTGCCCGTCCGCAGCGCGTGGTCAATCCCCTCGTAGGTTCCCACAATTACGTCAGCGTTCGGGTCGAAGCGGTTGCCGTTGTCCTGGACTCGGCTCGCGCCGACTCGAATCGTGACTTTGCCGAGGTGGCCGTAGCGTTTCTTGAAGTCCTCGTGTTTCTGGTTCGCGAGGGCGACGAGGGGCACGAGAAACAGCATCTTCCCCTTGTTGTTCAGGTGGTTGTTGATGCCGGCCATCTCCCCGATGAGCGTCTTGCCCGTCGCCGTCGCGCTCACGACGAGTTGGTCGTTGCCGTCGAGCAGCCCATTTCTGACCGAGAGGCTCTGGACGGGGAGCAAGGTATCGAACCGGTCTGCGAGGAGGTCCTTGATGCCTGGGTGCATCTTGAGTTCGTCCGTCTTGACCGGGTTGACGTCCTCGACGGTGGCCGAAATCTCGTCGAATTTCGTCAGGTCGGGGTCTAAGTTCCCCTTGAGCAGGTTCGTGATGCGCTCTAAGTTCTGGACCGAAAGCAGGAGTTCTTCGAGGCGTTCGACCGCCGTCGCGGTCAGGTCGCCCTGGAAAGAGAGTTCCCGTTCGAGTTCGCGTTTCGCACAGTCGGTACAGATGTGCTCGCGGTCGGTTTCGATGGCCGTCTTGCTCGTGAGCGGCGAGTACCGTCCTTCACCAGCACAAATCCGACAGGTGCGCACGCGAGTGGCTTCGAGTTGGTAGCCGGCGAGCATCTCTCGGAGTTCTTCTGCTGCGTGCTGGGAGGTCTGCTCTGAGATGCGGATACGCGTGGCTCGCCGGGCGATCTCGACGAACTGGTCGGGACTGCGTGGCTCCTCGCTCGACCCGCGAATCACCCGAAAGCGGGCGGGTCGCGGACCGGCGTTCGTCTCTTTGAGTTCGAGCCGGGCGCGAAAGACCCGCTCTCCGTCCCGCATGACGGATACGAGGTAGTAGTCGCCAACCTCGTGGAGGAACAGCGTGTCGACCCGGGCGAGCTGCTGTGACACGTTCGCGAATACGCGGGCCGGGGTACTTAGGCCGCTCGCTACTCGACGAGTTCGATAGCGTTGTCACCGTTCGGAACCGCACAGAGGAACGACCCCTCTTCGTCGCTCTCGTTTAGGTACCAGTGGACCACGCCCGCGGGAATCAGTAGTGAGTCGCCCGCGGAGACGGTGTACTCCTCGTCGCCGATGCCGACGGTGTACTCTCCGGCGAGGACGTACTGTTCGTGTTCGACTTCGTTCGTGTGTTTCGGGACGGACGCACCGGGGTCGAGGACGAATCGTCGGATGGCGAAATGCGGAGCCCCTTGGTCCTCGCTCAGGAGGACGCCTTTTTGCATTCCCTCGGCCGCGCCGACGGGTTCGTACTCGATGTCTGCGGCGCGACGCACGAGGGGTACTGGCGTTTCGGTCATACGTCCTCTACCCAGCGCGTCGGGTTAAGATTTGGTCACGTCGCCCCACCAGCACATATCCCGACTGAAACGTGTAGCTTTCTGACAGAGCACGCGCTCTTAAGGCGATTGCGCGCTTACCATGGGGCATGCGTAGTTTCCAGATCGGGCGGCTCTTTGGCATCCCGATCAAACTCGACCTGACATTTCTGTTGGTCCTGCCAGTGTTCGCCTGGCTCATCGGAACGCAGGTCGGGCTGTGGGCGGGGACGTTGAACGACCTCTGGGGGACGGGTATCGACCCGGCGAATCTGAACGGCAGCCAGCGACCGCTCATTCTCGGCGCGGTCAGCGCCGTTGGCCTGTTTGTCGGCGTCGTCCTCCACGAACTTGGCCACTCGCTGGTCTCGATGCGGTTTGGCTACCCCATCGCCTCCATCAAACTCTGGCTGCTCGGCGGGGTGGCCCAGCTCACCGAGATGCCCGAAAACTGGAAGCAGGAACTCCTCATCGCCATCGCCGGCCCCATCGTCAGCATCGCGCAGGGAATCATCTTCTACCTCGTGCTCATCTCGATTCCCGGCTTCAGTGACCCCATCAAGTTCGTGATTGGCTACCTGGCGCTCACCAACTTCGCGCTCGCGGCGTTCAACCTCCTGCCGGGCTTCCCGATGGACGGTGGCCGCGTGCTTCGCGCCCTGCTCGCCCGGAATCGCCCCTACGCCCAGGCCACCCGTATCGCCGCGGAAGTGGGCAAAGCGTTCGCCATCTTCCTCGCGCTCATCGGCCTGTTCGGCGGCGGTGGCATCTTCATGGTCGCCATCGCTTTCTTCATCTACATTGGAGCCTCCTCAGAGAGCCAGCAGATGACGATGAAGGCCGCCTTCGAGGGCGTTCGCGTCCGCGACATCATGACGCCAGAAGACCAGGTCGATTCGGTGAGTCCGGACAACTCGGTCACGGAACTGCTCCGGCGGATGTTCGCAGAGCGCCACACCGGCTACCCGGTCATGCGAAACGGCGAACTCGTCGGCCTCGTGACTCTCGGCGACGCCCGCGAAGTGAAGGAAGTCGAACGCGACGCCTACACCGTCTCCGACGTGATGAGCGACGAACTCCACACGATTTCCCCAGAGAGCAACGCGCTCGATGCCCTCCAGCGCATGCAACAGAACGGCATCGGTCGCCTGCTCGTCGTCGACGAATTCGGCGGATTCCTCGGCCTCATCTCGCGGACGGACCTTATGACCGCCTTCGACATCATCCAGTCGAGCGGGCCGACGCAGGTACGCCCGGGCCGCCCGGCGGTCGACCCACCGACGAAGCCGTTCGACGACCCTTCTCAGTAATCAGACCGTCTCGATTTCGTCGCGCAACCACGTTTCTGCGGCGTCGAGTGCCGCCGCGTCCTCGCTTCTGAGTTTCAGCCGATTGCGCCGCTGTTCGCGGTTCGGATAGCAGCCGATTTCCACGTCGAACCGTTCTCGCACCGCACCGAGTACGCCGAGCAACTGCCCCTCCGGCGTCGGCGTGTAGAGCGTCCGCGTCTGCATCGCGCCCGAAAATTCGTCTGCCACCTGTTCGAACATGGCCTTCATCTCCGAGGGGATTCCGGGGAGGGCGTAGACGTTGTTCGCGACACACCCCGGCGAGAGGCCCGCGTCGTTGACGAGCACCCGCGCCCCCTCGGGAATAGAGGCTTCCGCCTCGGCATCGATTTCGAGGTCAGGATAACGGTCTGCCACCTCGGCGAGTCGCTCCTCGACGGCGACGAGCGCCGCGTCGTTCACCACCAACTCCCGGTCGAAAGCGCGGGCGACGGCTGCCATCGTCACATCATCTGGCGTGCCGCCAAGGCCGCCGGTCACGACGACGGCGTCGAACTCGGTGCTGTAGGCCCGGACGTGGTCTGCGATGACTTCCTCGTCGTCGGGAACCACGAGAATTCGCACGACCGAGACGCCCCGGTCGCCCAACTGCCGCGCCAGCCACGACGCGTTCGTGTTATCGATATCGCCAGCGAGCAGTTCGTCGCCGACGGTCAACAGCGCAACGTGCATGGGTGCTCTCGTGGCTGGAGTGGGTTAAGCGATTGCGTGAAACGTGCACGATAGACCCCTTCGCTTCCAGTGGAGAATAATGATGGTTCGAGAAACCTGCGTGTGGAGAAACCGGCCTACTGGCCGTCGTTCGCCACCGACAGCGAGGCGAAGAAGCCAAAGTAGGCGACGACGCCACAGAGCAGGCAGAGCTGGTAGGCCCATTCTGGTCCCTGCACGACGTCGAACAGGATGGTCACGCCGGTGACCCAGCCAATCGCGAACACGAGGTCGACGACCATCCCGTCGCGGTGTTCGCGGACGTGGTTCCGGACGGTCGCGACGAGTCCGCCGTCGGTTGCAATCCCGTCGTCGCCCATCTCAGGTGCCACCTCGTTCGTCCACGACGAGCACCGGCCGGTGGGTCGTCCGGAGGACGCGCTCGGTGACGCTCCCGAGGAGCGCTCGCTTGACGCCCGACCGGCCGTGGCTGCCCATCACGACGAGGTCGGCTCCCGCGTCGTCTGCGTAGTCTGCGATGACCTCGTGCGGTGCCCCGACGCGCACTTCTTCGTGCACCTGCACGTCGCGGGAGGCGGCCGCAGCCGCTACCGCACCGGTCGCCGCGTCTGCCTTCTCCTGTAACTCGGTCATCTCGCCGAAGTTACCCTGCGTGATGCGGTCTACCTGCTCGGTGCCGAGGCCGAAGTTCACCGCGTCGATGTCGACGACGTACAGGGCGTGCAGTTTCGCTCCGTACGTCGCGGCGAGGTCGACAGCGTGGTCGATGGCGACGCTCGCCGTGTCGCTTCCGTCGGTCGGAATGAGGATGTCTTGGTACATGGATTAGTCGTCAGCGGGGGTCTTGCCGCCGCTTTTGTTGACGAAGTCCTCTGCGGACTGTTGCTGGCCCATCGGTTCGGGGCTGTGACACTGGCGGACCATCTGCTTTATTTCCATCGGCGGTTCCGGCGTCGCGAGCGAGACGGCGATGGTGACGAGGAAGACGAGCGGCGTCCCGACCAGTGCGGCCCCGATTGGGGGCACGTACTGGGCGTAAATCGGGATGAGTGCCTGCCCTGAGCCACCTGCGATGTCGGCGAGGAACGGGACGTAGGCCGGGAGCACGCTGTTTACGACCGACGTTATCCAGAGCAGGAGGCCGACGGTCATCCCGGCGAGTGCGCCCTCTCGATTCGTGTTCTCCCACCAGAGGCCGAGGAAGAACATCGGGAACAGCACCGTCCCGGCGAGCGAGAACGCGTAGGCGACGAGTTCGCCGATGAGCGCCGGCGGGTTGAACGCGGTCACGGTGACGAGCGCGCCAATGACGACGATGGTCGCCCGCCCGATGAGCACCTGCTGGCGCTGGGTCGCGTCTTTGTTGATGAGTTCTGCGTAGATGTCGTGAGCCACGGCCGACGAGGCCGTGATGAACAGGCCAGCGGTGGTCGCAATCGCCGCGGCCATCGCGCCGGCGGCGACGAGGCCGACGAACCAGCGCGGCAGGTTCGCGAACTGCGCGGCGAGGACGACGATGACGTCGCCCTCCGCGCCAGACATGGCCTGTGAACCGCTGAAGACGGCATCCGGCCCGATGTTGTTCACTTGCGCGAACAGGTCGACGCCGAAGGCGGCCATCGCGGGGGCGGCCCAGTAGAGCAGGAGGATGAAGAACAGGCCCCAGACGGTCGACCAGCGGGCGGTTCGCTCGCTCTTGACCGTATAGAATCGAACGAGAACGTGGGGCAAGCCGCAGGTTCCGAAGATGAGCGAGAAGGCCGTCGCGATCCAGATGTAGTACGAGGCGTTCTCGAACGGCGCGGAGAACTCCCGACCAAGGTCGTTTATCAGCATCCCGTACTCGATTTGCGGGAGAATCGTGGAGTACCCCTGCGTGAAGCCGACGACGTAGACGCCGGCGAGGAACGCGATGATGAGGATGACGTACTGGACGGCCATGTTCTTGGTCGCCCCGAGCATTCCCGAGAGCGCGAGGTAGCCGACGGTGATGGTCATCATCACGACGATCATCGGGATGATATCGAGGCCGAAGACGTACTGGCCGACCAGTCCCATGCCGCGGGCCTGGCCGACCGAGTAGACGTACGCGATGAGTAGGGTGGTAAACGCCGCGAGCGCCCTGGCCGTCGGCGAGTTGAATCGGTCTGCAACGAAGTCAGGAGCCGTGTACTTCCCGAACCGACGCATCTGTGCGGCGAGGAAGATGAGCAGGACGAAGTAGCCGGTCGTCCAGCCGACGATGAACGCGAGGCCGTAGAACCCGGAGAGGGCGACCAGCCCCGCGAGTCCGAGATACGACGCCGCGGACATCCAGTTTGCGCCGATTGCCATGCCGTTCTCGATGTTCCCGATGCCGCGTCCGGCGACCCACATCCCCTCGGTGTCTGCCACTTTGAAGATGTAACCGATGACGAGGAACGACGCCATCATCAGGAAGACGATGATTGCGGGGACGAGCTTGAACGAGATGTCGAGTGCCTCCGCCTGCAATGGGAGTATCACTGGTCTGCACCTCCGCTCGCGGCCTTCGAGTCACTCGTTCCGGCCTTCTTCGACGCCGACCCGGCAGTGCCGTGGTCGATGCCGTACTTCTCGTCGAGTTTGTCGCGCTGGCGAGCGTAGACGGCCGCCAGCACGAGCGCCCCGGTCGGTGCGCCGAAGGCGACGAGGAAGTAGTGAAGCGGGAAGCCAATTCCCGGAATCGTCGTCGTCATCACGTCGGGCGCGACGACGGTGGCCGTCACCGGCCCGAAGACGATGAGCGCCCAGATGGCGAAACTGGCCCAGACGATTTTGAGGTGGTCTCGCATGAACGCCGTCGACGGACTCAGGAGGTTCACCTCCTCTTCCAGATAGTTCGTGCGTCTGTGTTGCTGTGCGGCCTGTGTGAGCGTCCCGCCGTCCGTCTCCATCGACGAGGACCCTGTCGAATCGTGCGTGTTGTTTTCTTGCATGGGTGGGTGTGGGTTGTGGGGTCGTGCGTTGTACCGTCAAAAAAATTGGAATGGCGTGGTCAGTCGTCCTGTACCTTCGCGGCGATTTCGGAGACGATGTCCGGGTTCCGGAGCGTCGAGGTATTCCCGAGTTCGTCGCCGTTCGCGATGTCCTCTAAGAGGCGGCGCATGATTTTGCCAGAGCGCGTCTTTGGCAGTTCCGGCGTGAAGACGACCTGCTCGGGGCGGGCGATTGGCCCGATGGCCGAGTTGACGCCCTCGATGATACGCTCGGCCATCTCGTCGTCGCCCTCGTAGCCGTCTTCGGTGATGACGTAGGCGTAAACCGCCTCGCCTTTCACGTCGTGGTGGCCGCCAACCACGGCGGCTTCGGCGACGCCTTCAACGTCCACGATGGCCGATTCGATTTCCATCGTCCCGAGGCGGTGGCCGGAGACGTTGATGACGTCGTCGACCCGCCCGAGGACGGTGATATAGCCGTCTTCAGAAATCTTCGCGCCGTCTTCGGGGAAGTAGACCCAGTCGTCGGGGTCGTCGCTGTTGGTGTCCGAGTAGGTGCGCCAGTACTCCTCGATGTAGCGCTCGTCGTTTTGATAGAGCGTCCGGAGCATCCCCGGCCACGGCTTGTTCACAGTCAGGTAGCCGGCGCGGCCCGCGTCGACCTCGTTGCCCTCCGTGTCGACGATGCGGGCGTCGATGCCCGGCAGCGGTGGCCCCGCGGACCCTGGCGACATCTCACCGACACCCGGCAGGGTGGTTATCATCATGCCGCCGGTTTCGGTCTGCCACCAGGTGTCCACGACGGGACACTCCTCGCCGCCGATGTGCTTGTAGTACCACTTCCACGCACGCGGGTTGATTGGTTCACCGACCGTTCCGAGCAGGCGCAGCGAGGAGAGGTCGTGGCTTTCTGGGTACTGGGACCCCCACTTCATGAACGCCCGAATCGCCGTCGGCGCGGTGTACAGTTGGTTCGCGTCGTATTCGTCGACGATTTCCCAGAGGCGGTCTTTCTCGGGATAGTCCGGCGTCCCCTCGTACATCATCGTGGTCGTCCCGAGCGCGAGCGGGCCGTAGACGATGTAGGAGTGGCCGGTAATCCAGCCGATGTCTGCGGCACAGAAGTAGGTGTCCTCGGCTTTCACGTCGAGGACGGCCTGCGAGGTCCACGCGGTGTAGGCGAGGTAGCCGCCCGTGGTGTGTTTGACGCCTTTCGGCTGACCCGTCGTGCCCGAGGTGTACATCAGGAACAGCATGTCCTCTGCGTCCCGGGAGACGGGGTCGACGGTCGCGCCTTCCTGGGCGGCGACGAGTTCGTCGTAGTCGTGCTGGCTGGCCTCCATCGGGTGGTCGTAGTCTTCGTCGAGGCGGTCGACGACGACCGTCTCCACGTCGTGTTCGACGCCCGAAAGCCCCTCGTCGGCCTTCGCCTTGTGTTCGAGCGGGTCACCGCGCCGATAGTAGCCGTCACACGTGACGAGGTACGCAGAGTCCGCCGCGTTCATCCGGGTGGCGAGTGCGTCGGCGGAGAAGCCGGCGAACACCACCGAGTGCGGCGCCCCGATTCTCGCACACGCGAGCATCGCAATCGGGAGCTCTGGAATCATCGGCATGTAGAGGGTAACGATGTCGTCCTCCTCGACGCCGAGGTCCCGGAGTGCGGCCGCGAACTCGTTTACCTCGCGGTGGAGTTCCCGGTAGGTGTAGGTTCGATTTGCCTCGTCGGTCGGTTCGCCGACCCATTCGATGGCGGCTTCGTCACCGTGTTCGTCGAGGTGTCGGTCGATGCAGTTCGCCGAGGCGTTGAGCGACCCGCCCGTGAACCACTCGAAAAACGGTGGGTTCGAGTCGTCGAGAACGGTGTCGTAGTCCGTCTCCCAGTCGAGTACGTCGGCGGCCTGTTCCCAGCAGCCCGGCCACTCGTTTTCGAACTCGTCGTAGATGCCCTCGTCCGCCACGTTCGCTTGCTGTACGAACGATTCAGGCGGGCTGAACCGCTCCTGTTCTGCCAACCGAGCCTCCAGTTCGGTGTTGGTGTCCTGCGACATAGTGAGCCGTGTTGACAACCATTATATTAGGGTATAAAGGGTGTAACTAATTATACTAACTTCGCGAAAAACGCACCGCGAGCGGTCGCGGCAAATAGTCTCTCTTAGCCTGTCTCGGGCGGCTGTTGCCGTCGCACCTGAGAGATGGAGATTTCTTACGAAACGGCTCTGTTTACTCCTCAGTCGTTGATCGTTCGATTCGGAAACTTCGAATCTCATCGAGAGTATCAGCGGTCTCATACGGCCAAACTCATCGAATTACTGTCGTATTGAATCAGCATGGGTAGCTTGAAGCGTCGGGTTCGCAGAAAAATAATCGAGAGTGAGACTGCTTCCCTCGTTGCTGTCCCGTTAGTCGTCTGCGGTTGCCTGCTGCTCGGTGATGTATTTGACAATTTCGTCCGTTTCAGTTTTGAAATCGTCAAGGTCGGTCTCATTCCCGTGGAGAATCGTCGAGAAGTATTTCGTGTCGGCGGCGAGGTTGACAGCTTCCTTGAGCTCCTCGTCCTTGACGCCACTCAACCGCGCCTCCTCCGTGTGGAAGTAGGTACAGAAAGGACAGCTAATCGCGGCTGCGACGCCGACCCCAATGAGTGCTTTCTCGCGCGCGGACAGTTCGGTGTCTTCTCCCAAGTTGAGGTCGCGAAAGAGCCCCCAACTGTGTTCACTCGCCGATTCTGCCAAGTTCTCCATCCAACTCGGAACTTGGCCGAGCATTCCCTCCATCTCTTGTTGTGTGGCTTTCGATACCATCAGTTACACACCTTCACCTCCGAATCCGATGTGATAGGAGGTGTAATTATTAGGACGAATTAGGTTACTAAAGTTATGAGGTGGTTGGGTGAGTATAATCTACCTGTATCGACGACTTTCTTCAGAGCTGTGTAGTTAGTACACCAGCCTAACGAACGGGCCACCACCGGAGCCCACTAACCAGCCTGTATCAATTGACCGTACTGTATATCCGGCGTTCACTCCCGAACCGCGGCGTCTGCGTCCTCGATGACAGCGGTGAGTACCTTCTGTTGAGCCTTCCGGAGGTGATTGTGCAGCGTCGGCGACGAGACGTCCATCGAGGCAGCCAGCTCCTCTGCGGTCGAGCCACGGGGCCACTCGAAGTAGCCCGAAAAGTAGGCCGCCCGGAGTACCGAGCGCTGTTTCTCGGTGAGGCTGTCTGTCATCACCTGTCGCGGGCCCGAACTGGTCTGGGTGGGCCGCTCGATTTCTCGCTTCGAGACGAGTTCTGAGTCTGCGAACACGTCGGTCAGGTCCTCGACCACCGCTCGAACGTCGGTGCGCCGCGAGAACACGCCCGCCACCTCAGCGACGCCGTCTTCGACGGTCATCGTCTCGACGGTTCCACCGCGTGCGACGAGCGTCGAAACGACCGTCTGGTCGGTCACGACGAACTCGAGGAGGGCTCCCGACGCGAAGTCGCGAATCAGCCGCGCTTCGGTGACCGAGTCGGTGTCGTCGATTGCGTCGAGAACGGCCCGCACTTCGGCCCCGCGGACGGTCACGAAGTAGAGGAGGGCGTGGTCTTCGACCGGGACGACGCCTTCGACTTCGAACCCACAACCGAGTCGCTGGGCGGTGGCGACGAGGAAGTCCTGTGAATCGGTCGTCCGAAACGCCAGTTCGACCCCGGTGTCGGCGAGCAGGAGACGTTTTCGTTCGAGCGACGTGATGACCTCGCCGACCCGTCTGGCAACGTCCGTGAGCAGTTCGCGGTCGGCCGACTCGACCGACGGGTGGGCCACACAGAGCAGTCCGTTGACGCGTTCGTTCGACTTGAGTGGGGCGACGACGAGCGCACAGCCCGTGAGCCGCCCGCCGACGTGGGCGAGGACGTTTCGGATGACGATCGCCTGTGATTCGCCCTCGAAGCTGTCGACGCCGCCGGCCTCGTCCACGATGTCCCGCAGGTCAGTCTCGCCCTCGCGGTGGTTCGCGTACGTCCGGGGGACGCCCTGTTCGTCGCACACCCACACGGTGCGGTACTCCCCGGCGAGCACCTCACACGTCGCCCGTTCTACCTCCTCGCGTGTCGTGGCGTCTGCGAGTTCCGTCCCGAGTGCGTGGACGCACGAGAGCAGCGCGTCGCTTCGCGCCGACGGCGCATCGTTCGGTTCTGTGCCCTCCTGCCCATGCGGCGCACGAAGCGGTTCGAACGCGTCGATGATGGCCGCTCTTGAGGGTGGTTCGAGATAGGGGTCGAGGCTTTCGAGGCTCTTCCACCCGCCGACGGCTCTGACGACCTGCGGATGGATGCCCTCGCATTCGAGGAGATGGTGGGCGTAGTACTGGCGCAGGTCGCGGGGCGAGACCGATTGCAGTCGCTCGTCGTCGGTTCGTGCGGCGACGTCGGTAACCAGCATCTGGATGCGTCGCGGACTCACGTCGAACACGTCGTCGTCGGGGTCGCGGTCGTTCACCGCAACGAACTTGCGCAGGTCGTGGGCCACGTCCGGGAGCAAATACGCCGCCCGTTCGCGCTCGTCGCTCGAAATCCTGAGGAAGGCGTGCGTCTCCCCGTCGCGTTCTTGTTCGACCAGGTCGCGGGGGTGAAGCGGGCGACCTCACTCGGGCGCAGCCCGGCTTCCCCCATGAGCGAGACGACCAGCTCCTCGCGGTAGGTCTCGGTCGCCCGCTTCAGGCGCGAATACGCCCGCGGGGTCAGGAACGTAGATTCCTCACGGTTCATCCTGTGTTTCGTGCTTTTCGAAAAACCCGAATTTAACTGTTACTGCTCTGCTCGCTGTTGCTGGGCGAACTGCTACGAGACTTCGACTTTCTCCACTCGAATTCACACTCTCGTTTCGTCCTTTTCGAAATATCCGAACTCATCGGTCTTCGACGATCGATTCGAGTTCGCCGACCACCTCGGGGTTCCGGAGCGCGCTGGTGTCGCCGAGGCGCTCGCCGTTGGCGATGGCCGCGAGATGTCTGCGCATTATCTTCCCCGACCGGGTCTTCGGGAGCGCCGGGGCGAAAGTGATTCGCTCTGGAACCGCGAGTTCGCCGATGGACGCCGTCACCGCCTCGCGGATGGTCGCTGCGAGCTGGTCGTCGCCGACGACGTTCTGCTCGGGGGTGATGTAGGCGTGGATGGTCCGTCCCTCCACGTTTCGTCTCCCGCCGACGACGGCGGCTTCGGCGACGCCTTCGACGTCCACGATGGCCGATTCGATTTCTTTGGTTCCGATTCGCGTCCCCGCGACGTTGACTACGTCGTCGGCCCGGCCGAGCAACTGGATGTAGTCGGCCTCGACCGCTCGGTCGCCGGTGACGTAGTACCACTCGTCGTCCGCGCCGACGACGCGCTCGCTCTCGTCGCAAAAGCCGTAGGGAATTCCGGGCCAGGGCTTCGTGATGCGGAGGTGACCCGGCGTTCCGGGTTCGACGGGGTCGCCGCGGGCGTCCACGATTTCCGCCTCGATGCCCGGTAGCGGGCGACCGACCGCCCCCGGTTTCATTGGGTCCACCCCCGGCAGCGTGGTTATCATCATGCCGCCCGTTTCGGTCTGCCACCAGGTGTCCACGACGGGGCACTCGCCACCGCCGACGTGTTCTGCGTACCAGCGCCAGGCGCTTTCGTCGATTCGTTCGCCGACCGTCCCGAGCAGGCGCAGCGACGATAGGTCATACTTCGCGGGGTGTTCTTCGCCCCACTTGACGAAGGTTCGAATCGACGTGGACGCAGTGTAGAAGACGTCCACCGCGTTTCGTTCGATTATCTTCCAGAGGCGGTCTTTGTCCGCCTGATTGGGCGTTCCCTCGTAGAGGACGGTCGTTGCGCCCGTGGCGAGCGGGCCGTAGACGATGTAGGAGTGGCCGGTAATCCAGCCGATGTCTGCGGCACAGAAGTGCGTGTCCGTGGGTTCGAGGTCGAGTACCGTCTGTGCCGTCCACGCGACGTGTGCGAGATAGCCGCCCGTGGTGTGTTTGACCTCCTTCGGTTCGCCCGTCGTCCCCGAGGTGTAGATGTAAAAGAGGAGGTCCGTCGCGTCTCGGGGAACCGGGTCCACCGTTTGGCCCTCGTGGGTGGCGATGAGCTGGTCGTAGTGCCAGTGGTGGCCGCGGTGCCCCTCGTTGCCGAGGCGGTTGACGACGACCTGCGAGACCTCCTGTGGAACCGAGAGACAGGCGTTGTCCGCCGTGCTCTTCAGGTCGATGGCGTTGCCGCGCTGATAGTAACCGTCGCAGGTGACGACGAGTTCTGAGCCCGATTCCGCCATCCGGGTCGCGAGCGCGTCGGCCGAAAAGCCCGCGAACACCACCGAGTGCGGTGCGCCGAGGCGAGCGCAGGCGAGCATGGCGATGGGCAACTGTGGAATCATCGGCATGTAGAGGGTCACCACGTCGTCGTCCTCGACGCCGAGGTCGCGCAGCGCCGCCGCGAAGGCGTTTACTTCGCGATAGAGTGCCTGATACGTGTAGGTCTCCGTCTCGCCGAGTTCACCCTCCCAGGTGAGTGCGGCCTGGTTTTTCCGCCCGGCTTCGAGGTGTCTGTCGAGGCAGTTGTACGAGGCGTTCAGTGTTCCGCCAGGGAACCAGCAAAACCCGTCGCTGTCGTCGAGAACCGCGTCGTAGGGGTCGTCCCAGTCGAGGCGGTTGCCCGCCTCGCGCCAGCACGCAGGCCAGTTCGTCGCAAATTGCTCGTAAATCGACGGGTCTGCGACGTTCGCCTGGGCGACGAACGACGCTTTCGGGTCCACCCACTCACCGGGCACAGAAGACGTGTTCGCCGGTTGATTCCTCCCCGTGTCCATCTTAATCAAGCAGGGAATTCCGGCCTAAAGGCCGGGAGGGAAT
The DNA here is from genome assembly GCF_029338295.1 of Haladaptatus sp. QDMS2. Lineage (NCBI taxonomy): Archaea > Methanobacteriati > Methanobacteriota > Halobacteria > Halobacteriales > Haladaptataceae > Haladaptatus > Haladaptatus sp. QDMS2. Next base: position 2,926,462 of record NZ_CP119791.1, read on the forward strand.
GCGACTAACGACTGTGCAACTGCCGTCAGTGGCCGGGCTGGACCCCGACCTGGAATCTTTATCGTGCATGAGTCTGTTTGTGAGGGTGACACACGCTGTGCGTGTGTCGCGCGACACACTCGAACCACTTCGTCCGGTTCCCCGCCGGATGACGCCCGAGGTGAGAGTCGTCCTATGAAACCGGACGGCAATGACACGTCAGGCGATGGGAGTGCCCGTGACAGCACCACGGGGCACTCCGAGGCAAGGCAGGGGCCCTGCCGTCCGAGCCTCGGGACGCGACGCCCCGAAACCGAACCGGCACCGGGCCGGGTGCCCACTGTGTGGGAAGCCCTACCCTTTAGGGCGGGCAAGGATGTCACGTGCGTTTCACCTGCGCAGAGGGTCACAAAAATTGTTCTGCTACCGGAAAACTATCTGACATCTGTTCGGTCTCAGTCGGAGAACGGTACCGATGGATGGATTCGCCGCAGAAAACGCAGGTTGCAAGGCTAGAGAAGCAACTCCAGGGACGACAGCGACCCTCAGACCGGCGTTTTCGATTCTTTTCGCCCGGTGAGTTCGTCGGGTACCAGCCGGTAGAATTCGAAGTGAATCTCTCCCGGCGGCTTTCCGAAGAAATCGACGAGCGGGATGGTGACGCGCTCTAGGCCCTGGAGCGTTTCTGTGGCGATCGCTTCGTCGTTCGTCTCCTCGAGCTTTCCACTGGCGATGACGCTCTTCCACCCGTCGCCGTCCATGCCGTAGATTACGAACGAGATGACACTATTGACGATTCGCTGCTTCCTGCTCTCCGGGCTCACGGCGAGCCGGAAGTAGAAGGTTTCTTCGCTCGCATCGTAGCCGTACGAGACCGGTATCGAGTGGGGGGCCTCATTGGCTGGCGTCGAGAAGGACATGACTCCCGTCCCACCAGTTCCGAGGAACTCGTCTCGCTCGTCGACCTCCATCTCGAGTGATTCTCTCGCACCCATACTGCGATGGTACGACCCGGAGAGGCAAAAGTATCTATACACTAACTGGTCACTTCTCTCTCGGTACCTTTGGTGTGTCTACGACAGGACTGGATGAACGCACGTTGCGTTACAATTTCTTCGCACTACCGAACGTGGCGTTCTCCGCTCACTTTCGAACTTCTCTTTGAATCTGGCGAACGTTCTCCCTAACTTACAGCAACACGCACGGGAAACGCCTATTCGACGTAGACGCGTGTGACGTATCCGCCACAGCCACACTGTTTGATATACTCCCACCTGAACGTACTGTCTGAATCGCCTTCGAGCGCGTCGTAGAGGTATATTTCAGGGTGGCCGTGTGCTCCGGACGTGACGAGATTGACGTAGTTTCCCGGTGCTGTGTGTTCGATTGCGTCGATTGCCTGCTCAATGACGAGGTTGGTGTCTGCGGCGTGGTGTGGTTTCTCGAGATTCGCCGACCATGAGTTTTCGTGAACGTGGTCTGTGACTGGTTCTATCATACCGTGTCCGTGTGTCTGGGTGTCGGTGGATTTCATGGGTCACGCGATCGGTTCGAACACGTCCGGGTTCTCCGGTCCTTCGGCAGTGATGACCGCAAGCGCGCCCTTACGTGCGACTCGCGAGAGCGCGTGGTCGACCAGCTTGAAGTCACCCGGGACCGGGAACGACATTGTCGCAACGCAGGCACTCCCGGGAAGGACGGGCGTCGTCTGGACGTACCGCATGGGTTCACTCGCAAGCGCCCCCTGCTCCCAGACTTCGTCCCAGACGCTGCCAATGGGGTGGAAGCTGCTGAACAGGTTCGGTCCACCGACCCCGAAGAAGATGCGAGCGGTCTCACCCGTCTTCACGTTCATCTCGGCGTACTTGTCTGGTGTGATGGCATACTTTTCGCCGTTCATCAGGACGTAGGTGGGGTCCTCCATCGCCATCCGCGCGAAATCGAACTCGTGGTGGCCCTTTTGGCCGGTCTTGCCGGTCGTGTAGAGTTCGTGCTGACCGAGATAGAACTCGTGGTCCACGGGAGGCAATCCCTCTTCTGGTTCGACGAGGATGATGCCGAACATCCCGGCGGAGATGTGATAGTCAACGTCCGCGACCGCACAGTGGTAGATGAACGCGCCCGGATAGGTCACCTTGAATCGGAGCCGTCGTTCTTCGCCTGGGGCGACCACGGTTGCCTCCGCACCGCCGCCCGGGCCGCGCGCAGCGTGAAAGTCCACATTGTGAACCATCGCATTGTCCTCGTGATTTCGAATGGTGAGATCCACTGTGTCACCGACACGGGTGCGGATAAACGGCCCTGGAACCTGGCCATTGAACGTCATGTATGTGAACGTGACGCCGGGTTCGACTTCAGCGACGAGTTCGAGTGTCTCCAACTCGACCGCAACCGTTGCGGGCTCCGTCCGCGTAATCGGGGCGGGAATGTCGCGAGGGTCGGCTGCAATGCGGCTGACATCGACGGGTTTCGCTGGACCGAGTTCGACTTCGGTTTGGAGCGAAATCGGTCGAGTTTGAATATTCGTGTGTGGCGGGGTGCCAACGGTACAGCCAGCCAGTGCCATCGCACCCCCGAGTCCAGCGGCCTGCAGTACACGACGTCGAGTTGTCGTAAATGTCATGAGTATGTTCTCCAGTTAATTGTTCCTCATCTAGTAGTATATAATGGAAATATGAGTCTCAGCCTGTGGGAACCATCATTTTGAGCTATCCATACCGCTCTGCTAATCTTATATATGGCCACAGCACTCTCAACAAACACGATTGGGCGGCGTCGCTTTTTGCAGGCTGCGACCGCGGCAACGGTCGGTGGGTCGCTGCTTGCGTCAGCGCGTCCAGCGGCCGCACAGGATGGAACCAGTCTCACCGAGTGGTTCTCGAACGTTTCTAACTACAACGGCATCACAGACGAGCGTGGCACCCCTCGCGTGCTGTCTCGGTTGGTGCAGCGGGGAACGGTGGTGGCTTCGCTTTTTCGCCGCCAGCGGTTCGCATCGATCCTGGAACGACCGTCGTCTGGACGTGGACTGGTGAGGGTGGCTTCCACAACGTCGTGGCCACCGACGGAGCGTACAAAAGCGAGCTGGTCGAGGAGGCAGCCAGCACCTTCGAGCACACCTTCGAGAGCGAGGGTGTCTCGACCTACGTCTGTGGTCCACACGAGGCGATGGGCATGAAGGGGGCGATAATCGTTGGGGATATCAAAGTCATCGCCTCACCGCCACAACCAGCGGTTACCTTCGCCACCCGCGAACCCGTTTACGGCGATTGGTTCAACGACGTGGACAACTTCGAAGGAACTGCCGACATGCGCGGTCAAACTGAGGTTCGAGTGCAAGTCGGTGCGGAAGGGAACGGTGGTGAATTCGCCGTTTCCCCACCCGCTATTCACGTCGACCCCGGTACCACGGTCATCTGGGAATGGGTTGGTGAGGGTGGCCCGCACAAAGTGACGCTCGAAGACGGGAGCCAGGCAGCCCCTCGCAGTCGACCGGCGAGTGGGGTCTCGTCTTCGACGGCGTTGGAATCAGCAAGTACGCCTGTGAACCACACCGAGCACAGGGAATGAAAGGTGCTGTTGTCGTCGGTGACGTCTTCGAGGGCGTATACGATCTCTCTCCAGTCTCCCTCAGCGTATTCGGTGGACTCGGCATGGCGCTCCTCTCACCGCTCGCCTTTGGTTTGTTCTTGCGACTACGAGGCGACCGCAAGGCTCGTCACAGGTATTGACACCCTCGATTCTCGCCTTCTGGGAATCAGACTCTCCTTATATTCTCTTTCTACTCGTCTACTTAATTGTAAGGTGAATAAAATGTCCATCAACGCCCCTAACACGTTCGAGAGCCAGATCGCTGGCGTCACCGTCACCGGGAAAGCTCACAGCCTCAGCGCGTGGTTCGTCCTCGCGCTCCGCCTCGTCATCGGTTTCGCGTTCCTTTACACCGGCCTCGAAAAGGTTCTCAACGGCTTCAGCGCCGCAGGATATCTCGGAAACGTCGCCGCAGCAAACGGAAATCCCCTTGAGGGAATGTTCCTCTGGATGAGCCAGACGCCCTGGTTCGTCGACTTTGTGAACGTCGCGGTTCCGTGGGGTGAAGTGTTCATCGGCCTTGGCCTCATGGTTGGCCTCCTGACCCGCCTCGCGGCGTTCTTCGGCGCGTTCATGATGCTCATGTTCTACTTCGGCAACTGGAACATGGCCCACGGGTTCATCAACAGCGACTTCATGTACATGCTGGTCTTCCTCGCGGTGGCCGCGTTCGGTGCGGGTCGCATCCTCGGCCTCGACGCGTTTGTCGAGCGCTACGAGATCGATGGCACGGCTCTCATCGAGAAGTACCCCGCCTTGGACTACATCCTCGGGTGAACTACCCCACCCTACCGCTCGTCTTGCGACTCGCGCTTGAGGGTGGGGCTTCCTGCTTCCAAGACGCGCTTTGCAGGAACCGAAGTGGTTCCCGTAGGGAGCGCAGTCTCCACAGGCGTTGATTCGGAGCGTCCCGCTCCTAACTGCTTGATTCCACGCCGAAGGATATTCCACGCCGCGTTCCAATCCCTGTCTGCGGTGAAGCTACACGAGGGACAGGAGTGTTCACGGACCCACAATGGCTTGTCGCTTTTCACTCCACACGCGGCGCACTCTTTGGTCGTGTTTCGTGGGTCAACCGAGATGAAGTGCGTTCCTTCTCGCTCGCATTTGTATTCGAGCATCCGAAGAAAAGTGCTCCATGCGGCGGATGCTCGGTTACGCGAGTTTGAGTTGAACTGCATCATCCCCTTCACGTTCAAGTCTTCGACCGCTACGAGGTCGTACTCTTTTGCGTAGTAGTTCGAGAGTTTGTGCAAAAAGTCGCGGCGCTTCCGTCGGAGGTCGGCGTGACACTCCGCGACCCGACGCCGTTGTGTCTCGTAGTTGGCAGAGCCGTGTTCCTTCCGCGAGAGTTTCCGTTGCTCTCGTTCCAAGCGTTCACGTTCGTCCGAGTGGTCGAGTGATCCGACCGCCGTGCCGTCGGTGTCGTGGGCGTACGTGAGAATCCCAACGTCGATACCGACGCACTTCTCGGGATTCTCGGGTTTCGCAGGCGGGTCGTCAGGGGTTTCGACGCCGAACGTAGCGAACCATTCGCCCGTCGGTTCCTTCTTGACCGTGACCTGCTTGAGTTTCGCGTCGTCGGGAATATCTCGGTGAAGCCGAATTGGTACGTCCGCGAGTTTCGAGAGTGATAGGACAGTCTGACCGCCCTTCTTGTCGAGCTTGAAGCCAGACTGACTGTACGTGAAACTGCGGAACTCCCGTGGCGGCTTCCACGTGAGTTGACCAACGCGATAGCCATTCTCCTTGAGTTTGGAGAGTCCTTTGACGTTCTGCTCGATTCGCATGACCGCTGTTTGTAGAACTGTCGAGTACACGTCCGAGAGGCTGTCCCACCACTCTTTCAGGGATGGAATCTCGTCTCGGATGGACCGAACACGCTGATTGAGCGTGCCTGCGTCCTCGGGTATTTGGTCGAAGCGGTAGAGCGCGTGGTTGTAGAGTTGCCTACAAATGTCTCGGTGGCGGTCCAACTCCTCTCGGTGGGCGTCGGACGGCTTGAGACGGTACTTGTAGGCGTAGTACATTCGCTACTCGTGTTCCTCGATGTACTCGTCAAGTCGCTCGCGGATGAACGACGAGAGATTCAGGTGGTGTTCCTGAACCCACTCGTGTTGGTCCTCTCGGAGCGTGATTGTGGTTCGTTTCACCGTATGCATTGTATTTACTGTATGCACAAAGCAGTTACGATTGCGTGGGCCTGTGGGACGAGTGTCGAACGTGTTTGACACTCGTGCGGCGTTGACGAGACGCGTCGCGTCTCGTTCGCACACGAGAGTAAAGCTCTCGTGAACGCTGTATCCCCTCCCTACTCGCTCCCTTTGGTCGCTCCTTGAGGAAGGGGGCTTAGCGCCTACTTTCAGCTAAAGCGCACCGTTTCTGCTTTTTCGATTTTCTGACGTCTGCTCCGAGTCCTGTCGTGGATTTGTTTCTCGAATCCCTGGTATACTCGTGCGGACGATACAACCTCACTCGGCGTAGAGTGAGTACAGAATTATCCCAAAGCCAGCGGTCGTGAGCGTGCTCTCGATCGAAAGGACGATTCCTGAGTCCAATCCGAACGCTTGGTGGGCTGCACCCGCAGCAAGAGCCCCAACTGTAACGATAGCAAATCCGAGTGCAAGTACCCCAAGCGGCGGTGCGTTGGTTCGTCGATAGGCTCTGTACGCAAAGTAGGTGATGAGGCTGCCGAGGACGAGCGTAATCGTCTTCAGGGCCACGACCACCGTTGGGATGAGTGAACTCATGTTCCTCTGCGCATTTCCGCCCACATCGATGCAAGCTGTTCCTCCGGTTGTGCTGGCGGACGGACGATGGAAACGTCAAATTCTCGGTTTTCGTCGAGCCAAATCGAAACTTCCTCGAACGCGGTATGGTACATCGTTTGGTGGTGTCCGTCTTGCCGGAGTTTCATCTGTGTGGCTAGCAGCGAGGCGTCGTTGAGTTGTTCGAGTTTTCGGTACGTCGTCGAAAGCGGTACGTCGGCCGCATCGGAAAGTTCTCGTGCAGTCATCGGTTCCGTCAACCGTCGAATGAGCGTTCGACATGCCGGGTCGTCCAGACTATCGAGTATCTCCTGCACAGCGGGCGCGTCGTCCTCCCAGAACGATTTTCGCACCATATACCGTCAAAATCCGCACACTGCTAGATTAATGTATTGTTCATCGCAGGGCCCGCGCCTTTTCGATTGACAGCCGGCGACGGGATTGTGCAATCGTCTGGTTTGAACGAATGGGTCTGTCCTGTCCAACCGTTCTCGTGCCCGGCGTACTCCCCGCACTGATTGTGGTTCGTGTTGCTTGATTCTCACCTCGTGAGAATTAGTTTCATCGGTTAAGACATATCCATCCAAAGAACTACATGTATGAGTGACAGAATCGGTGCCCCCGGAACCGGAATCTCCCGTCGAAAATTCCTCGCCGCAACCGGCAGCGCTGGTCTCTTTGCGACCGCTGGCTGCACGACTATCTCACAGCCGACGGTACGAACTGTCCCGCTCTCCGGTTCACAGAATGGGCTGAACCTCGACCTCCCGGAGACCGGGAAACCCGAGGTCGTAAACTTAGACGAACGGGGCCACGCGGTCACGATTAAATCCGTGATGGCTCGCCATCACATCCACCCTGGTGAGACGATGAACGGCCCCATCACGCTCCCTGTCGTCTGGGCGTTTCAGGCGGACGATGGCGTTCCGAGCGTCCCTGGCCCTATTCTCCGGTGCACCGAGGGTGCGGAACTGAAAATCACGCTCGACAACTCGGAGATGCAGATGCCCCACACGTTGCACTTCCACGGGGTGCGAAAGACGTGGGAAAACGATGGTGTCCCGACGACGACCGGCGTGACGGTCATGCCCGGCGAGAAGCACACCTACACCATCCCTGCGAACGTCCCGGGCACGCACCTCTATCACTGCCACTACCAGACGCCGATGCACATGGACATGGGCATGTACGGCATCCTTCGGGTTGACCCGAAGGGGTACGAGGAGGCTGACAAGGAGTACTTCATGACCGTCAAGGAATGGGATACCCGCCTCTCGCGCCAGCACGGTGGCGAAAACGTCCAGTACTCGCTCTCGAACCGACACGGAGACGCGTTCACCATCAACGGGAAATCCGCACCCGCGACGTTTCACCCCGAGACGGGGTCACCACTCATCGTCGAACCCGGTGACACGGTCCGCGTCCACTGGGTGAACGCGGGGTTCATGAGCCACCCGCTGCACGTCCACAATCACCGATTCAAAATCGTCGAAAAAGACGGGAGTCCGATGCCGGAGCCGTTGCAGTTCCTGCAAGACGTCGTCAACGTGGCTCCAGCAGAGCGTTACACTATCGAGTTCGAGGCCGATGCAGACCCGGGTATCTATCCGGTTCACTGTCACAAGGTCGACCACATTCGCAACGGCGACAGCTACCCCGGCGGGATGCTGACCGCGATCGTCTACACGGACGCGATGGATACCGATATCTTCCGCAGCGTGATGGACTATGCAGGGTACCAGGGGTGAAATCGATGACCACTGAACTCCACCGCCCCAGAGACTGCATCGACCGCCGACGGTTCCTCACCATGACGGCGGGACTTGCTATCGGCAGCACATTAGGTACGGGTCTGCTCGCGAGACCAGCCTCAGCGGCCGAAGACGACCTCGCGACGTTCTTCGCCAATACCGACAACGTGACCGAACTCGTCGACCGCCGCGGGGAACCGTCGGTCGAAATCATCGTCGGTTCAGCCGGCAACGGTGGGTCGTTTGGTTTCGAACCCGCCGCCGTCCGCGTCGACCCGGGGACGACGGTCGTCTGGACGTGGTCTGGCGAGGGTGGGATGCACAACGTGGTCGCGAAAAACGGTGCGTTCAAATCGGAGTTCTACACGAAACCGGGTGAAACCTACGAATTCACCCCTGTCACGACGGGCGAACACCGGTACGTCTGTGCTCCTCACGAGATGATGGGAATGCGGGGCGTGCTCGTCGTCGGTGACGGGGCGGTTTCCCTCGGGTCTGTCGCGGGTAGTAGTTCATCGAGCGGGACGCGCTCCGCTGAAACGTTCGACGGTTGGCTCGCTCGAACCGATAATTACGACAGTATCACGGACCTGCGCGGCGAGTCGACGGTGACAGTCGAGGTCGGTGCAGACGGTAACGGTGGAGCGTTCGCATTCGAACCTGCTGCCATCCACGTCGACCCCGGCACGACGGTCATCTGGGAGTGGGTTGGCAAGAACGAGTACGACGTCTCTGACCCGGAACTGGGGTATCAGAGTGACCTACTCGCTGGTCAAGGAAACCGATTCGCAGTGGAATTCGACGGCCACGGACTGAGCAAATATGAGTGTTCAGCCTACGGCGAACAGGGAATGCGAGGCGTCGTCATCGTCGGCAACGGGCCAGACCCCGTGCTCTCTCCGCTCGGCAAGGTCCTCACCGGCGGAACGGCTGTCGTCCTCGGCGCGCCGTTCCTCTACGGGTTACACCGCCACATCAGTGATTCGACCAGCTACGACGAAGCGGACTAGTTCGCGAACGGTACCGAAGGGTGATACTCGCCGTCGAAGACGAGTTCAGCGATGGAGTACGCCCCCGGCCCCATCGCGACCAGCGAGAGCGCCACGACGGTCAACACGAGCGTGAACTCGACGCCGCCGTTCGAATTGGCGAACCCGTTCGGCAGGTGGACGAGCACCGTCGCGCCGAACATGACGCCTGCGACGCCGAGGGCGGCGTACCGCGTGAACAACCCGGCGACGAGCAGCACACCGCCGAGGAACTCGACCACCGCGACTACCACGGCGACGAGCCCGGCGAGCGGCACACCCATCGAGGCCAGAAAGCCCTCGAACTGGCCAAGCGGCATCGCGACGGGGCCAACGGCGAACAGTTTTCCACTCCCGTGGACGACCATCACGAGTCCAAGCGTAAGCCGGACGAGTAGCAGGCCGACGTCGTCGGTATTTTTCATGTCGTACGCGTGGCTACTTGCCGACCGGCAATAATAATTTCTGTAACAATAGTACGAAATAAACAGGGAATCGCTCATTCCTCCGCCCGAACGGTGTCGAACCGCTGGGAGGGGAGTTTGAGTTCGTCGAGGCCGGGGAGGTGTTTGACGTTGAAGACGACTTTCAACTCGTCCGTACAGGGTGTGCCGATACAGGAGAGGCGGATGCCCTTTTCCATCATGTTCTCAGAGAGGACGTGATTGGGCGGCATCTCGATGTCGCCTTCGACCACCGCGACGGCGCAGTTTGCACACGCCCCGCCGCGACACGCGAAGGGCCACGCGAAGCCCGTCTCCTCGACGCTCTCTAAAAGCGCATCCCGGGGGTGGGCGAGCAGCCGACCGTAATCGCGGGGGTTCAGGTTCGTCTCCGCAGCTTTCTCGAAGAGGTCTTCGTCGTGAATGTCCCAGCCGAAGTCGTCAAACACCTCGTAGTTCAGGTACTCGACGCGGGTCTCCGGGCGCTCCTCGCGGACCGGTTCTGTCTCGATTTCTTCTGCTTCCTCGTCTTCGGGGTCGTAGCCGTTTTGAATCTTCGCGTAGGCGGTCTGGACGGCCTTGAACTCGCGGACCGAGCCACCGCGGTCTGGATGGGTCTCCTTTACGCGTTGTCTGTACGCCTGCACGACGGTCGAATCGTCTGCACCTGGTTCTATCCCGAGGACATCGAACGGGGACGCCACACCCGAAGTAAGCCCTTGGTGGCTTAAAATCTCTCTGGCGCGGGCAATCGGCCGACCTCCTCAGTGAATATCCGCCGCCCTGAATCGCAGGTAGCCAAGCGAGAGCGGAACGACGACCCACACCGCGAGGATGGGAAAGCCAATCCAGTCCTGCAGGAACGCTGCATTCGACTCGGAGTAGACCGTGAGTTCGTAGTACGCCGGGAGCGCAGACCGACTGGCGAACATGAACGCCCGCGCGGGGTTCAGGACGCCGGCGAACTGTATCACGTCCGGAAGTTGCGCACCTTGGGGCAGCGTCGGCCCGATGAAGATGAGTTGGAGGATGAACATGAGCGCGTCCCAGCCGAGCATGAACAGCGCGTAGAGCGACACCGTCCCGACGAGCGCTTTTCGCTTCGACTCCATCCACGCCGAAAAGCCGACCGCGATGGACACGTACACCGACCCGTAGAGTACCCAGATGGTCGTATTGATGACGAACGATTTCACATCGAAGGCGGCGTAGGTCACCAGCGCGATGACGCCCACGGCGAGGCCGGCGATTGCTGTAACCGCCATCACGACGGCGACCCGTCCGAGGAACTTCCCGAACACGACGTCCCGTCGGGTATGCGGCAGTGCGAGCATCATCTTGAGCGCGCCACTTTCACGCTCACCAGCGATGGTGTGATAGCCCACGAGTAACCCAAGCATCGGAACGAAAATCGCCCCCGGTTGTCCGAGGCTGTTGATGAGCGCCAGGGTGAATCTCGGAGTGCCGCTGTACCCAACCTGACCAATCTTGGGCACCCACTGAATCGCGGCGAAGAACACGACCGAGAGGAAGAACAGGCTCACCGTCCCGAGAACCGCTGGCGAGCGTCGACACTGGTGGTACTCTTTTCTCGCGACTGTCTTGAGGCTCATCGAATCTCCCGTGTGACTTTCGATTTGGAGGGTTGGCTGGACATTGGGGGAGGATTCGGAGGACGGGCACGTAGTGTTTATGAATTAACATTTTCGATACGGCTCTGTGCCAACACGTATCGTGAAATCGCTGTTAGATGTAACTCAATCTATATCTTCTCGCCGGTCGTTTCAACCTTCGTGACGATTTACCCTTCCCGACGGGCGTTTCTCGGGCTCTCCGGTGCCACGCTTGTGGCTCTCTCGGCCGGCTGTCTGGACGCCTTTGCGTCCGACCCGGCCACGTTGAACATCAAAAACAGCGCAGCGGTCGACCACACGGTCACGGTAAGCGCCGTCCACCGCACGGGCGAGCAGGCGGATTTCGAAGCGTCGTTCACTCTCACGGCAGGCGACGTCCAGCAGGTCCCAAACCCACTGCAGATGGCGGGCACCTACGACATTCGCGTCGTCGTCGCGGACACGTACGACGAGACCTACGAGTGGACCATCTCCGAAAACGGTGCGCGGAGCTTGTATCTCGACATCCAGTCAGACGGGATGTCGTTCTCGGACGCCGACTGGGGCCAGTAGCCCTCCGACAAGAGTGTCAGTCGTCGCAGACGCCGTGAATCCACTCGACGAGGTCCGCTACGACGTATCCGGCGACGTTCCCGCCGAAGTAGAGCGTGCTCGGAGCCACGGGCGTCGGTCCGTGCTGAAAGTAGTGACCGACGTGCTCATAGAATTCGACTCGGCTTCCGGGTGGGAGGTCCGTATCCTGCCACACTTCGAATTTCTGTCGACGAAACGCGGCGAGTTCCGGCTGCAGTTTCTCGTCTGCCCGACTCGTCGTCAGGACGAATACGGGCGAATCGAGCCCGGAGGAGGTGACCAACGGGTCGCAGTCGCGGTGGCTCCGGTGCCACACGCCAGGCTTTCCCAGAATAGTTTCGTCATCGCCGTACCCGTCGGCTTCGAGACGCCGAAACGTCTCGCGCATCTCCTCGAATTCGGCTTCCTGTTCCTCGTCGAGCTCGCCGTCCATCTCCATGCTGTATCGGAGCCACGCGAGGCCGTCCGGGTCGACCATCGAGTCCGGGGTGCCGTCGAGCGAGATAACTCCCACACGGTCTTCGAACCGGTCAGCAATTCGCGGGGCGACCATGCCACCCTGGCTGTGTCCAGCGACGAACACCCTGTCTGCGTCTATCTCCTCGGTCTCGGCGAGCCTCGAAACCGCCGCGACCGCATCGTCGGTCACGACGGTGTCGAGCGTGTAGTTCTCGTCCGCGACTTCGTGGTCGAACAGGCGCTTTTCGTACCGGAGCGTGGCGATTCCCTCGCTTGCGAGCCCCCACGCGACGTCCTTGAGAATCTTCGAGGCACCCACTGTCCCGTCCGGGTCGTGGAGGCCATGGCCGTGGACGAGCAAGACGCCCGGGAACGGGCCGTCGCCCTCGGGCACGGCGAGAATACCTCCAAGGTCAATGTCTCCGGCGTCGATGATCACGTCGTGTTCTGCGAACGCCTCGCGGTCGACGTACTCGGGGACCTCGTACGCGGGCGAAAACGAGAAGGCTGTGACCTCGTCCCCCTCGAATTCGACGGTGGCCGTTTCGCTCCCGTTAGCAAAGCAGAGTTCCACCTCGGCCACTCCGTCTCCGACGGTCACTGCACCGATTCCTTCGAACTCGCCGTGCTGACCGTACAGTCCCCACCAGTACTCGGAGAGGGCTTCCGTGGGGTCGAGTGGACCCTGCTGGAACTCGTCGGGAAAGGCGGCGACGACCTGCTCGCGGCCGGCTTCAGTGAGCAACTCCACGGCCTCTTCGAATGACTGCTCGCCGAATCGCGTGGCGAACTCGTGGACTGTGGCTCCGACTGTCTCGTCGCTTCCAGTCATCGGTTCACGATTCCCGGACGGCGCTGAAATAGATTGGTGGGCGACACGTTGCTTCCGACGGCCCTACGATTCGTCTGTCTCTTCGAACCCGGAAAACGAACTTCGGTGAGTGCTCCGAATCAAGTCTTCGTCTGAAACCTGGAGACCGAGCTCGTCCAGTTCCTCGCCGATTCGCGTGAGGTCGTCGCCATCGACGCCGACTGCCTGGACGAGCACGTTTGCCTCGCCCGTCATCACCTCCTGGACCTCGACGACGCCATCGACTCCCGCGGCCGCGGTCGCGAGTTCGCCACGGTCTGGAATCGGGGCGGTACAGACGATGAGTGTGAACAGTTGATATCCCGCCCGCTCATAATCAACGTCGGCATGATAGCCGCGAAGCACCCCAGCGGCTTCGAGTTGCTGAATCCGATTTCGAACCGTACTCGCAGAAACCGAGAGCGTGCTTGCGATGTCACTGGACGAGGTGTGGCGTGCCTCCGATTGCAAGTGTGCGAGAATGCGTCGGTCAAGGTCGTCTACGTCTCGACTCACCATTTTGCTACATGGTTCACGCGTCCACATAAAAACGTACCTTCACTCTGTGTCAATCTGACATTCAATACTACGAAACATGCGCTTCTGACAACAAACTATTTAAAATTCCGAGCAGGTCGACACATACTACTGTCTCCGGCAAGAAGGAAACATCCACCCAATGAACGCCATCGAGATCTGGATTCGCCTGTTGGCGGGCGTCCTGCTTATCCTCGCCAACGGCTTTTTCGTCGCCATCGAGTTCGCGCTGACTCGCGCTCGCCAGTTCACCGAAGACGAGTTCATCGACGGGAATCCCAAGCTGGAGCGGGCCTGGGAGATGACCAACGATCTCGAACTCTACCTGACGACGTGCCAGGTGGGCATCACTGCCTCCAGCATCGCGGTCGGTATCGTCGCCGAACCGGCACTCGCCGCCATCTTCGAGCCGCTGTTCGGCGGCACGGTGCTCGCCAATATCGGCGCTGGTGCGCTCATCGCCTACTTCATCATCAACCTCATCCACCTCACCCACGGTGAACAGACGCCAACGTACCTCGGCGTCGAACGCTCTCGCTTCGTCTGTCGCTATGGTGCGGCCCCCCTCCACTGGTTCTACGTCGCCATCTCGCCGATTATCAAACTGGGCGACATGGTCGCGAAGTGGACGCTCAAGCTGTTCGGCATCGAGATGTCTGGCGCGTGGCTCGAAGCCGAAACCGACGTCATTGAATCTCGGAGCCAACTTCGAAACCGCATGAGTTCACTCCTCGAACAGGGGGACATTAAAGGTGAGCGCCACGACGAAGTGCTGAACGCACTCGAAGCCGGGACCTTCGAAGTCCGGGACGTGATGGTCGACGAATCGGACATCGTGTTCCTCTCGACCGACGCATCTGTCACCGAAAACCTCAAACGGGTCTCTGAGACGCCCCACACCCGCTATCCGCTCGTCGGGGAATCACCCGCCGACGTCGAAGGCATCGTCTACGTGCCGCAGGTGCTCGACAACATCGACGCACTGCGCGACGAGGAGGTCACCTTCGGCGACATTGCCGCCCCGCCGATGACGCTCTCGGCGGAAACCACTGTCAGTGATGCCATCGACAAGTTCCAGGCCGAACGCCAGGAGTTAGCCCTGGTGCTCGCAGACGGCGACGTCGTCGGACTGGTGACCGCAACCGACGCGCTCGAAGCCGTCGTCGGCGAACTCGAAGACCCACTCGACGACCAATCTGCGAGTGACAAACCGACGGGTCATCCGTCGTCGACCTAGGGACCGGCTGTCGGTTTTCGTTCTTTCGTTGAACGGCGATGTCCAACTCCATGCCATGAGCTTCTCGAATTTGTCGGGTAGGAGACTCCACGCCGCTGTCTGAGACAGGTCCTTCCTCCTCGGTGTGCTATTCTGCCTAATGAACGACGACAGCTCACTTCGAAAAACGGAACACGGCGTTGCGTTCGTCGCCGAGATCCTGGAATCTCGACCCTTGACGCCGACGAGCCACCACATCCGCACCAGCCGCCACCCCCAGTTCGTGTACGAACCGGTGCAGTTCGCGAAACTCTCGCTGCGCACGTCCGAAGGCTCGGCGAGATTCGACGACTCTCGACCCATGTCGCTGGCCAGTTCGCCAACCCGAGACTCTCTCGAATACGGCGTCCGTGTCTCAGATAGTCCTTTCAAGCAGGCGTTCGTGAACCTCGAACCCGGAGACGAGGTCCTGATTGAAGGTCCTCGCGGCCATTTCATTCTGAACCCCGAGCGGGACACCGTCCTCATCGCCGGCGGCATCGGCATCACCCCCCTGAAAGGCATGGCCGAGTACGCGAGCGACAAACACCTCGATATTCCCGTCCGCCTCATCTACAGCAATCGAACCGCAGATGAAATCGCCTATCGAGATGAACTGGACGCGCTCGTCGAGTCGAACCCACAGTTCGAACTCATTCACACACTCACCCGCGAACCCGAAGGAAGCGAGTGGACGGGGCGCAGAGGGCGTGTCGACAGAGCCCTGGTCGAAGCCGTCGTGAACGAGTTAGAGGCTCCTGTCTTCTATCTCTGTGGCACCCCCGGGATGGTGCGCGGATTGTGGGAAATCTTGCAATCGATGGGGGTCCCGCCGGAGCGAATCATTTACGAGCAGTTCTGGGGCTACACCGGCTGAGAGACAACCCGTACCTGGCCTACGGGAAGTTCGAAGACACACTTAACGACCGTTCAGGGAGCGACACACAGGCGGGCCTTCCGTCGGAGAACGAGTACCGATTCTCACACTCGGTTTCAAGCCCGTAACACAGCCGAACGCGCCAGTGCGGGTCGCTCGACCAGCGAGGCGAGTTCCACAATCGGCCTGAAACCCCGCTAGAAGGCGTGTGGTTGGCGTTTTGGTCTGAGTGTGGAGCCTGTCGTCGCGGGAGGAATAGAGAAATCGAGATTTCGAATTTCGAGTGTAGAGCTGTTCTATCCGTTTCTTTCCGGGTTTCGAGAATCCCATTGCTCCCTCTTCTACAGACACGCTCGCCTGTCGACTGACGGTAATTCCCAAAACCGCACGACTGAAACCGATTGTGGAACTTCGGACGCACGTTTGACGGCCACAATTGAGTGGCCACGCCGTATTTCCACACTCGGATTATTGCCTGAACACTCGGGTTTCAACGCTGCTATAGCCAATTTGGATTTCTAACTTGCTCCACTGCAATTCCACGCTCTTTTCTCCACACTCAGGTCACTCACTCTGTTTTCTCTCCCCTTCCGGATTATTTGCCGATTGTGAACCCGAAAATCCCTCGAAAGCAACTGACTCAACGCCCATACTACCGCTTTGCGGGAGGGTGGTTTTGGCGAAATTTCGACGTTCGGTGATTCCTCACAGAAACCGTGAAATCACCAGCGGGAAACCGATTGTGGAAAAATCGATGTTGGGGTCAATCGGATGGCTCGATTTCACGACGTATTCCCAGACCGGTTACGAGAGCTGGAGTACCTGTACGTCAGCACTGATGGGTAACTATTTGAATTTGGGGAAATATCTTATACTTTCCCACCATAAACACGACTATGTCCGAGGCAACACTCGACGGTCGTGGCCGCCTCACGCTTCCGAAAGAAATCAGGGAGCGCTACGGGGAGCGCTATCGCATCGTTCAACTTCACGATGGTCTCAAGTTGGTTCCAATTGACGAAGATCCGCTTGCTGCCCTGCGTTCTGAATTCGCAGACGTCGAGAAGACAGCAACTGAACTCCGCGACGAAGCCCGCAATGCGGCGCTGGACGAGGCCGGACCCTGAATGTACGCTGAAACCGACTTCCTTCTGGCACTCATCAAGGACGAAGACTGGCTCGGTGACGCTGCAGAGAAGGTGTATCACAACCACCGAGACGAACTCTGGACGTCTCAATTCACGCTCATCGAACTCCTCATGGTCGCCTATCGTGAGGAACGGGATACAGAGCGAGTCATCACGAACGCTGCAGCACTCATGGAAATCCGCGGTGACGTGGACACGGTCATGGCCGCAGCAACCTACGTCGAAGACCACGGATTCACTCCCTTCGATGCCCTACATCTTGTCGAATCCGACAGTGATACAATCGTTTCGAGTGACGATGCGTACGAATCATTCGCACCACGACTCGACCTGAAGGCAATCGGGGAAGAGTAGCCCGACTACAGCGAGTCGAAATCGAGGTTGACCACGTACCAATCGAGTGCCTATCCGATACCAACTCCAAGCCCTACGAATATCACGCCGACCGCAGGCGAGAAGCCACTGCATCGATGAACGCGTTTAGACTGGTCGCCATCCGCCTGTACTGACCCAATATCACTAGCCATAACGACCCAGCAATGCCGGGGAGTTCGTGGCTTACGTCGTCCAAAAAGCGGGTATCAACGTCTCAGGCCGAAAGCCATGCGTATGTCTGGACGGTCCCGAATAACAGTGCTAACGCTGCATTCTCGACGACAAGTGACATCCTCCCCGCCATGAACGGCGGGGCTTCCCGTACCGCGTTGGGATATTTACGGTTCGCAGAGGCTCGCTTGGTCAGCGAACGTCCCCTGTCCACTACTCGGGTCGTGTTCTCCACGACGGAACAGGTTGACTACTGGGCGTGCCACACGCCCGCTACTCCTATCCCCGGAAGACCGAGGACTCAGAGTTACCTTTTCTGCTTGGTCTAACCGACGCCGAATGTTCTCCGCACCATTCGAGTCGGCGTTCATCACGACTCCACACCCACAACAGACGTACAAGCCACGCTCTACACGATTGGCATCTCGTTTCTGTCCACAGCACGAACACGTCTTCGAGGTGTCGCGCTCGCTCACCACAACGACGGCGATGCCTTCGGCTTTCGCCTTGTACGTGAGGAGGTTCGTGAAGCGGTCGAACGCCCACCCGTGCAAGCCTTCGTTGCCACGGTCGCCCCAGTTGCGAGCCTCGCCGGTTTCGTCGTTGTCACGGATGCCTTCGAGGTTACCAACAGCAATCGTTCCGACACCTCGTTCGACGCACTCTGAGACGAGGTGTCTGGTGAGGGCGTGCAGGTAGTGTGACCGGCGCTCAGAACGTTTCCGTCGAAGCCTGAGGGCCTTGTTTGACCGAGAGGAGTTGCACGTTGCTATCTCCTTGGCGAAGTAGCGTTCGTCGGTCTTGAGGGCGTTCCCCGGATACAACTCGTGGGCGCCCGTGGAATACGAGACGGCGGCGACGTTCTTGATGCCGAGGTCGATACCGGCGGTTTCGTTGCCGGGCGACTCAGCCTCGATGTCGTGTTTGCACACGATGTGGAGTTCCCACTCGTCGCCGTTGTAGACGGCTCGGACTTGGCGGACGTTCTCGACAACAACATCTGGTCGGGTCTCGATTTCGCAGAGGATGAAGTCCGACCAGTGTTCTTTCAGGTTTCGACCTTTGGAGAGGCGAATCCGGTTGTTGTGGGCGTCGTGTTTGAAGCCGTCTTCTTTGAACGTGACCGTCGAGCGCGGGTGGTCGCCGTTGTGTTTGCGGTACTTCGGTGGGTTTGCGCGGTCGTTCCCGTTTCGGCGCTTGGCGTACCAGCCACGGAACGCTTCAGCGAGTTCTTCGATGACTCGCTGACTCGACTGAGAATTGAGGTCGGCGTAGCGTTCGTGGGTCTTCAGGTAGGCCTTGAGCGGGCCATCCTTGGGGATTGTCCCTGTTTCGCTCCAGATGCGGTCGCACGTCCAGCGTGCGATGTTCCAGAGTTTCGAGGCGGCGAACCCAAGCGAGTCCAAGTCACTCGTGACCTGTGGCTGGTTCCGGATGGAAGCAACGTAGGTTCGAGTGACCTGAATCGCCATACATAGCCTATGTAGACAAACCTACTTAATGGTAAGGACTGGCGTTGAATATCCTGTCTGCAATCGACGGTGGTCTGTGTAGGAGTTGTCGGATTCACTCCCCCCTTTAGGGCGGGATTCTCTCCTCGCAGAAAGATAGATTACTGCCGGACAGCATTGTCCGACCGGCCAGGGCGAACACTCCAAACAATGTCGCCAACAGCAGATTGTACTTCGCGAATGCGACCCAACACTCTTGGTCGAGTTCGACGAGGCCATCGGTACCCATAGTTACAGTTTGGTCTGTGGGGTAACAAGCGTCATGGCCTTCAACTGTCTTTCTTCCCATTATCCCGCCAAATAGAGCGGACAGAACGACGAAAGCGACCGCTCGTCGGAGTGAAATTGTGAAACGGTACCAGGTGCGAGAATCGAACCTCAGTCGCTCCCTTCGGTCGCTCCTTGCTTCGATTCTCTCCTATCTGATCACTCCCGTTTTCGTCCATGTTCGCGTTGCTCTCAGTCGAGAGCAAACGCTCAGGAATTGAGAACGGAAGGAAGGTCCAGGTGCGAGAATCGAACCCCGATCGCTACCGCTCCCGAAAGAACTCAGAGAGCGCTACGGTGAGCGTTATCGAATCATCCAACTCCACGATGCTCTCAAGCTCACTCCCATCGACGAAGATCCGCTTGCAGTTCTCCGGTCTGAATTCACAGACGTGGAGAAGTCATCAGATGAACTCCTCAAAGAAGGTCCTCAAAGAAGGTCGCAACACGGCGTTGGACGAGTCTGGACGCTGATTCACTCCTCGTAATGCCTGCCCTTCGTAAAATCTGACGGATCGGCTGCGAACCGCACACATCCCACTGCTCAGTCACGGTTTCCTCACGACTTCAGGTTCGAGAATGGCCTTCAAATTCTCACCTTCCTCTTTCATATGTTTCCGGACGGCGTCGAACTCACGCCGGTTGAGCCGCGCACCGATTGGTCCGGTGCGAACCCTGATTCGTTGGGTGAGGTCACAGCCGTCCTCGTGCGGGTCGATGGTAAAGCTAATCGACGGCATCAGGAGTCCAACGAGCAGCGATGTTGGTCTAAACTCGATGTATTGGTTAGGAACCACCTCGGTAAATCGCACCGTCTTTTGCTGGGTCTTCCCCGCAATCCGTTCCTCGAAGTAGGCTTCCGACCCCTGCGCTAATCCGGCTTCGTCGAGCCACCGAAACTCGATGTGGTCCGGGTGCCACCGCTCGTAATTTGCCTCCATCGACTCGAAGAAGCCGTAGACGGCTTCCGGAGACGCCTGTATTCTTGTAGTCTCCTCTAATAGCATCTCACTCTCACTATCGGCGTGCAGCGCACAAAATCGTTTGTCCGCGCACTCAGCCAGGTTTTCACGCGCCTGCCGATTCCCGATCGATGAAAGACAATACGAACCAAGCAGCGGACCGACCACGAGCAACCACCTGGACGGCGGAGCGACTCCGTTTCATACGTAGTGATACCCGACAGAATCGGATGGTGTGCCCGATACTCGTCTCCCAGGCCGTCGATTACTGTTCATACCTGGCTGTTTTCTCCGGTAGTGGTGAGTATTGTTGGTGGTACTGGGAGCTAGAACGATTCGGCGTTCCTCTGGCTGTGGCACGCGTGTTCGAAATGAGTCGGGACAGAGTCGCTTCCGGTGGTTCGGTGGGTTTCGAGCGCTCCTCGTTCGAGCGGTTTCTCGCTCGATGTTTCATAATCGGTTTCCCTCTGGTGGTTTTCTCTTTCACATCTGCGTCTGTTCGCTGGCTGAATGCCCGATAGACGGCGTGTCGCGGCGAATCAGGCGTGTGGATTTCGTTGATTCTTAGCCCGGGTATCGCTTCGCTGTGTTCCTTGCGTGCCATTTCGTGTTCCTCGAGCGCTTCGAGGGCTGTAACCCGCCAATTCCGATTTTGCACGTCCCCTCAGACTCCGTTTGTAGTTCCGTCTCGATTCTCTGCTATCCCCTCTCTTCCGGTCAAACCATCCGATTAGGAACAGTCGATGATCGCCCAGGTCATCACGCGTCTCTTCCAGAGCCAGACGAGCGGGGCCGCCGGATCGTCGGTTTTCGGCCTCGTCGTGCTCGTCTGGAGTGCGTTGAAACTCTTCGGAGGACTCAACACCGCGTTCGCGGAAATTTACGAGGTTGATGTCGACAGTTCGTTCACTGACCAGCTCAGAGATGGACTCGTCGTCCTCGTGTCATTCGTGTTCGCCGCCGCCGCTATTATCGTGGCGACGAGCGCATTCAGTGCCTACTCGGAACGAGTTCCATTCCTTGGGGTGCTGTTGCCGGTCGTAGTGGCCATCGGCCTCGTGGTCGCGTTGTTCCCAATGTACTACGTCTTCCCGAACGTGGACGTCTCGCCGCGCGAAGTCCTGCCAGGGGTCGTCGTGGCCGCAGTCGGATGGGCTCTTCTCCAAGGCGTATTCCAGATCTACGTCACGCTGTCGAGTGGTGGCGGGACCGGTCTCATCACCGGTATCATGCTCCTCCTCACGTGGTTGTACTTCAGTGGAGACGTCCTGTTACTGGGTGCAGTGGTCAACGCGGTTATCGAAGGATATCCTGCGGAGCGCGTCGATATCGGGGAGACCGTTCGCTCGCCGACATACGGTATCAGCCTCGAAGCCGAGTCGGAAGCGTGGACGAGTCAGACGTGTCCCGAGTGTGGCGACCACGAGAAGACGGTTCGCCACGGAGATACGCTGACGTGTCCGTGTGGCTTCGAGGGGCACGCCGACCTCACGGCGTCTGAGACGTTCCTTCGAGAGAACAGCGATTGCGAAATCAGGCCGATGGCACGGCCCGTGCGATTCGAGTGGGACGACCACGATTGGTCGGGGAAACCACACCCTCATGAAAGTCCCAAAGAAGTGCGCACGAACCCGCAAGTTGCCTCCGTGGGTCGGTAGCCGAACCCCCAACGGAGGAATCCTCGCGCTTTAGCGCGGGGAGGATGTCAAGTTTCTGTGAGACTGGGGATTCGGTCTTGGAACAGTTGGTCGAGCACAACCCAGAGTATCTCTGTTGGAACAGATTTCTCGAACGTCGCCCGCTCATAGCTCATCTCTCCCGTTTCTGGATTTTTATACTGGAAGTGCATTGGCCCCAGTTCGGGATGATCGTCATCGCAATGCCATCCACAGTTGAATCCAGTGTTCGGATCTGCGTAGTGGACTCGGAAGTGCTGTGTATCACGGAAAAATCGCCATTCGACGTCAAGCAGCGGTGATTCAGGACCAGTCATCGGCACAACACGGGTTGGGTCGATTTGTGCTCGGATACATTTCTTGACGATACTATCTGGCTCATATCCGACTGACGTGATTGCAGGATGCCGCTGGAGGACATCCCTGAGCCCTTCATAGACCGAGCTGTCGGTTGTTCCTGAAAGGCCCATCTACTCACACAGGGATGGCGTCTCGGTCTGTCGCCCAGTCGTATTCGTTGAGTGCCGCCCGAACGACCGGGATACGGTCAGCGAGGTGCTCCCATTCGCTTGCGGTTTCGCGCCGCGTCCTGCTCTCATCGGCATCGGAAACATCTGCGATACTCGCTCGAAGTTCGCCAGGTGTCTCAACGTTGTAGGATTCTTTCCAGTCGGTGATTTTGGCACGCATCGATTCAAGTGCCCTCGTCAATTCCTCACGACTCTGCTCTCGTTGAAGTGTGGCGATTTCACGATAGGTTGCCATGAGCTGATCGACACAGTAGAGCGTTTGGTCACCTTGTTTTATCGTTCGTAGAACGTTGTCCTCAACAAGTTGGTCGAGGTATTTTTGCGCTGTTTTGACCGAGACTTCCGTTTCTGTGGCAACCCATGAGGCAGTGCGGGGGGTTCGAAGCGTCCGTGCAGCGGCACGAATCCGCTCACCCCGCGTCATTGAAGTCTGTGGATAGGTGGTCTCGTGGCTATCGTCAGGCATATTCGGAAGTACGCCCTCTCCTAATATATATCCAGTGGGTTGGAAATATGCGGTGTAGTCACTGACTCTTTGCTATTGATTGGCTCGCGTTTATACGTCGTGCTGATAGGGAGAGCGAATCGGTCACGAGCGAACTGCTTTGAGGGTGTGTTCCTCTACCTGTTCGTGAATTATTCACTCTGTCACTGCTTCGAAGTCCGACAGTGCTTGTCACCGCTCGCAGAAAAGAAGCCAACTTGCCCCTCTTCGTACTCGATAATGATGCTATAGCACGTGTTCTCATCATATGTCATCGACTCGCCTTCACCGGTTCCATTCACTCCCACTGAGACTCTTTGGCGTCCCGCTTCCTGCGGGAGTTCATCGAATAGCACCGGAACGGGCGCTGTTCCTGCAGACGGCACTTTGTGAGACTTCTCGTAGGTGACCGAGCCATTCGTCTCAATCTGTACGGTGAATCGATGAGTGTCTGAATCGCGGTTGATGAGTTGCATCTTCTCGATGCGTGCGGTGGGTTGCTCGGGTGGCTTGACTGCGTGTTGAATCGCCGAACAACCGGCGAGGAGAGTGGTGGCGCTAATGCCCAACCCCCTCAGGAGAAACGCTCGGCGAGACTCATCGGACGACCTCATTCTTGTTATAAATACAACACATATACAAAGTCTTTCTGAGAGTGCCGAACTCCTTGCGATTCGACCAAGCACTGCAAGTCCGTTGACGAAGAGGTCACTCGCTGAGTGAAAGACGAATTTTCATCGAGAGACCGAGTTATAATGTCTGCCAACCAATGGGTTATCGACAGAGTGGAGAAATCAATACTCAGTATCCATCCCGAATGAACGACCAAACCGCCGTCAACACTGTCGAGGAGTACTGCATGTTTGGCGAGGAACGCGTTTACCTGTTCATGGCGATTGCACGCCAGAAAGAGAACCCACACCTCACCAGCAGTACAGAAGTCACGTTTCGTGAAGTCGTCACAGATACTCAAGACATTCGTCGGAAATTCGACCAGCTCCAGTCGTGGGCTCAACACTACCGAACCGAATCCGGCGACCCACTGGCCTTTCGGCTGTATCTCTCCGTGAATGCCCGGAACACGGTAGACGGCTTCTTCAATTTTCAGGAGCAGACAAACGGCTGGATCAGAGCGTGGTTAAAGGGCGATGAGACTGCCCCCCGGAAGTTCAAGCGCCTGTCCAGTTACTGGAAATCTGAACTCCAGAAACCTACTGCGAGCGACGACTCACGATTCCTCTTCGACCTGGACGATACCTCAGAGGAGGATGCACAACGCCTGCTCGCATCTCTGGAGAAACAGACGTCGGTCGTGACGGTCCGTGAGTCACCGAATGGGTATCACATCGTGACGGAACCGTTCAACTACACTACTCTCGATATCGATGTCGAATATGATTTGAAGACGGATGGGATGTTGTTCGTTGGGTTTCTCAGTGACTCATCGGAGAGTGATGGGTGAGTCTCTCGTATGGTGGTTCTGGCAATCGCCGGAACGGACATGAGTCGAATGTATGACTTCCAGCTATCTCCTTTCAGTTTTCGGCTTCACTTTCGAGAACGGCAACGACCTCGGTCAGATCGAAGAGACGGAGGTCATCGCGTTCGTCTGCAGCTTCTTCGACAGAGCGTTTGAATCCAGACCGGCTGAACAAGGCGAACTCAAATTCCGGCTCTCCACCCGCTTCGGGCGTCCAGTCGATATGGGGTGCGTCTTCTTCGAGAGCTGAGAGAACGTCATAGCCGAGGGGTGCGTTTGTGAACTTCGCTTCGCCAACGATCAGCGTCGATCCGTCGGTTGGTGCGACGACGTCCACCTCACGGCCCTTGTACCACCACTGACTCGGAACCTGTGTGAGCTGGTAGTCTGTATAGAGTTCCGGTACTGCCTGATGACAGAGTGATTCGAACGTCTCACTGACGAAGTCGGGCAATTCCGGTTCGATGAGATCAGCATAGGCGTTCTCGCCGTAGAGTTCGTACTGTCCACTTCGTCCGTAGAGATATCGGAAGTAAAACCGGAATACGGGGTCTCGGATGTGGTATCGAGTCTGTTTGCTGCGTGCCGGGTTGGCGAGTGCTGGATGGTGTTTCTCGATTATCTGGAGCGTTTCCAGCCGGTCGAAATAGTACGACGTGTTGGTGCTTTCGATACCGGCTCCCTGCGCGATTTCGTTCCGACTGCGGTTTCCACTCGCCATCGACTCCAGTACGGAAAAATACGTGTTCACCTCACTGAGCTCCATCTGGAGGACGGTTTCGGGTTCGTCATGGAGTGGTCCATCTGGGTCACACAACAACCGATTGATATTCTCTCCGAGACGTTGCGACGGATCGAGTGGCATGAGATATCGGGGTGTGCCCCCGAAGACACCATAGACGAACACTCGCTCCTCGGGATCGTACGTGGGCACGAACTCGTTGATGGAGCGAAACGGGAGCTGAGTGAGTTCGAGACGGCCATTCGGTGTCTGTGATACGCGCCCGTAGAGTGGTGCCCCTCCATCGAGGATGTGCGTATGAATCATCCCGATTGCAGAGCCCGTGAGTACGAGGGTTGCCTGACTCTCATCGACAGCCGTATCCCAGAGATGTTGAATGACCGAGGGGAGGCCCTCGTTCGATTCGATGAGGTACGGGAATTCGTCGATGACGATGATTGCGTCTTTGTCGACGAGGTGTTTCAGGAGGGGTTCCCACTCCTCTTTGACGGCCGTACTATCGGGATACGTCGTGGCGGCTGCCTCGATGAACCGCCTGAGTTGTGTCGTCTCTGTTCCCTGGACTGCCTGATAGTACACCGCACCGTCGCGGTCGGCAA